>NZ_JBIPCV010000002.1:0-680107 GCF_044007495.1 Flavobacterium sp. FlaQc-52 | reverse complement strand
TTTTAAAGCTATGTCTCTATGTGTTAAAAAATTAGTCACAACTGACTAGTGTTAGTTTTTATTTATAAAATTTTATTTAACACATAGAGACATAGATTTTCTTTAACATAATGAAGAATACAAAAAAGAAATACATTTCTTCACATAGATTTCTATATGATTTATCAATAAGTGAAACCCCTCTTTTTAAGCTTTTAAAGCTATGTCTCTATGTGTTAAAAAATTAGTCACAACTGACTAGTGTTAGTTTTTATTTATAAAATTTTATTTAACACATAGAGACATAGATTTTCTTTAACATAATGAAGAATACAAAAAAAGAAATACATTTCTTCACATAGATTTCTATATGATCTATGAATAAGTGAAACCCCTCTTTTTAAGCTTTTAAATCTATGTGTCTATGTGTTAAAAAATTAGTCACAACTGACTAGTGTTAGTTTTTATTTATAAAATTTTATTTAACACATAGACACATAGATTTTCTTTAACATAATGAGGAATACAAAAAAGAAACACATATCCTTCACATAGATTTCTATATGATTTACGAATAAGTAAAATCCCTCTTTTTAAGCTTTTAAAGCTATGTCTCTATGTGTTAAAAAATTAGTCACAACCGGCTAGTGTTAGTTTATTATTTACTGTTCGTGCAATTTGCAGCGGGTTATTGTTTTGCAACTCGGCTGGCAACAAATCGTCCGGCCAGTTCTGATAGCTCAAAGGACGCACCCATCTGTAAACAGCATGTGTTCCTACTGCCGTAAACCTCGAATCTGAAGAGGCTGGATACGGTCCGCCGTGTAACATAGACGCGCATACTTCAACTCCTGTTGGAACTCCGTTAAAAATCAAACGTCCAACGCGATTTTGCAAGGCAAAAATTACGGCTTGGTGTTTTTGTAATTCCTTCTCCTCACTGATAATTGTTCCGGTTAACTGTCCATCTAATTTATTAATTATTTGGATCAACTGTACCTCATCCTCACATTCCACGAGAATCGAAAAAGGTCCAAAAACCTCATGACTTAATGATTCGTTTTTTAAGAAATCTTCTCCGCTTACTTTCAAAATAGTCTGACGACCGTAATTGGGTGATACTTCTCCTTTAAACTGAGCGACTTTAGAAACCCCTTTTTGGCTTTCCTTTTCTGCAATTCCTTTTTCAAAATCAGCTTGCATCGAGGAGTGCAACATACACAAAGGCTCTATTTTTTCGATGGCTGTTGTTAATTCGGTCTCAAAATCATTTAATTCAGCTCCTTTAACTGCCAGTAATAAACCGGGATTGGTACAAAACTGACCCGCTCCTAAAGTAATAGAACCCGCATAAGCAGCTGCCCATTTCTGACTGTTTACTTTCAAAGCTTCAGGCAACAATACAACAGGATTAACACTTCCCATTTCGGCAAAAACCGGAATTGGTTCGGGACGTTGCGCTGCCAAATCGCACAAAGCACGACCTCCGCTAATACTGCCTGTAAATCCAACTCCTTTTACTAGTGGATGTTTTACCAAACTGGTACCTAAAGTTCTTCCACCTCCTACCAGATTTGAAAAAACACCTTCGGGCATATTTGTTTTTTGTGCTGCTTTAATAATAGCCGAAGCAACCATTTCTCCGGTTCCAATATGCATGGAATGGCTTTTTACAATCACCGGACAACCCGAAGCTAAAGCCGAAGCGGTATCTCCTCCTGCGGTTGAAAATGCAAAAGGAAAGTTACTGGAGCCAAAAACTACAATTGGTCCTAATGGTACCAACATCTTGCGTAAATCTTCTTTTGGAGCCGGTTGTCGGTCCGGTATTGCAGTGTCTATTGTAGCCTGAACCCAGCTTCCCTCGGTAAGCATAACAGCAAACGAACGCAATTGTCCGATCATCCTGCCTCGTTCTCCTTCTGCTCTTCCCCTTGGAAAACCGGATTCGCTACAATATTGAACCAACAATTCGTCCCCTAACGCTAAAATTTCATCTGCTATAGCATTTAAAAACTGCGCTTTTTCTAAACCGGAACATTTTTTATAACTGGTAAATGCCTGATTGGCTAAAGCAACAGCCTCTTCAATTTCATCAGGAGTTGCTTCTGTAAAAACCCAAGGATTTTCGATATTTAATTGCGGATTAAACGTTTTTACGGTTTTTGTTCCCCCAGCTTTGAGTTGACTTCCTATATAATTTTTTCCTGTAATCATGTTTGTTGGTATTATAAATAAATATTATGCCTACTTAAAAGAATGTAACCTATAAAATCGATTCTAATGATTGTACTATTTTGATAGGCTACCTTCCTAAAAATCTTTTTTTTTAAACACATAGAGACATAGTTTCATTTCTCTGAAAAGGCGTTTCACTTTGTTTAAAATCACATAAGCTACGCGTCAAATTATGATTTGCCATATACTTCTTCCTGCTTTTTTTCTATTTTCCTATGTGTTAAAAATAATTACTCGTTGAGCAACATTCCTATAAGTTTTTATAATCCGGTAATGTTGGTCTGGTACGCAATCCCTCGGCTATGATACCCAAAACTTTCTCTCTTTCTGAACCCTGAAGTGGTAATCTTGGGGCACGAACGTGCTCGCTGCCTATTCCTGTAGCCACTTCTGCCAGTTTGATGTTTTGCACTAAAAAAGAATTAATGTCCAACTCTAATAAAGGTAAAAACCATCTGTAAATTTTTAAAGCTTCATCAATTCTTCCTGCTTTAGCCAAGTTAAAAATCGCGACAGTTTCTGCCGGAAAGGCACAAACCAAACCTGATACCCATCCGTCAGACCCCATCAATATACTTTCTAATGCTAATGTATCAACGCCTGATAAGATTTTTAAACGATCTCCAAAACGATTAATCAGTCGCGTCACATTTGAGATATCTCTTGTAGATTCTTTTACGGCCTGAATGTTATCGTATTTTAATAATTCTTCAAACATGTCTAAGGTCACTTCGATTTTATAATCGACAGGATTGTTATAGACCATAATCGGAAGAGAAGTATTTTTGGCTACTTCAGAAAAGTAAACTACCGTTTCGTGATCAGAAGCTTTGTAGCGCATTGGAGGCAACATCATCAAACCTTTTGCTCCATCTTGCTCCGCTTTATTGGCTGCCAAAATTGCTCCTCTTGTAGTTTGTTCTGCAATATTCATAATCACAGGTACTTTACCATTAGTAAGTGCAACAGTATGTTTGACCAACTCTCTTTTCTCGTCTTCCAAAAGTGTACTGGCTTCCCCCAATGTTCCACCTAAAATAATTCCTGATACACCGGCCTCTAATTGTGCCTTCATATTAACTTCAAACATATTGAAGTCTAACTTATCATCTGCAGTAAATTTTGTAGTTACTGCCGGCATAACGCCGTTCCATTGAATACTCATACTATTGATTTTTTATTATAGACCAAAATTATCTAGAAACAACAGAGCATTCAGGCAAATAATTACCTCAAAACAATACTATATTACCCTGTATAGTCAATAAACATAAAAAACTGATCACTATATCATCATTTTTTTGTTAAAATGCAATATATTTGATTATAACTAACCAACCAAACCATGAAAGTTTTTCCATTTAAGATCCCCAAATCTGGAGAAGAACCCCTTATCTATCAAGAAGATATAGAAATCTCTTTTTACGACAAATTACACCAACACGAAGAAATTCAGATCAGCTTTATCGAAAAAGGAGAAGGAGCCATTTTTGCCGGAGACACCATTTCACAATATCGCGAAGGCGATGTATTAGTGATTGGCAGTAATTTACCCCACGTTTTTAGAAGCGACGTTCAGGAAAACGAAACTTCTATTATGCGAACTTTATTTTTTACTTTTAATTCTTTTGGAAAGGATTTTTTTGAATTGCCTACCTTCAAAAACATTCATCCGATCTTAGAAAGCAGCAAAAATGGATTCATCATTCACAATGCTCCCAAAAAAGTCACTAAATATTTTAAGAAGCTCAAAAAAGCGGACAGCTATTCTCGTTTTATATTGTTTCTGGATATTGTAAAATGGCTTTCGGTCTCAGAGAACAACTCGCTCTCTAATTACTTGTATCATAAAAAAATAACGGATAATGAAGGCAAGAGAATGCAAACCGTTTTTGAATATGTAATGACCAATTTTCAAAAAAACATTACTCTTGATGAAATCGCCTCCATAGCGAGTATGACTAAAAATGCCTTTTGCCGGTATTTTAAAGTCCGGACCAACAAATCTTTTTTTCAGTTTCTCATCGAAGTCCGGATTGAGCGGGCGGCAAAACTATTATCGAGTAGCGGAGAGCTCTCTGTATTAGAAATTGCAGAGTTATGCGGGTTTAATAACATCTCTAATTTTAACCGAAAATTCAAAGAATTAAAGCAACTTTCGCCCTTGCAATACCGAAAACTTAATTTGTAAAAGGATAAATTTTACGCTTTCTATAATAGTCTCTCCGTTTCACTCTAAATGAAACTGAGAGACTTTAGTATAAAACCTATGCTACTCCAAAGTATAATTCCCATTGAAAATCCGCCAATTATTCCTGTAGCAAGTCGCATCAAATTACTGTGGTATTTCTTGAGTGTGTTTTGTAAATACCAATCGGCAAACATTACACCTAATCCAAGAACAGCAATATAAAACGACGGCAAATAATACCAAAAAAAACATAAGGCACTTGAAATATGTCCAATACTGGCGCCTAAACATCTGGCACAAAAAGGCATGTGTTTTTTATTAATGGAGAAGCATCTTTCAGGAATTCCGTGACAGCCTAATGTATATTCGCTTAACTTCATTTACCAGGAATGTTTACAATTTAAACAGGTCAATCTAACTTTATTTGATTTATGTGTACCGCATAAAAGTCCAAAAGGACCTGCTAGTATGGCACCACAACAAGCTTTTTTTCCACTAAATCCTTTTTTGTCCGCATAAACCTGATTGGATCTGCATTTTGGACAAATGAGGCCGTCATTATTCCCAGTGGACTGTGCAGTAACTGTTGTATTTTTTTTCTTGAAACTTCTAATTAGTTCCTCTTTTTCCGTACCTGAAAGTGTTTCTAAATAATTATCAACATCTTGCAAATTCATTCCGCTTTGTTCTGAAATGAATTTTTTAAATTGTAATTTCTGCATGGTATCCAGTTCTAAATCTACTACTGTATTTTCTACTGGTTGCTGATATATTCCTTTGGCTTTATTTGAAAAACATTTTAGACAAATTTCAGTTCCGTCTTTTTGTTTTCCCTGGCCAAAAGTTGGTCTGTTTACAAAACCAATTTTAACGCCACAATTACTGCATTTTGACATAATTTACTTTGTTATTTAGATTAGATTTTCCTTAATTATTCTAGTACAATATCATATTACTTGCCATTGGCACAAACGCTATTGTTTTATTTTTACCGGCACTGCCCCATATAGTAGAGAAGAACCTGCTACTTCAGTAATATTAACTTCTAATTCATCTGATGTAGTGACCTTACTAACATTGACATCAAGCATTGAACTACTTTTTATGTTGACATCTATTGTGCCATTAGAATTTACAGGCACTAAAGCGTAATTCGTATTTAAAAACGGTTTCTTATCTTCAGATTTTAAACTTCCTCCATAAGCTTTTGGAATAAAGTCAATACTTTTAAGCGTAAGAATGCTTAGACAAATTGCGATAACGGTCAAAATAAACTTGGTGTAAAAATCTGATTTCATAATGGTGGGTTTTATGTTATACTACTTATAGATCTAGATTAGGTTTTTAAACTTAAAAGCAAAGTTCCTTGCGGTCCAATGAAATCAATCACTTTTCTAAGTTCTTTAAATCATCAACCGAATAAAATTTAAGGTTATTTTCTATTGCGAATGCACAAAGCTGTTTCAGTAATCCGATCGGAGTTTCTAACCTGTCGTTTACTTTGTCTACTGTTTTATGTCCGTAGAAAATGACAATCTTATTGTGCTTTTTTGCGTAAAGTAAAAGGCTTTTGTAATATTCCAGATTAAACTGTTCGTAGTCTTCGTCTATTCCTAAACCGTAGATCACACGTTTGTTCTCATAATAACAATACTGAGCTTCCGGTCTAAGTTCGCCGTAAGTTGTACCTCTTATAAAGTCAAAATATTTGAGTAGCCTTTTATCCAACTGACTGTTTCTGGCTCCGTCGGGATAGGCAAAAGACTTTATATCAAATCCATCTTTGCGCATGATTTCTTTTAGCGGAAGGATTTCGTTTTTTATATAAGCGTCGAGTCCATATTGAGCGGCATATTTAACGGCATTTTCATGATTGTAACCATGTCCGGCTATATCATGTCCCATATTCTGAAGATAATGCAGCTTTTCTTTTTGTTCCGGTGTAAAGGCACTATACTTACAGATAAAAAAAGTAGCTTTCCAATTGTAGGCACGCAGTTCTTTTTCGGCATTGTACCAGGTATCTACATAATCGTCATCAAAAGTTAATACAATCCCGGGTTGGTTAGGGAGTTTCTTTTTTGGTGCAGCGGGAATGTCACCTTTGACATCAAAATCCACAAAGAGGATTAACACCAAACTAATCAATACCAACACCGCTACAATTTTTAATCGTTTCATATAAATTACAATTATACTCTCAAATATAATCATTAAATCAAATGAATAACCTTGTTAAATAATTAATTCAGGCTGCCTGTTGTTCTGTTGACAATTTAGCTCCAGCTAAACTAAGTTAATGCTGTTTTTTCACGCAGATTTTGCAGATTCTGCGGATTTTTTCATTTTAATCCGCTAAAATCTGCGTGCGACTTTTTTTGATAATCCTTAACTTAATGACATTGAGGTAAAGCGAGAGGTTATTCAAAAAGCTTTCGATTTTAATTATTAAAATCATTATTTTTTACTCTGTACCTTAGATACTTAGAATCTTTTTGATCTTTTAAAAATCATTATTATTCGTTTTTGAAATGCTCCATCACTATCCTCTTTCTGTTTCTTGCAATCGGCAAAACGGTGTCCTTTACGGAGAGTTTGAAACCGTCAATATGTGTTATGTATTTTGCATTCACAATATAACAGCGATGAATCTGTAAAAAGTCAGCATTGGAAAGCTCATCCATAATGCCTTTTAAGGTTTGATGAATGATGATTTTTTTACTGTTCTCTGTATATATTTCAATATAATTCTGCATACTTTTGATATACATTATTTGCCTTGGATGCACTTTTACAGTCGTCCCGTTTTCTTTAAAAAACAAAGGTTTCGAAATCAGCTCCTGCTGATACATTAAATCATACAGCTTTTTGGCTTTAAAAACCGCGGCTTTAAAGTCTTCAAAAAAGATCGGCTTTAACAAATAGTCTACAGCATTTACCTTATAGCCTTTGAGGGCATACTCCGAATAGGCTGTTGTAAAAACAATCATCGAAGGTTTGTCTGCAATTCGTTTTGCAAATTCCAGTCCGTTAAGCAATGGCATTTCTATATCCAGAAAGATCAGGTCAATGGTTTCTGTTTTTAGTTTTTCGAGAGCCAGATGTGCATTAGAAAATACCCCTTCATTACTTAGAAAATCAATCTCTTTTATAAAAGAATCCAGACCTTCTCTGGCAATTCTTTCGTCGTCAATTACGATACATTTCATTCGTTAGTCAAGTTTAATTTAAGGCTTACACTATAAGAGTCTGCTTCAGAAACAAACTCTAAATCATAATTGTCTTTATAGGAAAGTTCTAATCTTTTCTTAGCATAAGTCAACCCTACTCCCGCCTTCTTGCGATTTAACACTTCTGAATCGAATGAATTTTTTATCTTCAAAAACAATTGATTTCCCTCTTTTAAAAAAACATGCAGTTCTATGTAGTTCTTTTTTTCGCTGAAAGAAGAAACGTGTTTGAACGCATTTTCTACAAATGTCGATAAGAGAAAAGGAATTACCAAAAGTGTATTTTCGGGTATGTCCCATTGACAGGAAATCTCAAGATCTTCCTCCGAGCGGCCTTTTTCTAACTCAAAATAATGTTTTAGAAAAGTAATCTCGCTGTCTAATCTGATCCATTTATTCTGAGATTCGTAGACGTAATAACGCAATATTTTACTGTAGGCCGACAACAATTCTAAGGCTTCATCCTGGTCCTTACGAATCAAAAACTGAAGGTTATTGAGTATGTTAAAGGTAAAATGCGGGCTAAGTTGGGTTCTTAAATGATCGATTTCCATTTCCAGCACACTATTTCTTAGTTCCTGGTGTCTTTTCTCTGCGACGACATTCTTTCGAAACATTTCGATAGAATAACACATACCCGAAACTAAGATACTGGCCATAAACGTTCCAAAAAACATGGAAATCATATCGTTTTTCGTATAAACAGCTTCAGGCATCATAAAGCGAATTATTAAATAACATTCTATTGTAATAAAAAAGGCCGTGATGGAACTAATAAAAAGTACCGAAAACACGAATTTTCCCGTATCATGTGTTTCCATATATTTTCTTATAAATACATTCAGAAAACATACATGCAAACGCAGGGTCAGCACATTACAACCTGCAGTTAAAAAAGCACACGGAAAACTAAATTTTGGAATACCGGAAAGCATTAACTGCAAAAAAATAACAAGGAATAAAAAGATCCAAAAAAGAAGGCTGATTCTTTTGATTGTAAACATACTGATAAAGTTTGATTGTAAATTTAATGCATTTTCTATCATATCAAGAACCACTGGTCAACAAATGCAAGCCATTGGTCAAAACCAAAAAAAAACTTTTAACTCTTGGAATAGTTTTGCCCTGTCAAATAAAAAAATTAAATCATGAGAACATCTTCCTTACTTACTTTGTTAGTTTTACTAATGGGAATCACGCAGGCTAAAGCACAAATATCTATTCAAACCGAATATATTGGGGAATCACGCTACGGCGATGAAGAGAATAACAATATTGGAAACGGTAAAGGATCCGCAATCGTTTATCAGGCCACTGCCAATATTCCGATTTCAATGAAAACGAACAAAGACAATCTTCCTGTTGTTTGGGGCGTATCCCTAGCGGGTGCTTACGCTTCTTTGGACAATAAAAATTTTACCGAAGAACTTGTTGTATCCGATATTGTGAATGCATCCTTTTCGTTGTATAATATGCGTCCGATTAGCAAAAAATGGAGTCTTCTGACAGCAGTTGGAGCGGGAGTATTTACAGATCAAACCCAAATCTCTAAAATGGGCGCCAGAAATATTCTTGGAAACGCGGGTGTCATTTTTATCAAAAAAATCAATACTAAATTAGATCTGGGTGGTGGACTTGCTTTCAACAATTCATTTGGGTTCCCTATGGTATTCCCGGCTTTATATCTTAGCTATAATTCTCCCGGGAGATACGTCTTTAATGTTTCACTTTTAGATGGTGTACGAGCGTCAGCAGGATATCAACTGACAGACTACTTTACACTAAGTATTGTTGGATTGATGAATGGGCAAATGGCACTTACTCAAAGAGCAGGAAAAGAGGTCATCTTTACCCATCAATATATGGTCGGAGGATTAAGACCGGAGTTTAAGATTAACAAACACATTACGATCCCTATTACAGTGGGAATTAGCGGAGCACGTCCAGCCTATTATGCAGAGAAATCTTTAAAAAGTATGTTTAGTACTAAGGATAAATTTCAGTTTAAATCTGCTCCTTATGCTGCTGTACAAGTCAATTATAATTTTTAATGGCTTTTATAAAGCGTTCAAATCTATGCATCAAATTCAAAAGTTGTGGAGGGAGTAAAAATCTCGCAGAGTCGCAAAATCGCAAAGTTTTAATGAGAAAGGGGAAAGCTTAAAAATAAGAAGACAAAACTTAGCGGCTTGGCGACTTGGCGAGATCATCAAAGATAGAAGTCGGAAAACAGGAACTCAAAAAGCTCTGATGAAAAGTATAAGATCTGCGACTTCTAACAAAAGAGAGTTTCTAAAAATTATTCCGCAACTGTTTTAAACTTAAAAAAAATAAGGGCAGTATAGTCTTACTGCCCATCACCTTAAATTATCAGTAGTATTATGATTTCTTTTCTAACAGCACTTTTTACTTATTTGCTTACGTCGCTTTCGGTTATTCCGAGTAATCCTTTAAACAATTCAATCCATTTTCCTGAATCGATTAATTTTCAGACACAAACGTCAAATAAGAATTAAACCACTTATTCATTAGTCGCAATTGCCTATAAATGCGTTTCGTTATTGCGCTCTATTGATTTCTTTTTAGTCCTCTTGTTATTATTTAGAATGCGATGTACAAAGCAAACTTACCGCTCCTAACAATGCAGCGGCTTCATTGTCATTCGAAACAGAAACCTGAACTTCGATACCGACTTCTTTTACACTTTTCGTAAAGGATGGCAAAAATAAAGCACCGGCATTGGCTATTTTACCACCGATAATAATGTGATCCGCACTGAAATTTTGTATCCACGGAATAACAATTGCTGCTAAATCAGTACCCATTTTTTCGAATACGCTGATTGCTAATTGATCTCCTTTTATTGCCAAATTATACAATTCTAACCCATTATTTAGTGTTGTACCACTTAAAGCATGATAATGGGATAAAAGCCCACGTACCGAAACATAGTCTTCGGCAATACCTTCTTTATAAGGCAGATTGTATATTTCTCCGTCTAAGGGTACCAAATCTCCTGTGGTTACCGAAACTCCTTTGTCAATAAAACAAGCCCCTAAGCCTGTACCCAGCGTAATTGCAATTACTTTTTTGGACAAGTTTTCTTTCTGTTTGAAAACCTCTCCTTTTCCAAAACAAACGGCATCATTTTCAAAAAGTACCGGAAAATCGGCTGAGAGACTAAGACTGTCCAAAAGCAGATTTCTAACATTCAATCCGTAAAAATGTTCGTATTTGGATTGTCCTTTTATCCAACAAACCCCTTCCTGATAATCAAACGGACCGGGCATACACACTGCCAAACCAGCCATACTTTCAATTTTAGAATTTTCTATTGCGGCAGAAATTGCTTTTTCCCAAATGGTCATAACCTGATCAACCGGTAAATTAGAGTCAAAAGATTCTTTTTGCAGAGAGTAGTCGATAACTTTCATCTCTGTTATATCGATAACTGCTGCTGTAATATGTGTCCCCCCTATATCTAGCCCAATGGCGTGTGGTGTATTCATTTTTCCTCGTTTAACTTGCTTCTTTAAATATTTTTATTCTTTAAAATTTGTGGATATTTGTTACTGGTGTGAACAATCATCTCGCCAAATAAGGTATTTGCCCAAGCAAACCATTTTCGGGTAAATTTTGCAACATCATCTTTATGAAAAGATTCGTGCATAAATCCGGTATCTGCATTTGTTTTGATCAGATTGCTAATGCAGGCTTGTATTTCTTTCTCGTCAACACTTGTAATCGCTCTCAGCACAATACTCATCGGCCAAATTGTATCTACTCCTGTATGCGGACCCCCAATCCCCTCTCCTGCTTTTCCTTTGTAGAAAAAAGGATTGTTTTCTGAAAGCACCACTTTTCGGGTGTTAAGATATAAAGGATCGTTTGGTGCGATTGCTCCCAAATAAGGCAATGACAGTAAAGAAGGAACGTTGGCATCGTCCATCATGTGAAAACTACCGTATCCGTTCACTTCAAAAGCAATAATTTTTCCGAATTTCGGATGGTCTATGATTCCATTTTCTTTTAATCCTTTTTTTACCTGCTCTCTTAGTTCTTTTGCTTTGGCCACTAAATCAGTGTCTTTAAGTGCCGGCAAAGAGAATATCTCGATCAGATAACTCAATATTTCAATCGCAAACATATTGCTTGGAATTAAATAAGGCAACAAAGTACAATCATCACTTGGTCTGAACGTTGACACAATCAATCCACAAGGTTTTACCGGATAACCGTAACCGGCTAATGGAACCCCATCTGTAGCCCAGGCCGTTTGACGTTGAAAACTGTATGGGCCTCCTTTTCCGTCTAAACGTTGTTGCTCTTTAAAAGTTTGCAGTATCAATAACATCGCTTTTTTCCATTGGTCGTCGAACAAACTGATGTCTCCGGTTTCTTTCCAATAGCCATGCGCCAATCGAACGGGATAGCACAAACTGTCAATCTCCCATTTTCTTTCGTGAATACCGGGTTGCATTTTGGTCAGGTCATTTTTCCATTCGCTTTCTTTAGTAAAATCTTTATAAAAAGCATTGGCATACGGATCTAACAAGATACATTTTGCCTGACGATTGATTACCCCTTTGACCAATTCGGCCAATTTAGGGTCTTCTTTTACAAACGGAATATAAGGCCAGATTTGCGCTGTACTGTCTCGCAACCACATCGCATCAATGTCACCTGTAATTACATAGGTATCGGGTTTTCCGTCAATGATTTCAAAATCGACTGTCGTATCTAATGTATTGGGAAAGCAGTTTTCAAACAACCAAGCCAATTCGGGATTTGCGATTTGTTTTTTGATTCTGACAATTGCCGCTTCGACTGCTTCACTGGTAAATTTTCTTTCTGCTAACGGAGGTCTTTTACTCACAAAATCTTTAACCGTAAACTGAAAATCATCCGAATTTAGTCCAAAAGCATTTGCTTGAATGGCCAATAGTCCTGCTGAAAAAATTCCTGTATTTTTTATAAATTTTCTACGTGATTGCATAAATTTTATTTTGAGGTTGAATAAGAATAGGGATACGCTCCGGCGGCTGTGCCTCTTTGCAAATTAGGAGAACTGCTCATCTCAAAGTTTAATTCTCCACCTTTCAATACATCAAAGTGATTGATGTAATTTTTTGTGTAGGTTGTATTGTCCCACTTTAATTCGTTTACATATTTATTGTTTGCCGAATTACCTGGAGCTTCTATAATAAGCTGTTTTCCGTTTTCTAACTGTAAGGTTGTTTTCTTGAATAAGGGTGCACCAAGAACATATTCTTCTGTACCAGGGCATACCGGATAAAATCCCATTGCCGAGAAAATGTACCAGGCCGAAGTTTGTCCGTTGTCTTCATCACCACAATAACCATCCGGAGTTGGTTTGTACAAACGATTCATGACTTCTCTGGACCAATATTGGGTTTTCCAAGGTTCTCCGGCATAATTGTACAGGTAAATCATGTGTTGAATTGGTTGATTTCCGTGTGCATATTGTCCCATATTCATAATTTGCATTTCACGAATTTCATGGATTACCGATCCGTAGTAACTATCATCAAAAACCGGAGGTGTAGTAAAAACTGCATCCAGCTTGGCTGTAAAAGATTTTGCTCCTCCCATGAGATCAATTAAACCTTGAACATCATGAAATACACTCCAGCTGTAGTGCCAACTGTTGCCTTCAGTAAAAGCATCTCCCCATTTGAACGGATTGAAATTCGCCGGAAAACTTCCGTCTTTGTTTCTTCCGCTCATTAGTCCAATAGCAGGATTGTACAGGTTCTTATAATTCATCATTCGTTTTTCGAGTAACTTAATCTCTTTCTTCGGACGATTTAATGCTTGCGCTAATTTCCAGATCGCAAAATCATCATAGGCATATTCCAGTGTTCTGGCGGCATTTTCATTAATTTTTACATCGTAAGGAACGTAACCTAAAGTATTGTAATAGTTCACGCCTTTTCTTCCTACTGCATCCATTGGGCCTTCATTATTG
Source organism: Flavobacterium sp. FlaQc-52 (assembly GCF_044007495.1). Lineage (NCBI taxonomy): Bacteria > Pseudomonadati > Bacteroidota > Flavobacteriia > Flavobacteriales > Flavobacteriaceae > Flavobacterium > Flavobacterium sp. FlaQc-52. The sequence goes on along the minus strand of NZ_JBIPCV010000002.1, from coordinate 666,480 downwards.
GCGCCATGCAATAAAGCTTCGTACAACGTATTGATGTCATAACCTCGCAATCCTTTCATATAAGCATCCGAAACTACAGAAGCTGAATTGTTTCCAACCATCACATTTCTAAAACCGGGACTGGACCATTCCGGCAAAAAACCGCCTTCTTTGTAATCGTTTAGCAAACCTTCCTGCATTTCTTTGTTTATAGAAGGATATACTAAATTCAATAAAGGGTATAAGGCGCGAAAAGTATCCCAAAATCCGGTTCCTGCAAACATATAACCCGGTACTACTTTTCCGTTGTAGGGGCTGTAATGCACTGTTTTTCCTTCTGTGTCAATTTCATATTGTTTTTGAGGGAAACAAACTGTACGGTACAAACAAGAGTAGAAAGTTCTTAATTGGTCTTCGTTGTTATCTTCTACTGCTATTTTTCCTAAAATTTTATTCCATTCTTTTTTAGATTCTGCTACGGTTTCATCAAAAGAAGCGGTACCTAATTCATTTTTTAAATTCAATTCAGCCTGAGCTAAACTGATAAAGGAAGACGCTACTTTTACATTTACTTTTTCTCCTTTTTTAGTTTTAAAACCAACTACTGCTCCTACGTGAGTTCCCGAAAATTCTAACTTTCCTTTTTCGAGTTTTTTTTCATTCCAAGTGGCATTAGTCAAAAAAGGTTTGTCGAACTGCAAAACAAAATAGTTCTTGAAATTCTCCGGAACACCCCCACTGTTGCGGGTTGTGTAACCAACAATTTTATTTTCGGATGGAATAATTTTAATATAAGAGCCTTTATCAAAAGCATCCACTACAATAGACGAATTTTCGTTATCCGGGAATGTAATCTGAAAATGAGCCGCTCTTTCTGTGGTGGTAATTTCTGTTGTAACATCATAGTCAGCCAGATAAACGCTGTAATAATACGGTTTTGAAACCTCTGCTTTATGACTGAACCAACTGGCACGTTCGTCTTCGGTAAAAGCTGATTTACCGGTAACCGGCATAATCGAGAATTGTCCGTAATCGTTCATCCAAGGCGATGGCTGGTGGGTTTGTTTAAATCCTCTGATTTTTTCTGCTGTATAGGTATAAGCCCATCCGTCACCCATTTTTCCGGTTTGTGGTGTCCAGAAATTCATTCCCCATGGTCTGCAAACCGCTGGATAGGTATTTCCGTTAGAAAGATTGGGTAAAGATTGGGTTCCCATTAAAGGATTTACATATTCTACAGGATCTAAGGTCTTCACCTGTGCGCTTACAAAAAGGCTGCATTGCACTAATCCTAAAAAAATTAAACTCTTTATTTTCATGGTAGTATTGTTAAATGTGAATTGTAAAATGTAAGCTGTGGGCTCTATTTTTATATAACTGCAAGGGTTTTAAAGACTTTTAAGTATCAGTTTGAAGAAACTGCAAACTGCGACTGCAAACTGTGACTGCGACTGCGACTGATAACCGTTATACCTAACAGGTTTTAAAAACCTGTTAGGTACTTTTATTTACATAGGTCTGTCTTCTTTATTTACTCCAAAAGTTGCTGAAGGCTTATTGCCCATGTACAATTTCAGTTCTCCTCCTTTTACGATCATATCGTGTGTGATGTACGATTTGGTGTAGGGCTTTCCGTTGTATTCCGCTTTTTGGATGTACATATTGATATTGCTGTTGTTTACGGCATTTAAAGTAAAGGAAACTCCTTCTTTATGATGGATTACGGCATTATTTACTAATGGACTTCCCAAAACATAAATTCCGTTGGCAGGATTAACAGAATAGAATCCCATCGCAGAGAAAACATACCAAGCCGACATCTGACCTAAATCTTCATTACCACATAAACCATCGGGTTTGGTTGAATAAAATTTATCGTCGATTTCACGAATTAATTTTGCTGTTTTCCAAGGTTGTCCGGCGTAGGCATACAAATACGGAATATGGTGATTGGGTTCATTTCCTTGTGCATATTGTCCGATTAGACCACTGATGTCGGGAGAAATTTCTTCGCCTTCTACTTTATCTGTAATTAAAAATAAAGCATCTAACTTATCTAAAAACTGTTTTTCACTGCCAAATAAAGCAATCAAACCATAAGGATCCTGAGGAACTAACCAAGTATATTGCCAGGCATTTCCTTCTACATAATCATCCTTGCGATGTGCTGAAGAAAGCGGATTAAAAGGCGTTCTCCAATTTCCATCTGTTAATTTACCTCTCATAAATGTGGTTTCTTTATCGAAATAAAGTCGGTACAAATTGGCTCTTTTGGTAAAATAAACATAGTCTTCTGTTTTGTTTAGTGCCTTTGCCATTTGTGCCACACAGTAATCGTCGATGGCGTATTCTAAAGCATTTCCAACGGATTCTAACATTTTATCTGCGGGAATATATTCCAGTTTTTGAATGTAATCCATTCCGTCGCGTGTTTGCATGGCGGTTTTTCTAATGGCCTCGTAAGCCAATGCTGTATCGTAGTCTCTGTATCCTTTGAGATAAGCGTCTGCAATTACCGCTATGGAATGATTCCCATTCATGGTATTGGTTTCATTCCCCATTAAATGCCAAACCGGTAGTCTGCCTTGTTGTTTATAAATAGCTAAAAACGATTTAACAATGTCATTGATCTTATCCGGTTGCGTAATGGTATACAAAGGGTGTAAAGCACGGTACGTATCCCAAAGTGAGAAAGTCGTGTAATTGGTAAAATTGGCTTTTTCGTATACTTTTTTATCGGTTCCGCGGTAATCTCCGTTGACATCATTAAAAATGGACGGTGCAAACATAGTGTGATACAATGCCGTATAAAAAACTTTCATGGTTTTATCGTCTGCTTTTATCTGAATTTTATGCAGTTCCTTATTCCATTTGTCATTTGCTTCTTTTACTACTTGATCAAAATCCCAATTTGGAATCTCTGCTTTTATATTGGCAGCAGCATTTTCGTAACTTACAGGAGAAATCCCCACTTTTACCAAAACCTGTTTGTTTTTTAAGCTATTAAAATCTAGTATGGCTTTCATTTTCAAACCTTCGCCTTCATTTCCTTTTACAGGCGAAATACTGTCATATAAAGTAACAGCCGACATTGGCTCTGAAAATTCGATTGTAAAATAAATGCGCTGATCATTGGCCCAGCCTTTAGAATAACGATATCCTGCAAGTGTTGTTTCGTTTATTTTCTTTATGAATGTTTTAACCGGTTTGTCCCATCCGATTCCGTCCGCAAGGTCCAGTAACACGTGTGAATCGGTAGCGGAATCAAAAGTATATTTATGAAAACCTACTCTTTCGCTGGCGGTTAGTTCTGCTTTGATTTTGTATTTGTCTAATAAAACGCTGTAATATCCGGGTTTGCTTACTTCGTTTTTGTGTGAGAAGTACGAACCGTAACCGTTTACCATATCTTCTTTTGTTCCTTTGGTAAGGGCAACTTTACCGGATACGGGAAGCAAAAGAATATCGTTTAAATCTCCAATTCCTGTTCCGCTCAAATGGGTATGTGTAAAACCTAAAATCGTATTACTCGCATAGTTGTAACCACTGCACCAATCCCAGCCTTCAAAAACGTTTACCGGTCCTAACTGTACCGCCCCAAAAGGAACATTTGCTCCAACAAATACGTGCCCATGGCCGGCAGATCCTATGAGGGGATTCACATAACCGGTATAATCAGTAGGGTGATTGGTGGTTTTATTTTTAATTTCTTGTGCGAATGCCGATAAATTAATCAGCATCATTATTGAGAAAACAATGTGTTGGTATCTTTTATTCATTTTTATTTGTTTTTTGGTTGACACGTTCCCGTAGAGACGCACAGCAGTGCGTCTCTACCGTGTGTGGAGACGCACAGCAGTGCGTCTCTACATTATTTGTATTTTTTCAAAACATCGTATAAAGAAACAACCTTAATATCGGGATTTGCTATTTTACCTTCAAATGAAAGCGTTTTCTCTTCTCCGGCGGTCAGGTCTATATAATTATCACTCCATTTTCCGGTGTATCCTTTTACAGAAATGTATACGTACTTTGCGGCCTTTGTCGCTTTTAAAACCACCTTATTTCCTTTGACCTGCCAACTTATTTTTGGGTCATCCAACTGCAAGTCAATTGGACGGGTCAAATCAATTTGAGGCGTAATATCATCCCTGTAAGCTTCGCGCATGGCATACCAGGCTGCTTTGGGTTGGCGGTTGTAATAATCGGTCACACTCCAACTTGCTACTGGCCAGCAATCGTTTAGCTGCCAAACTAAAGTTCCCATATTGTAAGGGGCTTTAGAACGGTGAATACCTATAATATTTTTAAGCGAATAATACTGTAAACATTGGGTCAGATAGGTATAATCTTCCACGTTCATCTTTTTTATTTTAGTGGAGTCTATAAAATACCGGTTTAAATAGGAATCTAATTTTATAAAACCTTTCCCTGCTTTTTGATGGGCTTGTAAAATGTCTGAATACAAATATCGGTCTTCGGGTAACGTAAAGGTTTCTATAGACGAATAGTTGGGCATGGCCTGCATACCGTATTCACTCACAAAACGACCTGTTTTATTCTTTACGACTTCAACATCTTCCAGTCCCCACCAAGTTCCCCAGTAATGACTGTCTCCTTCGGTAATACTTTTTTCTTTAGACCAATGAAATAAAGGTGAAGAACTAATATAAGGGCGCTTATTGTCTACTTCTTTTACCCATTTCGGGATACTGTCCTGAAACAACCGAACATAATCGTGCCACAAACGGGTGGAATCTTTTTTCGACATGTTCATACTTTTTTGCCATCCCCAATTTTTAAAGGCTTCGTCGGCTTCGTTGTTACCGCACCACAAAACGATACTTGGATGGTGGCGCAAACGTTTCACCTGGTATTTCACTTCTTCTTTTACATTCTCAAAAAAGGCTTTGTCGCCCGGAACCATTGTACCGGCAAACATAAAATCTTGCCAGACATAAATTCCGTTCTTATCGCATAAATCATAAAAATAGTCGTCTTCATAAATTCCGCCACCCCAAACACGAAGCATATTCATATTGGCGTCTTTTGCCATCGCAATTACCTTTTCGTACTCTTTTTTGGTTACTCTGGAAAGAAAAGCATCCGAAGGAATATAATTGGCTCCTTTCATGTATACCGGTTTGCCATCAATTTTGAAGTAAAATGATTTACCTAGACTATCGGGCTGTTGTACCAATTCGATTTTACGGTTTAGGACATACGGTTTCTCTGCCTCTTTTTTATCGTAGGCTTCTAATCGTGGCGTTTTCCATATTCCACAAGTTGTGAATTTTGGTCCCCAATCCCATCCAAAATGATATTGTGCTTTACGAACATAGGCACGAGGATTATCGGGAATTACAAAAGGCAGGTCTTTTTTAGCAAGAGAATCAACCACATTTTGTGCGGACTGAAATACAATCACCAAATCATTGTTTCCTGACTTTAGCACCTTTTTAACGTCTACACGCCATTGACGGAACATATTGTCGGCTTTAAGAACCAACTGATTGTTAAGATAAACGGTGGCATAAGTATCCAGTCCGTCAAAAACCAGTTCGGTGTTTTTCTTTTTTAGCGTTGCTGCAGCTACCTGAAAAGTCGTTTTGTACTCCCAGTTTTTGCGTTCTACCCAAACCACTTTCTTTTCATTGTCCCTGTAAAATGGGTCGGGGATTGTTTTATTATTCAACAAATCGGTATGTATCTCTCCGGGAACAGTCGCCGGATACCATTTTTGTGTTTTTTCTTCACGATATTTCCAATCCTTTTTTAAATCAATATTCTGAGCCGTAACTACCGATGAAAAGTGGATAAGACCAAGGCAGATTATGCTATAAAAGTGCTTTTTTAAATTCATTTTATTTCGGAATAAATTAATAGTATATGAATTTTTAATTATTGGCAGTAGGAGAAGGAATAAAGCGCTACACCATTATCCCTCCTCATTAGAGGTACATGTCAACGAATAACTAACAAAATATTCAGAAATCATTTTCCTATACTGCGCATAATTTAACGGGAATTTGTACTACAATTTAATCAATTTAACTGTAGTAACAGTATATTAAATCAACTTATTAACAGTTCTAAAAGCTATTCTTTTTGGTGCTGTGATTGCTATAAGGGTATTAAAAAAGAATCCCTTTTTTTTCAGCAAAAGCAATTTTAGCGGCTGCGAAAAAAAAGACATTAGAGCAATACATCCAATCCATACCATAAGAATTCTATTTGGAACTTAATCAATAAACGATTTAAAGATAAGCCGGGTAAAAGGAAATTACCCGACTTATTCTAACAAACCAACCAATATATATTTTAAACTATTTGTCCCACCAGATTCTGGTTGTCATAACATCAAGCCCCTGACGTTGAATTGCTGCTTTATAATTGTCAGCATTTGTTATCAACTCCGACTGGTCGTAAACTAATCTTCTTGGAATAGTACCTTGAGTTTCTCCGTTTACATCATTAACAGGAACCAGCGCCGGATAACCTGTTCTTCTGTACTCAGAAAAAGCTTCAAAACCATTAAACAATAGAACAATCCATTTTTGACCAATAATTTGCTCTATTTTTTGCGCTTCTGTCCCAGCAGATTTAAAAGGGAAAGCAGCGATATATGCATTGTATTCTGTAGTTGAAACTGCCGGTACTTTATCTCCAAAAATAGTCAGAATCTCCATGGCTGCTTTTACTCCGTCTTCATAGTGTTTTTGAGCTGTTCCGCCAACACTCCAGCCTTTAACTGCTGCTTCTGCCAATATAAATTCTACTTCGGCATACGACAAAATTAAAGTTGGTGCATCTAAACGCAATACTGTTGAAGTGTTCGGGTCTGAAAAAAGCTTTTTATCCCCACCCGGAAATTCTTTAGCATCATTAGCAAGACCTTGCTGACTTGCAGGAGAGTTATCTCCGGTTGCTTCCAATTTGGCATAAATTCTTAAACGCGGATCATTTGTATTTTTCAATGCGTCTATGAAAGTTTTGCTGTATTTAATGTTTGCTTCTCCTCCGTTCAAGTCATTTCTAACCCATGAAGAAGTAATTGGATTCGTTTTAACACCTGGAGGGCCTGCATCATGTTTTAGTACAACACTGTCATTATTTGAAGTAAAAACACCTTTTGCAGCTGCTTTTTCAACAAATTCTCTGGCTTTCGCAGGGTTTACTTTAGACAAACGCATGGCGACTCTCAACATTAATGAATTGGCTAATTTTTTCCATCTTGCCACATCACTTTGATAATACAAATCGGCATTACCAACAAACGGTTTATTCGCATCTAAAGCTGTTCCTGCTTCGTCTAATTCTTTTAAAAGATCATTGTAAATGGCTTCTTGTGTATCGTATTTTGGCGAAAAGATATTTCCGTTATATCCTTTTCCTGCTTCGAAATAAGGAATCTCACCATAAGTATCGGTCAATTTCTGAAACATCAATACTTTCATGATTCTGCAAGCCTGAATCATATTAGAGTTTTCAGGCGTATTTTCTAATACTGATAACAATTGCATGATCTGATTCAATCCTTTTCCATACGATTCTCCAAAAAGAGAACCTGAATATTCGGGAGAATAGGTATATTTTGATCCTGGCCCACCCAATGAAGAAAAATGCTGAACAATTTGTGCTGCATAAGCATTGTTCCCTCTTGTATTAGAAAAATCTTGTCCGTCTACATAAATTTCAGCCAGGGTAAACATTGATTTTACCGCAGGTTTTGTCAAGGCATTTGGGTTGGTATTCATTTCCTCAAATCCTTTGTCGCATGATGTTAATGCCAGTGTACTAACTATTGCAACGCAAAATATTTTTATATATTTATTTTTCATTTTTTACTTTTTAGTATTAGAATTTAACATTAAGCGTTACACCGTAATTTCTTGTCAAAGGCATAGATGCTCTTTCAAGTCCTTGTGCATTACTGTTAGAATAGTTAGATTCCGGATCAATGTTCGGAACTTTATCATAGATCGTCCATAAATTATGAGCAGAGAAAGCTAAACTAATGGATTGAAATGGTGATTTCTTGATAAAAGAGCTTGGAAAATTATAACTAAAAGAAATTGCTCTAAGCTTTACAAAATCAGCATCGTATACAAAGTTTGAGGTTACATCACTATAACTTCTCCAGTAATCGTATGCAGATACTTGTTTGTTAACCGGATTACCATTTACATCTGTACCCGATACGGCAACTCCTCCTTCACGACCTTCAAGTGTGCTTTGAGCTAATCCGTAACGTGTTCCCAATTGGTTAGTCGCCGAATAAATCTCTCCTCCAAATTTAGCATCTACAAAAACAGATAATGTGAAGTTTTTATAGGTAAAATCATTTGAAAGTCCCATTGAAGTTGGTGCTACTCCCTGTCCAGCAATAATTAAATCACCTCTCAAAAATTTACCATCAGTTCCTAATACGATGTTTCCGTTTTTGTCTCTTAAATAATCATATGCTTTGATTACTCCGAAAGGCTGTCCTTTTTCTAAAACTACAGAAGCTCTTGAGTCTCTGTTTCCTTCCAATGATTTGGTGTTAATCTTATCAGAAAGACTAATAACCTCACTGTCATTATAAGCAAAATTATATCCAACACTCCAAGAAAAACTTGGCGTTTTAATCGCTTTTACGTTGATTGCAAACTCCACCCCTTTGTTCAGGATTTGTCCCACGTTAATTTTGGTTGTTCTGTATCCTGCTGCCTGAGAAATGTCGGCATCAGCAATATCTTTAGTCGTTTTTTTGCTGTAGAAAGTCAAATCTGTACTTACTCTGTTGTTGAAAAATGTATTTTCAAAACCAAATTCAATTGTACTTACATTATAAGGCTTTAAGTTTCTATTTGGAACAGTCTCCCCGTTAACACCTAAAATCGGTTGTCCTTGCGAATCGGTTTGTCCGTCCGGTGTTGTATACGTTAAGTCTAAAGCATAGGCATCTTGCAATCCACCTCCTACATTACCCCAACCTGCTCTAAGCTTACCATAAGACATCCACTCTGGTAATTTTATCACTTCAGAATAAATAAAACTGGTACTTACTGATGGGTAAAAAATACTATTGTCTTTTGGATCTAAAGTAGAAAACCAATCTCGACGACCTGTTAAACTAACATATAAAAAATCTTTGTATCCCAAATCTGCTGAGTAAAAAAGAGAGTTCACTTCACGTTCAGAAAACAATTTTTCTGTTTTGTCCGGTTGTGTATTTCCATAGAAATATTCAAATGGTACAATAAAGTTATTTCCTTTCATTTTAATACCACTGTATCTGTTATGTTGACGGTTAGCACCAACAAAAGCATCTAGTGACAGGTTTTTAACGATGTCTCCTCTATAACCTAAAAAACCGGAGGCATTAACTTCTGAACGATTTTCAATTCTGTTTTCATAAGATCCTCCAGGATTGTAATTGATTCCTGTTGGCTCAATTTCAGTATATTCATAATTAATATCATCAACACCAATAACCGCTTTTGCATAAAATTTGTCTGTAATATTATACGTTACTTTTGTCGAACCGATAAAACGTTTTCTAAGATCCTCGTTTAAAGGCTGTTCTGTAGTATAATATGGATTGGTATGATACACATTCGCACCAAAATAATCTGCTTCACCTCCATTTTGATCGTAAGCATTTTTAAGCCATCTGATGTCTGTTCCCGGAGTCAGGAAAACAGTCGGGAAAGAAGGATTTCTTGGAGAATCGTTCAAGTAAGGTCTGTTATCGCTCTTCTCTGAAATATACTGCGCATTTGCCTCTACATTGATCTTCTTATTTGGAGACGAGTTTAAACTCAAAGACAAGTTATTTCTACCAAAATCTGTTCCCGGTAAAATAGATTCGTCTTTTGTGTTTCCGAAAGATAATCTGAAATTAGTAGTTTCATTTCCACCCGAAATAGCTAAAGTATTACTGAAAGAAAATCCGGTTCTGTAGAAATTTTCCACATTGTTTTTTCCATAGGCTTTGTAAGGTCTTGTAGCACCATCTATGGAAAGTGAATTTGTTCCGTCGTATTTATCACCCCAGGCAAAATAGTACGAATCTCTTAGTTCCTGCAAATCGCTAAACCTCGTATAAACCCCATTTACAGGAGCTCCTGCTCCGTATTGATCCTGCCAATTCAAAAGACTTGCAGGGGTATTAAACGTTGCATTTGAGCTAAAATCTACTCCTAAACCTGTTCCGTTTTTTCCTTTTTTAGTCGTAATTAAGATAACACCATTTGATCCTCTGTACCCGTAAAGAGCAGAAGCGGCACTTCCTTTTAAAACCGACATCGAAGCAATATCATCCGGATTGAAAGAAGACATACCATCACCTTTATCAGCACCTCCCCACATTCCTGCGTTTCCTTGCTGTGTATTGTCAATCGGAATACCGTCTACCACATACAAAGGCTGGTTAAACCCTGAAGCCGAAGTAGCACCACGAATCACCACACGACTGGAACCTGAAGGCCCAGTAACCGGTGCAGAAACGTTAACCCCTGCAATTTTCCCCTGAAGGGCATTACCTAGGTTAATTTCTTTGTTTTTCGTCAGTTCATCCCCTTTTAATTCTCCAACGGCATATCCTATACTTTTCTTTTGTTTTTTAACACCGAAAGAAGTAATTACCACCTCATTTAATTCCTGATTGCTCTCTGACAATACAACAGAAATTTTGCTTTCATTTTCTTGAAGTACCACTGATTTTGATACAAAACCTAAAGAAGTTATTTTTAAAGTAACTTTACCTTCAGGAACATTTAATTTAAACTGACCGTCAAAGTCAGTAATGGCATTAAACGGTTTTCCTTGTACTTCAACCGATGCACCAACAACTCCCTTGTTCTCTGCATCTACCACTATGCCTGTTATTAATCGATTTTGCGCAACAACACCTAAGCTGCTGAACAATATCATTCCTAACACTGCTAAAATTCGTTTCATAAGCATTTTTTTTGGTTTAATTGTTTTGATTATTGTTTGTTTCTAACGCGTTTGTTTTTAAATATTAATAAAAATTTTGAACTCCATTTCAAGAAAAAAAGCGGCAAGTTTAACTCTCGGAATAGCCCGAAAAATAAAGCTGTAAGACTGTTTTTTCTATTTATCTCTTTCTCAAAAGAAGCAACTAAAAGCGATTCTTTTTGTTTACTAATTTTACTAAAACGATTTAGTAAAATGACTAAAAAAAAACTACTGCAATAATTTATCTTTTTCTTTTACTTTTAACTTCAAAAATTATAGGTTATCTAAACCGATTCTCTAACAATCAATGTACCTTTTTTAAGTACTTTCTCTACGGTAAAGGAATCAAAATCTGTCATCTGACTCATTAAGAGTTCAATCGATTTAATCCCAATATCATTTATGGGCTGCGCTACGACAGAAATGGTTGGCGTATGCAATTTGAAACTATCATGATCATCAAAACTGATCACCGAAAGATCATCCGGGATTCTGTACCCCATTCCTCTAAAGGCCTGAAGGCCGGCAAGTCCCATATAGTTGGCCAAAAATAAAACACCGTCAATCTTGGGATTTTGCTGAAAAAAATGCGCAATCGAATCGATTCTGCTTTGTTCATCAGTATGGTAATCTAAGTGAAGCGTAAGGGCTTCATCATAAATCCCTTCTTCTTTCAGGGCATCTGTATAACCCTTTTCCCTTAATTTCATCTGAATCATTTCAGATTTAGTATTGACAACGGCAATATTTTTGCGCCCTTTATTAATTAGAAATTTCGTAGCTGAGTAAGAACCTTCATAATTATCCATCACAACGTGACTTACTTCCTGATTGGCAAAATACCTATCGATTAAAACTACCGGCTTTTGCAATTTTAAAAGCAAATCAATACTTTTTTCTAAATTTTTTGTCGGTGTAATAATAAACCCCTCCACATTGGCCTGCAAAAGACTTTGCACTAATTCCTCACAACGTTGATCATCATCTCCGGTACTGCAATAAAAAACTCTGTAATCAATATTTTTCGCTTCGTCTTCTATTACCCTCGCTAAATCAGCAAAAAACTGATTGGAAATATCTTCTACAATAAGACCAATTGATCTCGTTTTTCCCGTTCTCAGACTACTGGCAATCATACTTGGTCGGTACTGAAGCTTTTCGGCAACCTCTTGAACCTTTTTTATAACAGCCGGACTAATTGCCATCTTCTCGCCTTTTCCGTTAATAACAAAAGATACAGTAGATATAGACACTTGGGCCTCGGTGGCAATATCTTTAATAGTGATTCTTCTCATTAACGTTTTTTATTAAATGGCTTTATAATGCTTTGGACAAATATATATAAATAGGGTTTACAAAATCGTTTTAGTAAAATATTTTTTAAACAAATCGTTATTTTAAAGCCAAATTAAAGTATAATAATCAGTAATTATAAAGTTTTTACCTATAATTCTCATTTTTAATTTTACAGAATATTCATCGTTTTTTAACTTTGTTTTTACCTCTGTTGCCCATAAAATAAAGAAAAGTTAAATTGGAGTTAAGTTCTTACTTTATCGCTGAAAAATTTATTTTGACAGCAGCCTTATTACTGTTTAATCCGAATAGATTTTGCACATATCTTCTTACTTAAATGTTTTTACTTTCAGTTTTTTTAATACTAAAAACAAAAAAAGACAATCAAAGGATTGTCTTTTTTTTGTTTGGTTCTTTATAAAATCTGTTCGAAAATCTTCTTACGTAAACGATCCAGAAAATCTTCTTTTTACAGTTAAACTTTATCTTTTGCTTTTGCCAATTGATTTACTCTCCACATTAAAAACACTGTACATAGGGTAATAACCGCAATTACATAGCCCAATATATCGTAGTTTTCTAAAGGAGACGTTTTGGTTTCCTGATGCACAATAAAACCCGCACAAACAGCCGCAATACCACCGGCAATCTGTTGTAGCGATGACGTTATAGACATATAAGCGCCACGGTCTTTCATCTCCGGAATAGCAGTGTTTAGTGTCGTTGCCGGAATCATACGGCTCATGATTCCCATAAACAATACCATATTAATCACTACTACTTCCCACATAGGGATCGGGTTAAGATTGGTATAAATTAAAATCATAATTACCGAGATGACTGATCCAACTGCAAACAACTTAAACTTGCTGACTTTATCGCTTAATTTTCCAACTAAAGGCATGATAAAAAGTACAGAAAGTCCCGTAAAGAAAAAGACCAATGGTAACTCCAGGTGACTGATATGAATGTTATTAACCAAAAAGGCTGTCCCAAAAGGCTGTAACATAAAACCTCCCACAGAAAGGAATGCAATAGCAGTAAAACCAACCTGATAATGTTTGTTACTTAAGGTATGCCAAAGGTGCAGAAAAGGACTTTTGTCTGATTGTAATTCCAAATGTTTTGTGATCGGTTGCATTTGTGTTATAATCGCTGCAAGAATCAACAGACCTAAAACAGCAATCATAATAAAGGCGGAATGCCATCCCCAGTTATTGGCAAAATAGAGTCCGACCGGTATTCCCAAAATCTGACTGGTTGCAAAGGCCATTTGTATAAAACCCATCACCCTGCCTCTTTGATGAATTACAAACAAATCCGTCACAATTGCTAGTGAAACAGAACCGATTACACCGCCAAAAAGCCCTGTCACGATTCTCGCCAAAAGCAACATCTCGTAAGTTGAGGCCAGCGCACAGAAAACGGTCCCTATAATGAATCCCGTATAAAAGAAAATCAGTAATTTTTTTCGGTCAAATTTATCTGCAAAACCAGCGGCAAGTAATCCCGAAATTCCGGCACTAAAAGCATATCCGGAAACTGCAAAACCGAACTTTGAGGGTGTCATATCAAGTGTTTTCATCAGGATATCCCCTAACGGAGAGATCACCATAAAATCAAGTATAACAGTAAATTGTAAAAGCGCCAATATGGCAATAATAATTTTTTGATGTGTGGTAAAAGCAGGAGCTTCTATAGTATTTTTTTCCATTTTAACAGGTTGTTCTTTAGGTTAAGGCAAGTCCTGGCACTCATAGCCAAGTCTTTTAATGATACTCTTTATTGTATCCGGATTAAGGGTTTCTGACACGATGCGAAGCACGCAATCAATATCTTCGTAATCGATACTCCATTGCTGTATCTCTACATGATTATCTAGTGTTTCAGATAAAATAGCTGCTGAGCTAATTTTATCAATATTTGTTTTAAAAACATGTACTGTGTTTAAATCTGTTTCCATAATTTTTCATGGTTTTAGAGCTTTTATGGTTGCGGTAAAAGCTTCTTTCATCATTGTATCGGTAAGAACAAACGGCTTCCCTCCCAAACTCTTACCCTCAGTATGGAAGTTCAACAAAGTATATAATGGTCCATAGGCAATAGCCCAAAAAACTTCAAAAGACATTGGAATAAGTTCATTATTCTGCAAACTATTATCAATAAACTGTTTCATTATCATTCTGAAATCTGAGAATTTGGTGGTAGAGTTCAATATTATTTCCCCATGCGGTGAGTGTTTAATGATCTCAAAAAAAGCAACTTGCTTGGGATATTTCATGGTAAAACCAGCCCTGTTTACCCATTGTATCCACAATCCTTCTTCAAAAGACATTTCAGGTGAGAAGTCTTTAATTGTACTTGAAAAAAAATCAATCGCAACGGTTGCCCCTATTTTCTGAATTAAATCATCTTTGTCCTTGTAGTAAATATATAATGTCGCTACCGAAATATTGCAGGCTTTTGCAAGCTTGTTCATACTGAAACCCTGAAATCCATCCTGCACGATTTGATCTATTGCTCTTGCAACAACCAGTTTTTCTTTATCAATATCTCTTATTCTCATGCCATTTTTTTAGCAAAGATAAAATAATAAGTGAATGAACGTTCTTTTATTTAAATATTTTTTTCCAAAACCTTAACTATCAATTTTGAAAGCTCTTTTAACAAAAAAAATAGTGCTGCATAAAACTCATGTGGGCACTCTTAAATCCTCAACCCTAATAAAAGCAAGCCTTGCGAAATAATTTTTAATTTATTGCTTCAAAATTGCAGTAGAGCTATTATAATTCCGTTATTTTGCCGGCAAATAAATTAAACCTATTATTCTTAATTATTTAATTACAAGCCTATAGAAATTATTTAAGCAACATACTACAAAACCCCACATTTAACCCCAAAATTTTAACGACAATGAAACCTACCTTTTCCAGAAGTCTATTCACAATAGGCTCCTTATTTTTAGCCATTACGCTACAGACAAGTTGTAGCGACAGTGAGCCAGATGCTTATGAACCGCATTATTTAGCCCAAATTGATGCAGAGAAACTACCTGCTGCGAATCATCCGATGATCATGTTTGCCGATAATGAAGATCCGGCAAGAATGTACGACAAAAAAGACCGATGGTTTAGAGTGAATCAACCTTTACAGATCATACAAAAAGGAAAGGACTCTATACAACTATCTCTTTATTCACCAGTTGGTCTTAAAGATGTGGTGGTCTATGCCAAATTACCGAATTACAGCAAACGTTTTGCACTGTATCATTTTACACAAATTCCTGCTTTTCATCGTTCTGTTCACCAAATTCCACTGGTAGCGGCCAAAAATGATTATCAATTAGAAGACGGAAAAACCGTTACTATCGACAAAATAGATGGATTCTCATCCGGAGGCATTGAATTTTCAATCGAATCCTCTGATCCTTTATTAGCAAAATTCAAGAAAATTAAATCTTCACAATTGGTTCAGTTTCACGACGGGTATCATATCGAAGAACTTGGGAAGTTTTTACCAATGAATCCGGTATTAGCCAAGGAAGCTATTACCATGATCATTAACTACTCTTATGCGTTGAGTCATCCTATTTATTATAAAACACATAATAACTTTGATGTTTATAAAAAAGAACAAGCCGCACTTGCCGGAACAGCGGTAGTGGGTGCTACAGATTGGCATGGCAATACTGCTGATGCAAATGGCCAGTACGACTATTTTACAAAAGCCGAAATTGAGAAGCGTTACTGGGACTATGTTGACGGAAGAACGCTCTACATGGCAATGGTTGGCGGTGATGCTGCATGGGGCGGCGGAGCACTGGCTTCACAATACGAAGGCGGATACGTAACAGGACACTGGAACGGAGAAATGTCGCTTTGGTCTCATGAATATTCGCACCACACCGGTTACAATCATGACAGTAATTTTGCCAATAGTGGCGAAGGTGGCGGACAACAGGAAATGCTGACGCAGTTTTACAAATACTTGATTTACTTAGACGATCTTCCATTTACGGACCCTGATATATTAAAAACCTACACTAAAACACAGTATCTGAAAGGAACTTATAAAAAACCGGTTTTTAAAATCGATCCAAAAAATACATTTTTATTAAAATATAAAGGAGAAGGAAAATGGAACTAACAAGACTATTCAATATACCTAAACTGGTTTTCGTACTGCTTTTAGCATTAACAAGTTGTAGCGATAAGGATGAAAATAATGCCCCTACAGACTACTCCTATTATTATCCAACTGAAGAGGCAACGATAACTGCCAAACAAATTGGAGACGGAACCGGAGCTTTAGATCCAAGAGGAATAACCATCGCCAACGGTAAATTATACGTTTGCAACGGTGATGTTCTTGAAATTTTTGATGCAAAAAGCCTGAAATACATCAAGTCTCTAACGGCTTATACCAAAGGAAGTACGACGATTCCTTTTACCAACCTTTCTTCTGTTTCTGTTGACAATAACAGAATTTATTTAGGAAGTGTTGATTCACGTCTTTTTGTATTAGACGAAAACACTAATCTGGGAATCAATACGGTTGGTAACGGTCAATGGTGGAACACTTTTGTTCACGTTTTTGGAGTTACCGTAAAGGACGGATTGGTTTTTGTAAAAGAAAAACATGCCTCTATAAAAGTTTTTGAGACCTCTCAAATTACAGAAAGCAGTAATTGGAACCTTACTCCTATTGCAAAACTAAACACCCTAAGCGGTTTTGATGAAATGTATTCTATGGATGTGGCGGGTGGAAATCTGGTTGTTGCTGGAAGAGATTCCAAAGCCTATTTGCTTTACAATATTGCAGCCATTCGCGCCAATGCAGCAGCTTCTCTTGTTACACCGTTACAGCCTTCGGCAAAGCCAATTTCGAAGAGCGAACCAACAACAGTATCTTTAGGTGCTGATTGGGCCATAACTTCTGAGAATGTTGATTCGGTTGATTATCTAAGATTTTACCCAAAAGAAGAGTTTTTAAATCAAACCTATACGGCCAGAATAAATGCTACTGATATTATGGGAAAAAATTCTTTCGGTACGATTATGGGAATTACACAATTGGAGGATCGCATCTTCTTATCGGATAAGACCAACAAACAAATTAGAATACTTAAGCTAAAGAAATCTAACATTAGCGAACAAAAATAATAGTAAAAAGCTGCTTCAAAAAATTGAAGCAGCTTTTTTTTATTCAAACAAAGACCATATCTTTCTCTGAAATATTTCAATTAATGTGTGGCCGATTTCGAAAATACATTCATTATAACCACTCCCGAAACAATAAGTAGTATACCAATAATTGCCGGTAGATCCAGACTTTGTTTAAAAAGAATTACCGAAATAATCGCCGTCAACACAATCCCAAAACCTGCCCAGATCGCATAGGCAAACCCAAGTGGAATCGATTTTAAAGCGTGCGAAAAAAAGTAAAAACAAGTTACAAAAGCCACAACTGTTACAATACTTGGTACCAGTTTTGTAAATCCTTCCGATTTTTTAAGAAAGCTGGAACCCACAATTTCTAATATAATGGCTAAGCCCAAGAATACGTATTTCATTTTTTTTGATTTTAAAGTACAAAGAAAGCGAACAATTCAAAACGCTTTTTTGATGTACATCAAAATCATCTATCTCTTTCTGATTCTGCTTAACGTTTCCTGAGTGACTCCAACATAAGAAGCAATGTGTCCCAAATTTATTCTTTGCAAAAGGTCGGGAAACTCCGTAATTAGGGACAGGTAGCGTTCTTCAGCAGCTTCTGTATGCAACGAATTGATTCTTTCCTCCAGAATAATACAAAGTTCTTCTGCCAGTTTTCTACCGATAGTGTTGAGTTCCGGATAGGTTTTATAAAGTTCATTCAGGTCATTGATTGCAATAGAATATACCACAGAGTCCTCTAAAAATTCGATATTTTCGAAAGACGGTTTTCCCGCATACAAAGGAAGAATTGAACCTATTATTACATTCTCAACACCAAACCAGGAATTGACTTCTTTATCATTTTTAATAAAATAGGCTCTTACCAGACCTTTTTCAAGCATAAAAAGACTGGCCATTATTTGTCCTTGTTTTAACAGAAAATCATTTTTCTTTTTGCTGAAATAATTGATTTTCCCGGCAAGCTCTCGTTCTGCTTCGACGGTTAAATCGCCATAGGTCTTTAGTTTTTCTATTAATGGATTCATATTTTCAAAAAGAGATTCTTATTCGTTATAGAATGTGTAAGCTACAAAATAATCGACAAAGAAATCTTGTTTTCTGAAAATCTAAAGTTATTCAATAGCCTTCGTTAGTTACAAATTGACATTCACAACAAAGTAAAATGACATTTTAAACAAAATAGCCATTCTCTTATCCTTCTAATTTTGTCCCATAACATTAACATTAAAAAAAATGGAAAACAATAATTATCAGGGTGCATTACAACAGCCTGTCAATTCAGGTTTTAACGCTACATCAACGGCAAGCGAAGTAATTAAGGGAATTGATCTTACAGGCAAAATTGCGATTGTAACAGGCGGTCATACCGGAATAGGATTAGAAACTACCAAAATTCTTTCTGCAGCGGGTGCGACTGTGATTGTACCGGCAAGGGATCTGAACAAAGCCATAAAAAATCTCCAAAATATTGCTAACGTAGAAATTGAAAGTATGGATTTAATGGATCCTGAATCTGTTGATGCTTTTTCCCAGCAATTTATCGCTTCAAAAAGACCGCTTCATTTATTAATCAATAATGCCGGAATCATGTGGGTTCCGTTGCGCAGAAATAATCTTGGTCATGAATCACAATTAGCAACTAATTATCTGGGGCAATTTCAACTTACGGCAAGATTGTGGCCCAGCCTTAAAAAAGCCAACGGAGCAAGAGTTTTAAATGTATCCTCTTACGGTCATCAGATGGCACCATTTAACTTTGAGGATCCCAATTTTCTTTATCGTGATTATGAGACTTTACAGGGTTATGGACAATCTAAAACCGCCAGCAATTTATTTGCACTTGAATTAGACAATCGTGGTAAAGATTTTAAAGTCAGAGCTTATTCTTTACATCCCGGAAGTGTTTTGGGTACTGATTTAGGTCGCGAGGAACCAATAGAATTATTCAAACAATTGGGTACTCACGATGCTTCGGGCGCAATAAAACCGGAAGTAGCGGCTAAACTTAAAACAATTCCTCAAGGTGCGGCAACCACCATTTGGTGTGCAACAAGTTCATTACTAGACCATATTGGAGGTGTATATTGCGAAGATGCCAATATTGCCGAATTAGATTTAGGTCAAATAGAACATCGTTTTGACGAACCATCTACAATACGCGGTGTACAACCCTATTCGCTTGACGAAATCAACGCAAAAAGACTCTGGGATTTAAGTGAACAAATGACTGGGGTGGTGTTTCAGGTGTTGTAATGTTGTGAGGGGGTTTTGGAATCTTCAAGTTTCATGTTTCATGTTTCATGTTTCAGGTTTCAGGTTTCAGGTTGCATTCTCGGCTTGGGTCTAAAGTGTATAGTAAGACCGTCACCCATCTAACTTGAAACCTGAAACATGAAACTTGAAACAAAAAACCCCTTCCAAGCCTATTTTATAGTACCTTAGATCAATCTAAATCATTTTGTATAATCCTATTGCGATGGAACATATCTCTAAATATTTAACCTGGGACATTAAGCTTTCCTGTTATGAGGACAAACTTTTTAAATCCGATTTGATTTTTGAAGATCATATGTTGATCTGGTTTATTTCGGGCGAAACAAAAATCATACAGGCCGATACGACCTCTATTTTTAAGACCGGTGATATCTTTCTGATTCCGAGAAATCAGTTGGCCACAATTATCAATTATCCTAAAAATGGCCTTCCGCATAAAACCGTGGTCATGCATTTATCGGTTGAACGACTTAAGAAATTCTATCAGAAAATCGATATTAATTCCAACCTTCCTTTTGAAAATAAAATCTATCATTTTAACAATCACCCACTATTAGAAAGTTGTATGGCTTCTGTGATTCCTTACTTTGATTTGGAAGGCGATTTTCCCGAAGACCTCGCCTCTCTCAAAATAACGGAAGCAATCAGCATACTAAGAACAATCGATAAAAATATTGATCGTGTCTTAGCTAATTTTGACCAACCCGGCAAAATTGATTTAATCCGTTTTATGGAACGCAATTTTATGTTTAATATGCCCATGGAAAAATTGGGCTATCTTACGGGGCGCAGTTTGTCTACCTTCAAC
This sequence comes from Flavobacterium sp. FlaQc-52, assembly GCF_044007495.1. Classification (NCBI taxonomy): domain Bacteria; kingdom Pseudomonadati; phylum Bacteroidota; class Flavobacteriia; order Flavobacteriales; family Flavobacteriaceae; genus Flavobacterium; species Flavobacterium sp. FlaQc-52. The sequence goes on along the minus strand of NZ_JBIPCV010000002.1, from coordinate 645,978 downwards.
AGAGATTTTAAAAAACATTTTAATACCACCCCTCAAAAGTGGTTAACTGAAAAAAGATTGGAACTGGCTCATTATTATCTCATTCAGAAAAAGAAAAAGCCAACTGAAATTTATCTTGAAGTAGGTTTTGAGGATCTCTCTCATTTTTCTTTTGTTTTCAAAAAGAAGTATGGCGTTTCTCCAAATCAATTGGTTTGTCTTGAAAATTAAAAACCAACCTAACAGGTTTTAAAAACCTGTTAGGTTTATATTTTAAAATAACAAATCAGGATCCACTAAATCGGATAATTTCTCTTTTAAATGTGGTTTTAAAAGTGTCAGTCCAAATTGGTAAGAGGCATTCATCCAGCCAAATCCTTCTTCGGTGATGTAATTAAATTCTGTTCCCACATTTCCGTACTCCGCAAAAATCTTATGGGAACTTATAGACAAATCAAATTTTTCGGGAATTGTTCCATTGTAATCAACCGCATTTCGCGTGATCAGCCACAACCAGCGATAGACCATCTCTTGTGTTTCTTCCTGAAAATTGTAATTCAATAACCCTTTCCATAATAATATTTGATGCGGAGCCCAGCCAAAAGGATAATCCCATTGCCTTGTAGGATCATTTTCGGTTACCGCAGCAATAGATGATTTTGTACTTCCGGCAATTCCGCCCTTCATTTTAAATTTAGGCAATGTCTTTTGAACCAACGTGGCGGCTTGTTCCTGCGTACAGATTTTGGCCCACAAGGGATAAAAAGTTGTTGCAGCTTCAAAATAGTGTTGCTCTTTTAACTCGAAATTATAGTCAAGATAAAGACCATTAGCTTCATTCCAACACAATTCGTTGATCTTTTCTTTTCTTTGTGCTGCTTTTTTTCTCCAATAATCACTGGAATAACGGGTGTTTTCGTTGTACTGGAAATCATTTTTAAAAACAGATTCGATCAAAAAGGCAATATCAGTTTCATATTTATAGAGAAGACTGTTTATGGCTACCGTATTTAAATCGGCACAAATCCCAACCAATCGATTTGTGGTGTCGTGACCACTTTCGCGCATGCTTCTGTCATGGGTGAAATAATGGTCCAAATCGGCGTCTAAAATTTCTCTTTCCAGGTATTTTTTCTCAAATTCTCTGGTCGAAAGCTTGTATTTTGGAGCGTACTTTTCTAATATATCATCAAAATGCCCTTCCTCGACCTCAAACGGGAGTCCAATTCCTTCTGCTTTGTAACGGTTTAATCCATTTGGAGTAAGCCTTTTCCCTTCTTCCATCCAAACTGTTTGGTATTCTTTTATGGCTGTTTTTAAGTGCCTTTCAACCCATGAAATCCCAGGATTGGACTTTTGGATAATGTCAACAATCAATGAGGTATATAAAGGTGGTTGGGTTCGGGTTAAATAATAACTGCGATTGGCATTTAAGATTTTCCCATAATGATCAATCTGGTATTTGAAGTTTTCGGCCATGCCAAGTGCCAAATCAATTTTGTCATCAATCAAGAGTCCCATGGCAATAAAATAACTGTCCCAACCATACATTTCATTAAACCTGCCACCGGGAACTACAAAAGGGACTCCATCGGTTGTATCGTTCTTAGTTTGGAGCGCTAAGGCTAAAATACCGGGTTTTTTATTCAATGATAAAACATATTCCGGCGAAATAACCTCAGGCAACTGAACCACTTTTAAGGTAGGGTTTGCTGCTTCTAAATTTTTGAAATAAGTAAAAGCTGTTGTGTCTCCGGCCGGTACATATAAATACGAAATCGCATTTTCTATTTTATCATCCTCCAAAATCTTTTTTACTCCGGCAGCATCAATCGTTCTGGTAAGCCCGTTCCAATATAAATCCTTAATTTTTCGGGAGATTCTTTTTACCGGATCTTCTGTTATATCGGCTAAGTTGATTTCCGCAAATTCAACATTCGTCTTTTTGGACAATGCCAATTCCTGTAACAAATTTGAAAGCTGATACGTTCCTTTAATGGCAATCGAATTTCCTTTATCATCTTGTAATGAAAAGCTTTTTGGTCCCTTATCATCAATGGTTATCTTCTTGTCGCCATCAGTGTCTTCCTGAGCCAATAATTGACTAAGGGTCTGATTGATATGTATTTTAAATTTCATTTTTCGAAGTAATTTTTTTGAGAATAAAAAAGGAGATCAATAATAAAAACATCGGGATCAACGTGAAATAAAAGGCTTTCTCCGGACCTTCATTTTTAAATAACCAACCTGTTATACGCGAACCTAATGTACCTCCAAGAGCAGAAAAAATAACAATTAATCCTGTCATTGAACTTTGCAGATTTTTGGGTAATGAACTGAGTACAATTGAATTCAGTAAAGGATAAATTGGTGCTATAAACAACCCAATAAGCGGAAAAGCAAATCCAATAAGCGGAATATCTGAAAGTGAATTAATATTTTTTACTTCAAGTCCAACCACATTTGGCAGCACAAAATAGACAATCAACATGGCTGCTATCACGCAAAAACTTAGTACCCAAATCCAATTAATCTTTTTGGTAACGATTCCGGCAACAAGCCTCCCGATCGCCAATGATATCGCCAGAATACTGGCCATCATTATGCTGATGTTTTCGGGTAAATGAAGTACTTTGGTATTAAAGGTTGGCAGCCAGGAAAGTATTCCCTGCTCGATCATTACAAATAGAAAAACGCTGATTACAAAAATGACTGTAAGTGTTTTTGCGATCAATTTAAACATTTGTAGAAAATCATCTGTAAAATTTGCTCCCGCAGTTACCTTAGTTTCTTCAAATTTGGTAAAAAACAGAAACAAAAAAGAAAGCAATGATAATCCGGCCAGAAACCAATAGACATTTAACCAGGAATCCGGATTACTTTCGTCATTAAAAGCCGGAAACAAAAAATAAGCCAACGCAATTCCGATCATAAAAACGCCTTCAATACTGCTCATTAAGGCATTATGTTCCTTCTGACTTTCGGTAATGGTACCAATTAACGAATACACCGAAACTTTTATCAATGCAAAAGAGACACCTACCGTTGCAAATAGTATTTTGGCGTTGTCAAACGAATTTCCGAAATACATTGAAATACAGGCCAGAGTTACCAATGCCAAACCTGTCAGCATTGCTTTTTTGTAACCGATCCGAGGCAGAAATGAGGCTATAAAAAAAGAGACAATAGCTATAGGCATATCCTTAAAAGCCTCTAGAATACTGGCCTGTACTTCGTCTACTCCGTAATTTTTTTGTGATTTAAGAATTACAATCCCTACGCTATTCAATAAAATAGCAAAGACAAAGTAGTTCAGATAAAGTGATATTTTAATTCCCAGGTTTTTCATTCGTGGATTTCTTTTTTTTAAACCAGTACATTAGTTTGAATATGCTTGTTTTTGGTTGCTATAATTCTATATTTTCGTTTAATAGAACACTTGTAACTAAGTATTTCTTGTTCTTTTATGATCATGCATATTTTGCCATGACTCGAGCGATAGCGAACAGGCGAAGCAATTTCACCAATTGCCACGAATATTTTTTTCTTGCCACTGATTACACAGATTAAAAGGATTTTTTTCTGTGTATAAATTAATCTGTGTTAATCTGTGTAATCTGTGGCAAAAAACTATTTTATTTTACCGCAACAGAGTTTTATAATCTAACGAAAGATATTGCATTACGGTTCTTTCTCTAAAGTTACAAAAATACCAAATGCCGTTTTTCACAACAGCATTTGGTCACCATCCATCTAAACTAACAACTAATTAAAAATTAACGGCTACTGAGAATCTAAAAGCGCGCCCCAAAATTGGTCTTGCCATAAACACATCGCTTGCTGCTGACGTGGTTTGTCTCGGATCGCCTTCTGTTAAACCGATTTCATTGAATAAATTCGATGCATCAACCGCAAAACGAAGGTTGTTGTACGTATAATTTAAACCTGCCCCAACTTCTTTATAGGCTGGTAAAACCTGCTTATTATCCTGATTGGTGAATTTTTTATCATAATAAGAGAATTGTACATAAGCTGTAAAATCTTTTGTGATATCTACTTCCGGTCTTAGATTACAGAAGAATTTAGGGATTCTTCGGGCTGTATTCCCATTAAAATCAAAGGTAGAACCGTCTGCATTTGTACCCGTAAACTTATCATATTCCGGTTTTTGAACGGTGAATGTAAAATTCAGTTTTACCATCTCGTATCTGGCATTGGTTTCTACTTCAAGTCCAATATTGTTCACGTCAGCAAACTTGTTTTCAGAACTTCCATCCGATAAAATATCGGTAAAGGCAACATTTTTCAAATTCATATGGAATACATTGGCATTCACAGTGAAAAACGAACCGGAATATTTGTAACCTAGTTCTAACTGATTCACTTTTGTATTCTCCAACTTGCTTAAATCAGCAGCGTTGTCATAAAACGATTCTTCAATTGGAGATCTGAAACCGTGGCTATATCGAACATAAGAAGCCATATTATCATTGAACTTATAATTTCCGGCGGCAGTATAGGACCATTCACTCACATCATATCTCCAATAGGTATACGGATTTCCTTTTACGGTTGTCACGGCATCATCGGCGGTATTGTTGTCTAAAACCCCTAAGTTTTCGGCAAAGAATCGGGCATTGTCTCTATAACCTGAATATTTGTCTTTATTGTAGCGTAAACCGGCATTAAAAGTAAGATTATCAGTGGCTTTAATTTCTGCGTCGGCATATATGTCATTTAAAACACCTTTGGTTTGCGCATCTCTTTCTAGCCAAGTGATTCTTTCAACTCCATTCCACGTGTGGTCTACTCCGGTTGTATTGTCTTTTACATTTAAAAGTCGCGGATTGTCAGAAACATTTACCAGATACGAATTCCAGTTCCAGTATTGATTCGATTTCCAATTCGAATAATAGTATCCTGCGGTCAACTTCACAGGGTCTAAATCAAATGAGAAAGAGAAATTATTCGCAAAATTGTTCATTTTTTTCTGAATGTACCAATGATCTGCTCTCATAATTAGTGCATTTGGATCAACAGCAGCTCCATTATCTACATAAGTATAAGCTAAATTACCGGCAGTGGTTTTTTGAATATCGGTCGCATAAAAATCTTGTGTCCACGGACCTCCGTTAGGAAAAATGGCGTTGTAATTCAAATCGATTGCCGTTTGTTTGAATGCATTTTTGAATGTTACTTTATCAGATATTTTCTTTTTAAACTCCGCTCCGATTGAGTTGATAACAGGATGAGAACCATCTTCTAAATCGGCAGTAAAAGTGCCACCACCGTATTGCGGAACATTCAAATGACTAAAATTTGCAGAAGTCAGCGTTCCATAATTTGGATTGAAACCGTCTATGCCTTCAATTTTTCCGTTATTACTTTTTAAGGGTATTGGCAGATAAAACGTATTTCTGTCATTAAGATGTTTGAAATTAACTCTTAAATAATCTCCATCATCAAATTTATAAGTCAAATTTCCTTTGATCTGACCTCCTTTATTAGCAGTGAAACCTGTATTTCTTACTCCATTATCAGCTCTGTAAAAACCGCCGACATTAAAGAATAATTTATCCTGAATTAAAGCACCTGATAAATTAAGGTCGGTTCTGAACATCCCGTAATCTGAGGTCGAAAATTTAGCTCTTCCCTGAAACTCATTTTGCCCTGTTTTTGAGATAAAATTGATAATTCCACCCGGAGCATTGTTCGCAAATATCGAAGCTGATCCTCCACGTACTGCTTCCATTTTACTAACGGTCTCATCTAACCTATAAAAAGTATCGGCATTGGCAAACTGCAAAGCTCCGTCTTCAAAAACCGGCAATCCGTCTTCCTGAATTTGTACATATTCATAAGCTCCAGCTGATGGAATCCCTCTTGCAAAAAGGTTGTTTCCAATTTCTCCTCCCGAGGCTTCTACTACGAATCCCGGAATGGTTTGAAGTAAAGCTGCGGTACTTATTGGGGCTCGGTCTTCAATAGCCTTTGCTCCCATCGTTGTAATTGCCACACTTGATTCTAATTTAGATCGTGGACTGGATGATCCTGTAACCACTACTTCTTTCAGGCTCTGTGATTCCGTTTCTAAGAACAGGTCTTCCTTTACTGACTCTCCTTCTTTTACAGTAATTTTTTTCTCGAAGCTTTTATACCCCACATTTGTTGCTGAAATGGTATAACTCCCGGCAGCTACATTCGAAAATAAATAACTTCCGTTTACATCTGTAATCACATTTTGATCGCTTCCCTTTAAGGATACATTTGCTCCCGGAATAGTTTGTCCGGTTTCGTCGAATACTTTTCCGGAAACAGTATTCTTCTCCTGTGCCAACAAATGGTTGGGAACAGAAATTAGGCACAACATTAAAAATAGTCTGCCTAGATACGCATTAATTGGTTTCATTTGGTATTGGTTTGGTTAGTAAATCTTATGATTGTTACTGTAAACTTATACAACTAATTATACCCTGACTATGAAAATAAAATCGAAAACGTTTTCGAAAACACCTAAAACGTTTTCGATTTTATTTTATTTAAGTATAAAGTTAGTTTTTTTAACCGCTAAGTTCACAAGGGGCAACGCTATAGCCTGTTATTTTATGTTTTTATGTCTTTGCGGAAAAATTTTCACGCAGATTTTGCAGATTGAGCGGATTAATTTGGTTGCTTATGATTTATTTGGATTGTTCTATTGTTAAAATGTACAAATCGAACGATTACATATTTTTTTACAGAATCGGAAGAAATCAGCCTAATCTGCAAAATCTGCGTGCACAAAAAACTTAATTTAACTTTTGTGTTGGTATTTCTAACTATTATGCTTTAAAGAGTTTATATGCAAAGGGGTATTAAATTGTGTCGTTATGTTTTGCCGAAAAATTTTCACACAGATTTTGCAGATTGAGCGGATTTATTTGGGCGCTTTGAATTTATTTGGGTTGTTCTCTTATCAAAACTTACAAATCAAACGATCGCAATTATTTTGGAGAGTGGAGAAAATCAGCCTAATCTGCAAAATCTGCGTGCACAAAAAACTTAGTACCATTATATCTCCCTGTCTTTACTGACTTACACTATTATAAAGAATTAAAAAATCTCTCCAGATCTTGCGGTTAAGATTTTTTAGTATATTTAGTTCATGAATGATACAAAATTAATTGATATTGCTTCGGCATTAGGAATTTCTGTCACCACCGTTTCGAAAGCCCTGAAAGGTTATACAGACATTAGCCAAAGTACTCGCGCAAAAGTAATTGAGATGGCAGATAAGATGAACTATATGCCTAACTCTGTTGCCGTAAACCTCAGGACTAATGAAACCAAAACTATCGGAGTCATCGTTCCTGCGACCGTGCATCACTTTTTTTCGAGCGTTCTCAACGGAATTTTAGAAGAAGCCGAAGAAAGAGGCTACATGGTTATTATTCTGCAGTCAAGTGAAAAATATGAGTTAGAGAAAAAGCAAGTCGCCTTATTGCTTCAAAAAAGAGTAGATGGTATTCTGATGTCTCTTTCAAACGAAACCGATGATTTTTCGCATATCAATGAAGCTATTCGAAAAAAGACTCCTGTGGTTTTATTTGATAAAATTGCTAAAAGGGTTGATTGTTCAAAGGTTGTAATTAATGACATGAAGGCCGCATATGATGCGGTAACCTATTTAATAGAAAAAGGATATAAAAAGATCGCTCATTTTCGCGGTTCTTATGTTCCTCAGAATTCCATCGATCGCTTTCTAGGATATAAAAAGGCATTAGAAGATCATAATATAGTATACGATCCTTCTTTGGTTTACGTTTGTGATCACAATACAGATTTTGAAGATGGTTATGAGAATGCCAAAAAATTAATAGAAGACCACGATGATGTAGATGCCGTTTTTGCCATTACAGATTTGGTTGCTATCGGAATTATTAAATATTTTAACGACAACAAAATAAAAACCCCGGAGCAAGTTGCAGTTTTTGGATTCAGCAACTGGTTCATGAGTACGGTAATTTCGCCTAAACTAACTACTATCGACCAACCCGGCTATGATATCGGATATCGTGCCGCCGCAATATTAATTGATGAAATCACACAACTCAAAGAACATCTTCCGGTAGTGCATCAGACAGTTGTATTGCCTACTTATATTATTGAAAGGGAGTCTACGCAGAGAACTTTGTAATCTACGTTAAATAAAAAAAATCAAACACTTACACTAAGTTAGCGAAATATAAAAAAGGCTGGATCAACTTACTTAACTAAAAAAAAATGAGGTCATTAATACCCCATTTTTTTCTTTTATTGTCATTTCGAAGAATGAGAAATCACACTAGTAATTCCACAAAGATTAGCGACTTACTGTCTGGCTTCTCTTGTGTGATTTCTCATTCTTCGAAATGACAAAATTCGATTATTATATTGATAAACCAGCATTGTTCTCTAGACTCAAAAGCCTTTTAACGCTTAAACTTCTTTGATTTGAAAATCTTCCCTTTGTCTGTAATCATCATACAACTATACTCCGGGTACTGATTGATTAATTGAAGTCCTGCTTCTTTTCCTAGAACAATTAAGGAAGTACTAAATCCATTTGCCATTTCTGCGCTGGGACCAAAAACGGTAACACTTACCAATCCGGTAGCGGGATAACCCGTAATTGGATTTATAATGTGAGAATAGCGTTTACCTTTTAATTCTACAAACTTTTCGTAATCACCCGATGTCGTTACGGCTTCTCTTTTTAACGGAACTATTTTAACAAACTTCTCGGTATCAAAAGGGTTTGTAATGCCAATAGTCCATTCTTTTCCGTTGGGTTGTTTTCCCCAGGTTGTCAAATCACCGGATGCATTTACAATTCCGGCTTTTATGCCTTTAGCTTCCATAACTTCACGGGCTTTGTCGGCTGCATATCCTTTTCCAATTGATCCAAAACCGATTTTCATTCCAGGCAATTGGAGGAAAATAGTCGATTGAATGCTGTCCAAAACTATGTTTTTATACCCCACCTTCTCTACCGACTTTTTAATTTGTTCAGGAGTTGGGATTTCGGTCATTGAACCGTCAAATTTCCACACCTTTTCCATTGCGGCAAAACTAATGTCAAAAGCACCTTTTGTCATTTTTGAAATTGCAATGGCCCGTTTGGTAAGATCAAACACTTCCTTGTCTACTTTTACGGCACGAATACCGGCATTATGATTGACTTCGGAAACTTGAGAATCTGATTTCCAATCTGAGATAAGATTTTCTATGCGTGTAATTTCTGCAATGGTTTCGTTTATTCGGGTTTCGGCGGTCAAAGAATCCTGCGCTACGATGGTAATATCAAAACGACTTCCCATCAATAAAGTGGTTCTTTTTCGCATTACCTCTTGCCCTGTACAGCAGAAACTAAACAGGATCAAGGAAATTAGAATAGTATTTTTAAATTTCATAATCGTATTTTATAACCTTATAACCTGAGTTGAATGATTAAGTTACTGATTTTTTTTTAACACATAGAAACATAGATTTGGAAATTATAATTCGATAAATTTTAAGAAAATCACACTTTTTTCACATAGTGTCATGCAATTTATTTAAAGTAAAACGTCTTTCTAAGCTTTGTTAACTATGTCTCTATGTGTTACAATTAATTGCACCCAACGGATATTAAATACTAACAAACAATAATTTAAATATTAAACGAGTTCCGGTTAATAACAATCTGCCAGCACCTGCTTATTTGCTTTATAATAGGCGAGATTATTTCCGTTTTTCTCTATGCAAATGGCGTCCAGTACTTTTTCAACATCTTGTTGCATTACCAGTGAACCGCAGATCATAACAACTCCACCTTGTTGCAATAAAGTAGCAAAGAACTCAGCCTCTTTTTGTATTAAATCCATCACATAACATTGATTTTGTTCGCGTGAAAAGGCAATATGAAAATCTTTTAACTGTTGCTTCTCAATCTGGTTTTCTGCAAACTGTTTGTGTTTGGTAACGGTTTCAGTTTCATTTCGAAAACCTGTATACAAATGACAGGCTACCTTGCTCTTATTTTGTTCTATCATTCCCAGAAATGGGGCAATTCCAGTTCCGTTTGAAATCATAGCCACAGCATTAGCTTTCTTTGGAAAATGGAAGGCTTCGTTTTTCATCACGCGAGCTTTGATAACCGAACCCGGCTGAAGATTGTACAAATATTCTGAACCCAGTCCATGTGGATGCAATTTTACCACGAGACTTATATTGCCATTACTTTTTCCAATCGAATACAAACGATCTCTGCCATCTCCTGCAGGATAAACAGCGAGCAAATCTCCTGAAGTGAACTTTGTTCTCATTCCGGCACGCAAGATCAACATAAAGGTATGATCGGTTTCTGAAATTGTCGTTTTTTCCAACACAATCATTTTTTCTACTCCTTTTGGCTTTTGAGCATAAGTTGCTGGCGTTGTAGCTAAAGTAATTTCAGATTTTGTATTCCATTTTTTAACCCAGCCCGCAAATTGTACGGGGGATTTATCATCGATCGTATGCAAATCCAAAAAGCGGTTGCTCCAGGTTTGAGCGGTCAAAATTTCATCTGTTTTTCTAGCAAAACCGCAGAAATCAGGATATGATTTTGAACCAAATCCGATTACAGAAACATTAACTTTTTGTTCTTGCGGGTATTGTTCAATCAAGGACAAAAATTTGGTTCCATTTGAAGGTGCATCCCCTAGTCCGTGTGTAGAAGTAAAAATAATAATATGTTCTGCTTTTGAAAATTGAGCATATTCATTTAAACCTCCCAAATAAGAAGAAAAACCGTTCGTCAGTAATTGCGTATGAACCGCATTGGTAAAACGTAATGTACTTCCGTTTTCTGAGCCTGCCAATAAAATAAATTGACTGTCTTTTGCTTTGTGTTTGTTTTTAATTCGGGTTTCCCTGCGACGTAAAGTCATTGCAAATCCGGAATAAATAAAAAATAAGATGTTTAGTGCTGCTATTGCCAAAACGATTGCCCAAATGGCACTTGCTCTTCCGGTATGCAGATCAAGGCTCAGGTTTTCGAGCAAAACTGTAGTTGGATAGTGTACTTCACTACTAATTTGCCCTGTAAACTGGTTTACCTGTATTTCACGGTCTGTTAATTTCAGTACATAAACTTCTTCGGGATCTTCTGTATCAAAAGGAAATTCTATTTTTTGAACTTCAGCAAGTTTAGTCTTTTTGAAAATTTCAAAATCGGCAATACTCTGCTGTTTAAGAGCCTTATTTTCAACTTGTACTTCTTTCTGATCGCTTTTGTTTTCAGGGAAAAGTTTAAATCTTTGCATCGAAAGATACGTACCCGAAAGTGCCATGATCAAAATAGGAATTAACATCAGTCTTCCTAAGATAACGTGGTAATATTGTACAAAACTGTCTTTAATAATTTTAGAGAAAAAACGTCGTAATCCTTTTTGTCTCTGTATCACTAATACGGAACCCGAAATAGCAATCAGAAAAAGTAAAAAAGAATTAACGCCCACAAAAAGTCTTCCGGCTTCATGTAAAAAAAGAGAACGGTGAAGTGAGGTAACCCATTGTATAAAATCGCTTTTCTTTTGGTTTTTTCCTACTACTTTGCCGGTAACAGGATTAATGTATGCATCAACATCGTTTCCGTCTTCATCAAGACCTTTTAATGTTGTAAATTGATTGTGATCTACGCTGATTTCACTAACTTCCAGATAATTTTTAGTCAACGCAGGAAGAACCTCCGCTACTGACAAATTCTCAAAATTAGCTACACGATAAGGCGGTATTTTCTCCCCTATTGCGTCGACAGCAAGTACCACTCCGGTAAGCGATGCCAAAACAAGAAAGAGTGAAGAAAATACCGCCAAAGTTAAATGAGCATATCTCCAAACGGATAATGTCATATGCCTTATATATTGCTAAGTTTTACATATCTAATGTAGCCTTTACCTTCCACTTTTTCAGTAATACCAGCTGTTGTTAAAGGTATTTCTGCGTCAGTCACGTGATATTTTTGATCTTCAACTGCTGATTCAAAACGTATTTTATACCCTTTGTCTATTTTAGCGGTTTCGATTTCAAACATCGTCACACTGCGGTCTCCTCCAGTTACAGAAGCACCTGTTTTTGCGCTTACATCTGCCTTTTTAGAACTGAATTTATGCCATTCTTTTAAACTTGTATACCATTTTTTATCATCACCCATTACATACAGGGTTTTTTCATATTCTCCTTTAGCATTAATAAGCGATACAGCTACATAAGCTCCTTCACCTACATAGTTTGACATTTGCAAAAGACATTTGTATTTGGTGGTTTGTGCCGAAGCCTGAAAAGAAAATAGGGATACAAGTACTGCCATCAGGCAGATTTTAGATACTGATTTCATTTATATTTATTTACTATTTTAAAAAGTCAATTGCTATATTATTCTTTGTTAACAATTCATTCTCTTGTGCCAGATTATAAGCTGTTTCGTCAAATTCAGTCTTAATCTCTTTTTTAGCCCCGATCGACAACAAATACTTCAAAACACTATCATCTTTTGCAATCATAGCAGCTTTGTGTAATGCTGTTAAACCTTCTTTATTTTTAGCATTGACATCAATGTTTAATCCGTCCAGTTTTTTCAACAAAGCGATATTGTTTTTGGCGGCAGCAGTATAATACAGGGTGCTTCCGTCTTTTTGTTGCGCTGCAAAGTTAATTCCTTTACCCTTTAATAAATTCAATTTATCGTCAAAATCGTCTTTTTGTGCTCCGCCTCTTGAACCTTTGTAAGATTCAATCAGATAGAATGCCAAATTGTTTCCTGCAGTGTCCTTAACATTGATGTCAGCTCCTTTGCTTAAAAGCAACGAGATCACTTCTGTAGAACTTCCTTTTACGGCCGCAGTTAATGCAGACTCTCCTTTAGTATTTACTGCATTGATATTTTTTACTTTTGGCAACAACGTTTGTATTAACTCAATATCTTTTCCTGCTGCTGCAATGATTAAAGCAGTATTTCCTTCTTTATCGGCTTTGTTTACGTCTACTCCTTTGTCTATAAAATACTTTACAATCTCAGCTTGCTTTTCTTTATAAGCAATGATATGAAGTACTGTTTGCCCATTTGAAGCAGTTGCAGTTGGTTTTAACTTTAAATCATCTACCAAGTATTTAAACACCTCGATAGAATTTGCACTTCTTCTCATTCCTTGAGCTGCCGTTATTAAAGCATTATCTGTATATTTTACTCCTTTGGCAGCTAATTTTTTCAATAAATCAACATTTCCTGATCTTGCTGCATAGTCAAAAGCAGTATTTCCATGACTATCAACCTCTTTAAGAGACAACCCTTTTGATACTAAATAATCTGTAATGGTTAAATCTTTATCTCCGGGAATCGCAAGTAATAAAAGGGTTGCTCCCTCACTGTATTTTTTCTTAGGATCAATTCCTGCCTTAAAAAAAGCATCATATGTCGTTGGATTATTTACCCCTGCCGAAGCAGCAAATGCAATTGGTGTTGTGCCATGGCTGTCTTCCAGATTAATATCAGAACCTTTGGCAATAAGATGTTGTACCAGTTCTGTGTTTCCTTTGTAAGCCGCCCAATGCAAATAAATACGATTATCGTGTGTCATTTTATTAGTTGCATTACCTGGGAGCTCTAACAAATATTTAATATCCTCCAAAGGTGCGCTATTATTAATGGCCAAAACAACCGGATCGAAAGCATTTGCATTTAATTCTGCAGGATTATTTCCTTTTTCTATTTCAGCTTTTAAAGTCGCTAAATTTGGAGCAGCTTTCCAGAAATTTGCATCTAAAAGTTTATTTTCCTGAGCGTTAACCTGCAATGTCGCTGCGATTATGGCAGTAAAAAGTATTTTTTTCATAATTTAAATAATAACAAATGGTAGTGTATGAAACGAAACAATCCGCCCCGTGATTTCGAGGCGGAAAGTTAGTTCTTATTTAGAATATTTCAAAATAAGAATTAATGAATCTGTTCTAATTTTTCAACAAAAATCCTAGAACACTCCAATATAGCGATTTCCAGCTTTATTGATTAATTTAGCACCTTTTGTAACGGCTCCGGTTTTACCGTCAATAATATAGATATTACCATCTTTACCAACAGGAGTAACTGCAATAAAAAGTTCATTCTTATCTACTACGAAACCTTGATACTGCTCAAAACTTAAATCAGCATCATATGCAATACCTTCTACTAACTTAGCTGTTTTTGCAGTAAGATCAATTCTGGCCACAAAACTTTGCTTGCTAGCTCCAACTCTGTATACTGCATACGCAATAGCATTACCAACATATCTCCAAGCTTCCACATAAGATCCTTTTACTCCTAAAGCAGTATCTAAACTAAAGTCATAAGTGTTATCGTATTGATTGTTTTGATTGATTTTTAAGATATAAGAACCTTTAATTAAATCTCTCTGAGTTGCCTGATAAATGTTTCCGTCAGTAGCAAGAAAACTGTTAAAACTTCTAAAACCACTTGTGTCTCCAAAAGCTACTGTAGAAGTAATAATCTGAGGATTTGTTAATGAAGGATAATCTACTACTACAGATTTAGAACCTAAACGTTCAAATGTAGTTTCGTTTTGCGCTGTAGCCGGATTTGTCTTACGCATCCAGGTACCGATAATCAATTTATCTCCTGCTTTGTTAAGTGTTGGAGCATCTAAACGAAAAATATGATGTCCTAAAACTTCCTCTGCATCAGACAATGGAATTTGGTATTGTTTAGCTGCAGAGATTGCAATTCCCTTTAAATCTAAAGACAATACGGTAGCACTACCTCTGGTGTGCTTATAAGTCTTGTCTTCATTAGTAACCACAACCGGAGCTGTTATATTTACCGCTACACCTGTTTTATCTCCGTCAAAAAGTTTGTTCCATCTTGGTGCTGTTCCCGCATATTGCGAAATGTTTACCGTGTTTCCTGATTGCAAAAAGTTTTTTCCCCCACCTACGGCATAAGTCATAAATTCACCTCCATTTGCTCCTGTGTAGGTAATATTAAAAAGTGTATTACCATCTACAGACGATTGTAAACGTGCTGTTCTATTTGATTGTACAGGAGCACCATCGTCAAAAACATTAACAGAGAAACCTGGATCTTTTGCATTTTCTTTACTTATCGAAAATACTCTGGTCCCACCATCACCATCACCTGGCAATGTTTGCATTAAAGCTCCAGCAAGGGTAATCCAACGACTATCTGCTGCTGGCGGAGCAACAATAACCTCTTCTTTTTTATCGTCACTACTGCAGCTAGTTACTAGTCCAAATGTGGTTAGAACCAAACCACATGCAAGTAATTTAAAGGTACTCTTTTTCATATCTATTGTATTAAAAATTTAATTATTAAAATTTACTGATTGTATAGTTCAACTTCACATAAAAGGCTCTTCCTGGTTTTTGGGCACCGAAATTGTCGTATATCTGTTCGTCAAAAATGTTTCTGGCATCAAAACTTATTACAAAGTTCTTATTAGGTAAGGTGTAACTAGCTCCTAAATCTTGTGGAAACTGTGCCGGCGCATAATCTATTTCAAGCCATCCAGTGTAAAATGGAGCTACATAACCACAATTGTAATACAGATTTAGTTCTGATTTATGTTGTATAAAATCTTTAAAATTGTATTGAACACTTCCATTCACTGTAAAAAAGGGCTCGTTTGGCAACTGTTGATTGTATCGCTCCAGGACAGTACCATTACTATCGTACTTCATTTTAAATAGGGAGTTAAATTTTGACATGTTCAGCGATACAAACAATCTGTTATCGTAAACATACTCTGCTGAGGCTTCAAAACCTACTGACTGTGCTCTTCCTATATTTACAAAAGGCGATGCCTCGATTGCTTCATTTAATTTTTCGCTAATTCTTTGAACAATTTTATCTTCAGAATTTCTCCAGAAATAAGATCCACCCCAAGAAATTTTATGTTCATTGTATTTATAAGGTCCGAATCTCAACCCTACATTCAGGTTATTACTCAGCTCCGGTCTTAAATCAAGGTTCGCTAAAATATTAGATCCAGGTCTTCCAAATATCTCATCATCAGCCGGTAATCGGTATGCTTTCTCTGCAGAGGCCGAAACCATCACTTTTGGTGTCACGTAATAAGATCCTGCGAATCCATAACCATAAACCGAGGTGGTGTTTTTGATTACCTTTTCCGTTATAACATTTTGTACCACACTCCAGTTTCTGTGTGCAAATTTTTGCTCATAGAATTTACCGAAAATATTTGTTTTCAAACGATTGTCAAAAGCACTCATTTCATAACCCAACGAAGTGATGCTTTTTTGATAATCGTTTCTAGGCTCAAAGGTTCTTTGCAATTCAGGCTTCATTATATCTAAATCACTTCGATCCAAATTATAAAACATGCTACCAAGTATTATTTTATGATTTTCGTTCAGACTGTAATTTAATCCGGCTCTTGTATTGAGAATATTATTTTTTATCGTAAGCAGTGTTGCCGGGCCTTGTTGCGCTCCAGTATTTGATAAAAATGGGTTTCCATCTAGATTAACCGACTTCTTTCCGTCCCAATTATAAACCCATTTCACGGTATCATTTACGATATCATTTCTTTGGCTGTAAACCGCATTCATTGTAAATTCAAGCCCTTTTATCAAAAAGTCTTTTTTGGCATAATTTAGACTTAACACATGAGCCTCAGATTCTGTAAAACGACCTTTATACGGTTTTGTCATATATTGTCCGTGTTGGATTTGATTGTAATCTGCTGAACCATTGTAACCGATCAGAAAAGCATCGGCCCAATTAACTTTTGTAAAACCGGCCTCAACTCGTCCGCCATAAGAGCGGTACATACTTTCAAAACGTTTGACTCTGGTCGGAATCTGTTCTCCATTGGGCTTTATGTTGTACACAAATCTTCCCCATACTTCATAATCGTTGTCGGAGTAATTTGAAAATCCCGATGCTTTTACCGTAAAACCGGACTTAGCACGATAACTTGCATTTAGATTGGCTTGAAAAGTATTGAATGAACCGTATGAAACAGAAGCGTTTAAAGTATTTTTAGCTCCGTTTTTAAGAATAACGTTGATGGCTCCACCTAATGCATCATCAGCCAGGTGTGCGGGAATAACGCCTTTGTACACTTCGATACGCTCTATTAGCGCCGGTGGGATACTATTTAAACTGAAGGATGGGCCATAAGTAGAAATCGAAATTCCGTCAATAAATACGCGTACTGCATTTCCTGACATTCCGTTTAGGTTGTAATCCACTCTGGAACCCAGTCCCCCGTTTTGTCGAATTCTAACCCCTACGGATCGGTCTAATAAATCGTTTGTTTGAAGATTTCTTTTGGCTGCTTCCTCAGTCTCAATGACATTTACAGAAAACCCCTTGTTGATAATCTCTTTTTTAACCGATGTTTTTTGAATAACAACTTCCTTTAAACCCTGTGCCCCTTTCTTTTCTATTGTAATGGCAACCGTCAAAGAAGGACGGTCTAAAACGATATTCATTGTTTTTGTATGAGCTTCTGCAGAAGAAACCTCTAAAGTATGCGCTCCATAAGGAAGTCCCTTAATTTCAAATCGGCCCTCATTGTCTACCACAACGTATTTTTGAGTCCCCATGACCATTACTGTTGCACCAAAAGCATGTTCCTTGTCATTAAAAGTAACTTTTCCACCAACATTTCCGTTTTGAGACCAGGCCGAAAAATTAACCAGCAAGAACATGAACAATAGTAAACGCATTTTTTTGAATTTCTTAAAATAGGAAGGCAAAACTAGCAATCTATTTTTACTTAATCTAAATAAGCAGATTAGAAAATCATTAGAATTACATTAGAGATTCTAATGTTAATGAAAAAAGAGTCGTTACATTCATTCAATTTACCCTTCAAAACAAATACTCAGAAAGGGAGCGCGTAGTACTATTTATCTCATGCTTAATAATTATGCCATCGAGAATTTCGAAATCTTAAAGACGACTTATGTTCGTACATCCAATAATCTTAGAATTACCTCTTATATAAAAACAAGAATATTCATCCTTTTAGTAACGTAAATATAAATATTATTTACAAATATAAACTCATATAAATCATATATGAATCAATACAAACTCTTTCAAACTGCTCCTCTTATATTTGTGCCAATACAAAGAAAGAGGTTTCATGAATTTTTAGTTTTTTATTAGTTTTAAGCATAACTTCTGTTATGCTTTTTTTTGACAACTATCTTAGTATTATAAGAATTATTACTTATTTATAATGCTTTATATCAAAATATTTTACATTTTTGCTGACTTTAATGAATACTTGACTTATTTTTCCAAATAATTCTCTATTCGACTAACCCCACTTTTATTATGAAAAAAAACTACTTTATTCTCTTTTTACTGTTTTCTTTAAAAATTCTGGCGCAGGATATTGATAACAAATGCGGCTTTAAGATTGAATTAAATAAAATTGACCCTGCTGTTCTTAAAATGCAGGAAATGCAATTACAGCAAAAGATAAAAGAACGCGACGAGTTTTCAAAAACCTCAAAAAACAACGCGACTGTTCTTTATCAAATTCCAATTGTGATACATATTATACATACAGGTGAAGCTTTAGGAACAGGATTAAATTTATCTGAAGAGGTGGTCCTAAACTATGTAAAAAGATTAAATCTATACTATCGCTATTTAAATGGTGATGTGAATTTTGATAAGCGTTATGGTTTAGATTCTAAAATCGAATTTGTTTTGGCAGTACGTGATCCAAAAGGAAATTGTACTAACGGTATTGAAAGATATGATTATTCAAACAACGTTACTTACGTTAGCGGCGGAATAAATGATAAGACTGGAGTACCTGATTCCCAAATTAGAGCAGCCATGCAGTGGGATCCAAAAAAATATTACAATGTTTATTTAGCAAAAGTTCCAGGAGTTAACGGTTATGCTTATTATCCCGGAACAAGCACAGACGGGGCTTTTATTAACGCAACGCTTGCCTATGATCTCAATAACAAAACAATTGCACACGAAATAGGACATGGATTAGGCCTACGTCATACTTTTGAGGGAAGTTCCGATACTACATGTCCGTCATTAGCCCCTGCTTCAGGGGATCTTTGTGAAGATACCCCGCCACATCTCGAAACAAATCAGGATTGTGATAAAAACAAAGACGAAGATATTAATGCATGTGCTCTAAATTATGTTGATTCGAGAACTGGATTATCGTTAAAAAGTAATAAATACTTTATGAATAATATAATGTCGTATTCTCCGAACTCTTGTAAATTCATGTTTACACAAGACCAAATCGACAGAATGATCGCTACATTAGAAACAACCCGAAAAGGTTTATTGGCTCAAAACGGAAATTTATCTTTAGTACCGGTACAACAAGCAGAAGTTGATTTTGTTGCAGATAAAACTATAATCTGCCCTTCTAATAATAGCGTTACACTAAGAGATGCCTCAACCTGTATCCCTAACAGCCTTTTACCAAACAGCCAATATCCCGGCATTAGTTTTCTTTGGACTGTTACAAATGGCACTACAACATTAAACTCTACTGTGCAGAATCCAAGTTTTGCTTTGACACAAGGCGGAACTTATGATGTAACATTAGCCATTACCACTTCAGCAGGAACTGTTACAAAAACAAAATCAAAGCTTATTACTATAGGTGAGACCGGAACTGCTCCGTCTTGTAAATTTGGAACGTACCAAAGCGGAAACTTTGGAGCTGCATTAAGTAAAGTAGAATTCAACACCATACAAAACACAACTCCTGTAAGTCTAAATGAACAATACTCTGATTTTAAATGTTCAAAAATTACCGAAGTTCAAACCTCTAAAAGTTACAAATTACAAGCCTCTATCTCTACTATAACAAGTCGTAATAGTTATGTTAAAGCTTGGATTGACTATAATAATGACGGGGCTTTTAATAAAAGTGAAGTCATCTTTGCCGGTAAACAAATGAGAGACCAAACCCAAACGCTACGTACTGTTTTATCGCACGATATTGTAATTCCTAATCAGGTTGTAAGCAATAAAATTTTAACGATGCGTATCGTTTACAGATCTTCTTCTGCTGATTTAGACCCTTACTCTGATGCAGCAATATCAGACTCCGGCTGTTATCCAAGTTCATCAAATGTTTTTGATGTTGAAGACTATGGTATAATAATCAAAAGTGGAACATTGGGTGTTGAAAATTTCGAAAGCGAGCTACCATCTTATGTTATCTATAAAAACAGCGGTTCTTTCAGGGTTGAAGCCAATAAGATACTATTACAGGAAATCTATGTTTACGATATTACCGGTAAAGTTTTATTTCATTTCGATAAAATAAATTCAGCCCACTATGATTTACCCGTATTAAACAATCACCAGATGTATATTATTAAACTAAAAGATACAAATGGTACTGTTTATTCTAAAAAGGTCATCAATTAATTCAAGTTGCCAGTTCTCTTATCACTAAAATGAAACAAGTTATAAGATTGTCTAAAAAAATCTCACGCAAAATCTGCAGATTTTAGCAGGATGTAATAAAAAAAATCCGCAAAATCTGCAAAATCTGCGTGAAAAAGCTCTTAACTTAATGACATTGAGCTAAAGCTCGAGGCTATTCAGATTGAAAAAAAAACAATTAGCTAGCAACTTGAATTAATTAGAATTTAGCTTTTTAGAGGTTTGCCATTTAAATAAGTTATAAAACAAGAAAGCTCCTGTTCAGTCGAACAGGAGCTTTTCAAACAAATTAATCTCAATCAATTCAAAATTACAATTTTCACTTTTTACTCTTCAATTTTCACTTTTAATTTTTATCCGACAGTCCACGGGTTAACCATCCTCTTTTATTTGCTGTAACAATTGCATAAGGCGTTATCCAGAACAAACTAAAGGTGTAGAATATACTATAGGAATATGCCCATAGGGACTCAGCAAAATTGTATCTTTTGGCGTAAAACAAAACCGGAAAAGTAGACACTATCAAGATACTTAACAAAGTCGAGCTTAAAAACAACAACGGATGTGTCAGTATAAAAAACAGCATAAAAATCAGAAACGGATATGCTAAAATGATTTGCAAAGATTGGTTCACAAACAAAAGTCTTGTACCAAACTTAGATCCTTTTCTAAAATCTTTAAAAACATATTGTGCCATCATAAGATTCTCACGCACATTACTCCTGCTCCATCTGATAAACATTTTGTATAAACCGGTATATTCTTCCGGTACATTTGTTAACACTAAAGCATTTCGCTGAAACAACACATGAAGTCCTTGTTTTAAAATCATATTGGTCATCGCACGATCTTCTCCAATGTCAGAAGGTTGTCCCATAAAGGTTTGATTGATCCATTCCGGAAGACACTCCAAAACAGCATCTCTACGGTATGCCGCTGCTGCACCCGGAGTACAAAGCACCGATCCCAGACTACTTTCAGCAGAACGCATAAATTCAAAACTCATTACAAAACTTACGTTTAACATTTTAGGAAGCAATGCTTTTTTATTGTTCAAAACAAGAACATTCCCGGCAACTGCACCACATTTTTCGTCAACTATAAAAGGACTCAATAAATTTCTCAAAGTATCCTTTTTTACAATCGAATCGCTATCTACCGTTACAAAAATTTCTCCCGTACCAAGTTCAAATCCACGGTGAAGTGCGTGTCGTTTTCCGGCATTTTCAGGTTGCTGAAAAATAGTCAAACGATCTCCTAACTTTATTTTTGCCTGTTGCATCCAGTACCAGGTATCATCTTTACTCCCATCATCAATAGCAAGTATTTGTAGTTTTTGCTCCGGAAAATCACTTTCGGCTAAACTCAATAAAGTATCCCAAACCAATTTCCCTTCATTATACGCAGGAACGATAACGGTACAGGTTGGCAATAAATCATCCGAAACGGACTCGATTGGTTTGTAGCGCAGGTAAAGAAATAAATTATAAGCAAAAACACCACTTTGAAAGACAAATAAAGCAATCGCTAAAATTAAAAAAGGAAATCCCCAACTGGAATTTATTCGGTCAATTTGAAACTGATCAAAATCGGTTTGAAATTGATGCACCATAAAAGCGCCCGTTAACATCAGTATAAAAGTACTTGCAAGGACTATTAAACCTAATGGACTTGCCTTTTCTTCACTGTTATTGGTTGCTGTTTTACTCTTAAAACGAAAAATGGAACTGCTTACAGAATGTTCGTTATTGTTTGTATTGTCGCTTGTAGTATAAAATTGTTCTGAAATAATTGTTTCACTCTTCATATTGTACTTCTATTGATTTCTATCCTATGGCTTTTAAATAAATTTTCCCGAAAACAGGAATTCACAGTAACACATTTAGCAATGCATGTGCCATTATCCTATAAAATGGATTCTGAGGGATTTACGATAATTCAATACGATTTAGTGTGTATAAAGTTTATACACTTGTACAATGTTTATACAGGTTTTGTGTATCCGGAAGCTAAGATTACGAGTAAATACAATTGCTTTGAAGTGTTGCAACCGTCAATTCTATCAATTTTGAAAAGTACTTCAAAATGAATTTTAAAATGCTCCTGTATTAACGCAAAAAAAAGAGGAATAGTATTTATCTACTCCTCTTTTCATGTTTCATGTTTCATGTTTTATGCTTCATGTTTTACATTCCACCTTTCACAACAAACAAGTCACATCAAACCATCTGAAAAAATTGCAATTTCCCTGAATCACACTCCACGGTTTAATTTATTCTTTTTTTCCTTTTAGAAGTTTGCCCTCTTTAGTAAACTCAAGATCAATTTTGTTCGTTAAATCTACATCGAGGTCTTTGTGACCGTAATCAATGTGGGTTATTTTTTCGTTCGGATAGTTTTTTGCCACATAGTCTTTAACAGCTGCCGGGATAAATGCAGTCGGAATTGGCTTCTTACCTCCGTCAACCTCCCGATAGGAACCGTCTTTCCAGAACTCAACTTCGGTTCCGTCTTTCAGTATGACTTCATATCCTTTTTCACCGTGTTCCGCGTCTTTTTTGACTACTTCAACAGTGGTATAACTAAAATGTTTTTTTAGAAAATCTTGTGATGCTTCGGGAAGCTCGGTAATTTTGATTCTCTTTTGCGCGTTAGCCGATATTGCAAACCCCAGCAATACTGTGGCAAAAATGATTTTTATTTTCATGATTCAACTGTTTTAAGGTTATTGCCTTACTAATTTACTACAAGCAAAAATGTTTCCAAATCAATTTAAGAAACCTTTATCACTTATAAAATGTCTCTTTAAAAATGCTAATCTTGTATTTTTTTACTTTTCTAAATGTGTTTACAGCTCATTACTAACTCCATTTCCAACACGATTTCGTCTTCCGGAATACTTTCAAATAAAAACACACAGCAAATAATTCTTTTTATTTCAGTTCGTAAGTCCCGTAAACATTCACTTTTACGCTCACGTTCATTTTTTTTTACATTTTTTTTATTTTTTTTGTCCAATTTTGAAAGTTCAATTGTTATTAGAGTATAAACATTTAAAAATCACACTACATGGAAACTAGAATTAACGTATTTGAAAAAGGTCAAAAAGCAATCGGAACTTTATTTGCAATTACCGGTTATTTGAAAAAATCAAGCCTCGATAGATCTCTTATGGAACTAATCGATTTTAGAATATCTCAAATTAACAATTGTGCTTATTGTTTAGATATGCACTCCAAAGAAGCATTGGCCAATGGCGAAACTACACAACGTTTATTTGGATTAAGCGCCTGGAAAGAAACTCCTTACTTTACAAAACGTGAAAGAATTGCTCTTGCCTACGCAGAAGCCGTAAATGCCTGCGATGTTCCCGATGAAATTTACAATATTGCACAAGAGGAATTTACGGAAGAAGAATTAATAGATCTTACGCTTGCCATCACGACAATAAACACCTGGAATCGCATTAACATTGCTTTTGCTAATACCCCAGGAACTTACAGAGTAGGGCAATTTGGATAATTAAATTGGATTTTTTAATCCCGCAAAACACTATTTTTATTGTTTGAATAAAAGCAGTGTATAGCCAAAACTATTTTACAAACGCAAATTGACAACTTATAAAACGTACAAAAATGAATGAATTTTTATTGATTTTCAGAAGAGATTTTATAACCAAAGAGACACAGCCTTCACCCGAAGAATTGCAACAACATTTACAACAATGGCAAAACTGGTTTGGCAGCCTTGCAGCACAAGACAAATTAGCAAGACCCTTACAACGTTGGGACGGACAAGGTAAATTGGTTTCTTCTAATAAAGGAATCACCGATGGTCCCTTTGTAGAAATCAAAGAATCAATTGGAGGGTTAATTATAATCAAAGCCAAAGATTATGAGGAAGCAGCCGAAATCGCACAGGGATGTCCGGTTTTAAATTTCGGTGGAAACGTTGAAATTCGTATGGGCGTTTAAACTTTTAAATGACAACTATTAAAAATGCCTTTGTATCTTTACTTGGGCATTTTTACTTTACACTATGGAGAACAAAGAACTTATACCTCATTTATTCAGAACCGAATATCAAAAAATTGTTTCTGTTCTTTGTAACCTGTTTGGTATTCATCATATCGAAATTGCCGAAGATATCGTGAGTGATACCTTTTTGTCTGCTTCAGAGACCTGGGCTATAAAAGGAATACCTGAAAACCCGGCCGCCTGGCTTTATACCGTTGCCAAAAACAAAACCAAGAACTATTTGAAAAGAAACAGTCTTTTTGAAACCAAAGTAGCCGCTGAAATAAAATACAACACCCCACTAAACAATCCCGAAGTCGACATTGATTTATCGGATCAGAATATTGCCGACAGTCAATTGGCAATGATTTTTACGGTTTGCAATCCTTGTAATTCCAACGAAGCACAGATTGCACTGGCACTAAATCTACTGTGTGGTTTTGGAATCAATGAAATTTCCGATGCTTTTCTTTCCAATAAAGAAGTCATTTATAAGAGGATCAACCGCGCCAAAGAAAAGCTTAAAGAAGAAGATATTAAAATTCAAAACCCAAGTATTTCGGAAATAAAGGAACGAATAAGTACCGTTTTGAAAACCATTTACCTGCTTTACTCGGAAGGCTACTACTCTACTTCACAAAATAAAACTCTACGCGAAGACCTGTGTGCCGAAGCCATGCGTCTTACTTATCTATTAATTAGTAACAAAAACACTAATTTACCGGAAACGAATGCTTTAATGGCTCTGATGTGTTTCCATTCTTCCCGATTTGAGGCCAGAACAACTGAAAATGGAGAAATTATCTTATACGTCGATCAGGATCAATCGCTTTGGAATCAGGAATTAATAGAGCGCGGAATGTATTTTCTGAGCCAATCTTCTACCGGGAATACTCTTTCAAAATACCATCTTGAAGCCGGAATTGCCTATTGGCATACAATTAAAGAAGATACAACCGAAAAATGGCAACATATTCTGGAATTATACAACAATCTGATTATTTTAGAATATTCTCCTATTGTCGCACTTAACAGAACCTATGCTTTATCAAAAGTAAAAAGCAAAAAAGAAGCCATTGCAGAAGCCGAGAAACTCAATTTGACCGACAATCATTTTTATTATTCTTTGCTTGGAAATCTATATGCGGATTTTGACACAAAAAAAGCCTTGAAACAATTTGAAACAGCTTTGGAGTTAGCCAAAACGACAGCGGATCAAAACGTTATTAGTAAAAATATCGAGAAATTGAACTTAAAAAACAACCACTAATGGCCCGATGCTTATTCCTAAAATATTAAATTGCATCGCACGAATACCTTAGTCTTTTTCTTTAACGACGAAAAGATCGTTAAAAGGATAGGTAATAAAATAAACTTTACTTCCATATTCTGATTTTTTCTTAAACCTGAAAATGATGACATACGATTCTCCCTCAGAAACATCAGGGGGAACTTTAACTGAAAAATGAGTATAGGATTCATTTACTACACCGGAAGTAGTAAAAGCAGAATTTAATCTTCTATTGTTACTACAGGCAAACTCAACACCTTCCAATACCAAAGACTCCGGTTCAACATTCTTATTATCGGAAGACACCAATCTAATTATTGTCCCAATCGGGCCTTCTGATGGTGCAAACGAAATGATTTCAAATACTTCCATATATACTGTCCTTATTTTTTGTGCTCCATAAAAACTACACGCGATTAAAATAACAACCAAACCCTCAGTAAAATAGATTTAAATCGATATTTGAGTGTTTTCATCTTATATTTGAAAAATACTTTTCGGTTTTGCGAATTGGCAAGATTTTTACTTCCACAAAACTTTTGGACTTGAACCCTATTCGAAAAAAAAAATAGAATTCTACTAAAACCAAATTACCTATTTGAGCGTATTTGTAAGAAAGGATACTCTTGAATGAGGTGAATTCAAATGAATAATACGTTTTTTGGAGCTATTGAACTTTACCTCATTCCTGATTATTCGCCATTAAACAAAGTAACAGGTGGAAAAAATAAACATTCAAACATTAAAAGAATCTTTAAATTATCTGGAAAGCAAACAGCGTCAATTAAACCGACTGCACGAAACAGATAGCCGAAGTCTCGAATCAATAATAAAATATACAAAAAAGGATATGATAGAGCGGTTCAATTTATTGGATTTTGACTCTTATATCAAGCAGGAAATCGAAAATACGGATACTTTCATCAGTATCGTAAAAAACATTATAGAGACCAACTCCTAGGGGTGTGTTTAAGATCTGACCAAAAACACAAAATGTGAAATAAAAAAACGCCTCAAAATTTGAGGCGTTTTTACACTATTTTAGTGGCATTAATCCAATTATGCTTTCGCTTTTCTTTTCACGGTACAACCAATTTCTTTCGTTTCTGTTATAGTTGGCTTTTGATTCTTTTGTAAGGCCGAAATTACGTCTTCGACATACTTTGTTTTTTCTGCTTTGTCTCCTTCTGGATCATTGTCAATCGCACCGGTATACTCTACGAAAGTCCCCTTTGCACTTTTAGACACCACAAAAAGATGTGGTGTATGTTTGGCTCCATATTGATCGGTTACTAGCTGTCCTTTATCAAATAAATAAGGGAAAGCGTATTTTTTATCTTTAGCCAAATCCTGCATTTTATCAAACGTATCAGCTTTTGACGCTTCCGGATCATTTGGATTAATGGCAATTACAGGATATCCTTCGGGTTTAAATTTTTTGTCCAAGTCAATTATTCTTTGCTCATATGCTTTGGCGTACGGACAGGTATTGCACGTAAAAACCACAATAAAGCCTTTTGCTTTTGGAAAACTTTCAAAAGAAACGTCTTTGTTGTCTACATTTTTAAGTTTAAAATCCGGTGCCGTCTCTCCGGCCTTTAACGTTTTGCTTTGTGCCTGAGAAAGAAAGGCAGTCAAAAACAACATAATGGTGATGTACTTTTTCATAATTTATAGTTTTTTATACTCGGTTAATAATTGTTCGTAGGTAAGTTCACTTTCGGTGAATTTTCGTTTCTCCTTTTTAATAAATAGTGTTGCCGGAATACTCCCCGACCACGATGGTTCGATACGATCGATATATTCCTGTGGATTGCTTTCGTTGAGAAGAAAAACCTCATTTTTTATCTTTTTTCTTTTCACAAAAGGAATGACTGCCGAATTCAATTTCGATTTAAAATCCACGCTAATCAACAATACAACCAGTTTTTCTGATTGATACTCCTGACTTAATTTTTCAAAATGCGGTAATTCTTTAATACAGGGTGCACACCAGGTCGCCCAGAAATTCACCACATAAGTACTGTCATTTCCTTTTTTTATTCTTTCCTGAAGCTGATCAACCGTAATGAGTTTGACTTGCTGACCGTAAAACGTTGCTGAATACGTCAGTAAAAAAGCGAAAATTATAAAAATGCTGATTTTCTTCATCTAAGTACCTAATTGGGTTTCTTTTATACTATTTGGATTCTCTGTAACAAATATAAATATTATATCTAACCTGTTGAGCATATTTTTTTTAACACATAGAAACATAGATTTAGAGTTGTTCTTTTCCCAGAGTTTTTTAAGAAAATTACATTTTTTTCACATAGTCTTAATGTAAATTATTTTAAGTGAAACGTCTTTTTTGCGGCTTTGCTAGCTATGTCTCTATGTGTTAAAAAAATCACACCCAACAGATCATCCCTATCCTAAACGCAGTATTTTAAGCCCGATAGAAGCCTTATTGCGATCTTGACATCAAAATATACCTCAAGTAAATTTTAAGCTGTTATATTACAGAATAAGCTTTATTTTTGCACCAAATAAAAACTGCAAATGAATTTGTCCGAGCTTATCGTAAATGATACTGAAAAAATTGCGTTGAAAGATCTGTTTTTTAGCCCCGAGAATAAAGCTGCCTTAGCGCAGACGATCAAAGAGCATTACTATCTGGAGGAATTAAAAAAATACAATCTAAAAGTGGATCATAAAATACTGCTTTACGGTCATTCGGGCTGCGGTAAAACCACGACTGCAAAAGCAATTGCGACGGCTTTGGGAAAAAACATTGTCATTTTAAATCTTAGTACTTTAATAAATGCCCGCATTGGCGAGACATCCAAAAATGTAAAAGCCTTATTTGACAAGGCGATTCGCGAAAAAGCAGTGCTGTTTTTGGACGAATTTGATCAGATTGGAAAAAGTCGCGATAGCGAAGACAAAGATGTGGGAGAAATGAGGCGTCTCGTAAATACCATCATTCAGTTAATTGATTACTTTCCTGCAGACAGTTTACTGATTTGTGCCACCAATCATTACCACAGTATTGACACTGCTTTATTGAGAAGATTTCAGTTGCAATTGAAATTTGAAATGCCTCAAGAAAACGAACTTGATCGTTATTACGATACGATCTTAGAAACTTTCCCTGTTCAATTCCGGGATATTCTACGAAAATATCAGATTTCTTATGCTGAGGCCAAAGATTACATTCATACGCTGATGAAAAAGCAAATTATTGCAGCATTAGAGCTTGCTCACAAAAAAGACAGGGTTTAGAACCATTAAGCTAAACCCAGCCCTGTTTTAGGCTTTGTTATCTGAGTCTATGTGTTAAAAAATGCGTCCAAGGGGCTATTTATTCCTTCCGGATCAGATAAATCAATATCTCTTCTTCCAGTTCTTTTGATAAGTTTTCAAACTCCAACTGGTTGCGAAAATCCTTTTCAAATTTCTTTCTGTACTTCTCTGTTTTGATTCTACTCTTCGAATACTCATCACAGATTGTTTTAAATTTATCATCTACCAAATACAAAATCTTAAGCGATTCAATGTATTCAGCAAATTTTGTATTGTACAATTCGTTGGGAAGGGACATATTTCTCTTTTTAAATAAAACAATAAATTAAAAAAATAAGCAGCTGTTTAATGAAATCGTTTTTTAATAATCAATCGTTACTATTGTTTTGATACCTACTAAATTAACAAGAAGTATTAAACAATAACTTGCAAAGAGGTTTCATTCTATAAAATGAAACATGAACATCCTACATAATACGGTTTTGAAACACATAAAAATTAAAAAAGTCTTTCTCTTTGAACTAATTTTGAGCCTTTATTGAGTCAATTCCAAAAGTTGTGAAGAAGTAAAATCTCGCAAAGTCGCAAAATCGCAAAGTTTTAATAAAAAAGTAAAAAACCTTTAAAGCCCTTATCATTTCGAGAAAGCCAAAATGAGAAATTAGAAAACAAAATAGTAAAGCTTAAAAAATAAGAAGAAAAATTTGACGTCTTTGTGTCTTTGCGAGACCCTCAACGCGAAAATTTGGAAAATGCCCCTTTGAAAATCGATGGCAAAAAAAGTATAACATCTGCTACTTCTAACAAAAGAGAAATTCTACAACTTTTGAACTTGATTCACTTTATTCTAAAACTTTTTCTATCTTGACGTAACAAAATTTCATAACACTGACTCATTAAAAAACAGAAAAAGACATCCTGCCCCAACCAATTCTAAAGCAAAAACCAATGACAACAGATATCATCGAATTAAACGACTTTATTGTTTTGATTGAACAATCCAACGCAACAAAAACATTTGTTCAGAAATGTGAAATTGATGGTGACGCTGTAGGATTTGCCTTTTATGGTTCAGGCAATGTTGAACTGGAAATAAAACACAACAGTCAAACGAAATACTTAACCAACACCACGGGTTTGGCCATTTGCTTTTTTGGAAATCAGAAAGTAGAATTTGCGCATAAAATTGAACCTGATAAACCTTTACAATCCATTAGCATCTTTACTAAACTAAAAAATCTGCCTTCTTTACCGCAAGCAGAAAAAGAAGTTTTTGAAAAATACCTGCCTCAATTGCTCAATCCTCAGGAGCATTTTGTAAAAGGCCCGTCTTTTTATATGACCTTGGACATGCAACTGGCCGTTCAGAAAATTTTCAATACCAACTATACCGACAATACCCGATTGTTATTCCTGAAAAGTCAGATCAACGAACTATTAGCGCACTTTTTCGGGCTATTAGCAAGTGATCAAAAACAAGCCTTTTCTGATAAGGACAAAGACAAAATTTTTCAGGCCAAAGAAATTGTCACACACAATTACTCCCAACCTCCTTCTATCACCCAACTATCTAAAATGGTTGGCCTTAACAGCAACAAGTTAAAAAAGAACTTTAAGGAAATATTCGGCATACCGGTATTCAAATTTGTTCAGGAAGAACGACTAAACAAAGCTTATGAGCTGTTACAAAACGAGGATAAAACGGTTCAGGAAGCCGCTTGGGAAGTGGGTTACGAAAGCATCAGTTCTTTCTCGAATGCCTTTTATAAAAAATTCGCAACCCGCCCGAATGATGTAAAGCAAAAGTACTTTTCAAACAAATCATAATTCTTTTGCAACAAATGATTTAGCCTTAAACCGGGCACCTTTGTATCAGTATTCACTTAAAAAATATTGATATGAGCAAAAAGAAAATTTTAGTACTTGGTGCTAACGGAAAAACCGGACGAAGAGTCGTAGAACGTTTACAACACCTAAACGATATAGAAATCATCATCGGATCGCGTACTGCGGAGCATCCTTTTGATTGGGAGAATCCTGAAACCTGGCCAGCAGTTATTGAAGGAGTTCATTCGGTTTACATCACTTTTCAACCCGACCTGGCAGTTCCCTCCGCTCCGGAAATTATCACCGAATTTACACGTCTTGCAAATAAATATGGCGTTGAAAAAATGGTTCTCTTATCCGGAAGAGGCGAAAAAGAAGCACAGGTATGCGAAGAAATAGTACAATCTACTGCAAAAAGCTGGACTATTATAAGAGCGAGCTGGTTCAATCAAAATTTTAGCGAAAGCTTCTTTCTAGAGCCCATTTTAGCTGGCTTTGTTGCCTTACCCCGAGCAGAGGCTCTCGAACCTTTTACCGACGCTGATGATATTGCCGATGTCGTTACAGCATGTCTTTTGAATGACAAACACAACAGTCAAACCTATGAACTTACCGGACCAAGATTGTTAACCTTCCCCGAAGCGGTTAAAGAAATTGCCAAAGCAACTGACCGAGAGATTCAATTTCAATCTTTAACTCTGGAAAAATACACGCAGCAACTACGGGAATATCAAGTTCCGGAAGACCATATCTGGTTGATCAATTACCTTTTTGAACACGTATTGGACGGCAGAAATTCAAGTATCACCAACGACATCGAAAAAGTACTGAACCGCAAAGCCACTGATTTTAGCACTTATGCAAAAGAGATCGCAAAAACCGGAATTTGGAATGCTGTAAATGTCTAAAACAAAGATCATGGCTTATTCAAAAATTCTGCTGCCCGGTATTTTTGTGTGGATTTGTGTTAGTCTGTCCTTTTCACTTTTAGGTCTAATTCCGATAGTGAAAGATTACTTTAACCTGCAAGCCCTAATCGTAATGATGCTGATTGTTTTATATGCTATAATCGGAGCTTCTTTTCACTATAAAAACAGTTCAAAAATGCACGGTTTAACTCTTGGTTTAATTATGTCCGTCACAGCATTATTACTAGATGTTTTAATTACGGTTCCTTTGGTCGAAATTCCAAACGGAAGAACCTATCAAAGTTTTTTTGCAAGTCCGGTTCTTTGGCTATCGGCTTGCATAAATTCGATAACCGTTTATGGTTATTGGAAGGTGAAAATTAAAGCTAAAAAACACTCTTTTTAACACAAAATTTAATGACAAAATGGCAAAAACTCCAATTTATCACAATTGGAGTTTTCTGTATAAAAGCATAAACAATTAATTCAAATAAAAAAACATAACAAACTGAATTACAATATAATTAAATCAATTCCTACAAAATATAATTTCAGTAAAAAAGCAAGTCTTACACCTCTAAAAAAGCCTCTTTTTATTTCCGAACCGCTATGGCGTTTAAATTTTAGTTTTCTAACCAAAACTTTCTCTTAAATCATGACTGATTTTAACGAAAGTTCCTCAAAAAAAATTAAATTTGAGCCCTTAATTCATTCCCAAATTTTATGATTCAAAAAAGAAGTTTTACGCGTTTTCTGAGTTTATTGACGTTGTTGTTTTTTACCACACTTACCTACTCGCAAACTCCGGCTAAAAAAACAGAAGGCCGTTCTAAATTATTTGAAGAAACCGCAACCGACAGCGATTATCTGATGGCAATTGAAAAGGCCAGCACGGTGATGGAAACAGCATACAACGATGCCGATTTTGACGGAGCCAGTCATCACCTTTTTGGAGAGATTAAAGGAACCCAAAGCAAACTGGATTTAATTTTAGAAAGTCTCAAAGACGCCAATCCAAATGTACGCAACCAACAAATGTATCGGGTTGTTTTAAAAGAAATCCAACAACAATTGGACGAACAGAATAACGCCATCAACTTACGCAATAAAAATCTTGAAAAAATCAAAGACCGATTTATCGAATTGCGCAAAGACAAAACATTAATAGGACTTTTAAAAGATACGATCCGTCGTAAAAATTTTAAGAATGAATTTGCCAATCTTAGAAAAAAATACAAAAACACGGACAGTCTGATGACTAAAAACCAAGGGGTTTTAAACAAATACAAAAGGCTGACGGTACAAAGAAAAATTGCCGTTTCTAATGCGCTTATCGCCGTAGAAAGCAAACTTGAAAAAACCGGAATCAGTATCCTTAAAAAAGAATATCCTTTTTTATGGAATGTAACCGATTCTGTACCCAAAAAGAAAGTAGCCCAGACCATCAAATCAAAAATAATTGTCGAAGAACATGTCGCAATCTACTATCTGGGTTATTGTGCCGGTGGCTTATTTACCTTAGCTTTTTTCATAGGTTTATTGGGCTGGTACATCTCTCGCAATATTAAATACCTGAAAAGCAACGGCCATGCCGAGAACTTGTCTCTTTTTAATTTTAAATACCTCAACAGAGGCATTCTGATTCCTGTAGCTGTAATAGGCCTTAATATTGCTGTGGTGAGCAATCTGTATGCTCCGGCTTTATTTATTGAAATACTTCAGCTGATCCTACTCGGAATTCTTACTATCCTTTTCAAAAACAAGTGGTCTACAAATGCGATGAGAAACTGGACCTTTCTTTTGGGACTGTTTTTTGCTCTCTGTTTCCTCGATTTATTTATCAGTGTCGGGCTATTGCAACGTTGTTGCTTTATTATCATAAACCTATGTGGAATACGCTATGGACTGGTTCAGATCAAAAGTGTGAAAGACGAATTGTACATTAAAGGGTTCTTTAAATGGGCCAGTATTCTTTTTGTTGGGTTTAATGGTTTGTCGATACTTTACAATATTTTCGGACGCGTTTCGCTTTCTAATATGCTAAGTTTAACGGCTTTTATTTCCCTTACTCAAATTATTGCCCTAAGTGTTCTTTTGAAAATAATCTTAGAAGTTATTATTCTACAAATCTACACGACAAGGGTTAAGCGCGGAATTGAGAAGATTTTCGATCACGAAAGTTTATCAGATACTTTAAAAAAGCCCTTTATTATAATTATCAGTTATATGTGGCTGGTTGTGATCGCTTCTAATTTGAATATCTGGGAATCACTTCGGGCTTCGTTCGGATCGCTACTTAGCCATCCTAACACCATTGGTAGTATTACCTTTACCTTAGGCAACATTCTATTGTTTTTTATCATTATCTGGGTTGCGCATTTGCTGCAAAAATACGTCGCTTACTTTTTTGGAGAGATTGATGATGAAAACGAAGAAAACATCAACAAAAGGCAACATTCCAGATTACTGATCACCCGACTTGTTGTTTTAATTGTGGGATATCTTCTGGCGGTAGCAGCTTCGGGTATGCCTTTAGACAAGTTAAGCATTCTTTTAGGTGCTTTAGGTGTAGGAGTCGGACTTGGATTGCAAAACATCGTCAGTAACTTCGTTTCGGGTATTATCCTGATCTTCGATAAACCGATACAGATTGGAGATGTAGTAGATATCAGCTCTGAATCAGGCCGCGTAAAATCTATGGGATTGCGTACCACAAAAATTAATGCCTCAAATGGAGCCGAGATCATTATTCCAAACGGAAACTTATTGTCTCAAAACATCACCAACTGGACGTACACGGACAATTTTAAGTTGGTCGAGGTTTCTATTGAAATTACAGGAGATAGTTCTCCAGAAGCCATTAATAGCATCATAAACGAATCCCTGCAAACGATTCCTTTGGTTAACGACACAAAACCTTCGCAAATTTATTACACCGCCATTTCTGAAGGGAAATTTAAAATCCAGATTAAATTCTGGTGCAGCATTTACAAAACCGAGGAAACTGTCAGCAATGCCCGTCAGGTATTGTTTAGCAACTTTAAAGCAAAAGGTCTGACTTTTTCAGCCTAAAATCAGTTCTGATTCAAAAAACCAAAAGCCGTCAAGTATACATTTGACGGCTTTTAATTTATATTCTATTGGACTTAAAATTTCTCAGCAAATTCTTTTGCAAAATCCTCCAATTTGATTTCTCCATCCACAGAGAAATTTCCTTTTATAAAATCTTCTGTAATTTTACCACTTCGCAAACCTGAACCCATTTCGGTATACAAACCGGCAATTTCTTCGGGCAATCCCGCCTGTATCATTCCCTGCAAAGATTGTTCATCTGTAAACTCAACCCAAGGTAAATCGGTTTTATCAATGGCTAATCCTATTGCTTTTGCGATTTCACCTGGAGTTCGTACATCGCTAATGATATAACGGATATTTTTACCTGTAGCTTCTTTTAACAACTCTTCCGCCACTGCGGTTGCAATGTCTTCGGGATGTACTAACGGCATTTTAATACCAACAGGATAATTAGCGCCCATAATTCCGGCACCTTTAATCATCGGAACATCATTGTACAAATTGGTATAGAAAAATCCGGCACGCAGAAAGGTAACCGCTGCACTTTCTAATTTATTGTAAACTGCCTCTATGTGATGAAGTCCTGCAATTGGCCCCGTTCCACCTGGTAAATCTGCACCGATACTGCTTAGCATTACCACACGCTTAATATTTGCGGTTTGTATTGCTTTCGCGAAAGCTTCTCCAGCTTCAACGGTATTAGAAATCACATTTTTTCCTCCTAAATTGGGTGGTGTCATTGCAAAAATAGCGTCCGCTCCGATAAAAGTATCAGTCAAAAAAACAACGTCACTAACCGAACCAATAGCCGCTTTTGCCCCTATTTTTTCGATTGCTTCTTTTTTATCGGCATTACTGCTGATTACCGTTATATCATGTCCGGCAGCTACCAGTTTGTTTGCCAATGGCTTTCCTATGTTTCCTAAAGAACCTGAAAGTATAATTTTCATCTTTAATTTGTTTTAAATTTATAAAAACAAAGGTATATTTGTACTTACTTTTATACAAGTACTTACCCTAAAGTATGTATCATGACAGCAATCAAAGAAGCCTCTACAATACAGGAAAACAAACAATACGCATTAGACACCTGTCCTGTGACTTATGTAATGGAAAAAATTGGCGGATATTGGAAACCCATAATCCTTTACCACTTATCAACCGGTAATAAGCGTTACAGCGAATTAAAAAGAGCGATCCCGGCCATAACCGAAAAGATGCTTATTCAACACCTGAAACAACTGGAAGCCGATGGTTTGATAATCAGAGAAGCCAAGCCGGTTGTACCTCCGTTTGTAACCTACAAATTAAGCAATGCCGGAAATGGTTTGATTCCTGTAATTCATGCCATGGCAGAATGGGCTTTTAAAGAAAAAGATGGGGTTTATAAAAAGTAATAAGATTCCTCGAAAAAAATCTCGATACTAAATTGCAAAACCTTACCTATGATTTACAACAAGATCGTCGTACTTTTATTACTCAATAAGAACTTAATACAATCACTATGGAAAATCAGGATAAAATTAGAAAAGTAGCCATTGTTGGATATAACCGAATTCCGTTTGCCAGGGCTAATACTTTCTATTCGGATGTAAGTAATTTACAAATGATGACGGCTACACTTGATGGTCTTATCGAGAAATACAAACTACAAGGTCAATTACTTGGAGAAGTGGTTGGTGGTGCTGTAATTAAACACACAGCAGATAATAATCTAATAAGAGAATGTGTGATGAAGACTGCGCTTGATCCTGCAACACCTGCCTGTGATTTGCAACAAGCTTGTGATACAGGAATTGAAAGCGCCATCTACATCGCCAACAAAATTGCCCTTGGACAAATAGAATCCGGAATTGCTTGTGGTGTTGATTCAATCAGCGACATGCCAATTGCGGTGAGCGAAAAGCTCAGAAAAATATTGCTCCAGGCAAGAAAAGCAAAATCATTAGGGGAAAAAATCAAGTTGTTTCTGAAAATCCGACCAAAGGATCTGACGCCCTTAGTACCAAAAAACGAAGAATCACAAACCGGACTTTCTATGGGTGGACACACAGAAATCACGGCTAAATATTACCAAATCACAAGAGAAGATCAGGACAAACTGGCCTTACAAAGTCATCTGAATAT
Source organism: Flavobacterium sp. FlaQc-52 (assembly GCF_044007495.1). Classification (NCBI taxonomy): domain Bacteria; kingdom Pseudomonadati; phylum Bacteroidota; class Flavobacteriia; order Flavobacteriales; family Flavobacteriaceae; genus Flavobacterium; species Flavobacterium sp. FlaQc-52. The sequence goes on along the minus strand of NZ_JBIPCV010000002.1, from coordinate 608,994 downwards.
GGCAAAAGCTTATGATGAAGGCTTTTTTACCGATATGATTAGTCCTTTTAACGGACTTGACAGAGACAACAATTTAAGAAAAGACAGCACACTGGAGAAACTCTCCAAATTAGCTCCTGCTTTTGATAAAATCAACGGAACGCTCACGGCAGGTAACTCTACTCCACTTACTGATGGTGCTTCGAGTATACTCTTGGCCAGTGAAGAATGGGCAAAAGAACACGGCTTACCGATTTTGGCTTACATCACCCACGCAGAAGTAGCTGCTATTGAATATGTCAAAAACCAACAAAATTTATTGTTAGCTCCTTTATTTGCTGCATCGCGAATGTTGGAGAAAGCCAATCTTACTTTGCAGGATTTTGATTATTATGAAATTCACGAAGCTTTTGCTGCTCAGGTTTTAGCCACGCTCAAAATTTGGGAGAGCCCCGAACTAAGCAAAGAAATTGGTCTTAAAAAACATCTAGGTGCCATAGACCGGAGCAAACTTAATGTAAAAGGAAGCAGTCTGGCTGCCGCTCACCCGTTTGCAGCTACAGGAGGAAGAATAATTGGTGTAATGGCCAAATTACTAAACGAAAAAGGCTCCGGAAGAGGGTTCATTTCTATTTGTGCCGCAGGTGGACAAGGAATTACAATGATTTTAGAGAAGTAGTTCTAGCTCAAAGTTGAAAAGGTTCTGAGGTACTAAGGCACTAAGGTACTGAGATGCTGAGATTTGGCTAAAGCCTTTTATATCCTCTTTTATACCTCCAGCTGAAGCTGGAGGCTATTCAAAAAAGCTGTGCGCCTTTGTATCTCACTATCTCATTACCACAACCTCATTATCTAATTATCTAATTATCTCATTACTTCAGCAACTTTAAACCTCTTTAATGCGAGAAACCAAATAAAATACTCAGTACAATCATTACAATAACGATTGTGGTAATTACCGCATTATCTCAGCACCTCATTACCACAACCTCATTATCTCATTATCTCAGCATCTCAGCATCTCTGAACCTCTTTAGTGCGAGAAACCGAATGAAATACTCAGTACAATTATTCCAATAACGATTGTGGTAATGACAACATATAGGTAATCTTTCTCTAAAAAGAATGAAAACAATGACAATAATACTCTGAAAACCGGCGTCAGGAAAAGCAATACAATGCCCAGAAATATTATCGATTCTCCCCTTCCCTGAATTACACCTTGGTATACTGCGGTAATTACTTCGAAAATATTTCGGTCATTTTCTTTAAAAACAGAGTAGTCTTCAAGCTCGTTGCCGTGATGCAACAGATATACAATACCTCCAATAAATGCTACGGATAACGAAGTCCAAACCCCATAACGCAATAAATTACCTATAATAGTCTGAAAATCTTTTTCTCCAAATTTTTCCTGTGTCATAGTCTTAGATTTTTCCATTAAGTCCACTGTAGATCATGTTTAAGGCCAGTACAAAAATAAGACAAGCAAAAAAGATACGTAGTTTTTTAGGATCTGTTCTCACCAGAATTTTAGCTCCCGCCATGGCTCCAAACAGTACTCCTATAACAACTGGCATACAGATTCCCGGCTCGATATATCCTTTTTGAATGTAAATAACAGAACTTGCCATTGCGGTTACGCCCATCATAAAATTACTGGTTGTGGTAGACACTTTAAATGGAACCCGCATGATATTGTCCATTGCAATTACTTTAAAGGCGCCAGAACCAATTCCTAATAACCCTGACATCATTCCCGCAATTCCCATCATACTGAATCCTCCCAATACATTTTTTGTTCCGTAAGTCACTAACTCTCCATTGTGCGTGGGATAGTTTCCTTCTAATTTTAACTTTTTGGCTAATGGACTTGATTCCAAAACAATATGTTCTGTCTTTTTTCTTAATGAATTTATGGCAGAGAAAATTAAGGTCAGTCCAAATAAGACTGCAATAAAGGAAGTTGGCGCAATTGTAGAGAGTAATGCTCCACAAACCGCTCCGATTGTGGTTGCGATTTCAAGAAAAATCCCCAAACGCATATTGGTGATCCCTTCTTTTACATAAGCAGCAGCCGAACCCGATGAAGTGGCAATTACAGAAACCAAAGCAGCACCGATGGCATAATGAATATCGACTCCAAGAACAATCGTCAAAAGGGGTATGATAATGATCCCGCCGCCTAATCCTGATAAAGAACCTATAAAACCAGCTAAAAATGCACCCAGAATCATAATCAGGGTAAATGTAAGTACTGTCATTTGGATTTATTTATTTGACAGCTAATTTACAAATACAATTCTGCTATTGGAACATTATATTTTATGACAAACAGGCAGAAACCACTTTTACGGACATAAAACATTAACTACCAATAAATTAATACTAAACTTAAAAAGACCTTAAAAATTCTATTCCTCAAAAATGGTTTACTTTTTACACACAACTGAGTATTTTTATGTCATAACTGGAAATCTCAAATTGCATTATTTGTATCCTGTTTTAAAACAATCCAACTACAGCTGCTCTAATGAAGGGTCTACGTTTTATCAATTCCTTTTCAAAAACATCTTATTACAGTCATTGTATTACGCTAATTTCCGGTTTAGCTGTTATATCCAAAACAGTAACCGTTTTTCGCTGAAAATTATGTAATTAGAAATCTAAATTCTATAAAGTAAAAACGGTTTATGGCCTTAATTTTGATACATACAACCTATTGAGGTTAATTTTTAAATCAAAAGCGTTATGGTAGAAAAGAATTATGATCCCGACAACGATCATTGTCCGGAAAAAGACACCGTAGAAAATCTTCATAAATCGAAGCTAAATAATGGTAATACTCAGACTGTAGAAGAATTTATAAATGATCATCCAAATTTTTCTAAAGACAAAGAGAAAGAATCCGGGCAAAAAAAGGATACGGATCGCACAAGAGATTAATATCCTAAAAAGAAGATTTACTAAAAAGAACTAATAAAAAAGCTATAAACCTCTACAATTACAGGTTTATAGCTGAAAACCGAATCTGAACTGATTTTCAGATTTTAAAAATGTCTAATTAAAAAAACAAAACAGAATATGGCAAATTTCATTAATCCATTACTAGCAGGAAATACCCCTTTATTAGAAGATAACACATCGAAAATCTCTGTCAAACAATTGATTTGTGCAGGAGTAGGTTCGCTTTTAGTTGGTGCAGCTTTAAAGAAAACCGGACATGACAAAGCAGGGGCTTTTATTGCAGGTCTGGCTATACCAATGCTGACATCTGCTTGTTATAAAAAAATCAAGGAAAAAAAATCAGAGAATTTTAATAAGAGTACCGACATTACCGGAAATTATTATTAATCTGTCATCCCCAATAAAAAAAGCACTTCCGTAATTAAGAAGTGCTTTTTTTATGCCCTTGTTTCACCAAAGTCCATCAAACTATTTTTTTCAATTCTTGGACTGACAATCTTCTTTGTACTTATTAAATATATGATCTGTTACTGGTCTTAATTGTTTACCATTTATGGGGTTCCACCCGTCTATATTAAAGAAATCAACTTTATTATTAATTTTTCCGTACCAGATAATCGGCTGGCCATTCTTAAGATACGTTGTTGTATCGCAAACTTCAATTTTCTTTAGCTCAAACTGCTGCTCTTCAAAAGATTTGATACTATTAAACCCTACTAAACTTTTTACTTCCTGAACGCAATCTACTTTTTCATAATGATCTCCTGTCCATTGCATGCACTGCTTCTTAGGATATAAATAATAACTTATTAAAAAACCTAAACAGAAAACTATTGAAATTCCTGCTATCGTCAATTTTACTTTGTTGTTAAATCGTTCTCTAATACTTTTTCCAGATGGTACAGTATTAACTAAATTATCTTTTGATAAAACTTGCTTTCCATTTTGATCTTCACCTTCTTCCGCTTTTTCCACTTCTTCCGCTTTTTCTACTTCTAAAATAAATTGCTCTGATCCATTCAGATCTTCAATTGTTTTATTTTCTTCACTTATCCCTTTATTATCTTCAAAATTTCTGAAAGGACGCGGTCTAAAATCAACTAAAATAGCTGCCATTTCTATTCTAGGTCCATTCTCTGTATTTCCACCTTGCAAGAAAGAGATAATAGGCTTTAACTTTCCAGTGTTACAGTTTTCAATGGCTCTTTTCAATGGAAAACTTTCCCTGGTTTCGAAAAATATTTCCATAATTTCCGTATCAATTTTCCCCACACCTTTTTCAAAAATTCGAAAATAAAAATTTCTAATCTCAGCTGGTTTTGGATTAGACAAAATACCGGACACATCTTCTGCAATAGCAATTTTATACTTAGCTCTAATTGCTCTTTTATAATCTTCAATAGTAATGTTGCTCATAAGTTTCTGCGGAATTATTAGAAAAACTGGAATGATCGGAAATATAAGAATCTTCTATAAATTCAAAAGTAAAACTGCCATTCCTTTGTCCTCAGATTAGTTATCGATTTGATCTGCAGGTCAAAAACAAATGTACAAAACTAGTTCAATTAAAGAGTGCGGAAAACCGTAAGACGGACTTTATCCGGGAAGTATAAATAAAATCATACTGTTCTACGCACTCCACTTCCCTACCTCAATTGGTATCGCTTTAACAAGATCCGGACAGAATCCGGACGGCCATACCCATGTCATTTTTTAAAATTTAATATCATGAAAAAATTAATATACTTGGGAACATTTGCACTATTGACTACTACATTATTTTCTTGCACAGCTGACGACTATGAAACAGCCGACAAAAAAACAGATCTAAAAAAAGAAAATCTGAAATATGAAACACAAGCAACTGATGAAGGTCCCGGAGATGATCCGGTTCCAATTAAACCACCAAAAAAATAATACGGTAATAGTCTGATAATGAAAAATTAATCAGTATTTTCGGGGAAAGTAACTTTTATGCTACGTTCCCCGTTTTTTAGTTTACTTCTTTTTATGTTTTTTCTTTCCTGCAAAGAGAAAACAACAACAGCTGTTAAATCTGATTCCCTGCAAAAAGAAGCCAAAATTTTGCAAAAAAAAGCTACTGCAAATCTTGAGAAAAACCACTTTAATAGTGCCTTTTACTACTTTAACAAATCGAAAATAACATTTGAAGCCTATAAAGACAGTGCTAACGTTACTTTCAACTTGATTCAGATGGCGTATATCCAACAGGTAAATGGCGATTATTACGGAAGCAAAGAAACCTTAACCGAGGCACTCCCCTATATTAAAAAGGACAACAATTATATCGTAGCTGTAAATAACTTTTTTGGAATTGCAGACAAAGAACTCTCCTTATACGATGATGCTGCTTCCTATTATAACGAAGCAATAAAAGAGGCCAAAGATTCCATATCAAAGCAATCCCCATTGAATAATATTGCGGTTGTTTACATTAAACAAAAGAAATACGATCAGGCAATTACTATTTTAAAGTCAATTCTGGATTCAAAAATATTAGACGATTCTGAACTTCTAAAAGGAAAAGCCAGAGTTCTTGACAATCTGGGATACGCCTATTTTAAAAAAGGAGTCAATGACAAAGGGCTTCTGCTAATGAATAAAAGTCTGGAACTCCGAAAACAAATCGATGATTCTTATGGGAGTATTGAAAGTTACCTTCATTTAGCGGAATATTTTGCTGAAACTGATCGTCAAAAATCTAATCAATATGCCCAAAGTGCTTATGCGATAGCGACAAAATTTAATAGTATTGATGAGCGTCTCAAAGCTTTATCCTTACTAATATCAAATGATGCCGATACAAAATATGCTCAAAAGTATATTACATTAAACGATAGTATCATCAAGATCCGAAACAACTTTAAAAATAAGTTTGCCAAAATCAAATACGATTCCAAAAAAGAAAAAGACGAAAACCAGAAACTTCGTTTAGAAAAAGCAGAGGATTTAGTGTCCTTACAAAAAGCAGAATATCAAAAATTTGTACTCCTGATCATTTTTGCTCTTCTCATACCACTTGTGATCGTATACAGAAGGTACTATCTGAACAAACACAGAATAGAAAAAATTCAGACTTCTTATGATACGGAGAAACGAATTTCGAAGAAAATCCATGACGAATTAGCGAATGATGTCTTTCATGCCATCACTTTTGCAGAAACACAACCTTTAGCTACAGCAAACACCAAAGAAAACCTACTCCAAAAATTAGACGATATTTATGCCCGTGTGAGAGGGATTTCGAGAGAAAATAATGATATCGACACAGGTGCAAATTATTCGGTAACCTTAAAAGAGATGCTCTCTACTTATAACAGCAGTACCACAAACGTCATCGTAAACAATATCGAAAAAATAAACTGGGAAGCGGTTGACGAAATTAAAAAAGTTACTATTTATCGCGTTTTACAGGAATTGATGGTCAATATGAAAAAACACAGTCAGGCCCCTGTGGTGATGGTAAAATTTGACAGTAACGCAAAAGCACTGCTTATTGATTATGTAGATAAAGGAAAAGGATGCACAAAAGAAAAAATCATCAAAAATGGTTTGCAGAATATGGAAAACCGTATTCTGACTATAAAAGGAACTATTATTTTTGACACTGAACCTGACAATGGATTCAGAGTTAAAATATCAACGCCAAAATAAACTTTATATGTTTAAAAAAGTAATAATTGCTGAGGATTTGGATAGCATCAATTTAGGAATCGAGCAAGCCCTTGATGATTTAGGCATTATCAATTATCAACATGCTAAATATTGTGATGATGCTTTTCTAAAAATACGAAAAGCGGTTCAGGACAACGAACCTTATGATTTACTAATTAGCGATTTGTCTTTCAAAACTGATCATCGCGAGGTAAAAATTGCCAATGGAGATGAACTCATACAAGAGGTTCGCAATTTACAACCACCTATTAAGATCATTGCCTACTCTGTCGAAGACAAAGGCTATCGCATAAAATCACTTTTTGATAAATCCGGAATCGATGGTTTTGTATTGAAAGGCAGAAATAGTATTGAAGAGTTAAAGAAAGCAATTCATTTAGTGCTGTCCAACCAACAGTACATTTCGCCGGATATTGCTTCTGCAATTAAGGAAAATAACAATTACGAAATAGATGATTTTGATGTGTTAATCATAAAACATTTGTCTTTGGGAACCCCACAAGACGATTTTACTGAAACTTTTAAAGAATTGGGGATAAAGCCAAACAGCAAAAGCACCATCGAAAAAAGAATCTCAAAACTAAAAGACTTTTTTAAGGCCAATAATACGATTCATCTGGTTTCTATTGCCAAAGATATGGGGATTATTTAAGTCTTTTAATAGTCCGCACCATCATTTATCAAGCTCCTTCGGGAGCTTTTTTTATGGTTCGATTTTAAATTCTTATGGTTTACGGTTTTCCATAAAATACTGGTTTCTATTGGGTTTACATTTGAATAATTAAAAAATCAAACTATTAATTAAACCTGAAAAATTATGAAAATTTATTACGTAAACAAAAATGCACAAGAAAGTAAAGATCATGAAGTCCATACAAGCGATTGCAGCCATTTACCAATTTCTGCCAATAGAAAATACTTAGGTGAATATGCTTCCTGTGAACCTGCCATTATCGAAGCAAAGAAAACCTATTCTCAATCCAATGGCTGCAAAATCTGCTGTCCTGATTGTCATACCAATTAAACTGCCATGGGATTTCGATTTCAAAAGAGAATAAAACTCGGAGGTGGGCTCGGCATAAACCTAAGTCAATCCGGTATTTCTCCAAGTTTAAGAACAAAAATGGGGACGTTTAGCAAGAATAGCTATTCGGTTAAGACGGGAATACCTGGGCTAAGATATCAAAATAGCGGTTGTATGGTACTTATTGCTTTTACAGGATTTACAACACTTTTAATTTACACACTAAAACATTTATAACTATGGGATATAGAAAAGCATATTTTAAAAAAGATGGAACTTATGTTCAAGGACATTATACTAATAACAGATCCAAATCTTTTTCGAATAAAAATAACGGATGTCTGATATTATTTTTAGCACTATTGCTATTAGGATTGCCAATGGCATGTTCAGATTCGTCCTCATCAGAAAAAACAGATACAACAGCAAAAAACAACTGTCCAACTAAAACTTGTGGTGATTTTACAACTCAGGCACAAGCACAAGCAACTTTTAATAGTAATAAAAGCTGTTACAAGAATCTCGATGCGGACGGAGACGGAATTGCCTGCGAAAACTTATCTAAATAAACAGTACAAAACATGATGACACTAGAACTAAAAAGCCATTTTTTGAGATTGTATCAAATGGCATTATCCGATGATCAATTTGACGTATTAGAACTTCAAATGCTATATCATTTTGCTGATGAACGAGGAATTCCACGAGAGGAATTAGATAAACTTTTCCTGAACCCGATCAATTCTGAACTAATTATACCAGAGGCACTAAACACACGCATAGAGTACTTATATGATCTTGCACGAATCATATGGGCTGACGGAAAAGTTACCGATGACGAACTAAATATGCTGAAAAAGTATTGCAGGAAATTTCATTTTCTGGACGAAAACATTGAGGAACTCTCTAGTTACCTTATTGATTGCGTTCAGAAAAACATTCAAAAAGAAGAAATCATTAGTCAATTAAACACTTAGATCATGAAATCACTTACCCAACTGTTCAGCATAAAAAAAACGGAAGATTCTTCAGTCGAAACTATTGATGAAAACGAAGAAGACAGAGAACAAATCAGAATTACGTATTATCAAAGCGGGTTTGCAGCATCTATAAAAGCGACTGGCAAACCAATCGTTCTAAAAGCATGTTTACAAAATCTTTATATGAGTTTTGAAGATCAATGCCGGAAACAAAAACTCGAACAAGATAAACTAAAACAGCCTTATCGCGAAGAACAGGAGAAAAACAGAACAGAACTTAAAAAATGCGAGGCGGCAATTGGCATTTATGAAAAAAAAGAACTGGATATCGATGCTACTGTTGATCAAATAAAAAATGAAATTATCGAAGTAAAACGCAATCCTGATAAATACGGTATTGAGGATGGAAAGGGCTTGAAAGCCCAGTTTTACATCGGATTATTTTTGCTCCTGCCTATTACACTTTATGTACTGGTTTTTTACATTTCTGCTTCTTATTCTGCCTTTTTTAAAGAATTTTCAAATGATAGTTTAACTGCAGCCATTTTTGATGCCGATGCGTTGACCAATTCCTTTAAAGCAAGCTGGTTAGAAGGCGTTTTGGTTGTCACTATACCCTTTGTTTTTATGGGGTTAGGTTATGTAATTCATATGGTACAAAAAGGAAAAGGCATTAAAAATACCTTCAGGATGATTGCTTTATTCCTTACCACCTTTTTATTTGATGCCTTATTGGCTTACCAAATCGAGAAAAAGATTTACGAGTTTAATAAAACAACAGATTCTGCTCCTTATAATCTAAATATTGCATTGGGAGAAGCCGAATTCTGGATGATCATATTCGCCGGATTTGTAGTGTACATTATCTGGGGACTTGTTTTTGATTTTGTCATGAAGGAGTTTGAAAACATAGATAAAATCAGAGCTTTCGTAAGAGGTAAAAAGGAAAAACTTATTGATTTAGAAAAACTAAAAACAGACTACATCAATAAAACAAATGATTTCAAACAACAGCTAATTGCCATAACCGGGAAAATCTCAGAACTACAGTCTAAAATCGATGGATTTGTATTCCCTGTCAAAGAATACCTGCACTACCATCATCAGTACAAAGAAGGGTGGTTTCAAGCAATAAATACCGAAATCGCTTTGGCTCATAAAGAAAAAACAGAACTGCTGGAAAACTGTGAACTTCATTCCGAAGAACATCTTAGTAAATTAAACTTAGTAGATCCTGACTTTCAGCATTTGGTCTATTCTAAAAACTAATTCTATGAACAACCTTACAAAAACATTCGTCCTGTTACTAGTATTGATTTCCACATTTTCGTGCAAACAGGATTCTGATACAACTCATGAAGAAATACTATCTAAAAACACAGTCGCAGAAAATTATAACATTAGTATACTTTTGGACTTGTCTGACAGAATTAGTCTTCAGAAGAATCCAAATCCAACAATGGAATACTATCAAAGAGATTTGGGATACATAAAATGGGTTTCAGAAGCTTTTACCCAACATTTAAAATCCAAAAGAATAAGACAGATTAAGGACAAAATGCAATTGTTTTTTAATCCTGAGCCTCAAGATCCGGAAATTAATTCAATTTCTCAAAAGCTAAAAATTACGATTGATAAAAATAATGCTTCAAAGGAGTTATTAAATTCAATAAACTCAAATTACGCTTTACAAACCTCAAAAATTTATAATTCGGCTATAAAAGACAACAATTTTATTGGCTCGGATATATGGAGTTTTTTTGATTCCAAAGTGAAAGATCAGTGTATTGAAAATGGAGACCGTAATATACTGGTGATATTAACCGATGGTTATATGTATTATGAAAGTACTAAAATGAAAGAAGGCAATCGAACTTCTTTTATTACACCGGAACTGATCAAAAAAAATAGTCTGAACACAAAAGACTGGGAGGAAAAAGTACAAAATGGCGATTTTGGTTTTATCAAAGCCAATGATGACCTGTTAAATTTGGAAGTTTTGGTTTTAGGAATTAATCCCAGTCGTGCGAATCCTTACGAAGAAAAAGTCATAAAAGCCTATTGGACCAAATGGTTTACTGAAATGAAAGTAAAACGTTTTGAAATTAAAAATGCCGATTTACCATCGAATATGGAAAAAATCATCAAAAACTTTATACTGGAAAAGCAGTAGTCTTTTTACTTCCAACTAAAAGAAAATTATTAATTCGTTTCGCAAAGAGGATTTTATCGATCCTCTTTTTGCTATTTAACACTCCCCTAAATATAAAAAAAATCAGTTTACGGTTTTCCATAAACTACTGATTTTTATTGGGTTTACATTTGAATAAACAATCAAAGTATTACTAAACTACACAATTATGGAAATTAACATTCAACTTAAAGCATTAGCAGATAAAATTATATTGCTAAAAGATAAAATTGAAACAGAAGAGTCAACCAAACATGCTTTTGTTTTACCTTTTATAAACATATTGGGTTATGACACTTTTAATCCGATGGAAGTTGTCCCTGAATTTACTGCCGATCTGGGCTTGAAAAAGGGAGAAAAAGTAGATTATGCGATTTTTCAGGATGGTGCTCCCATTCTTATCATCGAATGCAAGAGCTGGAAAGAAAAACTAACGATTCATAATTCTCAGTTATTCCGCTATTTTCATGTTACTAAAACACGATTTGCCCTTTTAACGAATGGAATTACCTATCAGTTTTTTACCGATTTGGATGAAAAAAATAAAATGGATGAAAAACCATTTCTGGAATTTGATATCACAAGTTTAAAAGAGAATGTAATAAACGAGATCATTAAATTTCACAAGTCCAATTTTGATGTGAATAAAATCGTAAACAATGCCAGTTTACTTAAATACACCACCGAAATCAAAAAACAAATCGACAATGAATTACAAAACCCTTCCAATGAATTTATAAAACTATTTGCTAATAAAGTATATGCCGGAAGATTAACCGAAAAAGTGGTGGATGAATTTAAAGATCTTGTTCAAAAAGGGTTTAATCAATTTATCAGCGAAAAGATAAACGACCGTCTAAACGCCGCAATTAATAAAGAAAACCAAAAGCAAAAAGAAGAATCCGAAGAAATTGTCATTCCCGAAGATACCAAAATTATCACCAGCGAGGAAGAACTGGAAGGTTACAGAATTGTTGTGGCCATACTGAGACGAAAACTTCCCACAAACCGCATTGTCTATCGTGATACGCAATCCTATTTTGGAGTACTGCTTGATGATAATAACCGTAAACCTATTTGCAGATTGCATCTTAACGGAGGTAAAAAATACATCAGTCTTTTTAATGACAATAAAAGCGAAATTCGTCAACCCATACAAACTATAGATGATGTATATTTATTTGAAAAAGAACTGTTAGAAACTATTGAGAGTTACGAACTGGCTTAAATTCAGGTATAACTATGATTAAAAATATACTCTTAGTATTGCTATCAACACTAGTCAGTTGCAAAAAAGTCGCTCCCCCACAAAAAATAAATTCCTTCTATCAAGAAGTCGTTACAGCCGATGATCGAAAAACTATTACGCCCGAAGAAGCAAAAACCTATCAGGTAAATACCGGACATCAGTACGAATACCGAACGGGTACGCCGACTCATTACGAGTATAACTATGATGTAAAAGGGGTAAATTCTAAAGGAGATTCCGTACATGGGAATATTAATGTTCAAGGAAAATACGGAGCCGGAATACTCCTTTTTGATACCATCGCGGATATTGAAATTAAAACAGAGTGGATTTCCCGTGGAAGACTAAAAGCAACTGACAATCAAAAAAATGAATACCTCTTACTAGTCGATTAAAACCCTAACCCCAAATCTCATCAAATGAAACATGTCATTATCCTGCTCTTTGTCATTTTTGCTTCTTTTCGTCCGCTGGAAACCAAAGTTTATATCTGTGGGCCTGTAGGAGCAAAAAAATACCATTACACCGAAAATTGCCGTGGATTAACCGCCTGTCGGCATGAAATTACAAAAGTACCTGTTTCTAAAGCTCAGGGCTACGGATTAACACTTTGCGGTTGGGAAGATTAATTTTTCAACGTTATTACCCCATAAGGACAAAAGAAGCTTTCTCTTTTGTCTTTTTTGCTTTAAACTCCACATCCTATTCATTTTCAATACATTATTCCTATTATAAAAACTCATCTTATTGAAAATAATATAAAATTGGTAAGAAAAATTATTTAACTTTAACACTAATTAACATATTAGCCCCATTCAATCCTTTAAAATAATCCATCTATACTACCACAATTCTAAAAAAGAACCACAAAGAATATTAGTACCTATTTATTTTACGCAGTTTGATTAATTAATTTTAAAAACACTAAGCCAATGAAATGCAATACACTACTATCCGCTTTTTTATTATTCTTTAGCATTCAAATTTTCGGACAGGTATATACTGATAAAATTGTTGGAGAAAAAAACCAGGAACTTAAAGACAGTCTCAAAGTCGAAAAATACCCGTACGCTCTACCCATATGGGGAGAAAAAGTAGCCCAAAAAGGGTATAAACTACCTTATTCTGCAGGGCTTTCTGTAAATTACTTCTGGCAGGAGTCTGATATTATCATCAATAGCTTAGAAGTGGGATTTAATAATGGTCCCTTATACAATCTGGACGAGATTATACGTTTTGATAAATCTTCTGTTGTGGCCAGTTCTGTTACGATTCGACCAGATGTATGGCTGCTTCCCTTTCTGAATGTATATGGTATCTTTGGGAAAGCCAATACAGCGACCAAAATAAATGCCGGTGTCTGGGTTCCGGATGCCGATAATAACTGGTCTGAAGTTGTCAGTTTTAAAACCCAACAGCATTTTAACGCCACTACATTTGGAATCGGTATGACTCCCACAATAGGAATTGGTGGTGGCTGGCTGGCTCTTGATATGAATATGGCCTGGACCGATATTAGTGCTTTAGATAAACCTGCCTTCTCCTATATTTTTGGACCGCGATTGGGTAAAACTTTCAAATTTCACAAAGAAGATCAAAACATTGCGGTATGGGTTGGCGGATTTAGAGTACATATTTCCGGTGATACCAATGGAAACTTAGCTTTATCTGATGTAATCCCGCTGGAAGGTGCTCAGGAAAAAGTAGATAACGGTTTGGCAAAAGTGTCCGAAAATCAAACAAAAGTAGATAATTGGTGGGGGGCATTAACGCCTGCGCAACAAAAAAATCCAGCCAATATTGCCAAACACAATACCGCAAACAGAGCCTTAGAATCTGCCGGGAACATTTTGACAACCCTGGACGGCGCTTTAAGTACCGCAGGTTCTTCAACTGTGCAATACTCGCTTCAGAAAGCCCCAAAAGATATGTGGAACTTTATTGTTGGAACTCAATTTCAATATAATAAACACTTTATGCTCCGATTAGAGACTGGCTTTTTAGGCAGCCGCACACAGGTTTTATGCGGTCTGCAATATCGTTTTGGACTTTAACTTCAACTGTATGAAAAAAGGATTAGTACTACTCGTTTTATTATTTAGTATGGCTCCGGTACATTCTCAGGTTTTAATCTCTCTAATCTTTGGAGACAAACTCAACTCCCCTTTTCTGGAGTTCGGTTTAGAAGGAGGTGTCAATTTTTCGACAATCTCTAACCTGGATACTTCAGGAACAGAGCCCGGTTTTAATCTAGGTTTTTATTTTGATATCCGATCCAAAAAAAATCCGGCCTGGATGATCAATACCGGAGTAATTGTAAAATCTCCCATGGGCGCACACGGATTGCCGGTCTATTCTTTAAACGATGAAAACCTGGATAAAACTTTTGCTAATGGAAGTGTTGATCGGGAAATTCGGTATTTTAATGTTCCTATTTTAATCAAGTACCAACTTAAAAACGGCATCTATTTCAAAGCCGGACCACAATTGGGTTTATTAGCAAAAGCCTTTGATAAATTCCATCAGGAATACGACAAAGAGGATGTTGTCTACAAAAAAAACATCCGCGACCAGATTCACGTCATTGACGCCGGCATCGCTATTGGCACCGGTTATCATATGAAGGTTGGAAATGGTTTAAACCTAACCGTTCAATATTACTACGGATTGGTTCCGGTTATGAAAAATGATATCAACCCAAATTCATACAACAGATCGCTGTATGTAACAGCCGGAATACCTATCGGGAAAGGAAAAGCAGCTCAAAAAAGAGCTCAAAAAGAGGAAGAATTAAACAAAATTCCGCTTCCTGAAGAAGTAAAACCTTAATCTTTCCAAATTAAATTCAGGCCAACCATCCATCTATAAATATCATGTAGCATTGGACGCGGATTATGCGGATTTACAATAGCAAAAACGCTGACAAAAACGGATTTTTATATTGAAAGGCCAAAATTAATCGATTAAACATTTCACCCCTCTTTTTTCATAATTAACATTGAAAGCATAACTCTTGCTTTTATACGATTGATCCATAAAACTACTAAAAAGAGAAATCCTGTAACATTATCTATAAATGCTGTAAGATATTTTTTAAGATTCTGAATAGTTTTACACTATAACATTTAAAACATACCATTATGAAAAAGTTAGCACTGGCAGTAAAAGTAATTTTTGGCGCGGGATTAATTCTGATATTTCTAAATTCCTGCAAAAATGAACCGAAACAAGAAGACCCTAAAGAGGCCGCTGAAGATACAAATGAAGCCAAATTTGACTCCATTGAAGATAAACAAGATGACTCTGAATTTTTAGTAGATATCACGGAGGTAAATTTGGCTGAAATTGAAATCGGAAAACTGGCTCAAACCAAAAGTACCAATGCAGAAGTAAAAAAACTGGGAAAAATGCTTGTTGACCAACATACCAAATCTGCTTCTGAAGTAAGCGCTTTGGCTAAAACCAAAAACTTCACTATCCCAACTTCTTTAACCGAAGAGGGTCAGGAAGCATACAATAAATTAAACGAAAAATCTGGTGTTGATTTTGATAAAAAATTCGCAGATATGATGATCGATGGTCATGAAAAAGCAATTAATGAACTACGAAAAGCCTCTGAGAGTGCAAAAGATCAAGACATAAAACTTTGGGCTTCTAAAAATATTGCCGGTTTAACGGTACATTTGGAGCATGCCAAAATGCTTAAACAAGGTTTAGATAAAAAATAAGGTAAGTTTCTAAGGTACTAAGATGCTAAGTTTCTAAGTTTAACGTTTGCTGTTTTTTCTTAGAAACTTAGTGCCTTAGAAACTTTATTCAAAACTATTGTATTCTTCGTCGGTTACACTTGCTAACCAGACTCAAAACTTTGGCCATCTAAAAGTATTGCCGGTTTAACGGTACATTTGAAGCATGCCAAAATGCTTAAACAAGGTTTAGATAAAAAATATGATGAGTTTCTAAGGTACTGAGATGCTAAGTTTCTAAGTTTAACGTTTGCTGTTTTTTCTTAGAAACTTAGTGCCTTAGAAACTTTATTCAAAACTATTGTATTCTTCATCGGTTACACTTGCTAACCAGACTCCTTTGCCTTTATCAATTTCTGTGATAATTGTGATATGAGAATATCGGCTATTCGGCGTTGCACCGTACCAATGCTCTACTCCCGGCAATACGGTAATGACCTGACCTTTCTGAATCGTTTGTATTCCTTTACCCCTTTCCTGATAATAACCAACTCCGGCTGTAGCTATAAACAGCTGCAAACTTGAATTGATATGCCAATTGGATCTTGAACCCGGTTCAAAAGCAACATCTTTTATCATTGTATTTCTTGGGTGAATAGCGCTGGTTTGTTTTTTATAAGAAACATCACCAGTCATATAAATATTGGAAACTTTTCCTTCTTCCGTGACGGTACTATATTTTGTTGACATAAATTAGGTATTAAAGGGTTTCTTTTTAAGTATTCAAAAACTGTTGGATGCTGGTGTGTCACTCTTCAGTCCCGATTTATCCGCGGTGTTATCATTAAAAAGCAATCCGTTATTGAAAACTGCGCTTTAACCGACCACTAAGGACTTGTAAATGAGTATTACGATTAATCGAACACAAATTTACTTTAGTAAAGTCACTCCGAATAATAAAAATCAAACAAAAAATTAAGAATATCAAACAATTTACCCCCTAAGTGATTTCGGAATCGTTCCAGTAAGTCTTTTAAAATAATTATTGAAGTAACTCGGGTATTCAAATCCTAACGAATATCCGATATCTGCAATACTCCAATCGGTGTGTTGCAGTAATGCTTTTGCCTCACTGATAATTCGTTCTGTAATATGGGCTGTGGTAGGTTTTCCCGTGATTTCCTTTACCGAACGATTTAAATGATTTACGTGAACAGCCAAATTTTGCGCATAATCTTGCGGTGTCTTTAAGATAAGCGGCTGGTTTTTAGTCTCAATCGGAAATTGTCTTTCTAAAAGCTCTAAAAATAAGGCCGTTATTCTGGAAGAGGCATTTTTATGCTTATAAAAATTTTCCGAAGGCTGCATTTTCATGGATTCATGAATAATCAGATTGATATAATTTCGGATTAAGTCGTCTTTAAAAACATAATCCGTATCCTGTTCTTCAATCATTTTCTGAAAAAGAGACGTTACAAATACCTTTTGTTCAGCTGATAAATAAAAAATCGGAGTTCCGCTGATTTTAAACAACGGACATTCATGAAGACTTTCAGAACGATCGTTTACCTTTAGAAACTCCTCTGTAAAAACACAGGCAAAACCATGATAAGAAGGAGACAATACTTCCCAGGAATAAGGAATATGCGGATTCCCGAAAAACAAAATAGTTCCGTCCGTTTCAATCCCTCTGTCGGCGTATTGTATGATATTCTGGCCGGTAGTAATACAGATCTTATAAAAATCTCTTCGATTATAAATGGGTATGGTACTACAATCACTCCCCACCTCATACACTTTAAACCCCTTCAGTTTCAAGTCGGAAGCAGCAAAATCAACAGTTTCAGAAATAAGGGTTTCCTTCATGCGTCAAAGTTATGAAATTCAAACAGATATTTGCTTCTTGGAAAGGTGAAAAGATTTTAGATTGTAGATCTTAGATTTTAGATTGTAGATTGTAGATTGCAGATTGTAGATTTTGGGATTTGTTTTTTTAATTTGGAATTTGGAATTTGGAATTTGAGAATTGGGATTTACCCCCCTTAAGTCACTAGCATTCTTAAAGTTGCATCTATCATCATTGGGTTTTAAAAAATTTAGAATCATTCTATCTGCTCTTATTTGTCAAATCTTATTCAATTAACTTAATTTTACTTACAAATAGATAAATTGTATGAATTATGAGTGTTATAAAAGATGTAGACACGTTTCATAGCACCCTGAAAAGCATTGATCAGAAGATTAATACGCTGAATGATGAAAAAATAGTTGCTTTTTTTGAGTCGCTTGGTCTAAATGAAAGAGAAGATATTCCTAAAAATTTCCTCCAATGGGAAACCATACTTATCATTGTACCCGACCGCCATGTGTCTAATGAATTAAAATCCTATAAGTACTCGATTTCAAGGCTTGCCTTCGTTACCAACCCGTATGCCAGCCAGATTCATATTCTTGATTTTCAGGAATGGAAAAACAGTACCCGAAGTAAAACACAGTTTCAAATCAGAGAAATGCTGAAAACCAATTTTGGAGGGGTTAAAAAAACGCCGAACGATTAATTAAATTCCAAATCTCAAATTCCAAATTCCAATTTTATCGTATAAGATTGGAATTTGGATTTTTTTTTATTGGAATTTCCCCGCCTATTTTGTTGTTACCAGGCTTTTGACCATTTCATTCAATGCATTTCCGTGAATGTTCTTCGCTAATACGACTCCGTTTTTATCCAGTAAAACATTAAATGGTAAAGCTTGAATCATATAATCACCCACAACAGGAGAGCTCCAATACCTTATGTCACTAACCTGAGACCAAGGTTGTTTTAATTTTGCAACCATTGCCACCCAATTCGCTTTTTTATTGTCTAATGAAACACCATAGATAGAAAGTTTATCCGGATACGTATTATAAAGTTTTAGTAATTCCGGTTGTTCTTTTAGACATGGTCCACACCAGGTTGCCCAAAAGTCAACTAAAACCAATCCGCCTCTTAAAGACGAAAGCGCAATTGTCGTTCCTTTGGTGTCCGGAAGGTCTATTTCGGGTGCAATATCTCCTACATCAGTTCCAACAACTTGTGCGTTGACATGGATTAGAGCAAAGAATACGAAGGCTAAAATAAAGTAGCTTTTTTTCATAGGTAATTGTGTTTATCAGATAAATTTGGGACTATCTTCTTTTGTATCATTTTTAATTCAAAATCTTTCGTATTCCATACTAATTGGCTTAGTAAAAGAATTAGCTATTTTGCATTTCTGGGTGTGAAATTTTTAATCCTATAAGTTATATAAGTCCATTTAAACTAAACTTTATGATTGGAACGCTCACTTATCTATCTATTCTCTTATTCTATTGTCAAAATAATCCAAATAAATCTGTTAAATCTGCGTGATAAATTCACATCAAAGTAAGTCAAAAAACCTGTATTCTGGCGGCTTGCCGGAAATAGCAATAAAAGACCTAAATCAAAACAAATATAATGACTTCCTGAAATATTTCAATACCTCCTTCAAAATTTAAGCTTCTAATATCCCCCTGCTCCATCTTAAAGTTATGCTAAATATTTTTCGTTAAATAGGTATATCGGGAAAAGTCGATATCTTTGCCACATGGAACATATCGAAATATTCAAGGCATTGTCTAATAAATCCAGATTACAAATGCTGGAATGGTTAAAAGAACCTGAAATAAACTTCCCAGGCCAAATCACTGCAGGATTTGAACATGGCGTTTGTGTTGGGCAGATACAAGCCAAGGCAGGCCTGACACAATCAACAGTTTCTGAATATTTGTCGATTTTGCAACGTGCGGGTTTTATCGAATCTAAACGCGTTGGACAATGGACATACTACAAACGCAACGAAGGTGCCTTTGAAGCACTCAGTAAAATAATTAAATCTAATTTATAAATTACTATGAGTACAAATAGTTTATTTACTCCCTTTCACTTAAAAACTTTAAGTCTTAAAAATAGAATCGTAATGGCGCCAATGACGCGCTCTTTTTCTCCTAACGGAATCCCAACTAACGACGTAGCTTCTTACTACCAAAAAAGAGCGGAAGGCGAAGTTGGATTAATATTGTCTGAAGGAACCGTAATCAACAGAGCTTCTTCTTCGAATGATGCCAATGTACCTCGTTTTCATGGAGACGCAGCGCTGCAAGGCTGGAAAAAGGTCATCGATGAAGTTCATGCAGCCGGAGGACAAATGGGGCCACAAATCTGGCATATGGGAATTATGGACAACCACCATTCGGGATGGGTTCCTCCTACTCCTTTTGAAGGGCCATCCGGATTAAACCGACCTGATTTTAGTAACGGAAATGCAATGTCTGAAAAAGATATTGAGGATACAATAATCGCTTTTGGAAAAGCCGCTGCAGATGCAAAAAGATTAGGTTTTGATACTATCGAAATTCACGGCGCTCACGGTTATTTAATCGATCAATTCTTTAGAGCCGAAACCAATTTGCGTACCGATGGTTATGGTGGAAAAACATTGCCGGAACGTAACCGTTTTGCTATAGAAGTAATTAAAGAAATCAGAAAGCAAGTTGGAGAAGATTTCGCTGTTATAATGAGATTTTCTCAATTTAAACCTTCTGATTACAATTATAAACTGGCTAAAAATCCGCAGGAAATGGAAGCCTGGCTTACTCCTCTTGTGGATGCCGGTGTAGATATCTTACACTGTTCACAACGCCGTTTCTGGGAACCTGAGTTTGAAAATTCTGATTTGAATTTTGCGGGTTGGGCTAAGAAAATTACAGGTAAACCAACTATTACGGTAGGTTCTGTTGGATTATCGGGAGATTTCTTTGGTGCTTTTGCCGGCGAAAGTTCTCAACCAACTTCATTAGAAGAATTAAACAGACGTTTCGACAGAGGCGATTTTGATTTGGTTGCGGTTGGAAGACCTCTTTTATCTGACCCGAATTGGGTGGCGAAAATCAAAGCAGGAAAAACAGACCAATTAAAAGGTTTTAGTAAAGAAGCTTTAGGACAATTGGTTTTGGAGTAATTTATTTTCCGGATTTATGGCGGCAATTTTAACCACAAGGAGCGCAAAGTTTAATTATAGCAGTATGACTCCTTTTTAATTTCACATCTAATTTTTTTTGCACGCAGATTTAGCAGATTAAACAGATTTTTAAGAGGTAAAAGATCAGCCTAATCTGCTAAATCTGCGTGCAAAAGAAAATCTTTGCGAACCCTTACTTTATTTAATCACAAAGTAAAAACAAGGTACACAAGGATTTGTGCAAGAGTAGCAAGGTTTAGTTGTAGCTTACTACCTTCTCTATGACAATTTGATTTTAGAATAATTTTTCTTTCTACTATCTAAAAAAGACATCTCTTTTACAGTTAATTAAAGCATCTTATATACTCCTGCAAGGTCTTTTTGACCTTGTAGGTTTTTAATAACTAATAACTCAAATTATACCTACAAGGTCAAAAAAAGGCCTTGCAGGAAATGGGTTAACTCCAACAAATTACTCATCATCATCTCCATCTGTTTCAAAAAAGTCACTTGAATCAAAAGGAATATCATCGTCGGGATCTTTATCATGGGCATTAACTCCGGGTGGATTAAATAGCCCCCAATCATCTTTGATATAATTCCAAACATCAAAACTTGCTACCCAATCAACAAATAAAAAACGAAATTCATCAATTGTATTTCTTAATAACGTAATATACTCAAGAGCTGTAATATCTTTTTCATAACGCAAACTCCCTGCCTGAACATATAATTCTCTGGCAGCTTTTCGAATAATTGCAGCATTTTCCATGCGTAAATCATATAGATCACCACCTTCCGCAGCTGCTATTTTAGCTGGAATAAGCATTGCATTTTCCAGCATAAAACAAACTGTTGTTTCCTGTAAAAAAACATTTTCAGCTGGCACAATATGCACAAATCCTTCGGTAAGTTTTAAAATTTGTTCTGCTTTTTGAAAAATGGGTAATTCATGAATTTCATCCATATCTGATATCCTTTGTATGTTCTACTTTCATCAAAGATATAAACTAAAAAAGGGACAAAACTTAAATTTTCATCCCTTTTACTTATCTGTAACTAACAAAATCACAAATGAAATTTTTATCTTTTATAAAACAGGCACACTTCTTTTTTGAAATTTCTTCTGCAACCAATTCCTAACCGGCTCATCGTATAGTTTCAAACAGGCATAAGCCAATACGATACTGGCAATCAAAACTCCGATTCCCAACATATAACCGTCTTTTAAAGCAACTTTATTATCTACAACCCAAGCTGTATACCAATAAATAAGCGGATAATGTGTAATGTAAATTGGGTATGAAATAGCTCCCAAAAGTTTACAGATTTTCAATGAAAACGGATTTTTCAATTCTCCTCCGGCTCCAATAGAGACAATTAAAGGAAATAATAAAATAACACAAACGGATTCATAGATCCCATTCATCCATAAAGTATTTTCGTCTCCAATTCTTGGGATGGCTAATACTATCGTGATCAACAAACTACAGATCCAGAATGCTCCTTTTATGTGAATTAATTTTCCTAAACGGGAAAGTAAAACTCCGGCAAAAAACGGATACAATAAACGCGTAAAACCAACATTCATTTGTTCCAGGTTTAAAGACCAGCCCCCAATCACATCCCCTTTTGGTCCAAAAACAGTATAATTGATAAACATTCCGGCAAATATCACAACAAATAGTGTCATCACTTTATTTGAAAATCTGCGAAAGAGTACCGCGTAGAGTATATTGGCAATATATTCAAAAAACAAAGACCAGGCCGGCCCGTTGAGCGGATGCATTTCGCCCCAACCTCTAATCTCTGCTGATGGTGTCAACGGAATTAAGGTAAATCCAACAAACATCACCAGAATCAGTTTCCAAACCGGCATAGTTGCAATTTGCGGAAATAAAACATCTGAAGCCTGAAAATAATACAATGCGGCTCCAATGATCATTCCCATAATGACCATAGGTTGCAAACGAATTAAACGTCGTTTGTAAAACTCCCATTGGGTCATCTTTTCCCAGCGATCGTCGTACGCATAGGCAACGACAAAGCCCGATAAGAGAAAAAAGAAATCCACAGCCAGATAACCGTGATTGATCATTTGTATAAAACGATTCCCGCCTGAGAAAGTTTCAAAAATGTGAAAAGCAACTACTAAAATTGCCGCAACACCGCGCAATCCGTCAAGAATCTCGTAATGCTTTTTAGGTTTGATAACTGATGAATCTGAACTCATAAAATATTTTGGTGGTTAAAAGGTTAGTTTTGGTTTAATCTAAAATACTAAAAATTTCAAGTAGAGCGATTTTATCTTTTTAACACATCAAGACATTGTTTTACAACTCAAAAAAACATCTCAATAACTTAAACAATCAGAACGAAACAAAGTTTCGCGTTAAAATTCCACATCCAAAAAATAAAACAAAACCCATTTGGAATTTAGGTTTTGAAATTTGGATTTTGGATTTTGGATTTTGGAATTTGGATTTTGGAATTTGGATTTTGGAATTTGGATTTTGGAATTTGGATTTTGAATTTTAACCTTTTATTTATTAGAATTTTGCCTGTTAAGCCATTCCGTCCTGCGCTGATCCGGCAGCTGTTTTACCGTAAAATTTTCGAATTTAGCTTCAAATCCTTTTCCGTCAGGTGATGCTGCCATCAAACCTACCATCACAGGTGTATTGTCTTGTAGCGGTGCATTTCGGGTCATGGTATAGGTTTTATCATCGTACGAGAAAAACACTTCAATCGCGTCTAAACGACGTACTACTTTTATCCAAACAAAAGGTGGTGCCTTGTCTAAAGTTGTAACACTCCAATCGCTTTTATCATGTGTTACAACGGTGCTGATATTAAATTTTCCGTCCACAAATTCAACTCCGGTTTTGATGTAGTTTTTTTCATCAACGCGAATCATTAATCCCATTTGGTCAAAACGGGCTTTATAATCTCCGGTAAGTTTTACTTTTGCCTCAAATTCCCCACCATAATTCGCATAATAAAACGGGGCATCGTCTACCGTAAATCCGTAATGCGAAATACGCCAGTAATCACTATTGGCCGTAACATTCATTAGCAAAGCATTATTCTTAATTTCCCATTTTTCAGGTTCATTAAACCATTGCATTTTGTTAAGACTTTGCGCAGAAAGATTTTGCAACAAAAGAAAAACTCCTGTCAGTAATACTATTCGTTTCATGCTATACTTTTTAAATTATTATTATTTTAAATAAAACCTCTCCTATTTCACATTCCATAAGTAGTCGATTAAAAAAAAGCTGCAACTTTTTACCATTGCAGCTTTACAAACCAACCAAAGTTTAGAAATTAATAGAAATTATTGAAGCGAGAAACTCACTTTAGATTTTATATCTACTGCCGAGGCTCCAATTATAGCTTCGAAAGCTCCGGGTTCAGCCACCCAGTCGTGTTTTTTATCATCAAAAAAGCTTAAAGCTGTTTTATCTACTGTAAACGTTACTGTTTTCTCTTCTCCCGCTTTAAGCGAAATTTTCTCGAAACCTTTCAATTCCTTAATCGGACGAGGTAAAGACGATTTCAAATCACTGATATACAGCTGAACGACTTCAGATCCTTCTCTGCTTCCTGTATTTTTTACTTTTACAGAAAACGTGATCTGATCTCCGGCTGTCATTTGTTTTTTGTCGGCTGTAACTTTTCCGTATTCAAAAGTAGTGTAGCTTAAACCATGTCCGAAAGCAAATAAGGGTTTTGCTTTTTGCTTGTCTGCCCAACGGTATCCGACAAAAATGCTTTCTTTATAGGTTACCTCATCGCCACCCGGAAATTCTCCTAAAGCATGAGCACCGTTATCCGATAATTTTACAGGAAAAGTAAAAGTCAGTTTTCCCGAAGGATTTACATCTCCTACTAAAACAGCTGCCAAAGCATTTCCGGCCTCGGTACCTAAAAACCATCCCTGAACAATTCCGGGAACTTCTTTTACCCACGGCATCGCTACAGCATTACCTGAAATATTTATAAAAACGATTTTTTTATTCACTTTAAGCAATTCAGAAATCAATTGATCCTGATGGTACGGAAGTCCTAGTTCTGTTCGATCATGTCCTTCTGCATCCTGATGATCACTTTTGTTCAATCCTCCAAAAAACAATACGATATCGGCGTCTTTTGCTATCTTCAAAGCTTCGGCAGTCAACTCTTCCTGGGAACGTTTGTCCTCTAAGCTAACTTTTGCAACTACGCCGTTGTACTTACTGGTTGGGTCTCCCACATAACCACGAGCGTATACAATTTCGGCTTGTGAACCTACTCTCTTCTTCAAACCGTCTAAAGGTAAAACTTCGTATTTCGCTTTAAGCGAAGAACTTCCCCCGCCAACGGTCATCATTTTGATCGCATTTTCTCCGATTACCGCAATTTTTTTGGTTTTAGAAAGATCGATTGGCAAAACATTATTTTTGTTTTGAAGTAATACAATTCCTTCTTCGGCAATTTTTAATCCGGCATCAGCATGTTCTTTGGTTCCGAAAGAGCCGAAAGGTCTTTCTTTATTCATAGTAGTTAAGAAAGATAAACGTAAAATACGACGTACTTTATCGTCCAGTTCTTTAGTTCCTACTTCACCATTTTTAATCATGTTTGAGTAAGGTTTCCCTAAATAATAGTTGTCGTAAGCATTACTTGTTCCCCACGAAAGTCCGTTTGTCCACGAGCCAAACTCCATATCCAAACCATTGTGAATGGCTTGTTTGGTGTCATGAACTCCTCCCCAATCGGAAATTACAACACCCTTGAAACCCCATTCTCCGCGAAGAATATCATTCAATAAAAACTCATTATGACAGCAATGTTGCCCTTTGTATTTATTGTAAGAGCCCATTATTGCCCAGGCATCACCTTCTTGAACGGCAGCTTTAAAAGCGGGTAAATAAATTTCATATAAAGCACGATCATCAACAATTACGTTTACCGCATTACGGTTGGTTTCCTGATTGTTTAGGGCGAAATGTTTGACACAAGCAGCAACTCCATTAGACTGAACTCCTTTGATATAAGGAACTACCATTTTTGAAGTCAGAAAAGGATCTTCTCCCATGTATTCGAAGTTACGACCGTTTAATGGCGTTCTGTAGATGTTTACACCTGGTCCTAACAATACATTTTTATTACGAAAACGGGCTTCTTCTCCTATTGATTTCCCGTATAATGCAGCTAATTCCTTATTCCAGGTAGCTGAAAGAGCGGTAAGCGCAGGAAAAGCAATACAGGAGTCATTTGTCCAGCCGGCTTGATCCCACTCGTCCCATAAAACCTCTGTACGAATTCCGTGTGGTCCGTCTGTCATCCAGTTTTCAGGAATTCCCAAACGAGGAACGCCGGGCGAACTAAACTTAGACTGTGCATGAATCATGGCAATTTTCTCGTCGGTAGTCATTCGCAGAAGCGCATCTTCTACGCGTTCCTGAATTGGCTTTTTATCATCCAGATAAACCGGAACTTTATTTTGCGCTTGAAGTCCTAACGAACTCCATAAAACTAAAACAACAATTGTCTTAACGTTTTTAAACATAATTATTAATTTATTAAAGCATTTACTTTGGTCAGGAGGCTCTTTTGGTCTACCGCTTATTGTTGTTTTAACACATCAAGGCATAGACTTACTAAGCTTAAAAAAGACATTTTATTCCGAATAAATCGCATAAGGCTGTTTGGAAAAATTGTGATTTTCTTGAAGCGTCTTAGATGGTCAATTCTAAATTTATCTTTCTATGTGATAAGATAGTATGCGACACCATTATACCCAACGCATTCTTTTAAAAAGTGTCTTTTAATACTATTGTAAAGCTAAAACGTTATAGTACACGTTACATTTCTAAACGAAAAAAAGTAGTGATTTAAAAAATTAAAATACTAACAAACAACAAGTTAACAAATTAATAAGCCAAAAAAAAGTAGTACTTTTAAAATAAATCCTTAGGTTTTCAAGGAAATTAAACCGATTTTCATGACCATTTCTTCGAAATCATTTCGCGAAACAGCGGCTTTATTTCGGGCTCTGGTGCGGTAATTATAAATCGTGCTTAAAGAGTAACGCAGGAAAGCAGCAATTTTTACACTGTCGGTAATCCCAAGACGGATTAAGGCAAAAATTCTGAGTTCTGTATTGAGTAATTCTCCTTGTTTTAAAACAATTTGCTCCTCTTTAATAAGCAGTTCATTAAAATCTTTTACGAAGGTTGGGTAGAGGTTTAAGAAAATACTATCGAAGTTTTTGTATAATTCCTCCAATTCTGTATCAACCAATGTGGTCGATTTTAGCATTTTGTAGATCTCATCAAATTGTTTGGCCGTAGCTTTTTTATTCAAAATGATTCGATAATTCTCTAATTTGTTGATGTAAGTAGAACAAAGACTAAAAAAATGCGCAATATATTCTTCTTTAATATGATTTGATTCTGATAATTGTGCATTACGTTCCTGCAACTGATTGTTGGTTTCGGTAATATCTTTGTTTAATTCGGCTAATTTCTGACCGCTTTCATAAAGTTCTCCACGGATTTTGGATACTTTTTTCATTTGTTTGTACACGTAAATCACCGCGACAATCAAAAATACCGAGAGTAAACTGATGCATAAAAGATAAAGTTGCAGTTCTGTTTTTCTCTTGGCTTCTTTTTCTAAATAAACCGTATTGATTATCGAATATACTTCTGACATCAAAAGTGTACGAAACTGCACATTGCAATACAAGGCATCTTCAATGGCCGATTGTGTTAGTTTATAAGCCATATCTACATCCCCTACTTCATAAAAAACCAATGCCAATTCCTGAAGGGAAGCATTGTCTTTATTTGCATTTTTTATGTCTGAGGTAGCCGAAAGGGCGTAGTATTTTTTTCTTAATTCTAATTGATGTGTTCCTTCATAAATACTCCCCAAAAGATACGCAATCATAGCATACTGAGGATTATCTTCTTTTTGATGTTGCAATAGATCAACTAATTTCTTTTGGGCAACAGCATATTTTTTTTGGTAAATCTCCTGTTGAATTTTGTTAATCTTATAATTTAAAGAGCTCGGATCTAAAACAGTCAACAAAGAGTCCCGGTACTGCTGTATTTGTTCTATGTATCTTTTGTTGTAACTGTTGGCTGCATAATGTTCAAAAAACTCGCGATATGCAATGTAATAGGTCGGAAGCAACGTAACCGACAATTTTCTTTTGTCGATACTTTTTAAAATCCCTTCCGATTCACGGTATTTTCCGGAAGAGGAATAAAGCGATACCAATTGCAGGTTGGCCAAATCGGAAAGTTCTTTATTTTGAAGTTCAGCCGCTATTCGCAGGTTCTTTTTCACATAAAAAATAGCCGAATCTGAATTGAATTTCTGGTACTCTGCATACAAAGCTTTATTATAATTGTACTCCTGTTCTTTGGTTAAATCAGCTGACTTAATTTTTTTGAAGTTCAGAATTCGTTCTTCCTTAAGTTTAACGTAATACTGCTTCTTTTTCAGAGCATCATTCAGTTTATTCAAAATAGTAGCTGTACTATCCGATGAGTAAACCGGAAAACAAATGAGAAGGGTGAAAACAAACAGAAAATATTTTTTCAAACTAATAAAAGATAAAACAGAATTACAAATATAAGTAAAGTGATAGTATAAAAGGATAAATTAAAAGAGTGACAAACATCAAAATTTTAGGGCGACAAACCTAAGGAAAACTATTATATTGGAATCTGTTTTTGATTTCATTTCTAATTTGGTTTACGAGAATTTTTTATTCCAGATACCGTTTATCGCTTCTAAAACTTTGTCTTGGTATTACACCAAATTTGAATAATCGTTGGTCCTAACCAATGGTTGTGTATGTTTGAGTCGATAGGCTTTAGCCAAAAACCTTACGAATCGCATTTTGGCTAAAGCCTTTATCATCTCCTTTTTTAATCCGTTGGTTAAAACCAACGGCAATTCAAAAAAGCCGCATCGAAATGTACTTCTAATTAATTACTTTTTTACTGCAATTGGCGCAGCCAGACAGCTCTCAGGAATATCAAAAGCATTTACCAGAGCAACAGCATCGGGACGAATATCCCAGCAAAGCTGATTGACCATTTTACGAATTGCTTTCGTTTTTACTGCTTCCATATAACCGTCTTCAAGATACCAGGCTTTATTTTTTTCTATTTGTGAAAGTGCATACAATTGATTTAGTTTTATCAGGATAGCTTTAGAATTTTCATCTTCTACCGTTTGAATCGCTGTTTGAAATTGCTCCAAAACTACTCGTTCCAAATAGGCTTGCGCTACATCTATCATTTGATGTTGTACGACATTAAAAGCATCATAAGCTTCTAAGCCTTCTTCAACCAATTTTTTGATCCTTTTTGCTGCCGATGCCAGAATTGTTTTTTCTCTGTGCTGAAAGGCCAGTAAGTGAAAGGTTCCATCCAGTAAATGCTCCTCATCTGTTTTACGCGTTGCGATCGGATTTTTCTCGGCAATGGCTGATTTTGCATTTTCATACACATAATTAATGATTCCTAAAGAACCCATTTCGCCAAATGCCTTTCTGAATTCAGACAAACGGTTTTTAGCTACCAATTGCATTAAGACGGTATTATCTCCTTCGAAAGTGGTGTAAATTTCGGTATCGTTTTTTAAGGCATTAATTCTGTTTTCAGATAAATAACCTTTTCCACCGCAAGCTTCGCGGCATTCCTGCAAAATATCTCTGGTGCTCCAAGTCGAATAGGATTTCATTCCCGCTGCTAAAGCTTCTATTTCCTGCATTTCTGATTCGGTTCGGTTCAGAAAACGACTGGTCAGGTATTGCAAAGCAAAATGCACGGCGTATGTTTTGGCTAAATGAGGCAATAACCTGCGTTGGTGCATACGGTAATTCAGAATCGGCACTTCAGAACCGCCTTCCGGACCAAATTGTCGACGTTGATCGCTATACCGAATTGCAATCGTGAGCCCCGATTTAGCAGCAGCCAAAGCCGAACGTGGAATACCAATTCGTCCTCCGACCAAAGTTCCCAACATCGTAAAAAAACGTCTGTTATCACTTGGAATCGGGCTTTCGAATTCGCCTTTGTCATTTACAGAGGCAAAACGATCGAGCATATTTTCTTTTGGAATTTCAACCTGATCAAAACTAATTGTTCCGTTATCGACACCATTCAGTCCCATTTTGTGCCCGCAATCTCCGATGGTAACTCCTTTTAAGGTATTTCCGTTTGTGTCGCGTAAAGGAACTATAAAAGCATTTACACCATAATCATGATCGTCAATAATCAGTTTAGCGAAAACGGTTGCCATTTGACCGTGAACTGCGGCGTTACCAATATATTCTTTTTGAGCATTTTTGTTTGGCGTATGAATGATAAAAGTTTGATTATTATGCTGGTAAGTTGCTGTAGTTTCAAGTCCTTTTACATTGGAACCGTGATGTGTTTCGGTCATGGCAAAACAGCCCGGAAGCTTTAAGGAACCGATATCTTTTAAATATTTTGCGTAATGTTTCTCTGTTCCCAGCGACTGAACACTCATCCCCCAAAGTCCAAATTGGACTCCAAACTTAATTACGAGACTCAAATCGTGATAACTGAGTGTTTCCATTATGGCAAAATAGTCGGCTATGTTTTCTCCTCCTCCATATTGTTTTGGATAGGCCATGTTTCCGAGATTTTCACCGGCTAAAATTTTACACCAATTGTATACGGTTTCGCGATAAACATTGATATCAGTCGAAGTTTCATAAGCAAATTCGGATTTTGAAATAATCGATTTTACCTTTTTAATAATTGCCGCTTCTTTACCATCCAGAAGTGTTGTTATTTTTTGGATGTCAAAATTAGAAGTGGTTTGAGAACTGGCGGTAAAAGAACCTGTTCTGGTTTTAAAGTTCTGAATTACTTCTTCTCCCAAAATTCCAAGATCATTTTCTAATTTTAAAAAATCAGCCTCCGCTACATAGATCGTAGAATCTTTTTCTGAAAGCGCTCCGGCAAGTTCAAAAATAGTTTTAATGGCAGGTTTGTTTTGAATGGTTTTCGCTATATCTGATTTCCATTGTTCCAATTCATTTCGCGAAGGCGGATTTGAAATATCAATTTTAGACAAAAGATACTCTTGGTCTTCGGGCGAAATTCCTGTTTTTGCAACTATAAATTCTTTTAAAGTGGCAAACTCTTTTTGGGTCAAAAGATCATCGGACCATACTAGATAAAATAACGGTATAAAGGCTTGGAGCTTGGTGTTTTTCATAACATCTTAAATCAGTTAGTGTATTTATTTTTCTGCCACAGATTCAAAGGATTTGCACTTATTTTTTTGCCGCGAATTGCACTAATTTTCGCGAATTATTTGTTGATCGTGCATCACTAAATCATTTTAATCCTTTTAATCTGTGGCATTATTTCTCCACAAAAAAATCAATCCTTAATTTGTGTAAATTCGTGTAATTCGTGGCAACATTTTTCTTGTGCTAATTTTATTCTAAAGCAGAAAATCTTTTTTTGCCACAGATTCAAAGGATTTGCACTGATTTTTTTGCCGCGAATTGCACTAATTTTCGCGAATTATTTGTGCATGTTGCATGACTAAATCATTTTAATCCTTTAATCTGTGGCATTATTTCGTGGCAAAAAATTTCAATCCTTAATTTGTGCAAATTCGTGGCACAATATTTTCTGATTTTGAATTGTCCGTAAACAAAAAAACAGAAATGAAAAATACTCATTCCTGTTTATAAATCCTGTTAAGATTCTGGTAATTTTATTGAACTACTATTTCTTATGTGTTTTTCGATGCAAGAATCCATTTTTGTCTCATTGCAAAAAGGTGATGTGAATTAAATACCAATACTGCCATAAAAATAATCCCGTACGCACCAATCTGTAAACTGCTTATTTTTTCGTGGTACACAAAATTTGCCAGACCAAAAGCAATCATTGGATTGATATTTAAAAGCATTCCAACCGTAGAGGAATTGATCCCGGAAAGCGCATACAGATTTAAGAATAACGGAAAAATGGTAAACAGAACTGCTATTGTCTCTATACACAAATAAAATTTAAACTCTGTTGGAACCGGTCCGCTGTAAAACGGGTAGAAAGGCAGTAAAACAATTGCTGCAAAAGTAATGTGAAATGTAAGTGTAATAAATTTATCAAAACCTTTATTTACTCGTTGGCTTACTAAATAGCCCGCATAGGTCAAACCAATTATAATACTAAAAAACATGTCCATTATGTCGGCATAAGACAATAACAAACAGCCTGAAACGCTTAGCCCAACAGAAACCCACTGTACTTTAGAAAGTTTTTCATGCAAAAGAAAATAAGCCAACAACGTGGTTAGAATCGGACACACCAAATACGCCAGCGAAGTTGCTTTTACACTAACATGATTCATTACATAGATAAACGTAAACCAGTTGGCCATTAGAAAAGTACTACCGCCGAAGTTTAACAAAATAGTCTTTCTTTTTTCTGCTTTTGATAATGCTTTAAAAATTTCTATCGTCTCTTTTACTCTTTTTCTTTTAAAAATAAAGACAATCAATAACATTAGAATGCTACAACTAAAAACGCGATTGAATAAAATATCTAAAGAAGGATAGTCATGAATTGGCTTTAGCGCTAAGCTAAAAAATCCCCAAATCGTATAAGCTGTAATGGCTGCTAAGTAATATTTTGTTGTTTTCACGGAATCTTCTTTTTTGCTTGATTTCTGATGAAGCAAATTTCTTAAAAATAATACAGCAATACAGATACAGTTTTTGTAAATTGCACCATAACAGTTTCTTTTATGAAAAATTCAAATTACTTATATCTACAGTTTGCTGATCGAATTGAAAAGCAAATAAAATCGGGCGTTTTGAGTGTTGGAGACAAATTACCTTCGATTCGGGAAGTCTGCTCAGAAACCGGCTACAGCATGAGTACGGTGAGCAAGGCCTACTATGAAGTTGAAAGTCGCTCTTTGATCGAATCAAGGCCGCAATCGGGTTATTATGTAAGTAATATTTCTGCCCGAACGGTTCCTGAGCCTTCAGCCAGTTCTCCTATTTTAAGCGTAAAAAATGTAGAGCGTGAAGATTTAATCGATTTGGTTTATAATGATATGAGAGCAAAAGGAGTTACGATGTTTTCATTAGGTTTTCCATCAAATGAACTTCTTCCTATTGCTAAACTGAACAAAGGCATGATTCAAGCCATGCGGTCTTTACCCAATAGTGGAACCAGTTATGAAGATCTACAGGGAAATCTAAACCTAAGAAAAGAAATCGCACGTTGGGCATTCACTTGGGGAGGATCTCCGACCGAAGATGATATTATAACCACTCCCGGTTGTGTCAATGCCATATCACATTGCCTAATGTCTTTAACCAAACCCGGAGATACTATAATCACAGAAAGTCCTGTTTATTTTGGTGTTTTACAATTGGCCAAATCTTTGGGGTTATATGTGATGGAATTACCGACCAATATTACCACAGGAATTGAATTAGATGCCGTAAAAAAAGCCATTGCTACCAAAAAAATAAAAGCCTGTGTACTGATGAGTAATTTCAGCAATCCGTCAGGAAGCATGATGCCAAATGAACATAAAAAAGAAGTCGTTCGCTTAATGGAGTTTTATAACATTCCACTTATTGAAGATGATATCCATGGGGATTTGTATTTTGGCTCCGGCCGTCCAACAAATTGTAAAACTTATGATGAAAGTGGAATTGTACTTTGCTGCAGTTCTGTTTCCAAGACATTGGCTCCCGGATATCGTGTGGGTTGGGTATTACCGGGGAAATTTAAAAAAGAAGTCCTGCGCTCTAAACTCTATCATACCATCTCCTCTCCTACCATCACACATGAGGTTGTGGGGGATTTTCTGAAAAACGGAAGATATGAAAATCATCTTCGCAAGATTCGCAAGATATTAAATCAGAATTGTAACAATTATATTAATACGGTCTTAGAATCTTTTCCAACGGGGACAAAAGTGAGTCAGCCACAAGGTGGTTTTTTCCTTTGGGTTGAACTTGATAAAAGAATAGATACGGCTGACCTTTATCATTTAGCAATGAAACATCAGATTAGTATTTCTCCCGGAAGAATCTTCTCTTTTCAGGATCAATTTTCGAATTGCATGCGTTTGAGTTTTGGCTTGCCTTGGACCAACGAGTTGAGACAATCTATACAAACTTTGGGCAAACTGGTTGATTTATAACCAAACATTCCCTGTATTGAAAGTTCATCAATGGTTTATGAGCAAAAAAAGCCACAGATTAAAGAATTAAAATGATTCATAAACTGTGACGTAAAAAAAATAAACACGAATTGCACTGATTACACTAATTAACTCGGGTTAACTTTGAAGTTCTTGGCAAAATGATCAAAATGATTTGTTAATCTGTGTGAATCATTTTAATCAGTGGCAAAAAAAATCAAACACGAATTTCACTGATTACACTAATTAACTCGGGG
The DNA here is from genome assembly GCF_044007495.1 of Flavobacterium sp. FlaQc-52. Taxonomy (NCBI): domain Bacteria; kingdom Pseudomonadati; phylum Bacteroidota; class Flavobacteriia; order Flavobacteriales; family Flavobacteriaceae; genus Flavobacterium; species Flavobacterium sp. FlaQc-52. Next base: position 574,720 of record NZ_JBIPCV010000002.1, on the reverse strand, counting down.
TAACTTTGAAATTCTTGACAAAATGATCAAAATGATTTGATAATCTGTGTGAATCATTTTAATCTGTGGCAAAAAAGAATAGACACGAATTACACTAATTTCACTAATTAACTCGGGCTAACTTTGAAATTCTTGGCAAAATGATCCAAATGATTTGATAATCTGTGTGAATCATTTTAATCTGTGGCAAAAAAAAATAGACACGAATTGCACTAATTACACTAATTAACTCACTTTGTCTTTTTTTACGAAGGTGACTCGAACGAAAGCGAATAAACCAAATAAATCTGCATTTGCTGAGCTTGTTTTTGCGGAGTTTCTTGCGGAGATTTCTCCTTCGTCGAAAGGACAAACCGTGTGTGTGTGTGTGTGTGTGTGTGTGTGTGTCGGTGTCGGTGTCGGTGTCGGTGTTAGATAAACTAAATTCTCACATCTATTTTTCCTTTTTAGACTGAACGAATATATAAGCTTAATTTTTGCTACTCCACAGGTTTTCGTGTTAATCCGTAATCTGTGTGAATCATATTAATCAATGGCAAAAAAAAATTCGCGCCAATTGGTGGAATTCACGGCAAAAAAAATTTTAGAAGCTAAAGTAATCACAAAGCTTTTTTTACCCTTTGTAGCTTCGTAGCTTTTTAAACCAAAAAAAAATACCAGGCAGTGTGAACAATAAACACACTGCCTGGCTAACAATAACAATTAAAGGACCAAAAAATTAATTATAAAACGAAATAAGCGTCGTTTTCCGCTTTTCTAGGCTCGGGTTTAAGATCAAATTCTTTGATGATATCAAATTCACTTTGATACTCATCTAACATTTGCATTAGATTCTTTTCGATTGTATTTGCAATAGCGGTAACCGGCGTATCTGTAGGCCTGTTTTCAAACGGGTCCTGCAAATGAATCGCCATTTTTTCAATTAAGAAAAAAGTACCTCCAATGATTGTAATCAAAGGAATGGCGAACCAACTTAACAAGCTGATCAATCCAAAAGGCAATAAGATAATAAACAAACACAATGTCATTCTGATATACATACTGTAGGTCGTTGGGAAAATCGTATTTTTAATACGCTCACATTTCCCCATTGCATCACACAATCTCGTTAATGTATTATCAATTTCAACTTGTTGATAGGTGTTGAAACGTTTATTTTTTCTGGCAATTCTCAAATCTCTCGCATGCAATAACAAGATCGCATTTGGAATGTTCTGATGGTTCTTTACAAAACGCAATTCTTCCTCACTTAAAAGGTCCTTAATCGGTTTTATAGCGTCTTTATTTCGTAAAGACTGTCCCAAACTAAAACACCATGCAATTTGTCTTTTAGTGAAATTTTCTTTGAATTCGTTTGCTTCAACAGAAAAATCAGGGTCTTTATAGAATGTCAACAATTGTCTGATCAAAGTTCTGGATTCGTTTACGATAGATCCCCAGATAATTCTGGCTTCCCACCATCTGTCATACGCCTGATTGGACTTAAAAGCCAATAGCAAGGATATAATCGTACCAATCATTGTTGGTATCGCAATCGGAATATCTACGGAAACATTAATAAAATAGTGATGAAAAATCTCAAACAATATCGTATAAGCCATCAATAGAGCCAATTCTACTTTTATTTTCCCAAGAACGTACTTCATTGGGATTTTCTTTTTTAACAGCATATTTTTTCGCTTTAAAGTTTAAACTTGTATTTTTTAAACATTTAAGTTTTAAGCCAATTCTTCGTAAAGTGATAATACCGGAAGTCCCAATTTATCATTCACCGTCTCTTTTTTGGTCTTTTTGAATTTGATTTTCTCGCCTTTACGGGTTTCAACCAGTAAATCAATACCGTATTTTGAAATCGCTTCAGACAAATAAGGTTCAAATTGCTCTAAGTTGTCATCAAAATTCGCCGTTTGACTTACAATTTCATAAGAGAAATTTTGACTCAAAAACTGCTGAACATCCTTTACATGCATGTTAACATTGCTGTTTTCGATATAAAGTGCTTTATTGAAGTCTTCTTTGATTGCTTCTGTACCTAAATGCAGTATAGGGCATCTTTGATTTCCGGCTAATTTTACGGAGTATTGGTGAATACGCTTTGTTTCCTGCTTGTAAGAAGGAGTCAGTATAACCAACTTCACATCAAAAGCATCAATAATACCTTTAAATATTGGTGACGAAAGTCCGAATTGGTTGTGTATTTTTATTTTGCAATTAGCAGTATGCCCTACAATATAGCGGCAGGTTTCCAGAACTTCTTCCTGGCTTAAAGTAAGACCAGTTCTCATCTCACGCAAGAAATGCGACGAAGAAAAAGAGTCGGGAGCATCTGCAACCATCATTAAAACAATCTCACAACTCGTGTTCTTTGCCTGATTAACAGCCGATTTAACAGCGCTTATGGTATCTTCTTTTAATGTAGTGGGTATAAGGAAATTTTTCATAAGTATAATTGTTTAGTTTTATACGTACAAAATAACTGCCTGAGAATTAGAAGGGTCTTAATATAAAATTAGATTTCTCTAAGATTCAATATTAGATTTTTTAATATTGGCTTTTTTATTATTATCTTTCCTAAAGACGATCGTCACAATGGTACCTTTGTCCTGCTCTGATTGTACTTGTATTTCACCATCATGCATTCGGATAATCTTAGAAGCCAAAGGAAGCCCCAAACCATACCCTATATATTTAGCGGCGATTTTACCTCTGAAGAAAGGTTCATACAAATGCGGAATATCCTCGGGAGGGATTCCGATTCCGATATCATTTATCGCAATTTTAATCCATTCCTTATTCGCGGAAAGCGATACAAAGACTTCATTATTATCTGAATATTTTACGCCATTGGTAATAATATTATTGATCGCCAGTTCTAAAAGTGGCTTATTACAAGGAATCAACAATAAATTAGAATCTTTAGGCGCAAAATTAAGCTTGATACTTACACGGTTATCCGGATAAATTTTATCCAAATCCGATTTTACATCCATCAATAATTCATCAATTCGGGCAATGTCCAGAACTTGTTTTTTTCCATCATAACCTGTCTGCGTCAGTTTTAGCAAACTTTCTGTTAGATTTCCTAATCTTGATGCCTGACTGTAAATATTTTCTAAAGACTGAATGTATTCGGATACTTCTCTTTCCTTAAGAAGCATGATCTCAGACTCTGCGATGATCGTGGTAATGGGTGTTTTTAACTCATGAGAGGCATTATTAATAAAGTTGGCCTGTATTTCAAACGAGGTTTCTAAACGGTCCAGCATATCATTAAAAGTCTCCGTCAGATCTGAAATTTCATCCGAGTTTTTAACTTCGGGCAATCGGTTGTGCAGATTAGAAGCACTTATTCGGTTTACTTCTTTGGTAATTCTTGCTACCGGATTTATAACACGTTTTGCCAAAAATCGACCTAAAAAGAACGCCAGAAATATAAAACCAATGCCTCCAAAAAGCATAATTTTGACAATATAAATAGCGGTCGTTCTTCCTTTTCTGTCTCTTGCACCGACAATTACAATATACTTTTGATTGTGTTCTGTGAAAACTTGCCCTAAATAGTACTTGCTATTAATTTCAAAATAGTCTTTTCCCGTTTTTAATATATTGGTATAAAAGTTATTGGGTAAATTAAGATTGGTATTGTAATCAAAACTGTTGGCGCTGTTTATTTTAAGGACAAACTCTTCTTCTTCGATAAGTTCTTCCAGTCCATTTTTTTTAAGATTACTGTAGTATTTTATTTTTTCAGGATCTTTCTGAAAATGAATTGACGCTACAATTTTAGCCCTGTCTTCCAGTCGTTTTAAAAAATGGTATCGGTTGTTTTCACGAAATAAAACAAAAACAACGATACATAATAGCAACGTACTAAAAGAAGAAAGAGCCACATAGGTAACCGTAATTTTTTTTCTTATATCCATTTTAAGGCTGTATGACATAACCTAAACCTTTCATGGTATGAATCAGTTTGGTTGCAAAAGGTTTATCTATTTTTTTTCTTAAATAATTGATATAAACGTCCACAACATTGGTGTTCATATCAAAATTAATGTCCCATACATTGTCTAAAATTTGATCGCGGGATACAATTCTGCCTGTATTTTTTGCCAAATAGTACAATAATTTAAATTCTTTGGCTGTCAAAACAATAGATTCTCCATCTCTTTTAACCGTTTTGGCTCGTCCGTTTATTTCTAAATCACTAATAGTAATGGTATCTATTTTATCTGTTTCCTGATTGGCTCTTCTGTTTAAAGCATTTACTCTCGCATCAAGTTCACCAAACTTAAAAGGTTTTACCAGATAATCATCAGCCCCGGCATTAAGACCGGTTACAATATTCTCAGAAGTTCCAAGTGCCGTAAGAAGCAGAATAGGTACGAAATTTTTACTGGCTCGCAATCTTCTGCAAATCTCAATTCCGTTAATATCCGGCAACATTACATCTAATACAACTACATCAAAAGTATAATTATGAAGCATCTCTAAAGCTGTTTTGCCATCGAGTGCTACACTTACTTCATTATTGTTCTCAGCAAATCCTTTTCGTAAAATGGATAAAAGGTTTGGTTCATCTTCGACTATTAGTAATTTCATCTTTAGAAAGTAGTATATCGAACAAAAATAAGCATTGAATTTTATAAAAGTAGTACATCAACAAGAAAATATAAGGAATAAAAAAGAGGCTGTCTCCCAAATGTAGTGAAACAACCTCTTTTCTAATTCTTATTCCGGCAGCTATATGCCCCAAAACAGAAATATTAAATTTCCGGTATCTTCTTTTTGCTGCAGATTTTTTCCATTCTTTTTATTCTAGCCTGTATATCTTAATTTTTAAAGTTAAAACTTAGCACAGCCCCCAAACCAAACTGATAGATACTTACATAATCCTGAACGCCAACCGGGCCATAATAAGTCCAGTAATAACTATTTCCGGCTGCGGCAGTCATTGATTCGAGATAGGCATTAAGATTTACCGAAACAACTGAAGCGGTTTTAATTTTTACACCTGCTTTAATATCCCAGGCAAAATAAGTTCCGTTGCCACTTTGTGGTGTTTCAATGATTCCAACTCCGGCTCCGGCTCCTAAATAGGGCAACAAATTTGAACCGGTATCAAAATAATGTGTTCCACCAAGTAGAATATAATTTAAAGCTCCCTTGTCGTCTCCTTGATTAAGTTGATTCCCTAGTGGACCGTAAAAAGGCATTTTAGGATCGGCTCTGAGGTATTTTAATTCAACCGAATTGTTTCTTGAAACAAAGTATTCAAAACCCACTCCATATTGAAAACCATCCTCAATAGAAGCAGAATAACCGTCGTAATCTAAACGGTCCGAAAAATTATAACCTCCATATAAATTAAGAGAAAAAGACCTTGCTTCTTGAGCATTCATTCCTATCACCGACAGAAAGACAACCAATAATAAACTGTACTGTTTCATAATTTTATTTGTTGAATGTTAATACATTCTCAAATATAAGTTTTTTCGCCTAAAAAGGCTAAAATTTCAAAAGAAAATGCACTAATAGTATATTGCAAATCATTAAAAAACAAGCTATTAAAAAGTTTCACCCGCATTGAGATAAAACGCATTTGAATTGTTTCCAACTGCGTAATCTACAACTAAGTTGGTACGTGTTTTTTTATCTATTAAAATACGTAAACCAGCGCCAATTGCGGGTTGCACATAACTAAAAAGAGGTGTATTGGTTTCTGAATTACTGGCAGTAGTAAAATTGGTAAATACAGTTCCGCTAAACATTTGATTGCAACTTATCGGAAATCTGAATTCTGCTGAAAGATAGACTAAATTACTACCTCTGAACAATCCCTGTGTATACCCCTCTCCGCTCCTGCTTCGCTGATCCCAGCCAATAGCGGGCAGATTCAGATACGGTACTTTTCCTCTTGTTACAAATTGTCCATACGTCCAAAATGCCAAAATATAACGCTCATTTTTACTGGAAAGAGGAATAAAATGCCTGTATTCTGTATAAAGAACATTACTGTATCGCTGATTTTTGAAGAATACCGGATTAAATCTATAATTAATATTGGCAAACCAGCCGCGAGCTGTATTAACCTGATTGTCCCGGGAATCGTAGACGAGATTAAGGCTCATTCCGGTTAAATAATACTCGAGATCATTAAATCCGTATTTCTGACTGTAGTTATAATGGTAGGTAAAAACCTGATTCGCCACATCTAGATCTTCGTCTTTTATAGACGAATACCAATCGATATTGATCCCACCACCCACATAAAAATTCTTTTTTACTTCCCAGGATGCGGTTTGATGGAATTTAAAATAATTATAATCCATAGGTTGTGCAATAGAATCGATACTGAAATTATCTCGCCTGCTGTGATGCGGAATAATATTGGTTCCGAGGCCATAATTGGGCTGCGAAAAAATATACATTCGATAATCGCCACTCAAAAATATCATATTGTTTTTTAGTAAAATATTGTTCTTGACATTTATAAGCCATTGTTTCTTGGTAGTATAGGTTACTCCCAAATTAGCAATAGAGTATTTGTCTGTGGCCTCTTTTCCTTTAAAAGTATATTGTGCCACTCCGCCAAAAACAAAACCCGTGGCAGGCTGCGCTCCGATAACAGGGATTACCAGAAAAAAACTGTTTTTTATGGGCTTTAGAACCAAAAGAGAATCTTTCTTCTTGAAAAGTTCAAATACGGTTTTAGGCGGGCATAATTCCGGATTGTCGGAATCATTTTGAGCATGAAGCATAAATGGAAGAAAAAACAATAGTACTAAGATTGTCATTAAACATTTAGAATAATTATTTTTTAAAAACTTTACCATTTCTAAGTTCAGTGTTTTTGGATAATAACAAACTCTATTGTAAATATAACCCTTATTTTCAACATTTTACACAACTATTCTTAATAATAAAATCGGTTTTATAAAATCAAAGAAGCAAAAAGTCAGACAAAAAATGTATAGTATCTTGCTTAAATTAGTATCTTTTCGCTCTGAAACAACGAATGAAAAGCATTGAAAAAAGAATCTGAATATTTCCTTGATAAAGAATACAATACCATCGTTTATGGTAAAGAGGATCTTAATTTTAAGGATTTTGAATGCTGTGTTTTTTCGAATTGTAATTTTTCTGCCTGTACTTTTCTAGCCGTTACCTTTATTGATTGTGTTTTTAATGATTGTACTTTTACGAACACAAAAATCAATTATGTGGCATTCCGGACAGTTACTTTCAATCATTGTGAAATAAAAGAAGTGAATTTTGCGATGTGCGACAAATTGATTTTTGAGGTTCATTTTTACAATTGCATTTTAGATTTCTCTAAATTTTATACCTTAAAAATAAAAGGAACAACCTTCAACAATTGCAGTCTGATCGCCGTAGATTTTATGGCCACAGATCTGACAAGTGTTCTTTTTGATCATTGTGATCTCTATCGATCTGAGTTTGACAAAGCCATCGCCAACAAGGCTGATTTTAAAACCAGCTTCAATTATACCATTGATCCGTCCAAAACAAAACTCAAAAAGGCAGTTTTTTCTTTGAATGAAGTAAAAGGCTTATTATTTAAACATGACGTTATTGTGAGTTAGATATTAAGTTCAAACTTATTATGCTCTATTTCATCCTAATTATTTAAATTTTAACCGATAAAACTCAAATATTTTAAGATATTTTAGTCAATTACTATATTTTTGTAAAAACGTAACTAACTAATACAAAAAATGGCAGACCAGGAAATCATTAAACACACTAAAAAAGTACATCGAATTGTAACAAACAAGAAGCACAATCTTGCAGAAAAAATAAAAGAAATTAGTTTAGAGATTTTTATCATTGTTTTTGCCGTTTCGCTATCGATCTGGCTACACGGATGGAGCGAACACCAACACGACCAGCAAGACGTTAAAAAATTCCTGATTGGACTTAAATCAGATATCCAAAATGATATTAATAGTACTAAATCTTTAATCAAACAGTATCAGGAATTTGGTCAAATATACCAGCACCTTAACCAATTAGATCAAAATAAATCTTACGACGAAAATCAATTTAAAAAAGAATTATCATTTATCAATTTAAATGCCTATTTAAGACCTAATATTTACAGATTTAACGGTTTTGTGTCATCGGGCAGAATCGGAAATATCGAAAATGATTCTCTTTCCCTAAACATTCTGAGATTCTATCAGAAAAACCTCTCTGAAGTTAATTCTTCTGAATCAGGATGGCTAGCGCGACAAAAAAAATTACAATCTTATTTAGAGGATAATTTAACCAATCCGGAAAACACTGCCGACAATTGGAAACTACTTAATACTCCAAAGGGTAAACAGTTGACAAAAAATCTTGTTCCGTGGGATCAGATTTACGAGCGATACAATAATTTAATTCTTTTAGGAGAAACAATCGTTAAACAGATTGATAAAGAATACGATCTAAAAGAATAGTTTTTTTTCTTAATCAAATAGGATCTAATCAATGTTAATAAGCAAGTGATTAGATCCTGTTTTGTTTTTAAAGCGGTCGCTATGGTCAATAATTTATTACTTAAAGACAATCTTATTTTGAATCAAATCCAAAAGTTATAGGGTAATTTTTAGAACTTTCCTCTTGTTAGAATTAGCAGATTTTATACTTTTTGATCACAGCTTTTTAAATTTCCCAACTTCTCGCTTTGACGATCTCGCAAAGACGCAAAGCCGCAAAGTTTCTTCTTCTTATTTTTAAACTTTACTTTTCTATTTTTCACTTTCTCACTTTGGGCTTCTCGAAATGTCATGGAGTCTCAAAGTTTTTTTTCTATTTTTTTTATTAAAACTTTGCGATTTTGCGACTCTGCGAGATTTTTACTTCTCCGCAGCTTTTGGACTTAATCTCTTATTTTGAATTATTGCCATAAAAAAAGCCAGTATAAACTGGCTATGATTTCTATATTTTCTTTAGGATTACCCTACTATAACATCTCTTTTCATGACATACAATTTTTAAGTTAATTGGATATACAATTTTACGCAATAATTACCTTGTAGACAAACAATTAGTGTTAAATAATTAAGCAACCCCTAAATCATCTCCCGATTTAAACCTTTTCGTTGTAATAACATCTTTACAATAGAAGTCCTGAACAAAAATATTTGTAAAACCCGACAGTGAATGTTTAGCAATTACAGTAAGTCTAATATAAGAAGACGTATCACTCCAATTTGATTCGATATCTTCACTAGTTCTGACTCGCATGGCATGTAAACTATTTGTATCAGACTTCTTTTTACAGGGAATATAGGAGATGAAATTATCCTTTAAAACGATATCCTTTCCTTGAATATTCATGCCTCCAACACCTCCTACTTGTTTATAAAATGTTGGTTCAATTCTAATATCAAATATTTCTGAATTTGTTTTATTGACAAATTTGAAAAAATAATTTACTTCTCCTTCAAATATTACCTTACTTACATGAGGTGATATTTCAATCTTTACTCTTTTTCTTTTTAAAAAATACATTAAAAACAGGTAAGATGAAATTACGCCTGCAACGATACTGATAGTGATTCCTAAAATTAGATCTGTCATTAAATGAATACTTTGACAGAAAGTTAAACTCAAAATTCAAACCATTAAAAGATTATCTCACATTGCTTTGATTTCGATTTACAATCGTTTCTCCATCACATAATCCTCCATTAAATAACCGTTTCCAATTTCGATATTAACTTCATCGATGATTTTAAAACCTGTTTTCTCATAAAAATGTAAAGCTTTATTAAATCGGTTTACATTTAAATACAATGAAGCGGAATTATGCTCTAAAGCAAAATTTCCAATACTTTCCATTACTGATTTTCCAATTCCTTTGCCCTGTGTTTCCGGCAAAAGATATATTTTGTGAATTTTTGTGATAGCTTCTTTTTTATAATTGTGCTCAATTCCTATAAATCCTAAAACCGAATTTTCGTCAGAAATCAAATAAAACAACTGTTCTTTTTTATCCAACTGAGCGGTTAAAGCTTCGTCCGAGTAAAACAAATCCAGCATATATTTTAGTTGTTCTTCAGTCAAAATTTCACCATAAGTTATAGGCCATGTTTTATAGGTTATATCCTGAATTATTTTAATATCATTTCTGCCTGCTTCTGAAATTGTAATCATATTTAAGTATACTGCTTTAAATTAATTCGTAAAAACTTGATTTTCCTGTTCGCTTACCCTAATAAAAGTAGTTCGTTTGGTAAGCTCTTTTAATCTTGAAGCGCCTACATAAGTACAAGTGCTTCGTATTCCTCCTAAAATATCTAAAATTGTATTTATAACTTTTCCTTTAAAAGGAACCTGAACTGTTTTTCCTTCACTTGCTCTGTATTCAGCAACACCACCTACGTATTTATCCATGGCGGTCTTCGAACTCATTCCGTAAAATTGTCTGAATTCCTTACCATTAATTTCGATAAGCTCTCCACCACTCTCTGTATGTCCGGCAAGCATACCGCCTAACATTACAAAATCGGAACCTGCGCCAAAAGCTTTGGCAACATCTCCCGGTATTTTACAGCCTCCATCGCTAATAATGTGCCCGCCTAAACCATGAGCAGCATCAGCACATTCTATAATAGCCGATAGTTGCGGATACCCAACACCGGTTTTTACACGTGTTGTACAAACGGATCCTGCCCCTATGCCTACTTTTACAATATCTGCGCCGGCTAATAACAGTTCTTCCACCATTTCACCGGTTACCACATTACCGGCAATAATAACTTTATCAGGATACTCCTTTCGGGTCTGTTTTAAAAACTGAACAAAGTGTTCCGAATACCCGTTGGCAACATCAATACAAATAAACCGCAGTAGTGGATTAGCCGTTATAATCTCTCTGATTTTTAAAGAATCTTCTTTTCCCGTTCCCGTACTTATAGCGATATAATTGTAAAAATCGGGAGTAACTTTCTCTAAAAAATCAGTCCATTCCTGAAGCGAATAATGTTTATGAATTGCCGTAAACATTTTTTCTTTAGCCAAAACTTCAGCCATTTCAAAAGTTCCGACCGTATCCATATTGGCAGCCATAATCGGAATTCCTGTCCAAGTACTACTACTGTGTAAAAATTTAAAATTTCGTTCTAAAGAGACTTCCGATCTGCTCTTTAACGTTGATCTTTTGGGTCTGATCATCACATCTTTAAACCCCAATTTCAAATCAGTTTCTATTCTCATGGTGCTAAATTTCTGTTACTCTCAAATGTAAGGATTTTAGATTTTAGATTTTAGATTTTAGATTTTAGATTTTAGATTTTAGATTTTAGATTTTAGATTTTAGATTTTTGTTGGAACGGAAAATTGGAACTGTAAACTGTAACTACAAACTGAGGTTGTAAACTGAGACTGTAAACTGAAACTGTAAACTAAAAAAAACTACCCGTGGATAGTCTCCCCTTTTCCGTAATTTGAAATAATTGACTCTTCGAAGGCCAACCATTCTCTCCAACGTTTTTCAACATCGATTCCTACTCCGTATTTTCGGGCATAGGTGATGAATGTAGTGTAATGACCGGCTTCACTTTCCATTAATTCTCTGTAAAAAACAGCCAGCTCTTCGTCTTGAATGTTTTCAGATAAAACTTTAAAACGCTCGCAACTTCTGGCTTCAATCATTGCTGAAAACAATAATCTCTCCACTAAACCGGAAACTCTGCTGCCATCACCGCTTTTCTTCATGTACAAATACAATTCATTTACATAATCGTCTTTGCGCTCGCGTCCTAATTTAAGACCTCTTTTGATGATGATATTATGCACCTGCTCAAAGTGATCGATTTCTTCTTTCGCTAAAGCCAATAAATCTTTCACTAAATCCTGATGCTCAGAATTATTTGTGATAATCGTTATGGCATTTGTAGCCGCTTTTTGTTCGCACCAAGCGTGATCTGTCAGGATTTCCTCGATGTTTTTCTCTACTATATTAACCCATCTCGGGTCAGTTGGCAGTTGTAATCTTAATACACCCATATTCTTTTTTTGTTTCAGGTTTTCTTTTGTTTCAGGTTTCTTTGTTTACTGTTTTAATTGAAATAAAAACTAAAAAAAGTTTAAAGCTTTGTGCTGTTTTAAACCAACACAAAACTTTAAACTTGAAATTTTAAACTTGAAACTTATTTCTTAGTAAACGAAAATCGGTCTTTCGCTCATCATTTCATTTACTTCATTTGCTACTTCTTCGATCACTGCTTCGTTAGTGTGATCCACAAGTACTCTGTCAATTAAAGCTACGATCGTTTCCATATCTGCTTCAACTAAACCACGAGTTGTGATTGCAGCTGTTCCAACACGAATTCCTGAAGTTACAAATGGTGATTTGTCATCAAAAGGAACCATGTTTTTATTTACTGTAATTTCTGCTTTTACTAATGCGTTTTCAGCTTCTTTTCCTGAAATGTTTTTGTTTCTTAAGTCAATTAACATCATATGGTTGTCCGTTCCTCCAGAAATAATGTTATATCCTCTTTTCACAAAAGCATCCGCCATAGCGTTTGCATTTTTTTGCAATTGCATAGCGTAAGTAAAGAATTCATCTTTTAAAGCTTCACCAAAAGCAACAGCTTTAGCAGCAATAATATGCATTAATGGACCACCTTGATTTCCTGGGAAAACAGCTAAATCTATTAATGAAGACATCATTCTGATTTCTCCTTTTGGAGTTTTTAAACCTTGTGGGTTTTCAAAATCTTTCCCCATTAAGATCAAACCTCCACGAGGTCCACGTAATGTTTTATGTGTTGTTGTAGAAACAATATGACAATGTGGAATTGGATCGTTTAATAATCCTTTTGCAATAAGACCTGCAGGGTGAGAAATATCAGCAAATAAGATTGCTCCTACACTATCTGCGATTTGTCTGAAACGTGCAAAATCCATATCACGAGAGTAAGCCGAAGCTCCTGCAATGATTAATTTTGGTTGCTCTTTAGTAGCAATTTCCTGAATTTTATCGTAATCTAAACGACCTGTTTCAGCATCTACACCATAAAAAACCGGACGGTACAAACGTCCTGAAAAGTTTACTGGTGAACCGTGAGTCAAGTGACCACCGTGTGACAAATCGAAACCTAAAATCTTGTCTCCAGGATTCAAACAAGCATGGTAAACTGCTGTATTTGCTTGAGAACCTGAGTGAGGTTGTACGTTTGCATATTCAGCACCAAATAATTCTTTGGCTCTGTCAATAGCAATTTGCTCGATTACGTCTACTACTTCACATCCTCCGTAGTATCTTTTGCCAGGGTATCCCTCAGCATATTTATTCGTTAAAACAGACCCGGCTGCTTCAATTACTTCATCACTTACAAAGTTCTCTGAAGCAATAAGTTCTAATCCGTGAATTTGTCTGTCCTGTTCCTCTAGTATAAGGTCAAAAATTTGTTCGTCGCGTTGCATTTTTTCGTTTTTCGTTAATTTGATGCAAAAATACAAAAAAACGTTTGTCATACAGTTAGATTATGATATATTTGACAAGTAATTTTTCAACAAATAATTAACATTCACATGCCGATAACCGCCAACGATACCAAAAGAAAATCATGGTTAGAAGTGCCTGAAAATAGCGACTTCCCTATTCAGAATATTCCTTTCGGTGTATTTCTTACCAAAGAAAATGTCGTTACAGTAGGAACCAGAATTGGCGATTACGCTATAGATCTAGGAGCTTTACAACAATTAAACTATTTCTCCGGAATAGATTTAACTGATGATATGTTTATGCAGGACACGCTTAATGATTTTATTTCTGACGGAAAAAAAACATGGCGCCTGGTCCGCAACCGCATCGCAGATATTTTTGATGCAACCAACCCACAACTTAGAGATTCGACAAAAGATCGTGATATCGTTATTTTCAAGATCGACGATGTTGAAATGCAATTACCGGTTTTAATTGGTGATTATACAGATTTTTACTCTAGTAAAGAACACGCTACAAACGTAGGAAAAATGTTCCGTGATCCTGAAAATGCTTTGTTACCAAACTGGTTACACATTCCGGTAGGCTATCATGGAAGAAGTTCTACGATTGTTCCGTCTGGAATTCCGGTTCACAGACCAATGGGACAAACATTACCTAATGGAGAAAAAACACCCGTTTTTGGTGCTTCCCGATTAGTTGATTTTGAATTGGAAACTGCTTTTATTACTACAGACGTAAACGTAATGGGCGAAAATATCCCAACTTACGAAGCCGAAGATTATATTTTCGGAATGGTTTTACTAAACGACTGGAGTGCACGTGATATTCAGAAATGGGAATATGTGCCACTTGGACCCTTCCTTGCAAAAAACTTCGCGACTTCTATATCGCCTTGGATTGTAACTATGGATGCATTAGAGCCTTTTAGAACAAAAGGACCTAAACAAGATCCAGCTCCGCTTCCTTATTTACAAACGAAAGGAAAAAAAGCTTTCGATATTCATTTAGAAGTTTCTATTCAGCCTTTAGATCAGGAAGAAACGGTTGTTTCTAAATCAAATTTCAAATATTTATACTGGTCAATGTGTCAGCAATTAGCACACCATACTTCTAATGGATGTCGTGTAAATTCTGGCGATATGATGGGTTCAGGAACTATTTCAGGACCAACACCGGACAGCTTTGGTTCGATGTTAGAACTAACCTGGGGAGGAAAAAATCCATTAAAATTAAAGGACGGAAGCGAACGTAAATTTATCGAAGATAATGATACCGTAATCATCAGAGGTTTCTGCGAGACTAATGAAGTTCGTATTGGTTTTGGTGAAGTTGCTAGCCAATTATTACCTCCTTTTGTGAGACAATGAAGAGCAAATGAATTGCCTGAATAATATAAAAAAACTTGTTAGTATTTCACTAACAAGTTTTTTTTTGTTTACGTTGTTTCTCTCGCAAAGTCGCAGAGTCGCAAAGTTTTTACTTTATTACGTTAAGCTCTATACCCTACAAAATAACGAAAAACACCTAAGCAAGGTTGAATCGAAGCCGATTTGTGTTTTGTTGAAAGTACTGGATATGCTTTAATAAAATAGCACGCAGATTTTGCGGATTTAACGGGTTTTCGCGGAAAGCAATGATCAAAAATCTGTGAAATCTGCGTGAAAAAAAATCTTAAAACTTTGCGATTCTGCGACTTTGCGAGAAATCAATCACGCTGCGAAATGAATTATATTAATTTGACGATAAAAAAAACTTGTTAGTCTTCTGGATATACTTAAATAAAATAGCACGCAGATTTTGCGGATTTAGCTGATTTTCGCGGAAAGCAAGGAATAAAAATCTGCAAAATCTGCGTGAAAAAACCTTAAAAAACTTTGCGTCTTTGCGACTTTGCGAGAGATTAACCACACTGCAAAATGAATTCTATTAATTTGAAGACATAAAAAAATTTGCTAGTCTTCACTAACAAGTTTTTTACATTTTAAAATTTAATAATACTATTGTTTAGGTTGCTGTTGGGTAACACAATGTACCATTCCACCATTTGCATATAAGTTCCTGACATCTATACCGACAACTTCTCTTCCCGGATAAAGACCTGCAATAATTTTATTTGCAACACTATCATTTGGATCGTTGTAATTTGGAACCAAAACTTTTCCATTTGCAATATAAAAATTAATGTAATTACCTTTGTAACCAAGGGCTTTCCCTGTTTTTGTTACTACATTTTTCTGCGTAAGTGGCAAAATTACTTTTGTATACACTTCGTTTTTAGTGTTTGAGGCTGCATTTAAAATCGCAATATCCGAATCTATAAGTCCCCAACCTGATAAATCAGAATTACTCATTGTGATCATTTTGTTACCAGCTGCAAATTTCATGATCCCATCGATATGCATATCTGTAACATCCTCTTCGCTAAAACCTCCTTCAAGCCAAATGAATTTTGTAGCTCCAAGGTATTTCGTGAAATTTGATTCTGCCTGAGCTTGACTCATTCCTTTATTTCTAACCGAATTTCTAGCTTTTTGACTGATTATAGAACTTTTAGTTGCCATTAATACTCCATGACCGTCTAATTCTACTGAACCACCTTCGTTTACCATTACATTATTTAAGTTCAATACGGTTACTCCGGTGTCAGCTCCGATAGCGCTTGGTATTGCATCACAATTCGCTGAATCGTATTTGCCTCCCCAACCATTAAACCCCCAGTCTTCAATCACTAGTTTTCCCTGAGCGTCACGTACGTAAATTGGTCCGTTATCTCTAACCCAAACATCGTCTGTACGATGAATTTTAAAATCAACATTAGTTAAAGAAACGTTTGCTGCTTTTAATAAATTGGTAATTCTCGTTTGTTCAGCAGTATTGTAAGCAATGATATGCACTTTTTCGGTAGATTGTAGCGCTTTTGTCATTGCTACCCAAGTTTCGTCCAGTTCGCTTCTGTAGGTAACACCGTGTTGGTATTGATGTGGCCATTGCAACCACGTCCCTTCATGTGGTTCTGATTCTTCCGGCATTTTATACACTATTTGTGTAGGATCAGGTTTACCGATTACCTCTGCAGTACCTTCGTCGCCGGCACAAGAATTAAAAATTGGAGCAGCCATCGAAGTAAATAAAATTAAGAATTGAAATTTAATCATGATGTATATTTTTTTAGATAGGCAAAACTAGAATATGTCTGAGTATCAAGATTGTCTTATTTTGACAACTTTCGTTTTACGGGAACGTATATTGCTGTTGTTAGTTGGTCTGTCGATTTTTCATCATCAATGTATTGTTCTATAATAGGAGAAGTTCCCAATTCATAGTCACTCTCATAAAGCCATCGATAATATATTTTTCGGTAGGTTTCTTCAATTTTATCAAAATCACCAAGATGAATATACTTCGCATACCAGCCTCCAAAAATAGCCTTCGAAAGGTATAATTTTGAATTAACACAGGCGCTGATACAGACCTCATACCTTGATTTCTCTTTATCCGAAATTATAGGCTGGTCCACAATCACGCCAAAACAATTGTAAGGTGGGATCGTTTTATTCTCTTCAATAATCGCATCCCAAAGCTCATTTATCACTACATTATTGTAATTATTACTGATAAGCGTTTTAGAATAAACTTGTATTTTTTCTTTGTACTCGTATTCAAAATCAATAAACGAAAGGTCATTTTCTTTCCCTTTTATATATTCCTCAAAAAGAGGTTTTCTGTTCTGGCGGGCTTGCAAAGGCGTAATTTCAAATTTATTTTTAAATGCTTTCGTAAAAGACTGATTGTTGCTATACCCAACATCATACGCAATAGCTACAATGGTATTATTGGTATAAATCAACTGTTTATAAGCGTTTTCCAGCTTTAACCGGGTACAAAAATTACCTATTGTTTCCAATAGTATCGCACTAAAAATACGCTGTATGTTTCTATAAGAATAATTCGAAACTGCTTCTAATTCTTCCGGTTCGATTTGCCGATGATAATTGTCTTCTAAAAAAGTAAGTACCTTTTGTATATTCTCTATTTTCATCGATTTTAATGTGAGCTGTAAATAAACATTATCAGTTTTTTAAATCCTCAAACTCCAAATAAAGCTGCCTTAACAAATCAACTTTAAGTTTTCTACCATCAAAATTAACTTCAATCGTGTTTCCGCTAACACCAATAGGCGCATTAACCGTTTCATCAAAAGTGAAAATTTTATACGTATCTAACCGTTCTCCTGTTTTTATTTGCAGAATTTGATCGAAATCCGGAGCTTTCGCAATACTATGAACGGCAAACTGCTCCCTATTATTACCAAACAAAATAAAATCTGTAGTTTTTGGCTTAATCGTATTTGGACTCAACTTCTTAAAATAAACAACCTCCTGAATTCTTACCGCAACCGATTCGGCAATTTTAATGCCTCCGCGTTCAAAATGCCCTCTGTAAATACTTGCTCTAAACAGACGGGGATTTGCAATCATGTCCGGTAGAATAAACTTTTCCGGTTCAATTGTATAGGTAGTATGTTCAGGATGTTGTTGCTGATCCCTTATAAATTGCTGCCGAATTCTTTCATCAAAAACCAATTCTAGAACAATCTGATAATCATGCGGAGATCGAAACATTGGTAAATGGTACGCATAAATTTTATTTCTTCCAAAGATAGCCATGCCGTGTGTTGAAGGCTCGTCTTGCGCACCATGATCGTGTTGCTGCGAAAAAACGCCACAAGAAATAAGAACAAAAAAGAAAAATACTATTTTTTTCATCTTTAAGTATATTTAGATTAGGGACTTTTTTTTGTTCTAAAAACAATAGCAATGCAATAATTGTCTTTAGAATTTAACTTCAAAGTTAAAACAAATCTATTAGCAAAAACATTTTTCGCAAATCAATACAGCACTGAAATTCAATATCTTACAAATACAACTACATCATACCTGGTAATTACTTATCCATCTAAATAAATAAAAGCAAAAAAAATATCCGTACAGCTGTGTACGGATACTTTTATCAAATGCCAACTTACGGCACTCTATTTTAAAAGACTTATTTAAGCCGGAATCTGCTGACTTAAACAGTGCAGCGTTCCAAATCCCCAAATAAAATCGATACAGCTAATTCCGATCACTTCACGATCAGGGAAACACTCCGATAGAATATTCAAAGCCACACGATCGTTACTATCATTAAAAGTTGGAACCAAGACACAATTATTCAAAATCAAGAAATTAGCATAACTCGCCGGTAATCTTAAATCCCCAAAATCAACACGTTTTGGCATTGGCAAAGCTACAATTACTGGAGATTTTCCGTTTTCTAACTTCGCATTTTGCAAACGTTTTAAATTATCCTGCAATGCATTGTAATTAGAATCGGTTTTATCGGTTTCAACAATAGTAACAATTGTATCTTCATTTACAAATCGACATAAATCATCAATGTGCCCGTGCGTATCATCCCCTTCTATTCCGTCTCCTAACCAGATTACGTTGGTAACTCCGAGATATTCTTTAAAAACAGCTTCATAATCTTCTTTGGTAAATCCGGGATTTCTAACCTGAATTGACTGGTGCATCAAACATTCCTCAGAAGTCAATAAAGTTCCTCTTCCATTTACATCAATGGCACCACCTTCTACAATTACCGGTTTACCTTTATAAATAACCTGAGTTACCGGCACCTCAATAAAATCAGCTATTTTAGAAGGAACATGTTTATCTAACTGATGATTTTTATATTTTGCCCAACCATTAAAATTAAAATTCAGCGCTTCTCTTTTTGAACCGTTTTTTACAATAATCGGCCCTGAATCGCGCATCCAGCTTCTATTGGTTTTATGAATGATAAAAGAAATATTACCCATATTCACTCTTGCGTCTTCTAACATTCCGGCTACTTTCTCTTTTAACTTTTCATCGGCTACAACCAAAAAAACAGTTTCAAAAGTGGCTACTTTTTTTATAAATTCTACAAAAGCCCATTGAATGGCTTCGTATTTCCCTGGCCAGTCATTGCCATTATGCGGAAAACACAATACAATTCCCTGTTGTTTTTCCCATTCTGCTGGGAATCTTCTATTATTTGTTGACATAAAGCATTTCTAAATTTGAAAGAGTACAAAGATAATGATTCATAAGGATTATAAAACAACTGAGCGAAAATCAAATCAAAATCAGTCCAAAACAATTCCTAAAATTAAGTTAAAGATTAAATAATACAGCCTTAATACAAAGCCAGCTTCTGCTATTTACATTTGAAAAAACTAAAAACAAACACAATGAAAAAACTAAGTATCTCTTTATTAACCGCTTTGTTTCTAATGGCAAGCTGTAATAATGACGAAAACTCAAACAATGAAAAACCCGAAGCTGTTGTAAACGAAGATCCCGGGACCTTCAAAGAAATCGGAAGCATTACTATAGGTGGTGAAGGTGCAGCAGAAATTTCGGCTTATGATGAAAAAACAAAAAGACTTTTTACAGTTAACAATAGCGGAACGAATCAAATTGATGTAATTGACATATCAGACCCTACAAAACCAACCAAAATTGGCAAAATTGACTTAACTCCTTATCAAGGTGCCTCCAACAGTGTTGCTGTTTTTGACGGAAAATTAGCTGTTGCTTTAGAATCTACAATCAACAAACAAGGAAATGGAAAAGTGGTTATCTTTAATACAGCCGACTACAGCCTGATTAAACAAGTTACCGTTGGTGCTTTACCGGATATGATTACGTTTTCTCCGGATGGAAAATATATAATGACCGCTAATGAAGGGGAACCCAATACAGATTATTCTCAAGATCCAAACGGAACGATTTCGATTATCGAAGTAACAAACAATTATGCGGTTACTACTTTAGATTTCAGTTCGTTTAGCAGTCAGGCCGCAGCCTTGAAAAAGGACGGTTTCAGAATTTCAACCTTCGCTAAATCTTTCGCACAAGATATTGAACCTGAATATGTAACCATTTCTGATGATTCTAAAACGGCTTGGGTAACGCTTCAAGAAAACAACGGTGTTGCAAAAGTGGATTTAACCTCTAAAACCATTACTGCAATTTATCCTTTAGGTTTGAAAAATTACAATACAGCCGAAAATGCAATTGATGTAAGTGATAAAGATGATAAAATTGCTTTTAATCCTTGGAAAGTAAAGGGAATGTTTATGCCGGATGCTATTAGCCATTTCTCTTCAAACAATGTACCTTATTTTGTTACTGCTAATGAAGGTGATGCCAGAGAATATGCAGCGTACAGCGACATCAAAAGAATGAAAGACATGAAACTGGACGCAACCGTTTTTCCTGATGCTGCTACTTTAAAACTGGAAACCAATTTAGGAAGACTAAATCTTGTAGCTGACATGGGCGATACGGACGGTGATGGTGACTTGGACGAAATGGTTAGTTTTGGTGCGCGTTCTTTCTCGATCTGGAACGGAAATACCGGAAAAATTGTTTATGACAGCAAAAATGATGTGGATAAAAAAACCAACGAACTAGGTACTTATGATGACAAACGTAGTGACGATAAAGGTTCAGAACCGGAAGCAGTGGTAGTGGCTAAAATAGGTACTCAAAACATACTTTTTGTAGGATTAGAAAGATCAGATGCCTTTATGACGTATGATGTAACCAATCCGACTTCACCACAATATTTGCAGACTGTAAAAACGGGTGATGCTCCTGAAGGAATTCTTTTTATTCCGGCGTCAAAAAGTCCAACAAAAAGAAGTTTAGTTGTAGTAAGCAGCGAAGGTGATGGAACTATTAAAATTTTCCAGCCAAGTTTGAAGTAAACACAATAATTCAATAAAAAAGAAAGCCGTTTCAAAATTATTTGAAACGGCTTCTTTTTATCTAAAAAATTGAATTAATCAATTGCTCTTTTTGTAATATCTCCAAAAGCATCAATTCTTCTGTCTCTGAAAAATGGCCAGTTCTGACGTACATTTTCCTGTAAATCCAAATCAACTTCGGCAATTAGAATTTCTTCCTGATCGTGTGATGCCTGAGCCAAAATTTCTCCCTGAGGTCCCGCTATAAAAGAAGCTCCCCAAAATTGGATTCCGTCAGTACCATCGATATATTGCTCTAAACCAATTCTGTTTGCGGCAGCAACGAAAACGCCGTTTGCAACAGCATGACCTTTCATTACGTTCATCCACGCCCCATATTGATTCTCTCCGTATTGCTCTTTTTCTTTTGGATGCCAACCGATTGCTGTTGGGTAAAACAATACTTCTGCCCCTTTCAAAGCTGTAATACGAGCTGCTTCCGGATACCATTGATCCCAACAAATCAGTGTTCCGACTTTTCCTTTTTTAGTTTGAATAGCCTGAAAACCTAAATCTCCCGGAGTAAAATAGAATTTCTCATAAAAATGAGGATCATCCGGAATGTGCATTTTACGATACAAACCAGCTTCTGTTCCATCAGTATCAATAATATAAGCGCTGTTATGATAGATTCCTGCCATTCTTTTTTCGAAGAAAGGAACAATAATAACAACTCCCAACTCTTTCGCTAATTCGCTAAAAGCAATAAATGAAGTACTATAAAGCGGTTCTGCTAATGCAAAATTATCAACATCTTCGCTTTGGCAAAAATAATGACTGCTATATAATTCAGGCAGTAGTATAACTTCAGCACCTTTAGTAGCTGCGTCTTTTACCCAGCTAATACATTTTTTAAGGTTATTCTCGGCAACATCGTTCAGGTTTAACTGAATAACGGCTATTTTATATTTTCTTTTCGGCATGACATAAAATTTAGAGTGCAAAAATAGTAATTTTTGAAGGAATGGCAAACAGATCTCAATTAGTAACTACTATAAAAAAAGAGCTTATAGGACTGCCCTTTGGACACAACTATATAATAAACTTGAACACGAATTTCACGAATTGTCACTAATTTGTTTGCGAAATTAATTTCACAAACCTAGGTTATCTTATTAAAATTTGAGCAAATTTGTAAAATTCGTGTTATTTTTATACTTGTGTCCACACAGTACGCCCATAGAAACTCCTTTTACAATTGTTTACTTGGATTTTGTTTTGTTGAAAAAATTTTGACAATATAAACAATCCCCTCCTCTTCTTTATAGAGAATCTTATAGTCACGAACTATAATCCTCCTAAATTCAGGCTGAATTTCATCTGATTGAAATTGATCTGTAAAATTAAAATTTCGACGAAATAGAAATCTTTGTTTGCTGAGCTCATTTTTACGGAGTTTCTTGCGAAGATTTCTCCTTCGTCGAAAGGACAAACGTGGCGTATATTTTTTTTAACAGACTAAATTTTTACATCTAATTTTCTACTATTCTACAACTTTTGGATTTGATTCTCTTTTTCGTACTTCATTACTTCTAAAACAAAAAAAAAACACCAATCCTAAGATTGATGTTTAAATGAATGAAATTTAAGGGCAAGCTATTTTTACTAATTACCAAAAGCGTATTAATCAATTACCACTTCATGCACAATAAATTCAGTTTCTGATTTTTTGAATTTAATTTTAAAAGTTCCTTTTGCAGCAGATTTAAATTTATAGACCGCCTTCTTAGCATCCGGAACTATTTGTACACACACAGGAGATGCATATTTTACTTCAACCTGTAACCCTTTGTCGGTACCAATTGTAGCTTCTGTAAATTTATTAAATTCTCCACAAGCAGTCTCTGGCATAAATGTTACATCATAGCTAAGTTCTGCATTCACTTTTCCAGTTGCCGGACCTTCTAATTTAGTTGCAAAAGCATTTTTAGTTACAACAACTACCGGATCTGGTGTTGCTTCTTTCTTATCATCATCACTACTACATGAAGACAATCCAATTAACAAGAACAAAGCTACTAAACCTGATTTAAATCTAAAATTTTTCATATAAAATATTTATTTGTTATTTTAATATGAAGAGGGCGAATAAATAATAAGGTTGCTTAGATTAAATGTTAAAATATTAAAACAAAACACCAAACACCTATAAGCAAAGGGATTAACTTCAAAATAAAAACATAAAAAAAACACCAGCTTTGCAACTGATGTTCTATTTATTTGAAAAAATACAATGTTTCTATTAATGCGCTTTCTTTCCAAAAAGTTTTTTCAGAAGATTCACAATCGCTAAAACTATAAATCCAACGACAAGTCCTACGATAAACTCTTTCAAAATTGAAGGAAATTGAGGTAGTAAATGATGGAAAAACTCAATATTGTGAACAAACAAACCTCCAGCTACCAGAATCAAAGCAATTGTTCCGATCACAGTTAAAGCCTTAATCACTTTTGGAAGTGCCTGAACCAATAAATTACCGATCGTTTTTAATATGCTTTTTTCTTTTTTACTGTGTTGGATCATTTTAAAACCTACTTCATCCATTCTGACAATTATAGCAACGATACCATAAACACCAATAGTAGCAATCAATGCAATTATTGAAACTACTGCAATCTGTGATGAAATCGGCTGACCAATTACAGTTCCCAATGCAATGATTACAATCTCTACCGAAAGAATAAAATCGGTTACAATAGCGGACTTTATTTTGTCTTTTTCAAGTGCTAAAATTTCCTCTTCTGTAAAGGTTTCTTCTGTGATTCCTTCCGAAGCGTGTTGGTGAGGAAAAAAGAACTCGTATATTTTCTCAGCACCTTCGTATGCCAGGAAAAGTCCTCCAAGTACTAAAATCACAATAATGGCAATAGGAAAAAAAGCACTCAACAAGAATGCGATTGGCAAAATAATAATTTTATTAAGTAGTGATCCTTTACTGATTGCCCATAAAACAGGAAGTTCTCTTGAAGAGGCAAACCCTGAAGCTTTTTCAGCATTAACTGCTAAATCATCCCCCAAAATACCTGCTGTTTTTTTTGCTGCAACCTTGCTCATTACTGCAACATCATCCATGATTGCTGCGATATCATCTAATAGTACGAAAAAACCTGATGCCATTTATTAATTTATTTATTTTAAGAATTACGTAATCCATTGGTTTACAAAACCTGATAGAAGCTACGTTATTTGTTTTTTTACCTCTGCGAATCTACTACTTTTTTATCGAATCTTTTGCTAAAAAATTAACTGCATTGCCCTAGAAGCAACCATAGAATGATGAAAATAAATACCGTGCTAAAACACCCGCATCCTAATTTTTTAGCTCCATAACCCGCAATTAACCCTCTGAATATATTGTTCATGATCTTATTGTTTTATGTTCTTAGTAAATTTCAGAAATTAAACAATACATTCTGTTATACTACCCTACAATAAAGTTTCATTATTTACGGTTTCTCCAATTTATTTAAACAAAAAACACCAGCCTTGCGACTGGTGTCTTCCCAATTAATAATTAACTAGAAAGAATTAATCGACTTTATGCGTTTGGTTTCTAAAAACCAATTTTCCATCGAAAGCATCAATCAAAATGATACTATCGGTTGTTATATTGTTTGCCAGAATTTCTTTCGACAATTGATTTAACACTTCTCTCTGAATAACTCGTTTTACCGGTCTTGCTCCAAATTGTGTATCATACCCTTTGTCTGACAGATAAGCAATCGCTTCCGGCGTAGCATCCATAGTGATGCCTTGTAACGCCAGCATTTTGGTAACACTCTTAAGTTGCAAGCTTACAATTCTCGAAATATTTTCGATAGTTAAAGGCGTAAACAACACGATTTCATCAATACGATTTATAAATTCAGGACGAACGGTTTGTTTCAATAAAGCCAAAACTTCCACTTTTGCAGCTTCAGTTGCAGCTTCAATACCCCCTTTCAGATTATCAAATTTCTCCTGAATAATCTGGCTTCCCATATTGGAGGTCATGATGATAATTGTATTTTTAAAATCAGCCAGACGACCTTTATTATCTGTCAAACGGCCTTCATCTAAAACTTGCAATAAAATATTAAACGTATCCGGATGGGCTTTTTCGATCTCATCCAGTAGAATTACAGAATAAGGTTTTCTTCGAACAGCTTCTGTTAATTGTCCCCCTTCATCGTAACCAACATAGCCTGGAGGCGCACCAACCAATCGACTCACGCTATGACGTTCCTGATATTCACTCATATCAATACGGGTCATGGCATTTTCATCATCAAAAAGGTATTCTGCCAAAGCTTTTGCCAACTCCGTCTTACCAACACCCGTTGTCCCTAAGAACAAAAATGTACCAACCGGTTTTTTCATATCCTGCAATCCGGCACGGCTTCTGCGAACAGCATCACTTACTGCTTCAATTGCTTCTTCCTGACCTACAACGCGTTTGTGCAATTCATCCTCCAAATGCAACAGTTTTTCTCTTTCTGTCTGAAGCATTTTCATTACCGGAATTCCTGTCCATTTTGCTACAACTTCAGCAATATCTTCACGGGTTACCTCTTCTTTTATTAAGGAGTTACCGGATTGGTATTCTTGTAATTGTTTTAGTAAAACGTCCAGACGCTCTTGAGCTTCTTTGATTTTTCCGTAACGAATTTCAGCTACTTTTCCATAATCCCCTTCACGTTCTGCACGTTCCGCGTCATGTTTAAAATCTTCTATTTCCAATTTCACAGCCTGAACACCGTCAACGACATCTTTTTCAGACTTCCATTTGGTATAGATTTCATTTCGCTCTTCTTTTAAGTTGGCCAGATCCATTCCTAAAATTTTGAGCTTACTTTCTTCTTTTTCACGCTTGATGGCTTCGATTTCAATTTCTAATTGCATAATTTTTCGATCCAAAACATCTAATTCTTCTGGTTTTGAATTGATTTCCATACGCAATTTCGACGCAGCCTCGTCCATTAAATCAATGGCTTTATCCGGTAAAAATCGATTTGTGATATAACGTTGTGATAGTTCTACCGCTGCAATAATAGCTTCATCTTTAATCTGAACTTTATGATGCGTTTCGTATTTTTCTTTAATTCCACGCAAAATCGAAATAGCACTCTCTGTATCCGGTTCGTCAATTAAAATCTTTTGGAAACGACGTTCCAACGCTTTGTCTTTTTCAAAATATTTCTGATACTCATCTAAAGTTGTGGCTCCGATCGCTCTTAACTCTCCACGGGCCAAAGCCGGTTTTAAGATATTAGCCGCATCCATAGCACCTTCACCTCCACCTGCACCTACAAGTGTGTGAATTTCATCGATAAACAAAACGATATCACCTTCTGCGGCTGTCACTTCTTTTACTACCGATTTTAGTCTTTCCTCAAATTCTCCTTTGTACTTAGCTCCGGCGATCAATGCTCCCATATCTAAAGAGAAAACAACTTTATCTTTTAGATTTTCAGGCACATCACCATCTACAATTCGATGCGCCAAACCTTCGGCAATAGCTGTTTTACCAACACCCGGTTCTCCCACCAACATAGGATTGTTTTTAGTTCTGCGGGTTAAAATCTGCAACACACGTCGGATTTCTTCGTCACGCCCGATAACAGGATCCAATTTTCCGGTACGCGCTAACTCATTCAGGTTTTTAGCGTATTTATTTAATGAATTATAGGTCTCTTCAGCAGAGGCCGAAGTTACTCTTTCACCTTTTCTAAGCTCCGCTATTGTAGCTTTCAAAGCTTTTCCGGTAACACCCTGATCTTTTAAAATCTGCGCTACTTTGCTTTTTGAATCAAAAATTGCCAGAATTAAATGCTCGATTGAAACATACTCATCGTCCATTTTTTGTGCGATAATTTCTGCTTCATTCAATGCTTTATTTGCGTCTCGTGAAAGCATAATATCGCCTCCCGAAACTTTTGGAAAACTTTGTAATGTTGAATCTAAAATTTGCAAAAACAAAGGCACATTTACATTGAGTTTTTTCAATATAAAAGGCGCCACATTTTCATCTACTTCAAAAATAGCCTTAAAGATGTGTTCGTTTTCTATTTGTTGTTGACCGTATCTTTGAGCCAGCTGTTGCGACAACTGAATGGCTTCCTGAGATTTAGTCGTAAACTTATTTATGTTCATATTTGTATGATTTATGATTGATTTATATTTGTAATAAGTAACTTTGCAATTCAATATTCAAATTATATTCCACAATAAAAACACCGACAAAAAGTCATTAAAAATCAAGGTTTCACTTGAATTAAATGTCAAAAAGTCATAAAAACAGTCAAAACATGGGTTTTTTAAATTCTATCTTCGGAAATTCTGACCATTCGGATTCACAAAAAAGCAATATAAACTGGATTCCTCTTACAAATTTAACACAGTTGGATGATATTGCTAACATTTCAAATGTTAAGCCTATCGTAATTTTTAAGCACAGTACGAGATGCAGCATCAGTAGAATGGCTTTAAAACAATTTGAAAAAGAATACGATTTAAACGAAACGGTTGATGCCTTTTTCCTGGATTTAATCGAACATCGTGATATATCTAATGAAATCGCCAACAAATTTAATGTACACCATGAATCTCCTCAATTGCTATTGATTAAAAACGGAAAAGCGGTTTACAATGTTTCTCACAGCGATATTGATGCTGAGGCTTTGAAAACGAAAGTGTAAGGACTTCTTTTGTAAAATGTGAAATGTTTTCTTGTAAAATGTGAAACGCTAAAAAGATCTTATGAATTGTCATTTCGAGCGAAGTCGAGAAATCACACCCAATATTCCGCAAACTGTGCGTGAATTTCTAGTGTGATTTCTCATTCTTCGAAATGACAAAAACAAAACCCTGAATTCCTCTAATTCAGGGTTTTGTTTTTTATATTATCTATTGGAAAATATTTCATGTTTCATGTTTCATGTTTCATGTTTCACGTTTCACGTTTCATGTTTCACAAAAAACATTTCACAAAAATCAAAAACTCCCTTCAGATCCCCCGCCACTAAAGCCACCTCCTCCAAACTCCATTGGAGAATCAGCTGGTTTTACTTCCGGTTTCATTCCGAATGTTGAAGCAATAATCAAGGCTTCTGCATTTAAAAAGTCGTTTGAGTTGGAGATTCTATCCGGTTTAAAAGTCAATCCGGTTTCTTTAGTTTTTAATTTCTTTATGGAGAAAAATGCTATTGCGAATAAAAGTAATCCTCCAAGTGTCAGCGCCACCTCTACTGGTAAAACCGAGTGATAAAATCGAAAGCTGTAAAAAGAAAAAGCAATGGCAATAAAACTGATCCACAGCATAATTCTGTCTTTATTCTTTAAAGCGAAAAACAAATAAAGAACAGGAACAGCGAATGTAAAAATCCAAAAGAAAAAAGCTAACGGTATTTCGGGGCTTACATCATAATAAATCCCTGAGAGCATTCCAGATAGTTCCCTTACCACCATATAATTTCCTGAAAGATAAAAAAGAATCAAACTGATACTCTTTATTAAAACAAGTCCAGAGTAATAAAAGGGTTCACTTAAATCTTTAAGCAATTTTCTGCAAAAATAATACGTTCCTGCACCATACAATAGCATAAAAAAGGGTAAAATAGCCTGTCCGAATTCCAGAAATTCAAATATTGCATATCCCAATGTTACTGTTAATGCCAAGTAAAAAACCAATGTCGACAATAGATGTAAATAACGTAAATACAGTATAAATGAGACTACAGTAACAGCAATTGTAATCGATAGTACATTTTCCCCTTCACTTAAAACCCCAATTGCGAGACCTGTATTTAAAAGAGTTCCTAAAATAAAGGCATCATCGAGTCCGTGATTATGATAGCCTTGTTTGGCTAAAAGTTCCGATCCTACAAAACCTATTGCAGCAAAAACAAACGGAAGAACTTTCCAATAGCTGTCTATACCTGAAAGTCCAAAAAGCGAAACTGCTCCGCATAACGACGCATATAAAAACGATCCCAATAAAAAGAAACCAATGCGCACCAGAATATTTTTGTGACCGTTGAGTACAGGAAGTTCTTTTTCTATAAAATTGAACTGTTCTTTACCAATAAAACCTGCATTTTTTAATGCCTCTGCCTCTTCTGTTAAAGCCGAATTGTCTAATTTATTTTTGTCCAATACAATCATAACACAATTTCTTTATTGAAGTTTTTAATTAATTTAATGAACAAGACTATTGAACCAATGAAATAGGCCGGGATAGCTAAAACAAATATTTCCCAAATCTCCAAAAAATCAATATGTTCTAAAAAACGGAACAATACTATATTGATTCCGATATAAGCATAGATAATAGTAAAAACAAACAATGAAATCGCTTTAACCTCATGACTTACTTTATAAAAATAAAAACAAGATGCGCCTAGCACAAAGGCAAATATGAACCAAATCCAATCAAAAACATCTAATAGATTACTGATTAAAGCGATACTAATCATATGCAAAGCAAAAGTTAGATAGATCAAATTAAAATGTGTTTTTAATTGAATTCTGGAGCTATAAATCGTCCATAAAATCAATAAACCTCCTAATACTATGGCAGAATAACTTAATCCTTGGTGGGAATAAAAATCGCTTGTAAGCAAATCCTGCGGCGTTACAGAAAACCCTACATAAGCTGCCAAACCTGTAATGGCAATAGTCAGAACACTTCTATTATCAAAATAATAGGCACAAAAGAAACTTACAATTGTGGGAACCAGTGTCGCCAAACCATAATAGGTACCGAAAGGTTTGTATTGAAATTGCAAATAACCAATAAAAATACACGTCAGTATATTGGCTGCGAGCACCAAATATTCCAAAACAGGGTTTTCAAAACTTGTTTCGGATTTTTGGAATCCTTTTGAATTTTTAAAACAAAAATAGAAACAAACACCAATGGCAATCAACAATAGTGTCAAAATCGCAATATGGCCAATAGTATCAATATTTTTATAAATCAAGATTCCGATTCCGGATGTAAAAAGCAAAACTGATATATATAAAAATACTTTTAATTCAGCATGCAACGAAAAAATACCCAAACTACGGTACTCTTTTATCTGGTTGTGTTGTTCTTCCGTAATAAAGGTTTTCTCGAAAAGTTGCTGAGTTGCTTGTTCTTCTAATTGCGTCATACGTATAATTTAAAATAACTGATTACCAAATGTATGTATTTATGACGAACTTTCTGTCGCAGAGAAAAGGTTTTACAAAAAAAGCGCTATGAAACCATAGCGCTTTTCTTCAATTTAGTTTTTACACTAAATTATTTTTGGATTTTAATATCCGCAACAATTCTAGGGTTAGAACCAACTCTGTGAACTGATTTCACATAGATAACACCTTTTTTACCTGCTGCATTTTTAAATAAAACAACAAGAGGCAATTTACTATCTGGAAACGATTCTTTATCATTGACAATAGTTAAACTATTTAAGTCTTCTCCTTTTTCTAATTTATTGAATTGATCTACTGTATATTGAGTAGTTACATAATTAATAAAATCAGTAGTAGTTGCTTTAGCGATACCATATTCTGCATCGTTAGGAGTTGTAAAGAAATTTAAAGAAGAACTTCCTCCGTAAAAAGCAATATCAATTTTCGGCAACGTAGCCGCATCAATCTGTGCTTTTTTGTATGATTTCCCTGTTTCAGTTGAAAAGAAACGTCCTGCATCAAAACCTTCTTCAGCATCTAAAGAGAAAGTTACATCCTTAAACGTTTTTAATGTAGCAGTATCAACAACTACATTTTCGTTTTCTTTCTCGTCACTTGAGCATCCAGTGAAAACAACTCCGGAAATAAATAATAGTACAAAAGCAATCTTTTTGGTCATGTTTAACATTGTAATAATTTTTAAAATTTTGCACGAATATACAGGTAAAACAAGCCAATTATAAAGTTATTTTAACAAAATCTTTTTGACTTTTTTAACCATCAACTCAACTAGTAGAAAACAAGTATTTTACATTTATAAAACATAAAAAAATAAATTATTAACATTTCCTCTATAGAAATGATAGATTTATTTGTAATAATAGCAATTTTAAATTCTAACACTTTATCTCATTTTCGTAAGATGTATACACAACGTAATTCAATTCAAAATTGCAAAATCTTAATCTATATTTATCATGCAAAACGTGTTCTTCTACATCAGTATTTAATTAATTCATCTTCCATTATTTTATTAATCTGGACAAAAACCAATAAAAAAAGGCTATCGAAATAAATCAATAGCCTTTCCTGTATTCTGAACAGTATCAAACCGAGACTTTAATAAGCGGCTTTCATTTTCGCTTTTATCGCATCTAAGCACAAATTATTGATACTTCCTTCGTGTGTATGTTTGGTTTCTTTTGGAGATTTGTAGGTTCCGGCCTCCAATTGTTCTGCAACAGCTTTGTAAGCATCTCTGAAAGGCATTCCGGCTACAACCATTTCATTTAAAGTATCAACCGTAAACAAATAATCGTATTTTTTATCTTCTAAAATGTGGTCTTTTACGGTAATATCTTTTATAGAAAAAATCGCAATATCCAGACAGGCTTTCAGGTTTTGAAGTGCAGGAAACAAACCTTCTTTTAGTAATTGCAAATCTCTGTGATAGCCACTTGGCAGATTGTTTGTGATCAAAGTAATTTCATAAGGCAACGCTTGAATTTTATTGCATTTCCCCCTTATTAATTCAAATACATCCGGATTTTTCTTGTGCGGCATAATACTCGAACCTGTTGTAAGATGGGACGGCAGACCAATAAAGTCAAAATTCTGACTCATGTACAAACAAACATCCATCGCAAATTTCGATAACGTTGCCGCTACACTGCTCATCGCAAAAGCTACTGTTTTCTCTGCTTTTCCCCGGCTCATTTGTGCTGCAACGGCATTGAATTTTAAAGTTTCAAAACCCAATTCCTGTGTTGTAAAGGTTCGGTTAATTGGAAATGAACTTCCATAACCTGCCGCGGAGCCTAACGGGTTTTGGTCGACAATTTTTCCGGCCGCATTCAACATGGTTATGTCGTCGATCAAGCTTTCCGCATAGGCGGAAAACCACATTCCAAAAGAAGAAGGCATTGCAATTTGCAAGTGTGTATAACCGGGCAATAATACATTTTGATGTTTCTCTGCAGATTCCATCAACAAATCAAAAAGTGTTTTTACCTGCTCTTTTAAGGCTTTTACTTCGTCCTTTAAATACAAATGCACATCAACCAAAACCTGATCGTTACGTGAACGTGCGGTGTGAATTTTTTTTCCTGCATCGCCTAATTTTACGGTTAGCAGGTATTCTATTTTGGAATGAACGTCTTCAAAACTATCTTCAATCACGAAGTTTCCTTTTGCGATATCAGTTATAATTTCATTTAAGGCATCCACCAAAGAAGTTGTTTCTTCTGAAGTTAATAATCCGATTTGCCCAAGCATTTTGGCATGTGCGATAGAACCTAATGCATCATATTTGGCAAGAACCAAATCCAGTTCTCTATCATTTCCAACCGTAAATTGCTCGATTTGTTTGTCGGTCGGTATTCCTTTTTCCCAAAGTTTCATAGACTATATATTTTTAAGAAAACCTAACCGATTTAAAAAACTTGTTAGGTTTATGTTTGCTTACTTATTTGACTTCTTTATTTTTAAAACTTCTCTGTCAAAATCAGAAATATAATCCCGATCTTGAATTATTCTAAATTTATCAAACTCAGATTCTGCTTTTATTTTTGCTTCCAATAATGAGATTTTACCATTGTCTAATAAAATCGGATAATTAGAAAGCTGAAGAAAATTATTTAAAAAAGTACTCCAATCTTCCATTTTCATCAACAACTGTCTTTTCGCATTATTTTCTGCTAAATCTAAATAAGCCGACACTATTCTGTTCAATTCCTGAATGTGATTTTCACTTAAATAATTTTTAGCAATTACAACATCTGCTTTTTGAATTTTCCCATCGGGAGCATCTTTCCACGTAGACAACCCCATATGCAATTTTGCGGCATCTGCTTCTGTATAAATAATCTCAGCAGCTGTTTTTCCTGAGATTGCCCAATGCAATTTATTCTGTACGGATGCGAAAAAAGCTCTGGTTTCTGAAGCACCTTTTTCATAATCCGCAGAAAGCGCATAAATGTCTGTTATCTTTTGATAAAATCTTCTTTCGGAAGATCTTATTTCTCTAATTTTCCCTAGTAACTCTTCAAAATAATCTTTGCCAAATGATGAACCATTTTTCAACATTTCATCATTCAATACAAAACCTTTTATAATAAACTCTTTTAAAGTTTTGGTTGCCCAAATTCGGAACTGAGTTGCTTGTTTTGAATTGACACGGTAACCGACAGCGATTATAGCGTCTAGATTGTAGAATTCCAAGTTTCTTTTTACATTTCGATTACCTTCCTTTTGAACTGTTTCCAAAATGGAAACAGTTGAACTTTTATCAATTTCATTTGATTCAAAAAGATTTTTTAAATGCTTACTAATGGCGGCTTTTTCCACATCAAACAATTCAGCAATAGCTTTTTGCGTCAACCAAAAATTCTCATCAATATAAGTCACTTCAACATTTATATTGGTGTCTGCTGTTTGATATAATAAAATAGGTTTTTGCATAATTATTCTTTATTTACTAAAAGTTCCTTGATGATAAAACACTCAATGTCTCCACGTTATTTTTCTAAACTAGATCAAAATTATCTTCCGATTTTGTTCAGGATAGTCTCTTGTCTTACTTAGTATTTTTACAATCTAAAAAAATCACTTAGTATTTTAATATACAAATCGACTCCTTCTACAATTTCATTGATAAAGATAAATTCATCGGCTGAATGTGACCGCAGGGTTTCACCTGGTCCTAATTTTAACGATTGACAACTTAAAACCGATTGGTCTGAAAGGGTTGGCGAACCGTAGGTCGTTCTTCCTAAAGCGATTCCTGCCTGAACTAAACCATGTGTTACCGGAATAGACGAAGCATTTAAATGCATGGATCTTGGCGTAACTTCAGCGTTTACATTTGCTTTAACAACGTCAAGGATTTCGGTATTCGAATAACAGTCGGTTACACGAATATCTACTACCAAATCACATTCTGATGGCACCACATTATGCTGTTTTCCGGCACTAATCTGAGTTACAGTCATTTTTACAGGACCTAAAACCTCCGATATCTTGTCGAATTTATAGTTTTTAAACCACTCCATTACCGGAATTGATTTATAGATCGCATTATCATCATTCTGATGTGCAGCGTGACTTGCGGTACCTTTTACTTTAACATCCAGGACCAATAAGCCTTTTTCAGCAACCGCCAACTGCATTAAAGTAGGTTCACCAACAATTGCACAGTCCAATTCCGGTAAATGTTTTAAGACGCTATTCAAGCCATTTTTACCGCTACTCTCTTCTTCTGCAGAAGCGACAATTACAATATTGTGTGATAAATTTTCGATTGCATAAAAATGCACAAAAGTCGCCAGTAAAGAAACCAGACAACCTCCGGCATCATTGCTTCCTAATCCGAATAATTTACCGTCTTTTTCAATCGCTTTAAACGGATCGTTGGTGTACGCTTGATTCGGTTTTACGGTATCGTGATGAGAGTTTAATAAAAGTGTTGGTTTATTTTTATCAAAATTTTTATTGAAAGCCCACACATTGTTGTTTTCTCTCTTAAAAGGGATTTCATTTTGATTGAACCAATTTTCAATTAAAAGAGCGGTTTGATCTTCTTCACTTGAAAAGGAAGGGGTTTCAATCAGGTTTTTCAATAAAACAATGGCTTCTTGGGTCAGCGTTTCTATATTTTTCATTTTTGTTTAGGTACTGAGGTACTATGGTTCTGAAGTTATAAGATGCAAAAATCTTAGTTTCTAAGAAACTTCGCAACTTTTTCTTTACAATATAATCGTGGTGTGCAGAACATCCGGGCTCTGCAACATGCTGTGATGTCCAATTTTAATTTTTTGAACACCTCTTGATAAACTATTAAAACAATTATCTAATTTAGGAATCATTCCGGAATGGATTACTTCTTCTGCTTTTAGCTTTGCATATAAAGCTTCATTTATTTCTGTAATTACAGATGTATCATCTTCAGAATCTGACAATACTCCTTGTTTTTCGAAACAATACGTAAGTGTTACATCGAAAACTTCAGCTAAGGCAATAGCTAATTCACTTGCAATTGTATCGGCATTTGTATTTAGTAATTGTCCCTTTTTATCGTGCGTAATGGCACAGAAAACCGGTACGATTCCACTTTGCAATAGCGTAGCCAACAATGTTGTATTTACCTGTTTCACATCGCCCACAAAACCATAATCGATTGTTGGATGATTTCGTTTTACGGACTGAATTAGGTTTCCGTCAGCGCCTGAAAAACCAATTGCATTGTTGTCTTTTGCCTGTAATTGCGCTACAATATATTTATTAATCTGTCCGGCATAAATCATCACTGCAACATCGAGCATCGGAGCATCTGTAATGCGACGCCCATCAATCATTTGAGGCACTAAACCAATACTTTGCGCCATTTTTGTAGCTGATTTTCCGCCTCCATGAACAACTACCTTGTATCCTTCAATTTTAGAAAAATCAGTCAAAAATTGTTCTAACTCGGTTGGGTTATCAATTATGTTTCCACCTATTTTTATTACGGTAACTTTTTTCATTTTTAGTTTCTAAGGAGCTAAGGTTATGAGTCACTAAGCTCTTAGTATCTTAGACACTTAGAACCTTAGCAACTTTAAAATTACAATTTCTTCAAAATCTTCTGTAACACCAACTGTGCTGCGTACGTTCTGTTATTAGCTTGTTGAATTACGATTGAATTTTCACTATCTATAACTTCATCGCTTACAATTACATTACGACGTACCGGAAGACAATGCATGAATTTTCCGTTGTTGGTCAATGCCATTTTTTCAGTTGTAACAGTCCAAGATGGATCTATGTTGGTCACTTTTCCGTAATCGTTAAAATTACTCCAATTTTTTACGTAGACAAAATCAGCATTTTCGAAAGCCTTATTTTGGTCGTATTCAATTTTGCAGTCTTTTGTAATTTCGGGGCTTAATTCATAACCTTCCGGATGTGTAATTACAAAATCCATTTCCTTCTGCAATTGCATCATTTCTACAAATGAATTGGCCACTGCTTGTGGTAAAGCTTTAGGGTGTGGTGCCCAGGATAGTACTACTTTAGGTTTATGCTCGGTTTTGTACTCTTCCATCGTAATGGCATCTGCTAAAGATTGCAAGGGATGACGAACAGCACTTTCCATATTTACTATTGGCACCGTTGCATGTTTTATAAAACCTGAAATAACGGTTTCCGAATAGTCTTTTTCTTTGCTCTCTAATCCAGCAAAAGCACGAATCGCAATAATATCACAATATTGCGAAACAACTTCTGCTGCTTCTTTGATATGCTCAGAAGCACCTGAATTCATTACGGCTCCATCTTCAAACTCCAAAGTCCAGCCTTCGTTGGTAAAGTTCATTACCATCACATTCATACCCAAATTTAAAGCTGCTTTTTGGGTGCTCAAACGCGTTCTTAAACTCGGATTAAAGAATAACATTCCTAACGTTTTATTCTTCCCTAAGCTTTGATTTTTAAGCGGGCTTTTTTTAATTTTTAAAGCACTTCTTACCCATTTTGATAATGAGCTACTATCTTGAATTGAAATATAATTCATAATTTTTGTTTTTTTATGATACCTGAATTTTTGACGCTGATTTTACGGATTCACTATCGTGAAAACGCGGATAAAAACTGATTTTTCAAATTTTTACTTTTCTACTATTTTCGAAAATCTTCCGTTTAAATTCTGGTTTCCGTCCAAAATTTAAAAGTAAGCCTACTTCACAATCTGTACCCCGTAAATAGTTTAGAATTTGATTTTCAAAATCTTTTACTATACAATCGGCCGTTTTTAATTCTAATATTATTAAATCTTCCACTATTAAATCTGCATAATATTCACCTACTTTAATTCCTTTATAGTAGACATTAATCTTCTTTTGAGCTTCAACTTTAAAACCTTTGCTTTTCAATTCTAAATACAAAGAATTTTGATAAACCTTCTCTAAAAAACCATAACCTAATTCATTATAAACCTCATAAAAAGTTTTAATAATGCAATCTGTTAATGCGTGATGCAATAATTTCATAATTCAATTATTTGAATGAAATATACTACATATTATTCATTTCGAAAAATTTAAATCCTATAAACTTTTTAAAAAACATATAGACAAAAAAATCCGCTTTTATTCCGCGTCTTCGCAATAGCGAATCCGTAAAATCAGCGTCCCAAATTCTACACTATCTTAGTAAACGGAATTTCATTTTTTAAGGCTTTCAAAATAAAATTATCTTCTAATCCGTTAATAATCCAGGTTTCAATATTGGCCGCCTTTGCAATTCCGGCTGCTTCAATTTTAGATTGCATCCCTCCCGTTCCATGTGAGGACTTTGATTCTCCAATTTCTTTTTCTAAAAGCTTTAAATCTTCTACTAATTTTATTGTTTCCGGAATTTTATTATGAATAGAATCCTTCGTGTAAATTCCACTTGTATTGGTTGCAATAATCAGAATATCAACATTTAGAAGTACTGCTGTCAAAGCCGCCAGTTTATCATTATCTCCAAACTGAATCTCATCTGTCGCAACAGTATCATTTTCATTGATAATCGGAATATAATTGTTCTCGACTAAAACGTTTATTGTGTTGACAATATTTACTTTGGACTGTTCCTTCTCAAAATCAGAATAAGAAAGCAGACATTGCGAAGTCAACAAACCCAAATCGCTGAAATTCTCATGAAAAATCCGCATTAAATGAGGCTGTCCAATCGAAGCCAAAGCTTGTTTTACAATAATTTCTTTGCCTTTACTTTCGAGTTTCACAAACTGTTTCGCTGCTGCAATAGCTCCGGAGCTTACAATTACAAACTCATACTCTTTGTTTAAAGCCGCAATCTGCATTCCGATATCTTCAATTTTTCCTCTCGAAATATGATTGGTTTCTTTTGTCAGCGTATTGCTTCCAATTTTCAATAAAATTCTTTTTTTCTTCATTTTTTTAAAGTCTCTAAGATGCTGAGTTGCTAAGATGCTGAGTTTTGAAAAATCAAAAATCTTTTAATCATAAAGGGCACAAAATTTTAAAATAAAATTCCAAATTTTTAAATTCCAAATTCCAATTCTAACGTCGGCAATTCAAAATCAACAATCTAAAATCTAAAATTACCTAACCTGTCCTTCACCATAAATATACCATTTATTGGTTACAAGATGCTGTAAGCCAATTGGTCCTCTTTGGTGCAATTTATCTGTGCTTATGGCTAATTCCCCACCTAAACCAAGCTGTCCACCGTCTGTAAAACGAGTTGAGGCATTTTGATAAACGGCTGCTGCATCTACATTCTCCATGAATTCCTGAGCGACAGCAGCATTTCTCGTGATAATTGAAGCGGAATGTCCTCCACAATATTTATTTATTTTTTCGATGGCATGGTCTTCTGAATCGATGGTTCCGATTACAATTTTATAATCTAAAAACTCTTCGTACCAAATATTCTCCTCTTTTAGAAGGGTTGTATTTTTAAACGTAGCTAACGTTTTATCCGCAATAATTTCCACATTAGATTCTATCAAATCCTCGATTAACAAAGCAACAAAACCTTCAAAATTCGGCAATCTGGAATCTATCAGTACCTTATCGAGCGCATTGCATGCCGAAATTTTAGACGTTTTGGCATTCATAATTACCTTCAGCGCCATATCGGTATCCGCTTCTTTGTGAACGTAAACGAAGTTATTTCCACGTCCGCTTACAATTACAGGGCAAGTCGCATGTGCTTTTACAAACTCAATTAACTTTTCTCCACCACGAGGGACAATTAAGTCTACTTTCTGTGTCGGTTTTTCTAAAAAAGCTTGCGTTTCAGTTCTATTAAAATTCAAGTATTCCACCCAATCTTTCGGAACTTGATTTTCCTCTAAAGCCTGATGCCATAAGCTCACAATTTTCAAATTAGACTGCAATGCTTCTTTTCCGCCTTTTAATAAAATTTTATTTCCGGATTTGAAAGCGATTCCACCCGCTTCGATGGTTACGTCCGGACGAGATTCGTAAATAATTAATATCGTACCAAAAGCTGCCGTTTTATTAATCACCTTGATTCCGTTATCATGCTCAAAATTAAATCGTTCTACTCCAACCGGATCTTCCTGTGCGGCTAATTGGTTCAACGCTAAAATCATTTCATCAATCTTTTTATCATCTACTTTCAGGCGCTCTTCCATAGCAAGATCGGAACCGTCGTACGCCAGTAAATCAGCCTGATTGGTTAGAATAAGCTGGTTTCTTTCCTGCTCAACAAGCTTTGCCATTGACAGTAAAACCAAATTCCGCTTTTCGATTGCTAATTGATGGTTCATAATTTTATAGTTGGTTGGTTAATAGGAACTTATTTAAACCTGACGGGTTTTGGAAACCCGTCAAGTTTGTTTATATATTAAAAAATTAATTTTTTAGTTCTTCTAAACTTTCTTTTAAAGCTACAATAAAAGTATCTATATCTGCTTTTTTAACGGTTAACGGAGGTAGAATTCTCAACAAATTCTTATTGTTTGCGCTTCCGGTAAAAATATGTTTCTCGATAATTAATTTCTTTCTTAATGCGGCAACGTCAAAATCAAATTCAATTCCAAGCATTAATCCTTTTCCTTTTATTTGTTTGATACCCGGAACTTGTTTGATTTGTTCTGAAAAATAAGCCGAAACTTCGTTTACATTCTTCTGTAAATCCAATTTTTCAATTACATCCAAAACGGCAATTCCAGCGGCACAAGACAAGTGACTTCCACCGAAAGTAGTTCCTAACAGACCAAAACTTGCTTCAAATTTTGGTGAAATTAGAATAGCTCCAACCGGAAAACCATTCCCCATTCCTTTTGCTACCGAGATAATATCCGCATTAATTCCGTGATGTTGAAAAGCAAAAAACTTTCCACTTCTTCCATATCCGGATTGTACTTCGTCTAAAATCAAAACAACATCGTGTTTTTTACACGCTTTTTCTAAAGCCTGAAAAAAGGCTGTTGTTCCTTCGTCTAAACCTCCAACTCCTTGAATTCCTTCGATAATTACACTCGAAACATCCCCTTTTTGAAGTTCTGCTTCTACTAATTCAATTTGATTTAAAGGAAGAAAAGTAACTTCCTGCTGCGCATTTATTGGCGCTACAATTTTTTTATTGTCTGTAACCGCAACAGCTGCAGAAGTTCTTCCGTGGAATGAATTATGAAAAGCTACAACTCTCGATTTTCCGTTATGGAACGAAGCTAATTTCAAAGCATTTTCATTTGCCTCGGCTCCCGAACTGCATAAAAATAACTCATAATCTTCTAATCCTGAAAGCTTTCCTAGTTTTTGAGCCAGTTCAACTTGCAAAGGATTCTGAATGGCATTGGAGTAAAACCCCAAATGATCCAATTGATTTTTCAATTTCGCAACATAATCAGGTTGTGTGTGTCCAATAGAAATCACACCATGACCACTGTATAAATCTAAGTATTCTATGCCGTTTTCATCTGTAATAGTACAATCTATTGCTTTTACAGGAGTAATATTATATAGGGGGTAAACGTTAAATAAGTTCATCTCTTTTTTGTTTAACGTTTCAGGTTTCAGGTTTCAAGTTACGTGCTGGACGTGAAACTTGAAACTTAAAACTTGAAACAAATTTTTTCTAAAATCCGCTTGGTTTCAAATGTAAACCTGTGGTTTCTTCTAGTCCAAACATCAAATTCATGTTTTGAATCGCTTGCCCGGAAGCACCTTTGGTTAAGTTATCAATAATAGAGGTGATTAAAACCCGATTTCCTTTTTTCAATATACTAATGATGCATTTATTGGTTTGTACTACCTGTTTCATATTGATATTGGTTGTTGTAACCGTTACAAATGGCTCATTTTTATAGAAATCTTCATATTTAGCAACCAAATCTTCTAAACTTTCTTGTGAACTTGTATATAGAGTAGCAAAAATTCCTCTTGTAAAATCCCCTCTGTTCGGAACAAAAATCAACTCGTCTGAAAAATCAGATTGCAATTGTGCCACACTTTGATTGATTTCTCCCAAATGCTGGTGTTCAAAAACTTTATAATGCGACATATTATTGTTTCTCCAACTAAAATGCGAAGTATCTGCTAATCCAACTCCGGCACCTGTGCTTCCGGTTGTGGCATTAATATGAACATCTTCTTTTAATAAATTATTTTTTGCTAAAGGCAATAAGGCTAACTGAATAGCAGTTGCAAAACAACCCGGATTTGCAATATAATTTGCTTTTTTAATGGCTGCTTTATTCAATTCAGGCAATCCGTACACGAATTGTTTTCCTTCAAAATCAGCCTCTTTGGTTAGTCTAAAATCATTTCCTAAATCGATGATTTTAGTGTGACTTGCGAATTTATTTTCTTTCAAAAACGAAATAGATTTCCCGTGTCCAAGGCATAAAAAAACAACGTTTACATCCGGATTAATTTGATCTGTAAAATTCATTTCGATATCCCCCATCAAATCGTGGTGTGCCACAGAAAGCGGTTTCCCAGCATTGGTTGTACTGTAAACAAAATCTAAGTTTACATTGGGGTGATACATTGCTATTCTAATGAGTTCGCCGGCTGTGTAGCCCGAACCACCAATTATTCCAACATTAATCATGATCTAAATGGTTTACAGATGAAAATATGTTTTGAGCGTTTCCTAAAATCTTAATAAATCCTTTTGCATCATCAGACGTCCAGGCATTATTCATTTCGCCATACTGACCAAAACCAGTGTTCATTAGATCATTTTCAGATTCAATTCCGTCAAGCGAAAAATGATACGGTTTTAAAGAAACGGTTACTACTCCGTTGACCGTCTTTTGGGTGTCTTGCAAAAAAGTTTCGATATTTCTCATCACCGGATCCAGAAATTGGCCTTCATGAAACAACATTCCATACCAGTTTCCTAGTTGTTCTTTCCAGTATTGCTGCCATTTCCCCAGCGTATGTTTCTCTAATAAATGGTGTGCTTTGATAATAATTAACGGTGCTGCCGCTTCAAAACCAACTCTTCCTTTAATTCCGATAATGGTATCACCTACGTGAATGTCTCTTCCGATGGCATAGGCATTTGCCAGTTTTTCCAACGCAACAATATTATTTGACGGTTTGTCTGTTTTACCATTGACCGCAACTAATTCACCTTGTTCAAAATGCAACGTTACTTTTTCTTCGCCTTCTTTTTGCAATTGCGAAGGATAAGCATCACCAGGCAATGGCTGACTTGAAGTTAGTGTTTCTTTTCCTCCAACACTTGTTCCCCAAAGTCCTTTATTGATCGAATATTGCGCTTTTTCCCAAGAATAATGAACGCCATTTTTGGATAAATAATCCACTTCTTCTTGTCTCGAAAGTTTTAAATCTCTAATTGGAGTTATAATTTCAATTTCCGGAGCGATGGTCTGGAAAATCAAATCAAAACGAATTTGATCATTTCCGGCACCTGTACTTCCATGTGCGATGGCACTTGCTCCTACTTTTTTAGC
This sequence comes from Flavobacterium sp. FlaQc-52, assembly GCF_044007495.1. Taxonomy (NCBI): domain Bacteria; kingdom Pseudomonadati; phylum Bacteroidota; class Flavobacteriia; order Flavobacteriales; family Flavobacteriaceae; genus Flavobacterium; species Flavobacterium sp. FlaQc-52. The sequence continues at coordinate 531,795 of NZ_JBIPCV010000002.1, read as the reverse complement.
ATATTTTATAGCTTCAATAGCCTGAAAAACACGCTCTGCACTTACTGATAATGGATAGGTATTGTTTTTTAATACGTTTCCGAAAATCAAATATTTTATAGCTTTATCATAATATTTATCTACAATGGTTAGGTTGGCGTGTTGTGCACTTCCTAATTCGTAGGCTCTTTTTTCAATAGCTGACAATTCTTCTGCATCAAATCCTCCTGTATCTACAAGCACGGTATGAACTTCGTATCCTTTTTCGTTTTTTAAATATTTCAAACAATACGAGGTATCTAATCCTCCGCTATAAGCTAATACAACTTTTTTCATAATGTTACTTTTTTAAAAATAAGGCTTGTTTAATGGTTCTCAGTCTATTAAGAACTTTTTCGTTAAAAGGGTGTCTTGGTGGTGTTTTTTGTTTCTCTTTTGGATCGTACAACATACCGGTACAAAGACACATTTTGTTTTCTTTACTTTGTAAAATTTCGTAATTCGTACAGGTTTTACAACCCGCCCAAAAACTTGGATCTGTTGTAAGTTCCGAGAAAGGAACCGGTTTATAACCCAAATCTGAGTTGATTTTCATTACAGCCAATCCTGTGGTAATACCAAAGATTTTAGCATCCGGATATCTTTCCAGCGAGTAATCAAAAACCTTTGATTTTATCTTTTTGGCTAAACCTAAACTTCTGTAATCGGGGTGCACAATTAAACCGGAATGTGCTACGAATTTCCCGTGTTGCCAGCTTTCGATATAACAAAAACCTGCAAACTTTCCATCCGCCAGAGCAATCATTGCATCTGCATTTGACATTTTTTTCTGAATGTACTCAGGAGTTCTTTTAGCAATCCCTGTACCTCTCAATAAGGCCGATGATTCTATCGTATCGCAAATTTCCTGCGCATACTTAAAATGTTCTTCTTGAGTTACAACAATAGAGATCTTCATTTCAATAATTGAAGTTAGAGTTAAAAATTAAAACGTATTGTTTAGTTTGAAATCCAGAAATCAATCCAATAAAAGTAAGCAAAATAAAGATAACCCCTTCTAAATCAAAAAGTTGATTATGAGGCGATTTTAAACAATAGGTGCTTTTAGGATAGGTTTGTCCAATGGACAAAGTATGTGATTTCAAAATGAAAAATGAATAGAAATAAATACGCGACGAAAAACTCAGTGGCTACTATACAGATAGTGTCCGCACTTCGGGAGAAGTACTAGGTGAGTTTGTCCGTGACAAAGAAGTTGTATTTAAACTTATTTTATTCATCGATGCAAAAGTACACTATTTTTTTATTCACAAAACAAAAAATTTAAATTCTAACATTTTTTTAATGCTTTGTTATTTTTGGACATAAAAAAACCCGATAGCATTTAATAACTATCGGGTAATAAACATTTTACTGTTTTCTATTCTATTTTTTAGTAAACGGTATTACTTGTCCATTTCCTAAAACAGTCATATCTAATCCGGTTTTAGCTTCGTTAAATTTGAATTTTAATCCTGCTCTTTTTGATTCAAATGTATCTTTTTCATCAGCTACAGCTTTAACAGAAAACTTAGGAAAGTTTGTAATTTCGGCACTTAGAGTACCGTTTTTCTCTGTAAAATCAATTGTTAACGGAGCGTTTTTAGTGGTATAAGTTCCCAAATATCCGTCTAACACAATGTCTTTCTCTATTACACCTTTTCCGGCTGTCCAAACATTATTACTTACTGTATGATCAGGAAAAACGTGATCCGGATCTAATGTAATGCTTTCAATTTCTTCAGTAGAATTGTGTTTGAATGACCAATCCTTATTACGTTGCCAAATTTCAACCGGCAATTTAACTCTTGTTACTTTTCCGCTTTTTGTTTTCACATCTAAAACAATTGGCATCGGCATTTTATCAAAATTCTCTACTGAAATAATCACTCCTTTTGCAGGATCGTTTTTCACATATTTAATACTGTTGATACCTTGGTCAAAACGCCAGTTATTTACGAACCAGCTTCTCCAGAACCAACTTAAATCTTCTCCTGCAACATTTTCAATTGTTCTGAAAAAGTCATCCGGAGTTGGGTGTTTAAAAGCCCAACGCTCTACATAAGTACGCAATGCTTTGTCAAAACGCTCTTCACCTAAAACTTGCTCTCTCAAAATTGACAAACCTGCAGCTGGTTTAAAGTAACATAGTGTACCAATATTACCCTCCTTCATATTGTCAGGAGAACTCATAATAGTTTCTAAATCAGGACTGGTTAAATCTTCTGCACCTTCGTGCATGTCAATCGCTTTTTGCTTGTATTCTCCGTTATTAAAATCAAAAGAACTAACCGAGTTTATAAAAGTATTAAAACCTTCATCCATCCAAGCAAATAAACGCTCATTAGAACCTACAATCATAGGAAACCAAATGTGTCCGAATTCGTGATCTGTAACTCCCCATAAATCATCTCCTTTAGATTTCCATCCGCAGAACACAATTCCGGGATATTCCATTCCGCCCTCATTTCCTGCAACATTTGTTGCTGCCGGATAAGGATATTCAAACCATCTTTTAGAATAATTTTCTATCGATGCTTTTACGTATTCAGTAGAACGTCCCCAAGCATCATTACCATTACTTTCAACCGGATAAGCAGATAGTGCCAATGATTTTTTACCACTTGGCAAGTTTATTTTTGCTCCGTCTAAGATAAAAGCCGCTGAAGATGCCCATGAAAAATCACGTGAATTTTTAATTTGATAATGCCACGTTTTTTCTCCTGTTGCATTTGCGTTTGCTGTTGCAGCCACTTCTTCTGCTGAACGAATCATAACCGTTTTATCACTTTGAGAAGCCTCTTTATAACGTTTAAATTGTGCTGCAGGAAGTACTTCAGCACCATTTAACAACTCACCCGAACCAACAACATAATGGTTGGCAGGAGCTGTAATTTTCACATCAAAATTACCATACTCTAAATAAAACTCTGAAGCTCCTAAATAAGGTGCCGTATTCCAACCTCTCACGTCATCATACACACACATACGTGGGTACCATTGTGCGATGGTGAAAATTTTACCGTTTTTAGTTTCTAAAACCCCCATTCTGTCAGATCCTTCAAAAGGAGCAATAAACGAGAAGTCAATTTTAATATTTATAGAACCTCCCTTTGAAGCCAATGCTTCCGGAAGAAAAATTTGCATTCTGGTGTCTGTTACAATATATTTTGCAACAGTTTCCGTTTTATTCTTTCCTCCTGAAATAATTTTTACTGATTTAATTTTATTTCCACCATCAAAAACCTGTCCCTGAGCACCATTACGGCTTCCTGTTAAAGGCACTACAGCATTTCCTCTTGAACTTTCGTTGAATAAATTCTGATCCAGGTTCAACCAAACAAATGACAATTTATCCGGACTATTATTCGTATATGTAATTTCATCTGTCCCAACAAGTTCATTTGTTGTTCCGTTTAATTTTACCGTTAACTGATAATCTGCCCTGTTTTGCCAGTATTCAACCCCTGGCTGACCGCTAGCAGAGCGGGTTGCTGTACCATTTTTAGTGTAGAAATGCGGTGCAAACGCATCATGGTAGTTATAATTATTAACTGGATTTGCTGCTGTTGCAGGTGGCGTTGTTTGCGCCCAAGCAGAAGAAATCCCAACAAACAAAGCCGCGGTTAACAAGGCTTTTGAGGAATGCTTTTTCATATTTTTTAGCTGTTTATCTAGCAAATTAATGAAAAAAAAAGCTATTTAAAGAGAAAAAATAAGGCTATGATTCATTTTTAGCAAAATTTTAGCAAAAAAATATTTTAAGTCTATAATCCGAAAAAATAAAATTTATAAAATATATTTACATTCTATTAAAACTAACTTATTTCAATTCTTAGATTTTGACTACAACAATCTCAAATTCCTACTTAAAAGCTTCTATCAAACATGCCGGAGCTGAATTATTCTCTATCCAAGACCATCAAAATAAAGAATATATCTGGGAAGGTAATCCTTCGTTTTGGGGCAAGCACTCACCGGTTCTTTTTCCTATTGTAGGAACTTTAAAGAACAACACTTACACGATTGATGGAAAGGAATATCACTTATCGAGACATGGTTTTGCTCGTGATATGGAATTTCAGTTAGTTGATCACACAGAAGACAGTGCTACTTTTTCATTAAGTTCAAATGCAGAAACGTTGCAAAAGTTTCCTTTTAATTTCGAATTACAACTTATTTATACCCTAAAAGAAAAAGAACTAACCCTATCCTATAAAGTAATTAATACCGAAGCTACCCGAATTCCTTTTTCAATAGGCGCACATCCGGCCATTGCATTACCGAATGATTTTGAAACGTATTCTTTTGAATTTGAAAAAGAAGAAGTTTTAAAATACAATTTACTTGAAAATGATTTGATTTCGAATACAACCAAAACATTGGAAACTGTTTCTAATTTAGTTCCTTTAAGTTACAAACTATTCGAAAACGATGCTTTGGTTTTTAAAACCCTCGAATCAAATTCTCTGACCATTCTTGAAAATTCTAAACCTTATGTCAAAGTTAATTTCGAAGATTTCCCCAGTTTAGGCATCTGGACAAAAGAAAAAGCTCCGTTTATTTGCATTGAACCTTGGTTTGGTTACTCTGACACCACAGAAAACTCCGGAGACTTATTCGAAAAAGAAGGCATTTTAATCTTAGATGCCCACCAAACATTCCAGTCGAAATTTAGTATTCAAATATTATAACAACAACACTATGTTAGAATTTAATTTTACACCGTTCCCGGTCATAGAAACGGAACGTTTGGTTTTAAGAAGAATCAACAATGATGATGCAAACGAAGTTTTTGAACTACGTTCGAATCCCGAAACAATGAAATTTATTCCAAGACCACTGGTAAAAGATACCGAAGATGCGCTTGAACATATCGCTATGATGGAAGACAAAATTGTAACGAATGTTGGCATAAACTGGGGAATTACATTAAAAGATAGTTCAAAATTACTTGGAATAATTGGCTATTACAGATTACAACCTGAGAACTACCGTGCCGAAATCGGTTATATGCTGGCTCCGGAATATCATGGAAAAGGGATTATTCCCGAAGCAGTAAACAGACTCATTAGATATGGTTTTGATGATTTAAAGCTACATTCTATTGAAGCGATTATTGATCCTGAAAATTTTGCTTCAGAAAAAGTATTGCACAAATGTGGTTTTGTTAAAGAGGCTCATTTAAAAGAAGCCGAGTTTTATGATGGTCGTTTTTTAGACAAAGTAATCTACTCACTACTAGATAATTAAATTTTTATCCCGTTTTATAATACAAAATAAAACTTGTTAAAAGTATTTTTCACACAACACCAGGCGTAATGTTGCGTTATATTTGCATTCAAAATAAGTAATTGGAGCTTATTTATACCGCGAAAAACTATTTTATGAAAAACATTTTAATTCTCTTTGTTCTTTTCTTTTCTGTACAATTACAAAGTCAGACTTATCTAAAATTTAACGGTGCAACAGCACTTATTGGGGTTCCAAACGTTGGAATAGAGACCAGCATAGGCGAAAAAGTCACCTTTAGTGTCGATGTGATGGCTTCTTTTTGGGAATCTTTCAACGGAAACCATCCGATGAAATTTGTAACTTTAACACCAGAAGTTCGTTATCATTTTAAAGAAAAATACAATGGTTTCTATGTAGGTGGCCATATCGGACCGGATATGTACGAAATTCAAAAATGGAATTATTGGGATACCAATAAATACGAAAAAGGATTTGGCTATCGCATGGGGGTTACCGTAGGATACAATATCAAAATAAACGACAAATTCTTGCTGGATGTTTTTGCCGGAGCTGGTTGGCACCAAGGATTTTATCACGGTTATTACAATGACGGAAGACCTGGCAGATACGAAAAAGCTAAAAACTGGAACAAAAGTGGAGAATGGCTTCCGTATCGTGGAGGTGTTATGCTTTCTTATAAACTAAATTAATTCTCAGGAAATTTAGAGAGTGATTTAACATACAACTCTTCTACCTTTTTTCGGGCCCAATCGGTTTTTCTCAAAAAAGTAAGGCTAGATTTTATACTGGGATTGGAAGTAAAACTTTTAATGGGAATCAACTCTCCTAAAGTATCAAAACCGTAATAGTCAACCAATTTTTCGACTATTGCTTTAAGTGTAATTCCGTGTAAAGGATCTTTAGATTGATTTTGCATTTGGTAGTTTTAAAGAATAATTTTCTCAATAATCAATATTCGATTATTTCGACAAAAATAAATAATTAAAAACCGTTACAATATGTTTTGTAACGGTTTTTACTTTTATTTTAGTTTCCAGAAAATCTGTCTCTGATTCTGCAAACCATTTTTTTAATACCTGACTCGATACATAAGCTTTCATGAATCAGCTACAAAAGTTAGGGATTAGAAAAAAATGCAAAAAATAAAAGCACTCCCCCTTAATCGATCCATAATACTTTTCAATATAAAAAATCCGTTTTTATCAGCGTTTTTGCCATTACAAATCCGCATAATCCGCGTCCATTTCTGCATAATATAAAGATGTTGCCACCTAATTTCATACACAGATTAAACAGATTCGTTATCACGAAGACACCGATTTAAAAGGATTTAAAATTCTTTCTAAGAAAATTTAAACAAGGATTTAGAGAAATTTTTATTACCCACAACTTTTTGAACTTGATCCTTATTTCGGCAAGTAACGCAAAGCAGCCCTAAAATGAACTTACATCACTTATATGGTTTAAACATACCTTTACTTAATCCCCAACTATTGCACCCGATCGGCTTTCATTGTCGAACCAATCAGCACAATACCAGACAATGTTGCCTTTTTTTTCCAGAATTTAAGCTTATAACAGAATTTCTCTTTAAAAAACACCAAAATCACCAATCAAAAAAACACATTAATTATCTTTAATTTTATTAAAGTATTTCATTTTTATTTACATTTGCAACCTATGTTAAAATCAGTCAATATACTTAATAAAAGAGCTCGGTTTGATTACGAAATAATCGACACTTACACTGCCGGAATTGTTTTATCGGGCACTGAGATCAAATCTATTCGTTTAGGAAAGGCCAATATTACCGAAAGTTTTTGCGAATTCAGTGGTATAGAGCTTTTTGCAATTAATACTTACATTGAAGAATATACGTTTGGAAATCAATTCAATCATAAATCAAGAAGCGAAAGAAAATTACTTTTAAACAAAAAAGAGTTAAAAACACTTCATAAAAATGTGCAGGCAAAAGGTCTGACGATTGTTCCTTTAAAATTATTCACTAACGAAAAAGGACTTGCCAAACTACAAATCGGTCTTTGTAAAGGAAAGAAAAACTACGACAAGCGAGAGTCTCTTAAAGAACAAGACACGAAACGCGATCTGGACCGAATTAAAAAAGCTTACAACTAAAAATAACTTCTTCATAAAGAATTGTTTTTTAATATTTTATACTTAGATTTACGATAACACTAACTTTAATTATAAAATATGAGAAAATACTTATCTTTATTAGTTATTTTATTTCTTGCAAGTTGCAGCAGTAATACTGTAATTGTGAGTAGCTGGAGAGACCCAAAAATTACCGTTGCTCAGGAGCACTTTAAAAAAGTTCTGGTTGTTGCTTTAGTAAAAGATGAGGCTTCGAGAAGAACTACAGAAAACAGAATTGCAGCCAGCAATCCCATCTTTAAAACTTCGTACCAATACATGAATGGTACCAACTTACATTTAACCAAAGAACAGCAACTAAAAATTTTACAAGACGAAAATTTTGATGGTGTTATAACAATGCGTTTAGTAAGCAAAGAAAAAGAAACCAGTTATGTTCCTGGAACTTATACCGGAATGTATTACGGAGGTTTTGACGGTATGTACACCGGCATGTACGGGTATGGTTTTGGAAATTGGTACGGTATGTACTCTCCAAATTTCTACGATCCGGGTTACTATCAGGAAACTACTTCTTATATGGTTGAAACCAATATTTTCTCCCTAAAAGACAACAAACTAATCTGGACCGGAACTACAAAATCGGAGTATGTTACCGATTTAGGACAAACTGTAGACGCAATCATGCAGGCTGCTGTAAAAGAAATGAGAAAAGACGGCTCTTTACCTCCAAAATAAAAGTCACAAAACAATACTTAAAAAGGCAATATTTCTGATATTGCCTTTTTTGTTTTTAAACGAATGACTAAATTTGTCAAGACACATACCAACCTTGCTAATGAAAACACTTCTTAAAAATGCCCGAGAACAAAAAGGGCTAAAAACACGTGAAGTAGCTCAAATTTTAAGCATTGATCAGGCTTTGATAAGCAAATTTGAAAGTGGAACACGAAGACCAACCAAAGAACAAGTTTCTAAACTATCCCAACTACTGGAGATTGATTACGAAACCATAATGGTGGCGTGGCTAAAAGAAAAAATACTTTACGAAATTGAGAACGAAGAATTCGCCCTCAAAGCTTTATTACTTGCCGAACAGGAAATTCAGAACAACAGAAAAGAAATTAACTCTGTTATTTTATCTTCCCTTCAAGTCTCTTTAGATGAAATTGAAATCCTGAAAAATCAAATTCAATCCTTTAATCCTTTCGAAACACGGCAAATTTCGAGAGCCCTGGAGTTAGATTTTATTTTTAAAAGCATCCGTTTCAACGGAAACTCACTAACATTAGAAGAAACAAAGTCTATCATTAACGAAGGATTGACAATTGCCGGTAAAAGCATGCAGGAACAACTTGAAGCCATTAATTTACAGGAAACCATATCCTACATTAAAGCTTTGATTCAGAAAAAAACACCTTTAAACGAAAAGGAATTTCTTGCGATACACAGCCTACTCTTCAAAGGAATCAAACCCGAAAATTCCGGAAAATATAAAAACGATGCAATTACGGCACGTGAAATAAATTTACTTTTTAATTGGCATGATACTCATAAAAACACCCTGCATCCACTAGTTCTGGCTGCTGAAACTCATTTAAAAATAACGAGCATCAGTCCTTTTGAACACGGAAACCTGCAAATGGCCAGCTTAACACTCAATTGGATCTTATTGCAGCACAATTACGTTTATGCAGGTACTGATAGTAATGAAGAAAACATTGCTGAATATGTATCCGTTTTGGAGCACAGTCAACAGACAAAAGACACTTCAATTTTCACTAATTATATCCTCCGAATTGAAAAAGAAAACCTCGTTCGCGCTATTGAATTGATTTCAAAATAAAAGCCCGCTTAAACGGGCTTCTCTTTTAATTTTTATCTTCTAATAAAGGTACAAATCTAAATTCTCCAAACTCATGTTTTTCAAATTGTGTTTCATTTTTACGAATCAATAAAGTCATAATCTGAACATCTTCTCCCAACGGAATAACCAATCTTCCTCCTATTTTTAACTGTGCCATAAGTGGTTGCGGAATAAACGGAGCACCGGCCGTTACAATAATGCTATCAAACGGAGCAAAATTTGGCAATCCTTTATAACCATCTCCAAAAGATAAATGTTTAGGGCGAATGTTCAATTTCGGAAATAAATTTGAAGTCGTTTTAAACAACTCATTTTGTCTTTCTACACTAAAAACTTTGGCTCCCAACATACATAAAACAGCGGTTTGATATCCTGATCCTGTACCGATTTCCAGAATTTTATGTTCCTTTTTAACTTCTAATAACTGTGATTGAAAAGCAACCGTATAAGGCTGTGAAATAGTTTGCCCTGCCCCTATAGGAAATGCTTTGTCCTGATAAGCATAATCTTCAAAACTGGAATTAAGAAAAAGGTGTCTTGGAATTTTTTTAATCGCTTCCAAAACTGCTTTATCGGTTATTCCTTTCTGTTCTAAAGTGCTTACTAACTGATTACGAAGTCCTTGATGTTTGGCAGTGTCTTTCAAAATGGGTCTGTTTATTTTTGGCAAAAATAAGAAAACAAATCATCAATTCTCAACTACTTTTCAACCAATTAATCTCTATTCTTGATTAAAGACCTAATCCTTATGAATACTAATATTTTATGAAAAAAAATTATACTCGCTCTTTCTTTGTTTTTGTCTGTGTTAGGTATAATTGGTTCCTTTATTTTTGTGTTTCTTGATTTTGAAAGCCTTTCTGCAATTATGGACCTACTGCTCTTTTCTGTTCGTCCCTATACATTCTCGGGATTGAGTATTTACATTCCCAGACACCAAATTGCAGGAAAGCTAGAATACAGCACCATCTCTCTCGGGCTTGTCAATTTATTTTTTTACCTCTCCTTTCTAACAGGCGCTGTTATTTATTATTTTTCGAATTTGAATCCATCTACAAAACTACACCGGCAAAATTCTTAACCGATTGTTATGTAACTGACAACGAAGGAAACTCCCCTACTTTCCCGGTGCTTTTAAAACGAAGTTTATATCGATTAATTCCTCTTGAAAGTCTTTCTTTCTTAGTCGGAAAAAATCTGCATGATACCTATTCAGCCACCTGTGTCCTCAATAAAAAAAGAAATCCTAAAGTAGAAAAACGTTACTTACAATTTTTAGGAACTGCCTTCCTACTCGTTTTAGTAATCTATTTCTTTAGCGAACACTAAAGACTTTACTGTTAACCATTTAAAACTTATAAAAGTATAGAAAAAACTAAAATGTACATTTAATGAATAAATCGCTAAATCTTTAATACATTAACTTTTACTTTTAACGAAATAAATTATATTTTTGTTTAAAATACATTATCATGTTAAAAGTGGGAGTTTTAGGTGCTGGTCATCTGGGTAAAATACATTTACGTTTATTACAACAATCTGACAAGTACGAATTAGTTGGATTTTACGACGAAAATCAAGAGAATGCCGAACGAATTTCAAAAGAATTTGGCTACACTAACTTCAGTACTATTGCAAAATTAATCCATGCTGTTGATGTAATCGATATTGTAACACCAACATTATCGCATTACAAATGTGCCAAGGTCGCCATCAAATCAGGAAAACATATCTTTATAGAAAAACCTATTGCCAATACAGTTGAAGAAGCGGAAGAAATTATCGCTTTAGCAAAAGAATACAATGTAAAAGGGCAAGTAGGTCACGTGGAGCGCTTTAATCCGGCGTTTATTGCGACCAAAAATATGATCGAAAATCCGATGTTTATAGAAACACATCGTTTGGCCGAATTCAATCCGCGTGGTACAGATGTTCCGGTGGTTCTGGATTTGATGATTCACGATATTGATGCTATTTTAAGCGTTGTAAATTCAAAAGTAAAAAACATCAATGCAAGTGGCGTTTCTGTAATTAGCGAAACTCCGGATATTGCCAATGCCCGAATTGAATTTGAAAATGGCTGTGTTGCCAACTTAACAGCAAGCCGAATTTCAATGAAAAACATGCGTAAAACACGTTTTTTTCAAAGAGATGCCTACATTTCAGTTGATTTCTTGGAGAAAAAATGTGAAGTAGTCCGCATGAAAGACGCTCCTGAAGTTCCGGGAGATTTTGATATGATTCTGCAAAATGCCGAAGGTGTAAAAAAGCAAATTTATTTCACCAATCCTGATGTCGAGCAAAACAACGCCATTTTAGACGAACTGGAATCTTTCGCCAATGCGATCAGTACAGATACCACGCCCGTAGTAACACTGGAACAAGCTACCGATGCATTACGTGTAGCCTATCAGATTATTGAATGCTTTGACAAATAGTACAAAATATAACTAACCTAATCATTTAAGGTTTAAAGTTGGAAATAAAGCCGCTTTAAACCTTAACTTTTTAAAATTTAAATACGAAATTAAATGAAAACTATAGCTGTAATTGGTGCAGGAACAATGGGCAACGGAATTGCTCATACTTTTGCACAAAGTGGTTTTGTTGTAAAACTAATTGATGTTTCAGAAAAATCATTAGACAAAGGAATGGCAACTATTGCTGCCAATCTTGATAGAATGCAAGCAAAAGGGACTATTACTCCTGAAGAGGTTGCTAAAACGATTACCAATATTATTACCTATACAGACATCAAAGACGGTGTTGTCGGCGTTGATTTAGTAGTGGAAGCGGCTACCGAAAATGTTGAATTAAAATTGAATATTTTCAAACAATTAAACGAAGCCTGTTCACACAACACCATCTTAGCCACCAATACTTCGTCTATTTCAATTACACAAATCGGAGCTGTGGTATCACACCCCGAACGTGTTATCGGAATGCACTTTATGAATCCGGTGCCCATCATGAAGTTGGTAGAAATCATTCGTGGATACAATACCAGCGATGAAGTAACAAAAACCATCATGGATTTATCTGAGAAATTAGGTAAAACGCCTGTTGAAGTAAACGATTACCCGGGTTTTGTGGCAAATAGAATTTTAATGCCTATGTTAAACGAAGCCATCGAAACCTTATACAACAAAGTTGCAGGAGTTTATGAAATTGACACGGTAATGAAATTAGGAATGGGACACCCAATGGGACCTCTTCAACTAGCTGATTTTATTGGTCTTGATGTTTGTCTTGCCATTTTAAATGTAATGTACGAAGGTTTCAAAAATCCAAAATACGCTCCTTGTCCGTTATTAGTAAATATGGTACGTGCCCGAAAATTGGGTGTGAAATCCGGTGAAGGTTTTTATGATTATAGTGAAAGCAAAAAAGCAGAGAAAATTTCGAAGCAATTTTTGTAAAATTCAATCTTCTAAAAAATTAAACTAATAAATGTCAATAGCATCAAACTTAAATTCGATAAAAGCTACATTGCCGGAAAACATAACACTAGTTGCTGTTTCTAAAACTAAGCCCGTTTCAGACTTAATGGAAGCTTACGAAGCCGGTCAGCGCATTTTTGGAGAAAACAAAATCCAGGAAATGGCAGACAAATGGGAACAAATGCCAAAAGACATCCAATGGCATATGATCGGACATGTGCAGACGAATAAAGTTAAATTTATGGCGCCGTTTGTAAGTTTGATTCATGGAGTTGACAGCTTAAAACTATTACAGGAAATCAACAAACAGGCAGCAAAGAACAACAGAGTCATTGATTGCCTGTTACAAATGCATATTGCCGAAGAAGAAACCAAATTTGGTCTTGATGAAAACGAATTAAATGCACTCCTCTCTTCTACCGAATTCAAAGAGATGCAGCACATTAGAATTCTTGGATTAATGGGAATGGCAACTTTTACAGAAAATCAAAACCAAATAAGAAAAGAATTTATATATTTAAAATATATTTTTGATTCGTTACGCAGAGGTGCACATAGTAGAGATGCACAGCAGTGCATCTCTACCTCCATTTCAACCATTTCAATGGGAATGTCGGGCGATTACCAACTTGCTATCGAATGCGGCAGTACAATGGTCCGTATTGGCAGCAGCATTTTTGGAGGGCGTTAATAACCCGATTTGAAAACTGAATACTGACACTGAAAACTAAAATTTGTACGCAATACTAGACATAGAAACAACTGGAGGCCAGTTTAACGAAGAAGGAATTACCGAAATCGCCATTTATAAATTTGATGGCCATGAGGTAATTGACCAATTCATTAGCCTCGTTAATCCTGAAATTCCGATTCAGCCTTTTGTGGTTAAATTAACCGGAATTAACAATGCTATGCTGCGTTCAGCTCCCAAATTTTTTGAAATTGCCAAAAGAATCATCGAAATCACTTCTGACTGTATCATTGTAGCCCACAACGCTTCTTTTGATTACCGAATACTGCGAACAGAATTTCGTCGCTTAGGATATGATTTCGAAGCCAGAACACTTTGTACCGTTGAGCTTTCCAAAAAACTAATACCGGAACAAACTTCTTATAGTCTAGGAAAGTTAGTTCGGGCACTTGGAATACCAATGGCAGACAGACATCGCGCCAGCGGAGACGCCATGGCAACTGTAAAATTGTTCAAAATGCTCTTGGAAAAAGATTTGGAAAAAACAATTGTCAAAGATTTCATAAAACTTGAAGTCGAAAAAGGAATTGCGCCAAAATTACTGGATCTTCTAAGACAAATGCCAAGCAAAACCGGCGTGTACTACATTCATAACGAAAGTGGTACCCTGATTTATATTGGTAAAAGTCAAAACATAAAAAAACGAATCAACCAGCATTTTACCGGAATTACAACTAAAAGTAAAAAAATACAAGCGGAAGCTTTTACCATAACTTACGACGAGACCGGAAGCGAATTAATCGCACTTTTAAAAGAAAGCGAAGAAATAAAAATAAACCGACCAAGATACAACCGCTCGCAACGAAAAACGCTTTTTCAGTACGCTTTATATGCCGAAAAAGATGCAAACGGTTATATCAATCTCAGACTTGAAAAAGCGGACGGCCGCAAAAAAGAAATCACCTCCTTTGCCTCTTTGCAAGAAGGTAAAAATGCTCTTTTCAGATTTACGACAAAATACCATTTATGTCAGAAACTGACCGGATTGTATCAAAGTAAAAAAGAGTGTTTTCAATACAAAATAAAAGAATGCGATGGCGCTTGCCTTGGTGAAGTAACTCCCGAAGTATACAATGCCAGAGTGCAACAATTCATATCTGAAAACAGCTTCGAAAACAAAAGCATGATCTTGATTGACAAAGGCCGAAACGTAAACGAACGAAGCGCTGTCCTGATCGAAAACGGAATTTACAAGGGATATGCCTATTATGATCTGAATTATCAAATTACAAACATCGAAATCCTGAAGAATATTCTTATTCCGATGCAAAATAACCGTGATGTGAAAAATATAATTCAAAACGACATTCGTAGAAGCAAGACGTTAAAAATCCTATATTTCTAATACTTACAAACTTTACGTATCTTCGTAGAAATGACAACACCTAAATCAAAATACGAGGTTTTTAGAGAGCAAACAAAAATCATTCTCTACGGAACAAACACCTTTTGGGGACGCATGTTTGATTTGGTACTGCTCGGTTTGATTCTTCTAAGTGTTATTTTGGTTATGCTGGATACCGTGGAAGGAATCAATAGTAAATACCACTCACAACTGCTTATCTGCGAATGGATTATCACTGTGTTCTTTTCCATTGAATACATTTTACGCATCATAGCCATTCAAAAACCATTACGTTATGTTTTTAGTTTTTATGGCATAATCGACTTACTCGCTATTTTACCCATGTACATGTCGATTTTTTTTCCTGCTACCAATATACTGACGATCGTAAGAATATTGAGGTTTCTCAGATTATTCAAAATTCTGCATATACCCCAAATTTCGCATCAGTCTTTTCAGTTAAAAGAAGCTTTGCAGGCGAGTAAAGAAAAAATCCTTGTTTTTATCTATTTTGTCATCATTAGCGCTGTAATTATCGGTGCTTTAATGTATGTCGTAGAAGGACGTGAAAGCGGCTTTACAAGCATCCCTGTAGGTATCTATTGGGCAATAGTAACTTTGACTACGGTTGGATATGGCGATATATCACCGGCAACACCTTTAGGACAGTTTTTAGCGTCTCTGGTTATGATTATGGGGTACGGAATTATTGCTGTTCCCACAGGAATTGTTACTGCTGAATTTGCAAAAAGCAGCCTGAGAGGCAACGCTGTCAGTACAAAAAATACGTGTAAAAAATGCAATGCACAAGTACACTTTGACAGTGCAAAATATTGTCATGAATGCGGAACCGAATTACAAAAGACTTAATCAATACCACCATTCCAACACAACAGTTAACGACTCTATTAGTATCTTTGCCGAAGAAAAAGAAGATCTCAACTGCTGTTCTTTTATACTAAATAAATTATAACTCCGGATTTTGATTCTCCACCGGACCAAAAAATATGAAATATTTAATTACCATCGTCGGACCAACTGCTATAGGCAAAACTGCCTTAAGCATTGCTTTGGCGCAACATTTCAAATGCGAGATCCTTTCTTGCGACAGTCGTCAGTTTTTTAAAGAAATGACTATTGGTACTGCGGTACCGAACGAAGAAGAACTACAAGCTGCAACACACCATTTCATTCAAAATAAATCTATTTTCGAAAATTACACAGTTGGTGACTACGAAAAAGAAGCACTGATTAAACTGGAGCAGTTGTTTCAGGAAAATGATTTCGCCATTTTAATTGGTGGTTCAGGTTTATATGTCGATGCCGTTTTAAAAGGTTTTGATGAATTTCCGGAAATTGATCCCGAAATCAGATCCGAAGTAAATTCCAATTATGAAAAACTCGGAATCAACTACCTGCAAGAACAACTAAAAAAGCTGGACCCTGATTATTATCAAAAAATAAACCTGGAAAACCCACAAACGCTACAAAATCCACAGCGTATGATGCGTTTTACAGAGGTTTGCCTAGGAACCGGAAAACCCTATTCTTCTTTCCTGAATCAGAAAAAAGGCAACCGAAACTTCACTCCGATCTTAATTGGTTTAGAAGCCGACAGAGCTGTTATTTACGATCGTATCAATCAACGTGTTAATATAATGATACAGGAAGGTTTACTTACAGAAGCCGAAAGACTTTATCCTAATAAAGCGTTAAATGCACTTCAAACGGTCGGTTACAGAGAATTATTTAGTTATTTTGACAAAGAATTCACGCTTGCCTTTGCGATTGAAGAAATCAAGAAAAACACGCGTCGTTTTTCCAAACGTCAATTGACCTGGTTCAAACGAAATGAAAGTACCAAATGGTTTGATTATGCTACTCCAAAAAGCGAAATCATCAAGTACATTCAATCTAAAATCTAAAGTCATAAATTTAAAATTAAAAAATGCCTATATCTCCAAATTTCACTTCCGTTTTAAGCAAAGAATGGGAAATTAATTTTACACAATGCACCCCAAACGGTTATTTAAAATATACTGATTTGTGTAACCTTCTGCAACTAACCGCTGCGGCACACTCAGAAGTTGGAGGCATTAGTTTTGCTGATATGCAGGAATTTGATCAGGCCTGGGTATTAAGCCGAATGCGTGTTGAAGTAACCGCTTTACCAAAATGGCAGGATACCGTAACGGTAAAAACATGGATAAACAGTCTTGAGAATTCACGTTCTGTTCGTGCACTGGAAATATATGTTAATGGTAAAAAGATTGTTGGAAGTGAAACATTCTGGGCCGTATTCAACACCAAAGCCCGTCGTCCCGAAGCCTTAGCGTTACCCTACCAACATTTTGAATTATTTCCTGAAAACAGAGCAACTGTAGAAGGTTTCTCTAAAATAAATGTCAATCCGGAAAAAGAGTCTGTATTTGAAAAAACCGTTTACTTATCTGATTTAGATATTGTAAATCACGCCAACAATGTAAAATATCTGGAATGGTGTTTAGACCACGTTGATCCAAACAAAATTTTAAAGCAGGAAATCGCCAGTTTTGAAATGAATTTCATGAAAGAGTTATCGCTAAATGATGCTGTTGTTATTCATGAAAGCGAAACGGAAATTGATTCCACTTTTAGCATTACCAAAAAAGATAAAATCTGTTTTGCCTTACAAGTTAACTGGAAATAAAATACAACTAAATCAGAATCTGAAATCAAATTCTTTTAATCCATTTAACCTGTGTGCGTTTTTTTTGTCACAGATTTCAAGAAAGTGGGTTTACAACTTTGACAAAGAGTTGCTAACTTTACAGACCTATGAGCAAAGAAAGCCACAGATTAAAGGATTAAATGATTTACAAAATCTGTGTAAATCCTTTTAATCAGTGGCAAAAAAATAATTCGTGCCAATTGGTGAAATTCAGATCAAAAGTTGCAAAGTGGTTTACGCCCCCCCTTTATTTAAAATAGCACGCCCCATTTGTCCTTTCGACGAAGGAGAAATCTCCGTAAGAAACTCCATAAATACGAGCTTGTAAACGAAAACCTCTCCTTCGTCGAAAGAACACAAAACGGGAACAGTAGTAACGTTTGCTCATTTAATTGACTTAAGTCCGCGCGCGGAACGCCCTCGTCAGTGCCGAACAGATCAAAAGTTCTTTCTCTAACTTGCAAGGCAAGTCTCAGATTCCTCCAAAGGTTTTACCGATACATCATAAAAAAAGCTCTGATTTCTCAGAGCTTCCATTTATTTTCGATAAGGTGAATCTACTTATTCAGCAATTTTGCTTTTAACAACTAATCTGAAACCTTCTCCGTGAATGTTTAAGATCTCAACATCTTCATCTGCTTTTAGATATTTTCTAAGTTTAGCGATATAAACGTCCATACTTCTTGAAGTAAAATAGTTATCGTCTCTCCAGATTTTAGTTAACGCTAATTCTCTTGGCATCAAATCATTTTCATGAAGAATAAGCATCTTAAGCAATTCGTTCTCTTTTGGAGATAATTTAATTGCTTCATCATTTTCAAAAGTTAAGAATCTAAGTTTAGAGTTTAAGTGGAATTTACCAATATTAAACTCAAACTGCACTTGTTCTGCTTTTGTATCCGCAGATTTTCTTTGGATAATGGCTTTGATTTTCATCAATAAAACTTCTGAATCAAAAGGTTTATTTAAGTAATCATCAGCACCTGCTTTGTATCCTTTTAACACATCCTCTTTCATTGATTTTGCTGTTAAGAAGATAATTGGCACTTCGCTGTTTTTCTCTCTAATTTCTTTTGCTAAGGTATAACCATCTTTATACGGCATCATTACATCAAGAATACATAAATCATATACATCTTTCTTGAATTTTTCGAAACCTTCCATACCGTTTTTAGCTAAAGTAACTTCAAAGTCATTTAACATTAGATAATCTTTAAGAACTGCCCCAAAATTAAGGTCATCTTCTACTAAAAGTATTCTTTTGTTATTATTTTCCATATTTTAATTTATTAATGGTATTTTTATTATAAAGGTGCTACCTTTTCCTTTTTCGCTTTCAACATATACTTGACCATTGTGATCCTCTACTATTCTTTTTACATAAGCAAGGCCTAAACCATGTCCCTTTACATTATGTAAGTCTCCGGTATGTTCTCTGTAAAATTTCTCAAAAACTCTTTTCTGAGCTATCTTACTCATACCTAAACCATTATCTTTTACTTTTATCAGAATCATGTCTTTGACGTTTTCTGTAAAAATTTCAATTTCAGGTATATCTGGCGAATATTTTATTGCGTTTTCTAAAATATTTACCAAAACGTTTGTAAAATGAACTTCATTGATCAGACAGGTTGTTCTTGCAGCATTCAAATGCTTCACAACAGTTCCTTGTCTGTCTTCTAAAATTAAATTTACGTGCTCAATTGCATCATCAATAATATCGTGAACGGCAGTTGGCTCTTTTGAAATATCTAATTCTCTTTTTTCTAATTTAGAGATTCTAAGAACATTCTCTACTTGTGCATGCATCCTCTTGTTTTCATCTCTAATCATCTGAAGATATCGGAAAACCTTTTCTTTATCTTCAATAATCTTCGGATTCCGAATGGCGTCAAGCGCTAAATTTATTGTTGCAATCGGAGTTTTAAACTCATGCGTCATATTATTTATAAAATCGGTTTTGATTTCAGAAATATGCTTTTGTCGTATTAATTGATTTAACGCACTTGTATAGGCAACTATTATAATTAATGTAAAAATTATTGATAGTATCGTAATACTTAATAACTCAGATAATAAAAACTTCTTTTTATGTGGGAAGGTGATAAACAATTCATATTTACTATTTCCTTCATTGTCCGTATATATAGGTACATGATAACTTGCGTCTTTGTCATAATGAAAACCTTCCGATTTCACTTTTGTTGCCAGGCCACTATTTAAAACACCATATTCAAATTTGGTTTTAACACCATATTCTTCTAATTCCTTTTTTAATAGTTTTTGAAGCTTATCTCCGGTAATTCTTCCTTCTATTGGGGTTAAAGAAGCAATATCTTTGTACTGAATTTGTTGTTGTACTTTATTTAAAATGTCTAAACTACCTGATTTCTCTATTTTAAGATCCGGTATAACAGTTTGATTCAACGAATTATTGTCAATACCATTATTATTGTAAACTTCTGTAACGCGTTTTGCACTGAAATTTTTAAATCGCTCGCTGCTGAATTTTTTATTAAAAAGCGAACCATTTATATCATAATCCTCAGAGGTCAGCGTATTAGAATAAATAATAGTCTTATTTGTTTTTGTATTTCTTTGAACGTAATAAACCTGAAGCAAATCTTCTTTTTTCGGAGTTTTACCGGTACTGTCTTTTATTCTGTTGTATTTGTCATAAAAACTGTACTCTTCCTGCTGCTCAAGCTTGTCTGCAACATTTCCAATTACCTGAGTAACATGATACTTAAACTGTTCGTCATTGTTCTTAAACGAAGAGTTAAACCAATATACTTGAACCAGAATTATCCCAATTAAGGACAAGCTCATCAGTAAAACAAGTATTCTAAAAAATAATTTATTCATCGAAACAAAATTAATATTTTAACAATATACTAAATAATACATTAACCAAATATTAACATTTAAGACTGATTTTGTTTTATATTTAAAATTTTAAGAATTTTAACAACTTCTTCTCTAGCTTTTTTAAGATTCTCGTTATTAATTACAAAATTGCTTCCAGAAATGCGTTTTTCATCATTCCATTGCATTTTCATGCGGCTTAAAACATGCTCTCTTGTGGTATTGTCACGTTCTAAAACCCGTTTAATTCTTATTTCTTCCGGGGCAGTAACTGTTATTATAAAATCACATTCTTTATAACGACCGCTTTCAAATAAAATTGCGGCTTCGTAAATTATATATTCGTACTTTTCATGTTGCAATAACCATGCCTCGAAATCCGCTTTAACGGCAGGATGCACAATTGCATTTAACCGGTCTAACTTCTCCTTATCTTTAAATACGATCTCAGCCAGTTTGGGTCTGCTTAAAACATTATTCTCGAAAACAGCATTTCCGAAAATCGTTTTTATCTGTTCTAGAATGACTTCAGACTGCATTATTTTTCTGGCTCCGTCATCTGCGATATAAACCGGAACCCCCAACTCCTTAAAATAGTTCGCGATTGTTGTTTTACCACTTCCAATGCCACCTGTCAAACCAATAACTTTTGTCATACTACAATTTAAAAAACATACGAGGAAACGCCTCTTGCGGTTTTTTCTTTAATAGAATAATCTTAACAAATGATTTCAAGAACCCGGTTCCATAACCGTAGAACTGTTTCCAAACTGCTATTACTGACAAATACCCTATTTTAATGCTTTTATTCTGAATGCTGGCAGTAAGAAAAATAATAACGAAATATACAAAATATATTTGTAAGAAAAGATCAATATTAAAAATTAACAATAAAAAAGCTACTAACAAGCCGATTATAAAAGCTGTCGGAAAGAAAAAAGTAATTTTATTGTGCTCCGGATACCAACTGTTCAAAATAGGTCTCGCGATTCCAAACTTATGTACTTGAATCGAGAACTTTTCCCAGTCTATTCTACGTTTGTGATACACAAATGCATCAGGAAACAATCTGGTTTCAAAACCTAAATTCCACAAACGAATCGATAGATCCGGATCTTCTCCGGGATGAATATTTCCAAAACCGTTTGAAACTTCAAAAGCTTTCTTCGAAATTCCCATATTAAAACTTCTTGGCTGAAATTTGGTGATTTTCTCAGACCCCCCACGAATTCCTCCTGTAGTAAGAAAAGAAGTCATCGCAAAGTTGATTGCCTTCTGAATATCAGAAAAGCTATCCAGGGCCTTATCAGGTCCTCCAAAACAGTCTACATAATTAGCATTAAGTTCTTTTCGCACTTCGGTCAGATAGTGAGGCGGAATAATACAATCAGAATCAAAAATGATAAAGTAATCTCCTCTCGCCTTTTGCATCCCAAAGTTCCTTGAATCTCCCGGTCCTGAATTCTCTTTGAAATAATAGGAAATATTAAGTTTTCCCTGATAGGTCATCACCACCTCTTTACATGGTATTGAAGAACCATCTTCAACAAGAACAATTTCAAAAGCTTCATTATAATCAGATTTAGATAAACTTTCTAAAAGTTCATCAACTTCGTCTGGTCGATTATACACGGGTATAATTAAAGAAAAAATCATAATGGAATAGGGGGTATTAGAGTAGTAACTGTTTTAAGCTTAAAAATTTCAACAAAGATATGGTATATTCACAAAAAAACCATCAACTTTTGGTTGATGGTTTTATATATGATAAGCGGTACTTATTTAATACTTTCAATATTTACAACTTCATTTGCATCTGCTTTGTAATCAACTCCTGCAAATTCAAATCCAAATAAATTTAAGAAGTCATTTTTGTATCCTGCTAAATCTCCAATTCCCGGTAAAGATTCTGTAGTTGCCTCTAACCAAAGTTTAGCCACTTTTACCTGAACATCTTCACGCATTTCCCAATCGTCGATCCTGATTCTTCCTTTATCATCTGTTGGAACTGCTGATCCGGAATACAATCTGTCCTGAAACAAACGTTGAATTTGTTCGATACAACCTTCGTGAATTCCTTCTTCTTTCATGATTTTATACAACAAAGAAATATACAATGGAATAACCGGAATTGCAGAACTTGCCTGAGTAACCAAAGCTTTATTTACTGATACATACGCTTTTCCTCCTACTGATTTCAAACTTTCAGTGATCGAAAATGCTGTAGCTTCTAAATGATCTTTTGCACGACCTATCGTTCCTTTACGGTAAACTGCCTCTGTTAATGATGGCCCGATATATGAATAAGCAACTGTTGTAGCTCCTTCAACTAATAAATTTTCTTCTTTTAAAGCATCCATCCACATGGTCCAGTCTTCACCACCCATTACAGCAACGGTATTTTCGATATCATCGTCATTAGCCGGTGCAATCGAAACTTCTGTTACATTTCCGGTATGAAAATCAACTGTTTTGTTTGTGAATGTTTGTCCGATTGGCTTTAAAACAGAACGGTGCAAAACTCCTGTTACAGGGTGCAAACGTACTGGCGAAGCCAAACTGTAAATTACAAGATCTACTTGTCCTAAATCAGCTTTTATTAAATCTAAAGTTTGTCTTTTAATTTCATTTGAAAAAGCATCACCGTTGATACTTTTTGCATATAAACCTGCTTTATGCGCTTCAGTTTCAAAAGCCGCAGAATTGTACCAGCCCGGAGAAGCTGTTTTTCCTTCAACTGGTGGTTTTTCAAAAAACACTCCAATTGTAGCCGCATCAGACCCGAAAGCACTTGTAATTCTGGAAGCTAATCCAAAACCTGTTGACGCACCAATAACCAATACTTTTTTAGCTCCGGCAATTGGTCCTTTTGATTTGATATATTCTATTTGATTCTTAACATTTTGCTCGCATCCTTTTGGGTGTGATGTCAAACAAATAAATCCTCTCATTCTAGGCTCTATAATCATATTTTTTTTATTTCAATTTTAGCTTTATTCTTTTTATACCGAAATACTATTGAATACAGTATTACTTAATAATTTTATCGATATTCTCACGGACAACCAAAATACCCACCTCCTTATCACTACACTCTATCCTGGTTCCTTTATATTCTTCAATAAGAAGATTCAAACCTTCACAATCTCTTATGAAATTAAACTCTTTTTTTTCAACGTTAAATACAATTCCTTTCAATTTGTTCAAATTAGAACCAACAACCATTCCAACCGCTCCTCCTGTTCCATACGCAAAGGCTTTAGACCACATGTTTGCATAAGGCCCTTCAAAATACCAGAACTTACCATCACTTATAACTCTATGATAAGAATTCAAATCATTACCTTCTTGATTTTTATCTTTTTTAGAGGCAAGCTTTTTAATTAATCTTTGTTGAATATACAAACTACCGTTATAAGATATTGCAGCATAATTACTTACTCTAACACTGTCTCTTTTAAAATAAAAGTAAACCTGATCAGCAACAACATCTTTAGCAAGAGAATTTTTTTGATAACCAACAATAGGTCTTCTTTCTATAGCGTCCCCCATATTTATCCCCTTCTTTTGAAGAAGATCATCGAATGTAGGATAAACACCTTGCGGATAATCTTTAACTAAGTAAGAAGTTCCACTCGTATTTAATTCAGAACTTACAACATTCTGATTACCATCCTGAGCATTGAGCTGGATAATAAAAAAGAAAAAAAAAGTTATTTCTTTAAACATCGATTATATATAAATTTGTTGAGCAAATATAAATTAAATATTTAATTTAATAATTCTTTTGCATGATTTAACGCCGAATCTGAAATGTTGGCGCCGGAAAGCATCTGAGCGATTTCCGTAACTCTTTCTTCCTGAGACAGTAACTTTAATTCGGACTGTGTATCTTCATCAACCGTAGATTTGAAGACTTTGAAATGAGAATCTCCTTTTGCCGCAATCTGTGGCAAATGGGTAATGGCAAATATCTGCATTGTAGCGCTCATTTCTTTCATAATCTCCCCCATTCTGATGGCAATTTCTCCCGAAACTCCGGTGTCGATTTCATCAAAAATTAAAGTAGGTAATTTAGAATACTTTGCCAAAATTGCTTTAACAGCTAACATGATACGGGACATTTCTCCTCCGGAAGCCACTTTTTTAAGCAATCCGAAATCGGTTCCTTTATTGGCAGAGAACAAAAATTGCAATTCGTCTTTTCCGTTTTGAAAATAGGTCTCAGAAGGCAAAAGTTCCATATTAAAACGAACATTTGGCATTCCTAAAGTTTCAAGAATCGTAATTAACTGATTCGATAAAACCGGAATGGCATTCTCTCTATTTTGGTGAATTATCACTGAGAAAGCATCTAATTCCAATGTTTTCTGCTCTAGTGACTGTGATAAAACCGCAATTTCTTCCTCGATATTCCCTAATTCAATAACTGCACTTTCCAAATTAGCCTGAATCTGAAGCAATTCGTCAACGGTAGTGACCTGATGTTTCTTTTGAAGATTGTAAATCAATTGCAATTTCTGATTGGTTAGTTCTAACTTCTCAGGGTCATTTATTAATTTTTCGGAAGCATTTTGCAATTCTCTCGAAACATCATCAAATTCAATTGCAACACTGGTAATTCTTTCAAACAAACTCTGATATTCCACAGAAAAAAGAGCTATTTTTTGCAAAGAAGTTTTGATTTCGTTCAGATTATGAAAAACTCCAAATTGTTCTTCATTAGAAATCGACAACGATTTATCGATTGATTCTTTTATAATTTCAACGTTATTCAGTTTTTCAAACTCAGCTTCCAGTTCTTCTTGTTCCCCTGATTTTAATTTAGCCGAAACCAATTCATTCAATAAAAAAGTGTTGTATTCCTGCTCTTTCCCTGAATCACTTTGCTTTTTCAGCAACGCATTTAGTTTTGACTTATCAGATTTATAAGTCTTGAGTAGTTTTTGATAGGAACCTATTACCTCTGTATTATTGGCAATTGCGTCAATTATTTTAAACTGAACACTTTCATCAGAAAGCTCCTGAGTTTGCTGTTGCGAATGAATATCAATCAAAAACAAACTCAAATCCTGTAATTCCTGAAGATTTACCGGACTGTCATTAATAAAAGCACGCGATTTTCCTGAAGGCAGAATTTCACGTCTAATAATTGTTTCTTCTTCATAATCGAGATCATTTGCTTCAAAAAACTCTTTCAGATTGTATTTTGAGATTTCAAATTGTGCTTCGATAACACATTTCTCTTCTTTATTTTTTAGTGAAGTTAAATCGGCTCTTTTTCCAAGAACCAAACCTATTGCTCCCAGAATAATCGATTTTCCGGCACCTGTTTCTCCTGTAATTATCGAAAATCCTTTTGAAAAATCAATAGCGAGTTTTTCAATCAGAGCATAGTTTTTAATTGACAGTGAAGTAATCATAAGAAAAATTGATAAGTATAAAAAATAGTAATGAGGAAACTAAAATAACAGCAAGCAATTAAAATTTTATTTGCGACCATTTCGTAGCGTTCAATGGCGAAACTCTGCTTAAAACATCCGTTAAATCGGTGATCGGAATACTGGGACCGCCCGAAAAGATTGAAACAATCTCATCTGATTTGGCATCAAAAAATATCCGGGTTAAAAAAGCGTTCGGTTTAACCGAATTTACTTTAGCAATAAGCAGTATAGAAGACTTTATCTTCTCTTTTGCTGCTTTTAAATCCTGGTTCATGGTATCCAGACCTGAGTGGTATAAAGCCCACGTTTGTCTTAAATCACTGTAAGTAGGAGAAAGCATGTCGTTTATTAAAAAATAACGGTTTTGTACACCGTCTGACTGACTCCATCCTTTATAACCACCTTGTTGCGCAACGTTTGCAATATTCTGAGCCGTTTCCAGATAAGAACTTCCTGCACCCATCTGAAACGTATCGGCATCTATTCCTAAAATCATAAAACTGTAAAAGGAAACTAAAGAAACTAAATTAGATTCAAAATTAGTCGGATTAAATAATAAAGGCTCGTATTCGGTATAACTGAAACTAAAATCTTTATCGTTATAATTAAAAATCGGAGAGGAATAAGTCGAATTATAGACCATTCTTGAAGCCTGTATCTGGATTGTTCCCGAATACTGATTGGAATTATACGATGACAGCGTAATATACATCGAACAATTGATGCGTTCGTTTTGCTTCAAAACAGATCCGGCCCAATCGGTTTTATTTACGAATTCAGACAAAGCGGTCTCAAGCGTTTTGAAAACCTGTTGATTTGGAGTTGCAAGTCTTTCCGTATTTATAGTTACAGTACAATTTAACTGCTGCGCCTGCGAAAAGCCAAAAATCAAAAATACCAGAATAGTAACTATTTTTTTACACATACGAACATAATATTTGCTTTTAGCGAAATAGACTAGCGCTAATTTTTAATTCCGTTTTCGATTTAAAATCAATAGTGCTGTTTATGAAAAATGTGAAATCACTTTATTCAAAATATCAGCAGCCACTAATTCTTTTGATTTTAATTCCATCGGCTCAATTTTAAAATTTTTATCAATAAAAGTAATTTTATTGGTTTCTTTCTTAAAACCGGCACCTTCGTCTTGTAAGGAATTTAAAACAATCAAATCTAAGTTTTTTTTCTGAATTTTCAACTTAGCATTCTCAATTTCATTTTCAGTTTCTAATGCAAAGCCAATCAAATATTGATTTTTCTTAGTATTGCCAAGTGATAATAAAATATCTTTTGTTTTCTCGAGTTCAATCGAAAATTCATCCGCTGCTTTTTTTATTTTCTGCGAGGCTACTACTTTTGGCTTATAATCGGCAACTGCCGCTGCTGCAACAGCCACATCAACATCGTCAAAATACAGATGACAGGCATCGTACATTTCTTGTGCTGATACGACACTTACAACTTTGATTGAGGTGTTTTTTGCTTTAAAATGGGTTGGCCCCGAAACTAAAACAACACTGGCTCCTAAATCTGCCGCTGCATTTGCAATATCAAACCCCATTTTTCCCGAAGAATGATTTCCTATAAAACGCACAGGATCTATTGCTTCGTATGTTGGTCCTGCAGTAATTAGTATTTTTTTTCCTTTTAAAGGCAATTTGCTCTCTAAATCAGCTTCAAGAAATGCGATTATGTTCTCAGGTTCAGCCATTCTTCCTTCACCGGAAAGGCCACTGGCCAATTCTCCGTTTTCTGCAGGAATCATAGTATTACCAAATTGCTTTAAAGCAGTAAAACTCGCAATTGTAGAAGGGTGTTTGTACATGTCCAAATCCATTGCCGGAGCAAAGTAAACAGGACATTTAGCCGATAAGTAAGCTGCAATCAAAAGATTATCACAGTTACCGGTTGTCATTTTAGATAATGTATTTGCGGTTGCCGGAGCAATAAGCATTAAATCAGCCCAAAGTGCTAATTCGACATGATTGTTCCAAACAGCATCTTCATCATCCTGATTAAAAAAATTGGAATGTACCGGATTTTTGGATAGTGTAGATAACGTAAGTGGCGTTACAAAATCCTTAGAAGCAGGTGTCATTATCACTTGGACATGTGCACCTGCTTTTATAAAAAGTCGTACTAATGATGCTGTTTTATACGCTGCAATTCCACCGGAAACTCCCAGTAAAATTTTCTTTCCGTTTAAAACTGACATTATACTATTATTTGTTTGTACCTCTGTGGTATGTTTTACCGTCTAACCATTCTTGAACAGCTAAAGCGTGTGGTTTAGGTAATTTTTCGTAAAATTTAGATACTTCAATTTGCTCTTTATTTTCAAAAACTTCCTCAAGACTGTCATTGTAAGTAGCAAACTCTTCTAACTTCTCAGTTAATTCTTTTTTGATTTCAGAATTAATCTGATTTGCTCTTTTAGCCATAATGGTAATTGCCTCATACACATTTCCTGTTGGCTCTTCAATAACTGTTTTATTGTAAGTTATTGTATTTACAGGAGCATTCGTCTTTTTTAAATCCATGACTTTATTTTATTTAGTAAATTTTTGTAAATCTGTTTCAACTCTGGCATTCATTTCTTCAGCCTTCACTTTGTATTTGGTATCGCTCTTAAACTTAATTAAGTTACCATACGCCACCTTTGCCACATTTAAACGTTCCTGCATTTTTGCCGGAATACTGTTTATTGCCAATTTGTATGCAGAATCATATTTATAGAACAATGCATCCTCTTTAAAAGGTGTTCCCGGAAAATCAGCAATAAAATTATCAAAAGCGATTAAAGCTGATTTATAATCTGAAATCAAATTATATCCTTTGGCATTTTCGTATGCTTTTTTCTCTAGTTTCCCATTTAAAACTTTTACGGCATCATTTGCCTGACCAATGTATTCTGAATTCGGGTAATTATCAATAAAGGCTTGTAATTTCTCTAATCCTTTTGCTGTATCAGTCTGATCTAAACTGTAAACAGGTGATAATTTTGAATAACTGTAAGCCCCAAGAAAAGCAGCTTCCTGCACTTTCTCGCTTCGTGGGTAACCCGAAACAAAACTTTCAAACTGGTAACCTGCCAAATAATATTGTTTGGTCTTATAATACGACTGAGAAAACATGTAAAACAGTTTTTCAGCCTGAGGTTTACCTCTATACGTAGGTGCCAATTGTTCAAAAAGACGAATTGCCTTTGAATATTTGCCAGCATCATACATTTTTGTTGCTACTTCAAACTTTGCTGCAACATCTTCATTTTTTAATGCTTTTTGGTAATCACTACAAGAACAAAAAAGGGCAACAACAATTAATAGAGATACTATTTTTTTCATTTTATTACTTTTATTATGATTACTCAGACAATTGTGCCAAAGCAAAATCACACCGAAGTTCCGGTGGCAAATTTAGTTATTAATTTAGCTACTACAAAATATTTTTTTGGTATAATAAAATACCGTTAATCCTGCTCTACTTTAATGCTTTTTTTAACAAATTCATTCAACCTGTTTGCCAGTTCATCGTCTACCGTTACCAATGGCAAACGCACTGTGTTCTCAGCAATACCAAGGGCTTTGAATACTTGTTTGATTCCGGCAGGATTTCCCTGTTCGAAAATCATATCAATACAATCGGATAAAAAGTACTGCGTCTTAAAAGCTTCATTTACTTTTTTATTCAATCCTAAACGGATCATTTCTGAAAATTCTTTTGGAAAACCTTGTCCAATTACAGAAATTACTCCTGCTCCACCGGCCAAAACGATTGGCAAAGCAATCATATCATCTCCTGAAATTACAAGAAAATCTTTCGGTGCATTTTTTATCAGCTGCATGGCTTGCACTACATCTCCTGCTGCTTCTTTTATGGCTACTATATTTTCAAAATCATTTGCCAGACGCACTACTGTTGCCGGCAACATATTACTTGACGTTCTTCCCGGTACATTATACAATATCACAGGTATAGGAGAAGCTTCAGCTATTGCTTTAAAATGCTGATAAATACCTTCTTGTGTCGGTTTATTATAATAAGGAGAAACAGAAAGAATAGCTTCAAATGCAGAAAAATCCCTAGTCTTTAATTCCTCAACCAGTTGCATGGTATTATTACCTCCAACACCCAGTACAAGAGGCAATCTTCCTTTATTATATTCTACAACTGCATCTATAACCAATTCTTTTTCTGCTTGCGTCAAGGTAGCATTTTCTGCTGTGGTCCCCATAACAACAAGATACTCAACTCCTCCATCGATCGAAAAATTAACGATTCGTTGTAATGCTTCAAAATCAATTGAAAAGTCTTTTTTAAATGGAGTTACCAGAGCAACACCGGTTCCTATTAATGATTGCATATTCTACTTTATAATTTATTTAATGTTCTTTAAATACCTAAACAATTCGAAAACGAAAAGTTTATAATTTTCCAGGGTGGTATCTATCATCCATCGGTTTAATTCTTTATCGACGGATGTAAAACCAACTTTAAATTTTGCCTTTGACTTCGCCGTTATCAACATCAAAATCGTTTTTTCGATGTCGTAATAACTAATCAAAAGATCAAATTCTGTTTCGATAAATTCAGTTAAAAAATCTGTTTCAATCTCCCCTTTCCAATTGATGTGTTTTCTACCAAATGTGGGTCTTGAATACGTTTTTTTCTCCTTAAATTTATCTCTATACGCAACAATTTTTATGTTATCGGGGTTGATTCCATTCAAGACAAGCTCTTTTATCAGCTCTTTTGAATGTTTAAACTTAGTCTCATCAACCAGTAAACCAATTGTTTGTATAGCACTTGTAAAGACTTCATTTTTTACGCTACGCAAGTTATTTTTTAACGATTTTTTTATAAAAAATTCCTTTATGTAATTTAAAAACATAGTACATTTACGAGATTACAAAATTAATTATTTAAGTCGCATTTAAGATGGTAAAACTAAAAAAGTATAACGGGTTTTTAAAACTTTTTGTTATATTCTTAACACTTTTTTTTATAACTTCTTGTAGCAAGAACTACAATTTAACGAAGATAGAAGGGAAACAACTTCCTATAACCGAGAAAGCTCCACAAACTCCGGAAATCGAAACTTTTATTACTCCCTATCGCAATAACATCAATAAAGATTTGGACAGTATTTTAGCTTATTCCCCTGAAACACTGGAAAAAAGTACCGGAAAATGGCAAACCAGTATTGGTAATCTAATTGCTGATGTTTGCTTAAAAAGAGGGAATACCGTTTTTAATGCTCGTGAGAAAAAAGATATCGATTTGTGTTTTTTAAATCATGGCGGAATCCGTGCTATATTACCAAAAGGGAATGTTACCAAAAGAACGGCTTTTGAAATTATGCCTTTCGAAAACAATCTGGTGGTTCTGGCTCTAAAAGGAGAACAACTCGTAGCAATGACCTCTTATATTATTAAGGAGAAAAAACCGCATCCTTTGGCAGGAATGACTTTTACAATCTCTAAAGACAATACACCAAAAAACATACTTGTTCAGGGAAAACCGCTTGATACCAACAAAACGTATTATGTTGCTACCAATGATTACCTGGCAAATGGCGGAGACAACATGAACTTTTTCTTAAAAACTACTCAGAAATTTGATTTGAATTACAAACTTCGAAATGTACTGATTGATTACTTTAAGGAAGTAGACACGATTCCGGTGGCCAAAGACATTAGAATAACAGAAGAATAACTCCATTTAAATTACAATTACACTCAGCGTCCAGCTAAAAAATATACCAATGAAAAGAAGAGAATTTATCGAAAAAACGGCTGCCAGTACTGCTTTATTAAGCTTAGGTTTATCATTAAGCAGTTTTGAATCCAACGATATTAAACACTTAACTGTTTTACACACCAACGACGTGCACAGTCACATCGACCCTTTTCCGGCTGATGATCCGCGTAATGCAAATAAAGGTGGTGTATCTCGCAGAGCGGCTCTTATAGAAACCATTCGCAAAGAAAATCCAAATGTGCTTTTATTGGATGCCGGTGATATTTTTCAAGGAACTCCGTATTTTAATTACTATGGAGGTGAACTTGAATTTAAGCTGATGAGTATGATGAAATATGATGCCTCAACGATCGGAAATCATGATTTCGACAACGGACTTGATGGTTTACATGCTCAAATGCCTCATGCCAGTTTTGATTTTATTTGTTCTAATTACGATTTTAAAAACACCGTTATGAACGGGCTTATAAAACCGTATAAAATTTTTCACAAAAACGGAATCAAAGTAGGTGTTTTTGGTGTTGGAATTGAGCTTGCCGGTTTAGTTGACAAACAAATGTACCAAGAGACCATCTATAACAATCCTGTCGAAATTGCTCAGGATATGACTCAATTATTAAAAAAAGAAGAAAAATGTGATTTGGTAATCTGCCTTTCTCACTTGGGTTACGAATATAAAAATGATCCCTCAAGAATCTGCGATTTAAAACTGGCGCAATTAACTCAGGATATTGATTTAATTATTGGCGGACATACGCATACTTTTCTGGACAAACCGACTGTTGTAAAAAACAAAATCGGAACAGAAGTATTGGTAAATCAAGTTGGTTGTTACGGAATTAACTTAGGCCGAATTGATTTCTACTTTGACAAAGACAAAGCACACAGCAATCAAGGAAGGTCTATTATTGTGTAATTACCTTTTATTTGATTCCTAAAATACAAAGACTAAGACATGATCGTAAACAGGCATTCTAAAATTGGATTGTTTGGAAATAGAAAACCAAATAATACAAAAGGACTTTTTTTATTTGATTTTAATACTCAGGAAAAAAAATACTTAACTGATTTTCCGGAATGGGAGCCCCAAAACATCTCAATTGACGGAAAAAGGATTGCCATTACCAGAACTTCGTCAAACACCAGAGCTTACAGAACGGATTTAGTAATTACAGATCATGAAAATGAAACTGTATTACTAAATACCGACAATTATTGTATTTATGACGTTGAGTTTAATGCTAAAGGAAATAAAATTATAATCGTCGCAAGCAAAAAGAAACCCTTTTGTTATGATTTGTCACTCCAGCAAATCACCGCCGAATTACCCAAACAAATAAGAACCTATAAAGGAGATCTAGATCCTGAAAATGATACTTTTCTTGCGCCTTGTGAGAATACTAAAGATACTTGTTATTTATTCAATTTTGCTACCGGTAAGACTGAATCGATTAAATTTGGTACCAAAGCAATGATAGGCCGAATAAAATTTTCGGTCGATTTCACTTTTATCTATCTGATCACCGAAACAAATGTTTTGTATTGCTTTGATCGCGATTACAAAATAAAGTGGTATAAAGACTTTAACTACTTAGGAAAAGATGGCGGAAGAATAAACTCTTCTGATATATTTCAAACAGAAAATGGACAACTTTTAGCCCTTTACGCTTCTTCTACTGAATCCAATAGTTGGGGAGCAGAATATGTGGTGGATGCTACCAATGGAGAAATTGTAAACCAAATTGAAGCGTATCAATTTCGTGGTGGGTTCTCAAGTGATTTTTTCGAAAATAAGGTGTTGCTTTACACCCACAACACAATTGATTTAATTACCGGTAAAGTATCTGAAAATCCTGTCATCTAAAGTTAAACGAAATTTTGTCTACCCAAAAAATTTATCTGATTTTCTTTTGAATTTTAATCTTTTCCAGAAAATATTCTACCATAAAATAGTACGCCATAATTTGGGTGGCATCCCGGATTATCACTAAAACAATGGAATGCGAAAAACTTTGATTGAATACGTAAAACACATCGGAGAACATAAAACTAATCGTCATTAATGACATTAGCAAGGCGATATGGGTTCCTTTTGTGATATAACTTGCAAACGAAAAATAGCTCACAAACCCCAAAACAACGCCATAAATAGTATACAGAATAATAAACTTCTTCATGTTATAAAACTGTAGGTTTAGTATAGAAACCAACAGATAAACCAGAAATATAACAATTATACCGATTGGCAAAACATCTTTTCTGGTTAGTTTCAATTTTTCGTGTTCCCGTACAAAAATCATTAAAAGCAAGATATAAACAATCAAAAAGCTCAGTACACCACCAATTTCAGAAGCTTCAATCGCCATGATTTCGAAGACCTGGCCTATAAAACAGAATAGAAAAATTAAACTTTCTATCTTACCGATTCTAAAATCACTGCTAATCAGAAAATAAATAAAAATAGCCGGCAGAACGATTGATTTCGTATAGATTACCAAGAAATCCTGTTCCATACAATCAAAAATGATCGTAAAGAGTAAGGCTAGAAAAAACAAAATCAAAGACGGTTTATTCGCTTTCATTTAATTTGTTTATAAAATCTTCTTCGGACAATATTGGAATATTTAACTTATTCGCTTTTTCTAATTTGGCTGGTCCCATATTATCTCCTGCCACCACAAAATCTGTTTTGGCAGAGATCGAACTTCCTACTTTTCCTCCGTTATCCTCGATCGCTTTCTTTAATTCATCGCGCGAAAATTGAGTAAAAACACCTGATACCACAAATGTTTTTCCTGCGAATTTATCAGTAGCGTTCGGATTTACTTTTTCAACAATTTCAAATTGAACGCCTTTATTTTTCAAGCGCTCAATTATACTTTGATTTTCCTCATTCTCAAAAAACTCAATAACACTTTTTGCAATTCTTTCGCCAATTTCATCCACCAAAATCAAATCCATTAAAGAAGCTTGGGCTAATGCGTCGATATTCTTGTAATGTTTGGCCAGTTTTTTTGCTACTGTCTCTCCGACAAAACGAATTCCTAAAGCAAACAAGACACTCTCGAACGGGATCTCTTTTGATTTTTGAACTCCATTTACCAGATTCTCAGCCGATTTTTGCGCCATTCTTTCCAAAGGCAAGATTTGCTCCACGGTCAATTCATACAAATCGGCATAATTATGTACCAATCCGTTATTAAAAAGCAAAGCAACCGTTTCACCTCCAAGACCTTCAATATCCATTGCTTTTCTTGAAATATAATGCTGAATACGTCCGATAATCTGCGGCGGACATCCATAAAAATTAGGGCAGTAGTGATTGGCTTCCCCTTCGTTTCTGACCAACTCGGTCTGACATTCCGGACAGTGTGTTATATAGTGTGTTATTTCCGAATTCTCGGGACGTTTTTCTAAATCTACAGCAATGATTTTAGGAATAATTTCTCCTCCTTTTTCAACAAAAACCGTATCGTTAATTCTAATATCTAATTTCTCAATCTGATCTGCATTATGCAAAGAAGCTCTTTTTACAACGGTTCCTGCCAATTGAACAGGTTCTAAGTTTGCCACGGGTGTAATTGCTCCTGTACGCCCTACCTGATAGGAGATTGAATTTAATTTCGTTGAAACTTGTTCTGATTTGAATTTATAAGCAATCGCCCATCGCGGTGATTTTGCTGTATAACCTAATTCTTCCTGATGCTGAATGCTGTTTACTTTTATTACTACACCATCCGTTTCATAAGGCAGTTCGTGACGATGAACGTCCCAATAATCAATAAAATCAAAAACTTCTTGCAGATTATGAACTAATTTGGCTTCATTTGGCACTTTAAAGCCCCATTTTCGGGCTGATTCCAATCCATCATACTGAGAGGAAAAAGGCAGATTATTACCGGTTACAAAATACAATAGGCATTCTAACGGACGTTTGGCAACCTCAGCACTATCCT
Organism: Flavobacterium sp. FlaQc-52; assembly: GCF_044007495.1. Taxonomy (NCBI): domain Bacteria; kingdom Pseudomonadati; phylum Bacteroidota; class Flavobacteriia; order Flavobacteriales; family Flavobacteriaceae; genus Flavobacterium; species Flavobacterium sp. FlaQc-52. Next base: position 496,268 of record NZ_JBIPCV010000002.1, on the reverse strand, counting down.
GCAATTTTAAACTTCCCGAAGCTGTATTTCTTGGGTTGGAATAAGGTGTTTCACCAATTTCGATTAATTCTTGGTTCATTTTTTCAAAACCGGCATAAGGAAGTATAATTTCTCCACGGATATCAAATCGATCCGGGTAATTTCCTTTTAGCTGTAACGGAATTGATTTTATGGTTTTAATATTGTTCGTTACATCATCTCCCTGAAAACCATCACCACGTGTTAAAGCCTGAGTCAATTTTCCATTTTCGTACGTAATGCTTATTGAAGCACCATCATACTTTAGTTCGCAGGTATATTGCAAATCAACATTACCCAGTACTTTTTGGATTCGGTTTTGCCAATCTTCCAAATCGTCTTTGGAGTAGGAATTGTCCAGAGAATACATTCGGTATTGATGTGCAATTGTTTTAAAATTCTTGGTAACTGTACCTCCTACTCGCTGCGTTGGTGAATTTTCGTCAAAAAACTCCGGATTCTTATTTTCTAAGTCCTGAAGCTCTTTTAATTTGATGTCAAATTCATAATCCGAAATTGTAGCATTATCAAGTACATAATAATTGTAATTGTGCTGATTAAGTTCGTTTCGTAACGTTTGAATGGTCTCTTGAATACTCATAAAATACTAAAATGATACAGATTGGAATGTTGTTTAATTGTACCTCAAAATTAGGATTATTTTTATTGAAAAACATCAAAAAATGAAAGTTTTAAATAACCAAAAATCAGGTTGTAAATTCATACAACCTGATTTCCTTCATGTCCATCATTCTTAAAAAAAGAATTAATAAAAACCAACTTCCAATGGTATCTTCGTGTTGCACTTTTAAGCTTCTGATCAAACCACCAGAGCCGGAATACAAAACTATTTCTGGATAATGATAAAGTCAGAACGTCTGTTTAATAAATGCTCTGCTTCTGAACATTTTACACCATTTTTACATTTGTTAATTAGTCTGCTTTCCCCATACCCTATTGCACTTTCTATTCTGGAAGCATCAATCCCCTGAGAAACAATATAATCACGGGTTGATTTGGCTCTTTTATCTGAAAGCACCATATTATAAGCATCTTTTCCGCGAGAATCGGTATGAGATTCTATCTTGATTCGGATGTTTGGAAATTTTTGCATGATAAAAACAACCTTAGTTAGCTCTTCGATAGCCAGAGGTGTAATATCGTACTTATCATAATCAAAATAAATTGGTTTTACGTCTACTTTTTCAACTCCTTTTTTCTTTACAACTAAGTCATCGTAATTACTAAGTTCAAAATTGACATCTTTGATTTCGCCTCCATTTACCTTGGTAGTTTCTACTGTTTTTTCATCACTACTGTAGTTCATTTTTGCCGCAATCATTTTAATCACTTTTCCACAAGGAACTTCTATTGCATATTTGCCCTCATAGTTGGTTTTTGTTTCGCCCAGAACTTCGCTATAGGAATTGTAAGCCATAATTACAACGTCTTCCAGTGGCAATTTGGTTTTTCTGTCAACTGCCATACCGGATATCGATTGATTGCAAATTGGTTTTCCTTTTTCAAAAGCGTAAATATCGTCGTCTCCTTTACCGCCGTCTCTGTTGGAAGAAATATAGCCCAATTCACCGGCCTTATCAATTATAAAAGAAAAATCATCTTTGTTGCTGTTTATTGGCGCTCCTAAATTTCGGGGTGTCGTAAAACTTCCATCAGACAACATTTTGCTTTCATAAATATCTAAATCTCCCCAGCCATAATGCCCGTCTGAAGAAAAATAAAGAACTCCGTTTCTGAAAAAAGGAAAAACTTCATTCCCAATTGTATTGATTTTTGGTCCTAAATTCACAGGAGAACTCATGGTTCCGTCGGCCGCAATTTTTACATAATACAAATCTGTTTCACCAAATCCGTTCGGCATGTCTGACGCAAAGAAGAGCAACTGCCCGTCATCACTTAAAGATGGGTGTCCAACGGAATACTCTTCACTGTCAAAAAACACTTTTTGCGGATTCTCGAGTTTATTATCTACTATTCTTCCTTCGATAATTTGAAAATTGTTGATTTTGTTTTCATCTACAACCAGTTTGTTTTTCTTTACAATATTTGTCGAATAGTAAATGGTTTTCCCGCTACTGTCAAAAGTAGCTGTCGCCTCATGGTATTTAGTCATTACGTTTGCCAGAAACACTGTTTCGTTAAACAAACTACCATCGGCAGGATTTCTGTCGGCCAAATACAAATTCAGGAAAGGCTGATTGTTCCAGGTGTATAACTTATCTCCGAATTTTGTTGTGTCTCGGGCAGAAGAGAATACAATTTTATCTACAAAATAAGTAGCTCCAAAATCAGATTTACTGGTGTTAATATCTAAATTTCTAATTTGATAAAGAGATTTCGTTTTAGCTAAACTATCCATTTGAGTTTTCTGAGCGACATAGCGATTGATCTCTTTTTGATCACCTTTTTTATTTAAATATTCTTTTGTGACCCTATCTGCCTCGTCATAATCCATAACTGCTTTCATAGATTGAATGTAACGCAGGTAGTAGATATCTGTTAAATTATTGCCTTGCACTTCGTATAACTTCCTGTACCATTTGAGTGCATTCCTTGAATCGGAATTGAAGTAATACGAATCAGCAGCGTTCTTTAACGTTTGTGCTGAAGGACTTTTTATGTTTTGCAAACACTCCTCATAGGCTTTTGAAGCATCTAAATAAGAAAAGTTTTTAAACAATGCGTCCGCTTTCTTTAAATTCGTTTGAGCAAAACTAACCGTAAAACTCACGAATAAACTTAGTATATACAATTTTTTCATAAGCTTCATTTTTAGAAGAATCTTGGGGATTTGATTTTACTTTGATTTTTAGTAAACTGGTAACGCAGAATGAATTCATGTGTACCATCGTTGTACTTATTTAACTGGCTGACCGTATAATCGAAAGCATATCCGAGGTAAAAACTTTTTGTTATTTGAAAACCTGCCAAGATACTAACGGAATCATCCGTTCTGTAGGCACCTCCAATTACAAATTTTTCCGCAATCATAAAATTCGCCGACACATCAGCAGTAAGTGGAGCTCCATTTACTGCTTTTACTAAAAATGCCGGTTTAAATTTTAAATTTGGACTTAAGTCAAATACATATCCTCCCATTAAATAATAATGCAAGCGATCATAATCTATTGATTCTTGTACATCATCATAATAATCATTCTGAATGAAGCTTGGAACTGAAAACCCAACATACCATTTGTCGGTGTAATAATAAATTCCCGCTCCAACTGCCAGTTTCATCTGGTTACTAATGTTTTGATTTAACAAAACATCGTTCTCATCATAAAATCTCCCTTTAGACCAATCTATATCCAACATTCTAAAACCTGCTTTCAAACCAAATGCTAATCTTTTTTCATAACCAAGTGGCAATGAATAAGAGAAGTTTCCATCCAAATACAATTCGCTTGAAGGACCAATTTTGTCGTTTACGACACTTAGTCCCAGACCAATTTTCTCATTGCGGAGTGGTGTGTGAGCAGAAAACGATTGTGTTTCCGGAGCACCGGAAATTCCAACCCATTGAGAACGATGCAAAAGTGTTGCTTCTAAAGTTCCGGTAGATCCGGCATAAGCCGGATTTATCGCCATAGTGTTGTACATGTATTGCGTGTACTGTGGATCCTGTTGTGCGCTGGCACAAAATGTAATAAAAGAACATATTAGAATGAAATACGTTTCTAATAATTTTATATATAGTTTCATAACGATACTTATTTAGTTAATTAATTAGATGATTAATAGAAGCTTATCTCATTATAGATAACCAGCCTTTTTTAATCGTTCCGTCTCCAGTGTCTATCACATAGAAATAAGTACCTGTTGGTAACATATCTCCTCTATTCACAACTCCGGAAACGTTCGCAGTTCCATCCCAAGTATTTTCATAATTTCTTTTACTGTATACTAATGCACCATATCTATTGAAGACTTTTAGTTCATTGTCCGGATAGGTTTGGATACAATCAATTCTGAAAAAATCATTTAGTCCATCGCTATTTGGCGTAAACTCGTTGTACACTGTTAAACAGGTCGGAGTAATTGTTGCTGTAGCGGTGTTATTGAGTAAATTAACATCCAGAGGCATTGAAACCACAATTTTTGCGACATCTAAATAATAATCCGCAGGTATTGCTGCTGCCATTTTGCCTTGTGGAGAACTACCCATTTTATTAGTGTTAACACTTAAAGGTGGTAATACCTCAGCTGTGATTTCCAGTTTTACGGTCTGACCTGAATTTAAAGTTGGTATACTCCACATTCCGGTAGAAGCCGTATATACACCTGAAGTCACAAATGCTCCGATAAAACGATAGCCGGCTGGTAAAAAGTTATTAACTTCTACATTAATAAAGTTCCCCATTCCTACGTTCCCTACTACTATAGTGAACATTACAGTATCTCCAAAATTTGCTGTAGGATTACTAACAACATTCGATATGGTTAAGTCTGAGCAGGTAGCTACTATTACATCTAATGATTTATAAGTATTATCATTACAGGTATTTAAATAGGCAACCTCAACTTTACCAGGACCGATATCGGACCATGAAACTGTTACTGAACCGTCTGATGCTCCTCCACCTGAAAGAATCGTTCCATTAGTAATAGACCATACGTAATTTGATTTTCCATTGGCAATTGAGTAGGTTACCCCGTCAAAAACACATGGCGTATCGTCACTAGCTGTGATCAGAACCAAATCATCATTAGAGAAATTAACTACAACTGCTAATCGTACAGCATTATTACAGCCATTAGTCATATTATCCTGTGCTGTAGCATAGTAGGTTCCTGCAACAAGAAGTGTTCCTGCCGGTAATACAGTTCCTCCAGTAGCTGAAGTATACCAGATTGCACCTGTTTCATTAACCTCGATATCTTCTATCGTTGGATTTGCAGATAAACAGAAAGTTTGTACTGGTTTTGAAGTTGTAATAATTCCTTGCGAATTTACATCTACGATCACTTCTAATCTATCCGGGTTTTCACAATTAACAGCACTTAAAACAGCACCGTAATAAGAACCGCTGGTCAAAGCTGTTGTCGATGGAATTATAGTTCCACCAGCAGGAGTGCTATACCAAACCACATTCGGTTCATTTACCTGAATACTGGCAACAGTCGGAGCATCAACAATACAGAAGTTTTGTGTAACTGAACCTGTAGTTGGTTTAGGACTAGGTTGTACTACTGTTACTCTAACCTGCAATCTCACTAAGCTTTCGCAGCCGTTTGTGGCATCATAAATAGCTCCATAATACGATTGTGTTGTTAAGAGCGTATTTGCTGGAATTGGTGTACCACCCGAAACGGTATAGAACCAAGCAACATTTGTTTCATTGACTACTATGTCTGCCACTGTAGCAGCAGCTGTAGAACAAAATACTTGTTGAGAGTTTGGTGTGGTCGGGTTATTTGGAGCTCCAACAGTAACTTGAACTTGTAATCTGTTAGCACTTGCGCAACCCGTTACCGGATCCAGAATAGCTCCATAGTAAGTACCTGTCGTCAAGAGTGTTGTTAGCGGAATTACTGTTCCACCAACAGCAGTACTATACCAAACTACATTAGCCTGATTGGTTTTGATACTCGCAAATGTCGGTAAGCTTAACAAACAGAAGTTCTGAACTCCTGCAGTTACCAATGTTGGCGTGCCCGGATCGGTTACGCTGATGGTAACCTGTAATCTTACCGCACTTTGACAACCTGTTGTTGCATCTAACAAAGTAGCATAATAAACACCACTGGTTAAAGCTGTTGCCGGAGCAATCGCTGTTCCGCCTGTTGCGGTACTGTACCAAACGACATTAGTCTGAGTGGTTTGAATACTCGCAAACGTTGGTGCATTTATCAGACAGAAGTTTTGAGTTCCTGCTGTTACTAATGTCGGTGTGCCCGGATCGGTTACACTAATAGTAACTTGTAATCTCACCGCACTTTGACAACCTGTAGTAGTATTTACCAAAGCAGCATAATAAACACCGCTGGTTAAAGCTGTTGCCGGAGCAATCGCTGTTCCTCCTGTTGCGGTACTGTACCAAACTACATTAGCCTGATTCGTTTGAATACTCGCAAACGTTGGTGCATTTATCAAACAGAAGTTTTGAGTTCCTGCATTTACTAGTGATGGTGTACCCGGATCGGTTACACTGATCGTAACTTGCAATCTCACCGCACTTTGACATCCTGTTGTTGCGTCTAATAAAGCAGCATAATAAGTACCGCTGGTTAAAGCTGTTGCCGGAGCAATCGCTGTTCCACCAGTTACAGTACTATACCAAACTACATTAGTCTGATTCGTTTGAATACTCGCAAACGTTGGTGCGTTTATCAAACAGAAGTCTTGTGTTGTATCTGTCGTTGTCGGTGTGCCCGGATCAGTTACACTAATGGTAACTTGCAATCTCACTGCACTTTGACAACCTGTAGTAGTATTTACCAAAGCAGCATAATAAACACCGCTGGTTAAAGCTGTTGCCGGAGCAATTGCTGTTCCACCTGTTGCAGCATTGTACCAAACCACATTAGCCTGAGTGGTTTGAATACTCGCAAACGTTGGTGCGTTTACCAAACAGAAGTTTTGAGTTCCTGCATTTACTAATGTCGGTGTGCCCGGATCGGTCACGCTGATAGTAACTTGTAATCTCACCGCACTTTGACAACCTGTAGTAGTATTTACCAAAGCAGCGTAATAAACACCACTCGTTAAAGCTGTAGTTGGAGCAATTGCTGTTCCTCCTGTTGCGGTACTGTACCAAACGACATTAGTCTGAGTGGTTTGAATACTCGCAAATGTCGGTGCATTTACTAAACAGAAGTTTTGAGTGCCCGCATTTACTAATGTCGGTGTGCCCGGATCGGTTACACTAATGGTAACTTGTAATCTTACGGCACTTTGACAACCTGTAGTTGCGTCTAACAAAGCAGCGTAATAAACACCGCTCGTTAAAGCTGTTGCCGGAGCAATCGCTGTTCCGCCAGTTGCAGTACTATACCAAACTACATTAGCCTGATTCGTTTGAATACTCGCAAAAGTTGGCGCATCTATCAAACAGAAATCTTGTGTTGTATCTGTCGTTGTCGGTGTGCCCGGATCGGTTACACTAATAGTAACTTGTAATCTCACCGCACTTTGACAACCTGTAGTAGTATTTACCAAAGCAGCATAATAAACACCGCTGGTTAAAGCTGTTGCAGGAGCTATTGCTGTTCCACCTGTTGCAACACTGTACCAAACTACATTAGCCTGATTCGTTTGAATACTCGCAAATGTTGGTGCATTTATCAAACAGAAGTTTTGAGTGCCCGCATTTACTAATGTTGGTGTGCCCGGATCGGTTACACTAATAGTAACTTGTAATCTCACAGCACTTTGACAACCCGTTGTGGCATCTAATAAAGCAGCATAATAAACACCACTTGTTAGAGCTGTTGTCGGAGCAATGGCCGTTCCGCCTGTTGCAGCACTGTACCAAACGACATTAGTCTGAGTAGTTTGAATGCTTGCAAACGTTGGTGCATTTATCAAACAGAAGTTTTGCGTTCCTGCAGTTACTAATGTCGGTGTGCCCGGATCAGTTACACTAATGGCAACTTGTAATCTCACGGCGCTTTGACAACCTGTAGTTGCATCTAACAAAGCAGCATAATAAGTACCGCTTGTTAAAGCTGTTGCCGGAGCGATAGCTGTACCTCCCGTTGCCACACTGTACCAAACGACATTCGTTTCATTCGTTTGAATGCTGGCAAAAGTTGGCGCATTTACCAAACAGAAGTCTTGTGTTGCATCTGTTGTTGTTGGTGTACCCGGATCAGTTACACTAATAGCAACTTGTAATCTTACGGTACTTTGACAACCTGTTATCGCATTTAGCAGAGCAGCATAATAAGTACCGCTGGTTAAAGCTGTAGTTGGTGCAATAGCTGTTCCTCCTGTTGCAACACTGTACCACACTACATTAGTCTGATTCGTTTGAATACTTGCGAATGTAGGTGCATTTACCAAACAGAAATCTTGTGTTGTATCTGTTGTAGTTGGTGTACCCGGATTTGTTACACTAATGATAACCTGCAACCTTACTTTACTTTGACAACCTGTTGTAGCGTCTAACAAAGCTGCATAATAAACTCCGCTCGTTAAAGCTGTAGTTGGTGCAATGGCTGTTCCTCCTGTTGCAACACTGTACCAAACGACATTAGTCTCATTCGTTTGAATACTGGCGAATGTTGGTGCATTTATCAAACAGAAATCTTGTGTAGTATCTGTCGTAGTCGGTGTGCCCGGATCGGTTACACTTATAGTTACTTGTAATCTCACGGCACTTTGACAACCCGTTGTAGCATCTAACAAAGCAGCATAATAAGTACCGCTCGTTAAAGCTGTTGCCGGAGCAATAGCAGTTCCGCCTGTTGCAGCGCTGTACCAAACGACATTAGCCTGAGTAGTTTGAATACTGGCAAACGTTGGCGCATTTATCAAACAGAAGTTTTGAGTTCCTGCAGTTACTAATGTTGGTGTGCCCGGATCGGTTACACTAATAGTAACTTGTAATCTCACAGCACTTTGACATCCTGTAGTAGCATTTAGTAAAGCTGCGTAGTAAACGCCGCTGGTTAAAGATGTTGTTGGCGCAATGGCTGTTCCTCCTGTTGCAACGCTGTACCAAATAACATTAGCCTGATTCGTTTGAATACTCGCGAATGTTGGTGCATTTGCCAAACAGAAATCTTGTGTAGCATCTGTAGTCGTCGGTGTGCCCGGATCGGTTACACTGATGGTAACCTGTAATCTTACGGCACTTTGACAACCTGTAACCGGATCTACAATACCTCCATAGAAAATTCCACTGGTCAGTGCAGCTGTTGGAGCAAAAGCAGTTCCTCCACTTGTCGCATTGTACCAAACCACATTTGGCTCGTTTACCTGAATACTTGCGAATGTTGGTGCATTTACCAAACAGAAATCTTGTGTGGCATCTGTAGTAGTTGGTGTACCCGGATCGGTTACACTTATAGTAACTCGTAATCTTTCGTTACTTTGACAACCTGTGGTAGCGTCTAACAAAGCAGCATAATAAACACCACTGGTTAAAGCTGTTGTTGGTGCAATAGCGGCTCCACCTGTTACAACACTATACCAAACGACATTAGCCTGATTCGTTTGTATACTCGCAAACGTTGGTGCATTTGCCAAACAGAAATCTTGTGTTGTATCTGTAGTAGTCGGTGTACCCGGATCTGTTACGCTAATGGTAACTTGTAATCTCACAGCACTTTGACAACCCGTTGTAGCATCTAATAAAGCAGCATAATAAGTACCACTCGTTAAGGCTGTAGCCGGAGCTATAGCTATACCACCCGTTGCAACACTGTACCAAACGACATTAGCCTGAGTGGTTTGAATGCTTGCAAACGTTGGTGCATTAACTAAACAGAAGTTTTGAGTTCCTGCAGTTACTAATGTCGGAGTGCCCGGATCGGTTACACTAATGGCAACTTGTAATCTCACAGCACTTTGACATCCTGTTGTAGCGTCTAGCAAAGCAGCATAATAAGTACCACTGGTTAAAGCTGTAGTCGGAGCTATTACTGTTCCGCCTGTTGCCACACTGTACCAAACCACATTGGCCTGATTGGTTTGTATGCTCGCAAATGTTGGTGCGTTTACCAAACAGAAATCCTGTGTAGTATCGGTTGTAGTTGGTGTTCCCGGATCGGTTACACTTATAGTAACTCGCAATCTTTCGTTACTTTGACAACCTGTGGTAGCGTCTAACAAAGCAGCGTAATAAACACCACTGGTTAAAGCTGTTGTTGGTGCAATAGCGGTTCCTCCTGTTACAACACTGTACCAAATTACATTAGGCTGATTGGTTTGTATACTTGCAAAGGTTGGCGCATTTACCAAACAGAAATCTTGTGTAGTATCTGTAGTAGTCGGTGTGCCCGGATCGGTTACACTAATAGTAACTCGCAATCTTTCGTTACTTTGGCAACCTGTGGTAGCATCTAACAAAGCGGCATAATAAACGCCACTGGTTAAAGCTGTTGTTGGTGCTATGGCAGTTCCACCTGTTACTACACTATACCAAACGACATTAGGCTGATTCGTTTGTATACTCGCAAAGGTTGGCGCATTTACCAAACAGAAATCTTGTGTAGTATCTGTTGTAGTTGGTGTACCCGGATCGGTTACGCTAATAGTAACTCGCAATCTTTCGTTGCTTTGACAACCTGTGGTAGCATCCAACAAGGCAGCATAATAAACCCCACTGGTTAAAGCTGTTGTTGGTGCAATGGCTGTTCCGCCTGTTACAACACTGTACCAAACGACATTAGCCTGATTCGTTTGTATACTTGCAAACGTTGGCGCATTTATTAAACAAAAATCTTGTGTAGTATCTGTAGTGGTTGGTGTACCCGGATCGGTTACACTGATCGTAACTAATAATCTCACATTACTTTGACAACCCGTTGTAGCGTCTAACAAGGCAGCATAATAAGTACCGCTCGTTAAAGCTGTTGTTGGTGCAATCGCTACTCCTCCAGTTGCTACACTATACCAAACGACATTAGGCTGATTGGTTTGTATACTTGCAAAGGTTGGCGCATTTACCAAACAGAAATCTTGTGTAGTATCTGTAGTAGTCGGTGTACCAGGATCGGTTACACTGATCGTAACTAATAATCTCACATTACTTTGACAACCTGTTGTAGCGTCTAACAAGGCAGCATAATAAGTACCGCTCGTTAAAGCTGTTGTTGGTGCAATCGCTACTCCTCCTGTTGCAACGCTGTACCAAACGACATTAGCCTGATTCGTTTGAATGCTGGCAAACGTTGGTGCATTAACTAAACAAAAATCTTGTGTAGTATCTGTTGTAGTTGGTGTGCCCGGATCGGTTACGCTAATAGTAACTCGCAATCTTTCGTTGCTTTGACAACCTGTGGTAGCGTCTAACAAAGCAGCGTAATAAACACCAGTGGTTAAAGCCGTTGTAGGCGCAATAGCTGTTCCTCCTGTTACAACACTGTACCAAACTACATTAGCCTGATTCGTTTGAATACTGGCAAAAGTCGGTGCATTTACTAAACAGAAATCTTGTGTAGTATCGGTTGTAGTTGGTGTACCCGGATCGGTTACACTGATCGTAACTAATAATCTCACATTACTTTGACAACCTGTTGTAGCGTCTAGCAAAGCAGCATAATAGGTACCACTCGTTAAAGCTGTTGTTGGTGCTATAGCAGTTCCTCCAGTTGCAACGCTGTACCAAACCACATTAGGCTGATTGGTTTGTATACTCGCAAAGGTTGGCGCATTTACCAAACAGAAATCTTGTGTAGTATCTGTTGTAGTCGGTGTGCCCGGATCGGTTACACTGATGGTAACTTGTAATCTCACATTACTTTGACAACCTGTTGTAGCGTCTAACAAGGCAGCAAAATAAATACCGCTCGTTAAAGCTGTTGTTGGTGCAATCGCTACTCCTCCTGTTGCAACGCTGTACCAAACGACATTAGCTTGATTCGTTTGAATACTCGCAAAGGTTGGTGCATTTACCAAACAGAAATCTTGTGTAGTATCGGTTGTAGTTGGTGTGCCCGGATCGGTTACACTGATAGTTACCTGCAAACGAACAGAACTCTCACAGCTGTTTAAAAGGTCTAAAACAGCACCATAATAAACTCCGCTGGTCAATGCTGCTGTTGGCGCAAAAGCAGTTCCTCCCGTTGCTACATTATACCAAACTACATTACTTTCATTTACCTGAATACTCGCAAAAGTTGGAGCATTTATCAAACAGAAATCCTGAGTAGTATCGGTTGTAGTTGGTGTATTAGGATCAATTATAACTATTGTCGCTTCCTGAAGTGTGCCGGCAATATTTTCGCAGGTTCCATCACTGGAAACGGCCACATAATATATAATTGGACTCAAGGCTTTTGTTAAGCCAGTTGCTGTTAAAACACCTGTGCCGCTTATTGCATAAGTAACTCCTCCAATAACAGCTCCATTTGTTATAGGCTGCGTTTTATTCGCATCCAAATACCACGTAAATAATGCATTTGTTAAGGTAGGTGCGGTTGGTGTCAAGGATGCCGGTACGTTATGACATATAGATGTACCATCAACCAGAATATCGGTCTTGATAGAAGGAGGAAGTATTGTAAATGTAATCTGTTTTCTATCTATCGCCGCGGTTTCACATAATTCATCTGAACTAACCCCTACATAATAAGTATAGGTTCCCGGTGTTAAACCGTTTACAATTAATTGGGCAGTTGTTTCTCCCGCAATTAACTGACTTGTTGTTCCATCAAAACTATACCAATAATATATCGGATTTGTTAGTACCGGAGTACCACTTAAGCCAGTTGCTAAAGTTACGGTTCCAGATGGAGAACAAATAGAAGTAACTGCTCCTCCGTTTAAAGTAATATTTGTTAAAGCATTTACCGGGCTTGAAGCTCTAACCTCAACGGTTACTTCTCCTCTTGTAAAAGCTTCACAGTTGTATCTTACCGGTTGTATATAATATTTGTAAATTCCTGCCGCCAAGGTAGTCGGAATAGTATAAGAAATACCGGTTGCCACAACATTACCTCCTGTTGGTGCATCATACCATTTATAAGTTGAACAAGCTACTTCGGGTATCTGGAGCGTGACCGCCGTTCCCGGACAGACCGTGACCTTATTGTTTATATCACCCCCTACTACTTTCGTATTGGCTACTCGGTCAACGGTATGAACTCTTAGATTATCCAATACTCCCGCAACACCACCAAAACGAATTCTAACTCTGTCATAAGGTTCCGGTTGCGAATTCACTAAAACGATAGCCATTGAATCACCCGCTAACAATTTCAAACTTAACAAGGTGCTTGTATTATCTATCGGAGCTCCAACCGCAACATCACCTAAATAACGTTGAATCGTAAATCCGGTAAGTAAATTAATTGCCAAAATAGTTCCCGGTTTTGAGATTACTATTCTTAAAGTATCACTTACTATTGAGGGAGTTTTAAATGCTACAGTTAAATCAGCCGCAGCAAGTGCCCCAACACCGCTGTACATAGTAGCAAAAGTACTGATATCGTTATCTGCTACATTCCATGCATCGCTAACACCCACTGTAGCAGTCAAAGCTCCTACTCCTAAATCTACTGCTCCGTAATAAATATCCTGAATATCTCCAGGAGTACATGCTACAGTAGAAACTGATCTTGTATAATAAGCATCATATACTTTTGTGCTTTGTGCTACACTTACAAGTGATGCCATTTGAATTTTTATTCCATCATAATCTTGTGGTCCGGTACCATCACTTGGAACAAAAGTAAACTCGAAAGCACTGTCTCCTGACAATAGGTTCAACAATGATCCTGAAACCGTTTGAAAAGTTCCTATGTTTACTCCATTTTTAGTTCCGATCACAGATAGGTTTTGTCCTAAGGCCAAAAGACTTAATTCAGTTCCCAACTTAACCGTTACCGGAGTTCCTTTTACAATATTGGCCGGCCATTTCAAATCTTGCCAGGTAGTCCCAACTCCTAAAAGTCCAATTCCGGTTGTAATGGTAGAGTACGTTTTAGTACTTCCGTCAACGGCATTACCCGGATTTGATACTCCTCCCGTTATATTAAACCCAAAGGTTTGTGTAGTAGCATAAACTCGTTCTGTTAATGATTGACAACTATTCAGATCAATAACATTAATAGAAACAGTTCCGGTTCTTGTACAATTAGCATTACTTGCTACTACTGTATAAGTATAAATTCCAGGAGTGTTTAATACACCAGTTTCAAAGGCTGGTCCTACTAAAGCATTCCCTTGTGGATCAAACCATGCCAATGTTCCATCAGATACTGCGTTTAAAGCTACATTGCTTCCAGTATTCACAGATATCGAAGGCGTTACCACCAAAGTTGGTAAGGCATTGATCGTCACGGTTACCGTTTGTTTAGACGAAGGACAGGTAATTCCATTGCCCTGCGCCTGAATAGAGTAAACGCCGCTTGTGCTTACACTTGCTGCAGCGTCTGCAGTTATAATCGCATTTGACGGATCATAAAAAGTATAAGTTGTATTTCCTGAAGTATCGAAACCAACTATTGCATCTTTCAAATTAACGCTTCCACATCCTTGTAGTGGAACTGCTATTAAAGTTAAAGCTGTCGTTGTTGGATAGGTAACGGTTACTTCTTTTAAATTTCCTGCTTCATTTTCGCAATTGGTTGCATTCACAACGGAAATAAAATAAGAGTAAGGAGATGCTCCAGCTGTTAACCCACTAACAGTCAAAGCATAGGTAGTTGGATTTATTGCATAAGTTTCACCTGATCCACCGGTACCCGCGTCTAAAATTGGAATAGTCTTAGCCTGGTCTCCATAATATTTAAATTGTGCTCCCACCAAAGCTGATGTCGGAGAAAGTGTAACTACTCCGGCACAAGAAGCTTCAACAGGACTTGCAATTGTAATATTTGCAGCTGTTGCAAATGGAGATACGGTCACTGTAATTGGTTCACGAACGGTATTGATACAACCACCACGGGTTGCTTCCAGATAATACGTTGTTGACGCTGTTAAGGAAGGTGTAGTATAACTTGCTAAAGCAGAAAGCTCTATACCTCCGGTTGCGGAGTCAAACCATTTAAATGTTTCTCCTATTGCAGTTGTACTGGCATTCAAAGTAGCCGTTTGTCCACTACATATAGGTGAAGAAGCTCCTGTAACAGTTGCATTTTTATATCTAAATGATGCATCATAAATATTCAGACTGGTCAGAACAGTAGCAAGTCCGTTTAATTGAACACGAACACTGGTAAAGGCCCCACCAGCTGTAAAACTAGCTTTAAAACGATTTCCTCCTAATAGTTGGATATCTACAAGTGAACTAATAGAAATCTGATCACTATTAGGAACACCTGAATTAAAACTTTGTAAAGTGATATTGGAAAGAAGACTAATATCAAGAAGTCCGGTAGGAATTCCCAATTCAACATCTATAATATCACCTGATTGACCAGAAGTAGTGAACGTTAATGTTTGCTCAATATGATCTCCTAATAATCCTAAAGGAATGTTAAGTGTTGAAGCTGTTGTTACATCCCCATCAGCAGCATTTCCATCATTATTTGAGCTACATAATAAACATATTGTCGTTCCTCCTTTAGTAACAACCTCCGAATTGGCTTGCAGACAAGAACTAATTGAAGCACTTACTACAACATTAATAGGTGTTCTTACACTACTTATACAGCTAGAAAGAAGACCTCTCGCTGTAACATAATAAGTTGTATTTGCTGTTAGCACTGGTGTTACATAAGTGCTTGTGGCAGTAGCTAATAATGTCCCGCCAACAGCTGCGTCATACCAATCAAATTCAACATTCGGTTCAGGACTTGATACTTGCAAACTAACACTTTGTCCGGACTGAATGATCACATTAGACGATGCCGCAATTGGAGCAGCCGGTAATGGATTAACAGTAACGTCGACTTGCGTTCTTAAAGCGCTTATACAACTGTTAATTCCCGCTTCGATATAATAACTGGTGTTTGCTGTTAAATTTGGTGTTACGAAAGAAGTTCCCGTAAACAACAAAGTTCCGGCAGCCGCCGCATCATACCATTTATAAATTGTACCAAGCACCGGAGATTGAATGGTTATAGTCGAAGTCTGTCCGCTACAAATACTTGCAGGAACAGCAGCCACTATTGGTGCCAGCGGATTATCAATCAATACTTGTACCGCCGAGCGCTCACTATTTACACAGCCATTTCTGGTGATCTGTATATAATTAGTTACCGCCGAGGTCAAAGCCGGAGTAGTATAGGATGCTGTACTGGCTAATAAATTTCCTCCTGTTAAAGCATCAAACCAAGCAATTGTTTCACCAACAGCAAGACCTGCCGTTAATGTTGTGGTTTGTCCACTACAAATTGTTGTATTTCCGGTAACAGTAGGTACTTTATATCGGTAAGCAGCCTGATAAATATTCACACTGGTTAAAAGAGTAGCCAAACCACCTAATCGAACTTCGACACGGTCAAAATTAGCTCCTGCAGTTACACTGGCTCTAAATTTATTTCCTCCTAATAATTGTATACTTACTATATTATTAATTGAAACTCTATCGTTATTAAAAGTCGCTCCATTATAAGTAGCCAAACTAATATAATTCAATAAAGACAAATCAAGAAGACCAGAAGGTAATTCTAAATCAACATCTACAATATCTCCTGTTTTACCCGGATTATTAAATTGAAGCGTTTGTTGAACCCATCCGTTTACTAAACCAACAGGAACCGTTAGCTGTGCTGCTGTTGTAGCACTACCATCTACCGAATTGTTAGGATTTGTTGAAGTACATAATAAACAAAGTCCATTTAAAGTAGTCACCTGACTATTTGCCTGCAGACAACTTCCCGGTGGGGTACTTATAACGGTTACTAATACAGGTACTCTGGTACTGCTCACACAACCACCTGTAGCACTTTGTGCCTCTGCGTAATACGTTTTAGTGGCTGTTAATACCGGAGTAGTAAAAGTTGGAGAATTACTAGCCAGAACGGTTCCTCCGGTGGCTACATCATACCAATTTATAGTTACTCCCGGTTCTGAACTTGTTGCGCTTAATATCGCGTTTTGTCCTGATTGTATTGTTACACTTTGTGTTAAAACTGTAGGAAGCGCAGGGACTGCTGTTGACACCACATCAACTTGAGTTCGTGTTGAACTTAAACAAGAGCCTATAACTGCTTCTACATAAAAACTAGTAGTGCCCACCGAAACGGTTGGGCTATAGCTGCTTCCTGAAGCTAAAAGTGTTCCAGCACTTGCTGCAGTATACCAATTATAAGTAGTTCCTAAAATTGGATTTATGACCGATAAGGTGGTTTGCTGTGTACTGCCACTCGAACAAATTGCAGTTCCGGTTGTACTAATTACCGGTGCTACGGGATTCGAGACATTTACAACAACCGGTATCCTCTCATTACTTTCGCAACCTGCTGCCCTTGTAACTCCAATATAATAGGTTGTATTGGCCGTTAAAACTGGACTTGAAAAAGAGTTCCCTCCTATTAAAGCCGTTGTAGAAGTTGCCGAATCGTACCATGCCAAAGTAGTTCCCACTGAAGGAGCTGCCGTTAATGTAATAGAATTTCCAGAACAAACAGTCTGGCTTAAACCGCCTGTCACTGTTGGGTCTGCAAACTCTAAACGAACATCATAAATTCTTAAATTAACTAAGGCACTTAAAACACCTCCCAGCTGAATTTGAACCTGATTGGCATCACTTGTCAGCTTAAACTTTAATATTCCGGTTGTATTACCCGGAAGCAAACTTAAATTAAGCAAAGGACTATCCATTGCAACACTTGGTCCTGCATTAGTGCCATTTAACTTAGCCTGAATGGTACCCGTAGATAACAATCCTAAACTAAGTAAGCCACTGCCGTTACCAATGTAAAAGACAATTTCATCACCAGCTTTAGCTGTTTGGTTCAAGACCATTGTTTCCTGGACCGAACACAAAACCCCGACGACCGTATTCATAGTCGTAAAGGTGGTCAAACCGGGATCATTGTCGAAAGCCGCCGTAGGATTAGTTATACTTGAGCCAACACATATACCAGAAATACCATTCGTTTGTGATACTGGTCTACAGAATGTTTGCGCAAATGTTTTATTGCATAAAAACAATAAAAATAATAGTCCTAACAATCTCTTCATAAAATGGAGATCATAAAAAGTAAAATTTTTTTTCATAATTTGGAAGATTAGAAAATGGACAATAAAATACCTCTTGCGATAAGTACGTATACTTAGGCAATTCAAAAAAGCACTAATAATCAATTGATTAAAACAAAACCTAAAACCTTAAAAACTAAGGACTTAAAATCTATTTCTTAAAAAAAAATAATATTGTAATTTGGTTAAATTAAATATGCTGCCGAGCATTTCTTATTCAATGTGAATAAAAAACGGACTCAAAATTTTTTGGAATACTGACCTGGATCAATCTTCCCTATGAAGTGATTTGTTGTAGTATTAATTTTCAGCGATGAAAATTATAAGCTTGGAAGAATTGGGGAATTCTTTAAAATATTTGGTATGTTTCAATCGCTATAGAAAGATGATTAGGCCTTCTATAAACTTCTTTATTTAGAGTTGACTCTAAAAAATTGAATACATTAATTTTAATAAATACTATTTCTTAATTAAAGAAATATCATTAGCATAAAACTGCTAATTAACAAACCGCTGACTGGGGTTTGAAAATACAAAATTGACGTAACGGGAAAATCTTTGGAAAAAGTTTACAATCCAATCAAAATTAAGAATCGAAGACATCTTAATTTTAATTCTGTAAATAAAGAGTAAAGCTAGAATAATAAAAACACCAAATGTAAACTCGATAAAGAAAGTAAATGTCAATTCCATAAGCAGATTAATTTAAGTTATTACTAAAATCTTCAAATTTAAAATCCTGCAAAAAAAACATAAAATTGTAACCTGTCTCTTCTTTAATGAAGTAATCAGATTACTTACTATTTAATAGGTATTTTTGAAAAAGTACAAAAAAAGCATTTTGTTTAACTTTCACTACTTAAAATTATAAAAAAGGAAAATATAAAACAAGTATGTTTTTTTGAGTATACTATACTAAATTCATACTAATGAACACACAAATGCTCCAAATGGCATATAAATCAATAGTTTTTATACCAAAAGCGACTTCGTTTAACGTTAAAAAAAATAAAAATAGTTTTACTAAAACACAAAAAGAAAGTAAAGTATTACAAATAAAACTCGACGATTGATCAGAATAACAGCTAAAGTGCAAATTTGAAAAGTAAAACTTACAATTTAACTCTAAAAACAGGCTGTATTGCATATTTCACAAAAAAGCAGGTAGAAATACGGGGTCAAAAAAGAAAAAAAGTTTAAACAAAAGTTAAAAAACTAAAAAAAGGTAAACAATTTAACATCAATCGTTTACCTTCTTTATACTTTCTAAATGGTTATGATTCTATAATCGTATTGATTTGTTTAAATAATTGCCCGTCACTTAAAAAAGCACCTTGCTGAATCAATTCAAAAATAGAAGCATTTCTGTCTTCTGTAAACACCTTTTTTCCAACTTTCATTTCAATATTGTCCGTAAACATATTGTCACTCAACCATTGTAAACCCTCTTTGGTCAGAAAATCAGTTTCAGGAACCAATGCTTTTAAAACTATTGATTGCACATGCGTTTCGAAACATTGAAACAAAAAGATATGGTTTCGGGAAAAATGCTCCAAGAATTCAGCTCTGGATAAAACACCTTCCCAGATTAAATCTGAAAAAACATCCAACTCCTGTTCTGCAACTTCAGGTTTGTTTTCTTTAATAGAATCCCACTCTGCTTTATCAATAGCTTGCGTGGCCAAAAAGTTTGAAAATTCTGCGTGTAGCTCGTCAAATTGCTCTTTTGTTAATCTTGCGTATTTCATTATTATTTTTTCAAATTAAACCCCTCTAAATAGCTTTATAAACGTCTAAATTTTTAAACAAAAAAAGCCCCCTCAATTGAGGGGGCAAATTTACAATATCTTTATTCGATTAGAAAATATATCTAACACCAAATTGCATTTGCCATCTGGAGTTCAGACTGGCATCATAACTAAATGTTTTTGTTTGCGTATTGGTAAAGGTATAAGTTGGTGTATTTCCAACAACAGAAACACCGATAGGCTGAACACTTGTAGGCACCTGAACAACTCCCCAATCCGAATTAAGCAAATTTCCAACATTCAAAATATCAATACTAAACTGGATGGTATTCTTTTTTTCTGAGGCAGATGAGACTTTAAAATTAAAATCTTGTAAAATTTTCATATCCCATTTCCCTCTCCACGGAGAAATTGCGCCGTAACGTTCTGCATATTCTCCTCTCCTGTCTCTTAAATAGTCATCCTGCTCAATAAATTTATCAAAAGCAGCTCCTTGTGCAGCTCCTCCCGTAAACGTCATTAGCCCGATTTCAGCAGTCGTTGGGATATAAATCAAATCATTCACTCCCGATCCGTCGTTATTAATGTCTCCTCCATAGGTATAGCTAAAACGTCCCCCTCTGGCATATTCAAAGAAAGTAGAAACTGTTGTAGCCCACTTATCGCGCCCGTATTTCCATTTTTTTGATGCTACACCAATAAAACGGTTGTTATCTCCATATTTAGAATTAGAAAGCACATCCTTGTTTACGTTTCCTAACGCAGGATTAAAAGCAAATGCATCTCCGGTAATCTCCGCTTCAATAGAGTTCACATCTTTAGACACTAAGTAATTGTACGCTACACTGGCATAAAATCCATTCTCAAAAGTTTTCTGAAGTTTAATCGAACTATTAAACGCAAATCCTTTATTGGAATTTCCCATTACGTAGGCATTGTTTGTTCCCTTATCAGCTGCTGTATAAATCAACCTACCGTCAACACCACCTAAAGTTCCGGTCGGATCTTTTAAACCCCAGTTTTGTACGTGAACACCATTAATATCTTTGTTATAAGACATATCAAGAGTTAAAATATAATTTCCTTCAAATTTATGGTCATAACCTACACTGGTTCTCCAAACTTGCGGCCATTTATAATCCGGATCCATGATCTGCAAAAAGCTATCATCAGCACCACTTACCTGGTTCCCTAACCAAACAAACGGAATTCGACCTGTAAAAATTCCCGATCCTCCACGAAGCTGTGATGTTGCATTACCGCTTACATCCCAGTTAAAACCAAGTCTTGGCGACCACAAAATTTTATCACTAGGTAAATTGGTAGAAATTAACGGTGTCACTTGTCCGTTTGACGGGTCATAATATTTAATACTATAATCTCTTCCTGCTCCGCCATTATCCGTATCTATATATTTCTGAATCAGATCTGCGGTATTAAAATACAAAGGTTTATCAGCTCTTAATCCTATTGACAATTTAAAATTATCTGTGATACTCCAATCATCCTGTGCATAAAAAGCCCATTGTCCAACGTTTAATTCTGCTAATTTCCAACCATGGTCTTCACCGGCTTTAAAATTCCCTTTAGCATTATACGTATCTATTGCATATTGCATGTTCTGAGCTATGATACTTGTCGCATAGGGTTTAGCCGCATCATCCAAAAAAGCCTGCGTTGTAAAATAAGGCGTAAAGAAAGTCCCTGCATACCCATTTGGATTTCCAAAATTATCATAACCTGCTAAATTGAAAGAATTCTCGAAGTTGAATTTCTCGAAAGAAGTTCCAAAAGTAAATACATGACTTCCATTAATATAGGTCAGGTTATCTGTAATCTGAATTACTCTTTGTTTAAGTGTATTGTTGATAGAAAAAGGTTCATGACCTGCTATAATATAATTTGATCCCGATCCATCCTGGATATTAATAACCGGAGCAGGAGATGAAAACGGATCTCTAAAGTCGTTAAAATAAGTATATCCTGCCTGAAGTTTATTAGAAACAGATTCACTGAATTTTGAGTTTAGTTCCAATAAAAAAGAGCTCAGCTTATTGTTGATCTGATAACCTGCATTCTGAAATTGAAGAATAGAAGCATTTGGACCTCTGAATCCTAAAGCAGTTGGGTGTGCCGGTTTATCTTTTGAAGCATCAAGAAAATTGTAAATAAGCGCCAGTTTATGATTATCCGTTATATTCCAATCCAACTTGATAATTCCTTTTGTTGAATTTGATTCATGAATAAATCCCTGATAAGCACCCGGATTGTAATTAAAATTATTACCATTGGCGTCTTTTAAATTCATCAGCGCATTTGATACCGCAATTAAATCGGATTCTAAAACTCTGGATTCATTGATTCCGGTAACCCCATCATTATTGTTAGCGATAAAGTTAGAGCCTAAATCGTTTCTTTTATCAATTTCGAAATTCCCGAAAATGAATAATTTATCCTTAATAATCGGAGCACCTAAACTAAACCCGGCCTGAGTTTGTTCTAAAGAGGGTACAAATATTTTTTCTCCTTTTATTTTGCTTCCCGTTAAATCCTGATTTCTATAAAATACATAAGCCGTACCATGATACTCATTACTTCCGGATTTGGTAACGGCATTTACAGAAGCTCCCGTAAAACCGGATAAGGTAACATCGTAAGGAGCAGTCGCTACCTGAATCTGATCGATTGCATCTAATGAAATAGGCTGAGCATTGGTTTGCCCACCCGGAGTTGCTGCATCAAGTCCAAAAGGATTATTAAAAATCGCTCCGTTTAAAGAGTAATTGTTATACTGATCGTTTCTACCTCCAAAGGACCCTCCGCTGGCAGTTGGTTCCAATCGAGTGAAGTCTTCTGCTGATCTCGAAATGGTAGGCAAGGCGGTTAGCTCTCTTCTGCCAATTGTGGTTTCAGCGCCTGTTCTTCCACTTTGAAAAACTTTATTTTTAGACACTACTTTAACTTCTTCCAAAGCCTGACTTTCGCTGGCTAAAAGAACATCTAAATTAAAAACTTTCCCTAAATCAAGATAAACATCATTGTACTCCTGATTCTGATAACCAACAAAAGTGACAATAATCTTATAGGGGCCGCCAATTCTCATGTTCAAAATATTAAATCTTCCGTCTTCATTAGACAAAGAAGAGTACTTTGAACCCGTTGGAGTATGAATCGCCAGGATCGTAGCTCCGGGCAACAGTTCGTTGGTTGAACTTTTTACAATACCCTTGATACTCGATGTTGTAGTCTGCCCTAAACCAACAGTAAGGCTGAAAACACATAACAATAGTGCAAATAATTTTTTCATTTTCTTGGTTTTGTGTGAGTTATAATCTCAAAATTAACCAAAAAAAAATCACTCCGAGGAGTGATTCTTATATTTTATTAACAAAAAGTTAACGGTCTGTTATTTCTCTGCAATAATTTCGTACGCTAATTCAACAATAACATCTCTGTGTAAACGGATGCTAGCTGCATATTTTCCTGTACGTTTTACGATACCACTAGTGATGAATTTTCTATCAATAGCGTTACCAGATTTAGCTAATGCGTCAGCAATATCGATGTTTGTGATAGAACCAAAAAGTTTCTCTCCACCAGCTTTAGCAGTAAGTTTAATCTCTAGAGCTTTTAAAGTTTCAGCTAACGCTCTTGCATCAGCAACAACTTTAGCCTCTTTGTGAGCTCTTTGTTTTAGGTTTTCAGCTAATACTTTCTTTGCAGAAGGAGTAGCTAAAATACCGAATCCCTGAGGAATTAAAAAGTTACGTCCGTAACCTGGTTTTACTGATACTACATCATCTTTAAAACCTAAGTTTTGTACGTCTTGTTTTAAAATAAGTTCCATGTTGTTGTCCTTATATTTTAGAAGTTAGGTTCCGTTTTAACGGGAAACCAACAACTGAGTTTTTAAATTATTTTAATAAATCGGCCACGTATGGCATTAAAGCTAAGTGACGTGCTCTTTTCACAGCTACAGACACTTTTCTTTGGTATTTTAAAGAAGTTCCAGTTAAACGACGTGGAAGAATTTTTCCTTGTTCGTTAACGAATTTCAATAAGAAATCAGCATCTTTATAATCGATGTATTTGATTCCTGATTTTTTGAAACGACAGTACTTTTTAGTTTTGTTAGTTTCAATGTTTAAAGGCGTTAAATATCTGATATCTCCGTCTTTTTTTCCTTTTGCAGATTGCTCTATTGTAGACATAATAATTAAGCTTTAGTAGATTTTAATTTAGTTCTTCTTCTTTCAGCCCAAGAG
The DNA here is from genome assembly GCF_044007495.1 of Flavobacterium sp. FlaQc-52. Taxonomy (NCBI): domain Bacteria; kingdom Pseudomonadati; phylum Bacteroidota; class Flavobacteriia; order Flavobacteriales; family Flavobacteriaceae; genus Flavobacterium; species Flavobacterium sp. FlaQc-52. Next base: position 472,452 of record NZ_JBIPCV010000002.1, on the reverse strand, counting down.
ATCGCATGTTTATCTAAACTTACAGTTAAGAAACGCATAATTCTCTCATCACGTCTAAATTCAGTTTCAAAAGCAATTAGGACTTCTCCAGCTACTTTGTACTCAAATAAGTGATAAAAACCACTTTTTTTGTTTTGGATTTCGTAAGCCATTTTTTTAAGACCCCAATCCTCTTTAGATACCATTTCAGCTCCTCTACTAGTAAGAAATTCTTCAAATTTCGTTACTGTTTCCTTCACCTGAACCTCAGATAAAACGGGATTTAAAATGAAAACAGTTTCATAATGATTCATAAATACAATATTTATTTGTTAAAATTGGGTGCAAAAGTAGACATTTTATTTATATATCCAACACTTTTTTACGTTTATTCGTTGTAAAGCAAAAAATAAAATCTAAATTTAGTTTTTTTACTAAAATTATAATATATTTACTACTGCTATCCTGAATTTATTCTAAATTTGAATGTTATGAAACTAAACTGTGTTGTTGTAGATGATAGTTCTATACAAAGAACCATTATCGCCAAACTAGTCAATAATCACCCAGGTTTGCATTTAATCGGTGACTTCTCGAATGCGATTGAAGCCAAAAGTTGTATCTCTTTAAATAATATAGATTTAATATTCCTTGATATTGAAATGCCTGTTATTAACGGTTTTGACTTCCTTGACGGACTAAAGTCCAAGCCGCAGATTATATTCATTACTTCTAAAGCTGAATATGCTTTGAAAGCTTTTGATTATGACGCTACCGATTATCTTCAAAAACCTATTGCCGTAGACCGTTTTAATGCTTCCGTAAAAAGAGCCATTGACATGCATCTGCTTAAAAAAGAAGTAAAAGAAGAAGAAGGTGAACATATTTTCATCAAAAGTAATCTTAAGAAACTTAAAATTTTTACTGCGAAAATCAAATGGATTGAAGCTTTTGGAGACTACGTAAGGGTAGTAACCGAAGACGACAGTAATTTGGTTCTTTCTACAATGAAATCTTTTGAGAATGATTTATCAAAAGACAAGTTTATTCGTGTACACAAGTCCTACATCATCAATATCGATAAAGTAGAACGATTTAACAGCAAATTTGCAGAAATAGGAATCACAAAAATACCTTTAAGCAGAAACAAAAAAGAAGACTTAGTAAAAGCTCTTTCTACTTCGTCTTAATTTTAATAAAAATCGACGTTTATTACCACCTTAATAGGTCGGTATTGTCCAACCGCTTCAAAACTATTCAGCATTTTCTGAATAGTTTTTTTTGTACTTCCCAAAGGCAGATTTTGCGGAATTTTAATTAAGATCGTTCTGATGTATTCATTCCTTATTCTGTTTATTGCAGGTTCTTCAGGACCAAGCACAGGCATATTGAGGTTTTGACTCAACACCTGATACAACCACATTGAACCTTCCTTTAATTTATCAAAATCACGATGCTTCAAAGTCAGCTTAATAATTCTAAAATAAGGCGGATATTTATAGATCTGACGATCGTATAATTGTTCCTTATACATACCTATATAATTATTGGTCGTTACCTGCTGAATGGTATTGTGATTTGGATTATAAGTTTGAATTACCACTTTCCCTTGTTTTTCAGCTCTTCCAGCTCTTCCGGCAACCTGCGTCATCATTTGAAAACTGCGCTCGAAAGCTCTGAAATCCGGATGATGCAACATATTATCCGCATTCATAATCCCAACCAGACTCACATTATCAAAATCCAAACCTTTGGCCAGCATTTGAGTTCCTACCAAAATATCAATTTCCCGATTCTTAAAAGAGTCAATAATTTTTTCAAAACCAAATTTACCCCGCGTGGTATCCTGGTCCATTCTTCCGGTTTTAGCTTTCGGAAAAAGAGACCCCAATTCTTGTTCAATTTGTTCGGTACCAAAACCTTTTGTCGTCAAATCAATACTCGAACAACTATGACAATGTGTAGGTTTAGCAATTGCATAACCACAATAATGACAGCGCAACTGGTTTTTATGTTTATGATACGTCAGACTTACATCACACTGCTGGCAATGCGGAACATGCCCACAAGTAAGACATTCTATTACGGGCGAATAACCACGTCTGTTCTGAAACAAAATCACCTGTTCCCCCAACATTAATGCTTCGGATATTTCTTCGAGCAGCACATCACTAAAATGTCCTGTCATTCTTTTTCTGAAATGCTTGTCTTTCAAGTCAACCAGAACAATATCCGGCATTCGAACATTATTGTAACGCTCCGTAAGGGATACCAAACCGTATTTTTGGGCTTGTGTATTAAAATAGGTTTCTATACTTGGTGTTGCCGATCCCAACAATACTTTAGCTTTATGAAAATTAGCCAGCACTACAGCCGAATCTCTGGCATGATAACGTGGCGCAGGGTCTGTTTGTTTGAATGTCTGCTCATGCTCTTCGTCTACAATTAGAAAACCTAAATCGACAAATGGCAGAAACAAAGCCGACCTTGCTCCTATCACAATCTGTGCTTTAGCTGCATTTTCTAATGTTTGCTTCCAGACTTCTACCCTTTCATTATTACTGTATTTTGAATGAAAAACAGCAATTTTATCGCCAAAATGAAATCTCAACCGCGAAACCAATTGTGTTGTAAGCGCAATTTCAGGTAACAAATACAAAACCTGTTTCCCGAGTTCTAAATACTCTTCAATTAATTTTATATAAATCTCCGTTTTACCACTGGATGTCACACCATGAAGCAGACAAACGTCTTTCTCGGCAAAAATTTCTTTAATCTCAGTAAATGCCTTGTTTTGAACTTCACTCAACTGCAATTGATTCTCCGAAGCTTTTCCCTGATACGTAACACGATCTTGTTGCAGAAAATATTCTTCAAAAATTTCTTTTTCAATGAGCGTTTTCACCATCGTCGATGTAGACTGTGAAACTTCAATCATTTTTTTTACGGTAACCGGCTTCTTTTCTGATGCGGTTAACTGGAAATAAGCCAGTACTACTTCTTTTTGTTTATTTGCACTCTTCAACACTTCCAGTAGCTGCCCCAAACCTTCGTCTGTTTCATATTTACTGTGTAATTTTACATATCGAACAAGCTTCGGTTTATACCCTTCCTTTATCTCTTCTTCTAAAACAATGATGTCTTTATCCAGCATTTTTTGAAGCACCGGAAAAATACTTTTTTTGTTTAAAATCGAAATAATATCCTGAACCTTCAAAGAGCTCTGTTGCTGCAAAGCTTCATAGATCAGGAATTCCTCATCAGAAAGTTCGTTTTGATTGACCGAAACATCTGCTTTATGCGAAATAATTGTTTCACTTTCCAACAATAATCCACCCGGAAATGCACCTCTGTACACATCACCAATACCACACATATAATAATCCGCCACCCACAGCCAGTGTTTTATCTGCGTTTCGGTAGCAATAGGTTTTTCATCTAAAATCTGGTGGATTTCTTTGGCTTCATACAAAGTCGGGGCATTTTCATGGACATCGAGAACCAGTGCCGTATAAACTTTGCTTTTACCAAAAGGCACCGCTACCCTCATTCCTTTTTTAATAAAATGAAATTCTGCCTCAGAAACCCTATATGTAAAGGTTTTAGCTAAGGAAAGCGGTAAAATAACTTCAATAAAATACATCGATTTTTATATGATTTCAGAACAACTACAGATTCAATTATTCTATACATTTTTTTCATTCTAAACACAAGCATCAATTCAGCCATAACAAAAACAGAGAGTGTTTCGTCTTAGCTGAATTTACAAACTATTTCTTATCTGATTTGCCTGAGGCTTTTTCAGCATTATATTTATTGACCAACTCCAGCGTATGATCCAGAGAGCGTATATCCGCCCAATCCTCATGCCCCGGAATAATATATTTCGGGTTCTTAAATTTTACTTGCACTTTCTTAATCGATTTTTCCCATTCTTTGACGTCAGAATCTCCCAAATACCCCAAGTCTTCTGCAGCAGCATTTTTCACAAAGCAACCACCATAGAGCACTTTTTCATTAGCAAACCAAACTACAATATTGTCCGGTGCGTGGCCTTTTCCTGGATAATATACCTCAAATTTATATTTCCCAACCGTAAATGTAGTATCATTTGGCAGTACAAATTCCGCTCTTGGCTTGTTCTCTTTCTTTAAAATAGCATCAGTCGCTTTTCCGGTATAGGTTTTAATTCCTTTTTGTCTGTAAAATTCTATCCCTCCAGCTCTGTCATCGTGAGAATGTGTCGCAAAAGACATAATCACTTTTTTGTTATGTCTTGCTTTTATACTGTCCAGCAAGGGCTGAAATTGCGTTTTGTCCCAAGGAGCATCAAACAATACAACTCCTTCGTCTGTTACAAGATACATGGCGTTTGCAGAAATCAGCGTTCCTTTATAATCATGAAAAGTTTTATAAACATAAAAGTCACCTGTGAGATGACTTATGGGTAATAACGAATTCTTAGTTTGTCCAAAACTGCTTGACAGCATGGTTAAGAAAAATAGTATCGATCCTAATTTTCGCATTTTTACGATTTAAAAAAATGATTTTTTAGTTTTTTACTCGTGACCAATATTGTGTTCTTCCCATAATCGAAAGTCCAACATACCCACGTAGTTTTAGTTTATCTACAGATTCTAAAGTGATATAACATTTGTATTTTTTACCTGTTGTAGGATCTAAAATAGTTCCGCCGTTGTATTCACTACCATCTTTTTTAAGACCGTTTATAATAATCATGCCTAAAATCGGCTTGTTCTTTTCTGCACCGTCACACTTTACACATACATCCTTCTTATGGTCTGCACGAAGTATTTCTACAATTTTACCGTATACTTTTCCGGATTTCTCATAGACCTCAACAATTGATTTTGCCTCGCCTGTTTCGTCGTCAATTGTTTTCCATTTTCCAATAACAGTCTGGCTTTGAATTGTACCTAATGTTAGAAAAAACACCCCAATCGTTAACATCCAATTTTTCATAATTTATTTGTTTTTTTGTTTTAATTTTCTGATAGTGGCATTCAATTCAAACCCCAAAAGCAGTATCATACAGTTTATCCAAATATAAAACATTAGAATTAATAATGTACCAATAGAACCATAAAGTTCGTTGTATTTTGAGAATTTTATAACCCAAATCCCAAAAAAGAACGAAGATATAACAATTAAGACCGTCGTAAAAACAGACCCTATACTAATAAATGGCACTTTGTTATATTGCTTAGTACCATAACGCAATAATACCGAAGATGTTATCAGAATCATTAATATTACAAACACATAACGACCTAAAATAATAAGCGGAATACGATCACTCAACACATCCTGAATAATTGTTTTCTGGATAAAAACCTCGAAGACCACAATTGTTGCAACCGTTACAAACAAAATAATGGTCATAATTAGCGAGATGGCTAATGCAACCAGATATTGTCTGAAAAAACCACGTTTATCAAAAACATGTTTAGAGGATTCAAAACCACTAAGAATCCCGTTAATTCCATTTGCCATTAAAAAAATAGAAAGCAAAAATCCCGAAGACAATAAACCCGAATGACTATTATTTAAAATATCACTAATAATTTTACTGATAGCATCATAGGTATTTGGAGGAACCCCCTGGTGCACAAATTGCAAAAAATCCGCCTGAAATCCTTCGATCGGAATAAAAGGAATTAAATTCAAAATGAATAACGCAAAAGGAAACAAGGCCATAAAAAAACTAAAAGAAACAGCACTGGCATGATACGAAAATGCACCTTCAAGAATCCCTAAAGTATATAATTCCAATAAATCATATAACGAAAACCCCTCTAGCCAGGGCAATTTTATTCTCTTAAAAATCCGCACTATAGAACGCAATACCGGAATTTTTTCAATCCGATCTTCTATCTCTTGAGACATACTTTTATCATTTTAGATTTTTGATTGTAGATTTTAGATTGTAGAGGTTAGATTTTAGATTTGGGATCCTGTTTTCTGTCTTTAATTGATGATTTACAATTCAGATCGCTGCTAGAAAGCTTTTAGACTCAGGTCCATATTATAAACAGAGTGTGTTAGTGCGCCCGATGAGATGAAATTCACACCACATAAAGCATATTCGCGAATGGTTTTTTCGTTGATATTTCCCGAAGATTCTGTCTGGCATTTGGTACCGATTAATTGTACTGCGGTTTTAGTGTCTTCATAATTAAAATTATCAATCAAAATTCTGTAAACGCCTTCGCTTAACAAAATTTCACGAATTTCATCTAAATTTCTAGCCTCAACGATGATCTTTAAATCTAAATTATTAGCCTTCAGATAGTCTTTAGTTTTCTTTATGGCAAGTGTAATTCCACCTGCAAAATCGATATGATTGTCTTTCAGCATTACCATGTCGTACAGTGCAAATCGATGGTTTTTACCTCCTCCGATTTTTACGGCCCATTTTTCGGCTACTCTGAAATTTGGAGTTGTTTTACGAGTATCTAATATCTTAGCCCCTGTTCCTTCTAAAAGTGCCACATATTGCCCCGTTTTTGTAGCAATTGCAGACATACGCTGCATGGTGTTTAAAACGACTCTTTCTGATTTTAAAATGGACTGAGAGCTTCCGGAAACTTCAAAAACAACATCTCCGTATTCTACATGTGTACCATCTTCTATAAAAGTTTTAATTTTTAATGCCGGATCTACATATTCAAAAATCATTTTAGCCAATGCAACACCGGCAATAATCCCTTGATCTTTCACCAAAAGCTTAGCCTGGCCATGTGCGGCTTCAGGAATACAAGCCAACGAACTATAGTCGCCTGTACCTACATCTTCTCTAATAGCGTTACTAATAAGTAGTTGTAATTCGGTTTGAAATTGTACGTCGCTAATCATTTTTTAAAATTTTATAAGATGCTAAAGTAGGACATATTTTGGGGATTTGAAAGGGAAACAAACGCTAAAAATTTTAAAACAACAAAATTCACGCAAATTCCTGAAAGAAAAATAGTAAAAACTTACAACACCTCTGAAAATCAATTTTCAATAGTCCAAAAAAGTATTTCTTAGAAAGCAATCTTCAAAAAAACCAATAGAAAAAACTAAGGCCTCATAAAGATCTCCTGCTGCTTTTCTGCTTTAGAATGTCTCACCGAATGCATCTTAGTTATGATTACGATAATCACTCCCAAGACTTTTTACCAGGTTTCCAAACCTTGAATACCGCACTAAACTTAATACGAAAATCGATAAAAAATCGCTCAACATTAAATATCTTTGAAATTCATTCAAACAAAATTATGGGATTAATTAAAGACATTTATTCGGTTGCTTTCTATGAAAAATTCAGTCAGGCTGTAGCCGAAGTACATCCGGCATTTGACAAGCAGAAATTCATTGACACCATTTACAAAGGTGATTTTGCCCAAAAAGAATGGAAAGACCGCATGAAACATACCACAGTTGTTTTTCATCAGTTTATGCCTGAAAATTTCGCGGAAGCGGTTGCTTTAATTGATAAAATCATTGAAAACTTAAAGAAAAACAAGTTTACAGACGGTAATCTGGCCTTTATCTTTTTTGCCGATTATATTGAAGTTTACGGTTTGGAGGATTTTGAAACTTCGACGAAAGCTTTTGTTTCCATTACCCAATTCATTAGTTGTGAATTTGCCGTTCGCCCTTTTATTTTAAAATACAAAGAAAAAATGATTGCTGAAATGGTAAAATGGTCTTTGCATGAAAATCATCATGTCAGACGATTGGCCAGCGAAGGAAGCCGTCCGAGATTACCTTGGGCAATGGCAATTCCGTTCTTGAAAAAAGACCCAATTTCTATACTGCCTATTTTAGAAAATCTTAAAAATGACTCCTCCGAGTATGTACGCAGAAGTGTAGCCAATAACCTGAATGATATTGTCAAAGACAATCCGCAGATCGTTCTTGAAATTGCCAACAAATGGAAAGGAATCAGCAAAGAAACCGACGGAATTATCAAACACGGTTGCAGAACTTTGCTCAAACAAGGCCATCCTGAAATATTGAGTCACTATGGCTTAGAAAGCACTAACATTGAACTTTCCAATTTTGAAATCAAAACTCCTGTTGTAAAAATCGGAGATTATTTACAGTTTCAATTTCATTTAAAAAACAATAATAAAGCCCCAAAAACGGTTCGATTAGAATATGCCGTTCACTACAAAAAAGCAAAAGGTCATTTAGCCAAAAAAGTCTTTAAAATAAGCGAGAAAATCTATCCACCGGAAGAATTAATTAAAGTAGAGAGAAATCAATCTTTTAAAATAATCACCACTCGTGTTTTTCATATCGGAATTCATGAGCTGTCGATTATTATTAATGGGACGGAAAGTGAGACATTGTCTTTTGAGTTGGTTTAAAAGGGGCTTCGACTTCGCTCAGCCTGACAGATGGGTAAAAAGGTCTTTGCGGTCCTTGCGTAAGCCCTTACGTGTTTTGCGATTAAGTAACTTTTACAAAACAACAATCATTTACTATTTCATACAATTGTCACCCTGAGCGAAGTCGAAGGCTCGTTGAACAAAAAGGGGCTTCGACTTCGCTCAGCCTGACACATGGGTAAAAAGGTCTTTGCGGTCCTTGCGTAAGCCCTTACGTGCTTTGCGGTTAAACAACTTTTACAAAACAACAATCATTTACTATTTCATACAATTGTCACCCTGAGCGAAGTCGAAGGCTCGTTGAACAAAGGGGGGCTTCGACTTCGCTCAGCCTGACACATAGGTAAAAAGGTCTTTGCTGCCCTTGCATAAGCCCTTGCGTCCTTTGCGTAAATCCTTGCGCACTTTGCGGTTAAAACAGATTCTACAAAAATGTTATTTTTCTGCCAAAAAATATATTTTTTTCATAAACCATCAAAATTTTATCCTTATTTTTACCCCGTGAAATGGATTAATATCATATTATCAGTTTACTTAATCGTGCTATCGTCTTTGCCTTGTGCAGATACGCTAGCTACTGATGCAACTACACCTGCAACAGAAAAAGTAAGCCAAATTGATGATCAGTCTCACGAAAAAGGATCGGATCTTTGTCCACCGTTTTGCAGCTGTAATTGTTGCGCTGTGCAAATACTAAGCACAACTCCTGTTATTTCATTCTCTTTTAATAAGCCTACACTACTTATTAAAAAACCTTTATCCTCTTACCATTCCATTCTTACTTCTAATTTTTACGGAAGTATCTGGCAACCGCCTCAGATAGTATAATGTAGCCCGAGTAATTTCGGGTAGATGTGTTGTGGACTTACCACAAAAAAACAGGCCGATTTCGTCTGATTTCTCATTCATTATATCCAAAAAAATGCTAGATAACATTATACAATTTAGTATAAAGAATAAATTCATTATACTTCTAATTACCCTGATTCTTATAGCCTGGGGAAGTTATTCCCTTAAAAACCTACCGTTGGATGCACTACCTGACATTACCAACAATCAGGTGCAGATTATCACTACAGCGCCAACATTGGCAAGCCAGGAAGTAGAACAATTGATCACCTACCCTCTTGAACAGTCGGTAAAAACGATACCAAAAGTAATCGAACTGCGCAGTATTTCCCGTTTTGGACTATCAGTTGTTACGGTTGTATTTGAAGAAGGTGCCGATACGTATTGGGCACGTGAACAAGTTTTTCAAAGGCTTAAACAAGCCGAGGAAATCATTCCCAAATATGCCGGAACACCCGAATTAGCTCCTATTTCAACAGGTCTTGGTGAAATTTACCAATATGACGTGTATGCCAAAAAAGGCTATGAAGACAAATACAATGCAACCAGTTTAAGAACGATTCAGGACTGGATTATTGTACCTCAGCTTCAAGGGGTAAAAGGCGTTGCCGAAGTAAGTACCTGGGGAGGAAGCGTAAAACAATATGAAATTTCTGTTGATCCCAACCGATTGAATAGTGCCGGCGTTACCATCACAGAAATTTTTGACGCGCTCGAAAAAAACAATCAGAATACAGGTGGTGCTTATATTGAAAAAGATGAATTTGCTTATTTCATTCGTGGAGTCGGAATGGCGTCAGGAATTAAAGATATTGGAAATATTGTGGTTAAAAACCGAAATGCAACTCCTATTCTAATTCGCGATATCGCAACCGTACAACTCGGAAATGCGATTCGTTTTGGTGCTACTACCAAAGACGGAAAAGGTGAAATTGTGGGTGGACTGACCCTTATGCTTAAAGGAGAAAATTCGAAAGCTGTTGTAGAGCGTGTCAAAGAAAAGATGATACAGATCAACAAAATGTTGCCTGAAGGTGTTGTTGCCGAAGCTTTTATTGACAGAAGTAAATTGGTTGATAATGCTATTGGAACGGTTACTAAAAATCTACTTGAAGGAGCTTTAATCGTCATTTTTGTATTGATTTTATTCTTAGGAAATCTTCGTGCGGGATTAATCGTCGCTTCTGTGATTCCTTTGGCCATGCTTTTTGCCGTAATTCTGATGAATGCATTTGGCGTCAGTGGAAACCTTATGAGTCTTGGGGCAATCGACTTTGGGATTATAGTGGATGGCGCTGTGATTATTGTCGAAGCCACCATGCACCACTTGCAAAAACTCAAGAAAAAAAGAGAGTTAACACAATCTGAAATGAATGAAGAAGTTTATGCTTCGGCTTCAAAAATCAGAAATAGTGCTGCTTTTGGGGAGATTATTATCTTAATTGTATACCTGCCTATTTTAGCTTTGATCGGAACTGAAGGAAAAATGTTTAAGCCAATGGCAATGACCGTAGGTTTTGCAGTTATAGGAGCTTTTATTTTGTCTCTAACTTATGTCCCAATGATGAGTGCTTTATTCCTTTCTAAAAGCACAGAACATAAACCGAATTTCAGTGACCGAATGATGGCTTGGTTCGAAAAATTATATACACCTCTTTTAGAAAAAGCATTACGTTTCAAAAAAGCGGTTTTAGGTATTGCTGTGGCCTTATTTGCTCTTTCTCTGGTTATCTTCCAAAACATGGGAGGAGAATTTATTCCTACTATCGAAGAGGGAGATTTAGCCATTAATGCTACGATCATGACCGGAAGTTCTTTATCACAAATGATTAAAACAACAACGGAATATGAAAAAATGCTTAAGGCCAAATTTCCGGAGATTAAAACCATCGTTACCAAAATCGGTAGTGGTGAAATTCCAACCGATCCTATGCCAATAGAAAGTGGTGATTTGATTATTGTTTTGAAGGAAAAAAAGGAATGGACAAGTGCCGATAACTGGCAAGATTTGGCACAATTGATGAAAGCCGAAATGGAAAAAATCCCCGGAGCCAACATCGAAGTTTCACAGCCGATACAAATGCGTTTCAACGAATTAATGACCGGTAGCCGAAGTGATATTGCCATCAAAATATTTGGTGACAACCTCGATGTTCTGGAAAGAAAAGCCAATGAACTAATTAAGAAAATCAATAAAATCGAAGGTATCGGCGATCTAAAAGCCGATAAAGTAAGTGGGTTACCTCAGATTACCATCAAATACGATTACGATAAAATTGCCTTGTATGGTTTAAATATTGAAGACTTAAACAAGATACTTCGCTCTTCTTTTGCAGGGGAAGCAGCCGGAAAAATTTATGAAGAGAACAGACGATTTGATATTGTTGTTCGAATGAATAAAGACAATCGAAACGACATTGCCGATGTGAGCAATCTGTTTATTCCGTTACCAAACGGACAGCAGGTACCGCTTTCACAAGTGGCGACCGTAGAATACGAACAAGGTCCTGTACAAGTAATTCGTGAAGACGGTAAACGTAGAATTACCATTGGACTGAATGTTCGTGGACGTGATGTGAAAAGTGTTGTAGAAGAAATTCAGCAAAAACTGGATAAAAACTTCAAACTTCCTGCCGGATATTATGTGACTTACGGAGGTCAATTTGAAAATCTTATCGAAGCTAATAAACGTCTGTCTATTGCTTTACCAATTGCACTGAGCTTAATTTTAGTGCTCCTTTATTTTACTTTTAAAAGCACCAAACAAGCGGCTTTGATTTTTACCGCGATTCCGCTTTCGGCCATCGGTGGTGTATTTGCCTTATGGATGCGTGGCATGCCTTTTAGTATTTCAGCAGGAATTGGTTTTATCGCGTTGTTTGGAATCGCTGTTCTTAACGGAATTGTTTTGATTTCTTATTTCAATCAATTAAAAACAGAAGGAATCACTGATCCGCTGCAACGTGTATTAATCGGAACAAAAACAAGATTACGTCCCGTTTTAATGACAGCAGCAGTAGCCTCTTTAGGATTTTTGCCAATGGCATTATCCACGAGCGGTGGTGCAGAAGTTCAAAAACCATTAGCGACGGTTGTAATTGGTGGTTTATTCTCCGCAACCTTACTAACGTTAATTGTTTTACCTATACTCTATTTATTGTCTGAGAAAAAAATTAATTTAAAATCAAAAATGACAAAATCAATAGCAACTGTTTTTTTACTACTGATCAGCAGTTTTTCTTTTGCTCAAAACCAACAGCCTGTTACATTGGAAAAAGCAATTGAAATAGCAAAATCTAATAACATCAATTTAAAAATTGCCGATAAAGAAGTAGAAAAACAAACGATCCTTAAAAAGACCGCTTTTCAACCGGATGCCTTGCAAATACAGTACCAAGGCGGACAGTTTAACAGTGTCGATTATGATAGCAATGTTTCTGTGCAGCAGTATTTCCCAATCGGAAAAATCACCAAAGCCAACCGACAATTGCAGGAAGAATTGGTGAAGTTGGCCGAAAAACGAAAAGCCATGTCTGCCTATGAAATCGAAAAAGCCGTAACATTAGCTTACTATCAATATTTATATGGCGTTTCTATTCAAAAACTAAATACCGAATTGTTCAATATTTATGCTTTATTTCTAAAAAATGCAGAGCTGCGTTTTAAGACCGGCGAAAGCGGAAACATTGAAGTAATTAGCGCCAAGGCTAAAGTCAAAGAAATTGAAACTCAAAAAGAGCAGTTAGCCTACGATTTGGTCATTTATCAAAAACAGTTGCAGTTTTTTGTTCAAACTAAGGAAGATATTGTGCCTGATACCACGACCTCTTTACAGTTTACAACACTTGCAGATTCCAACAAGTCTAAAGTAGAAAACCTAATGACTGAGTACTATCAACAGCAAATTTCGGTGTATCAGAAAGAAGCGAATACCTATAAAGCACTACGAACACCAAAGCTGGGTTTAGGGTACTTTGCACAAACCATTGATACTAAATCTTTGTTTCAGGGATTTACGGCAGGTTTACAAATTCCGCTGTTTGGTGGCGTTAATACCGCTAGAGCCAAAGCCGCAGCGATAAACATTACACAATCAGAATTGGAATTAGAGAAAAATAAATTCTCTTTGGAATTACAAATACAGGAATTGAATAACGATTTTGAAAAGCAACAAAAAGGCCTGTCTTATTATCAAAAAGAAGGCCTGCAATATGCTGAGCAGATTATTACAACAGCCCAAAAAAGCTATTCAAATGGCGACATGAGCTATTGGACTTATATCAGTTTTTTAAATCAGGCCATTGACATAAAGAAACAATATGCCGAAACTTTGAATATGTACAATCAAAGTGCTATTCGTTTACAATTCCCTTCTATTTCTAATAACTAATATTCATCACAATGAAAAATATAACAAATACAACAAAGCGTTTTACCTTCCTGTTTATCCCTATTGCCTTTCTTCTATTACTTATACTACTTCTAACATCCTGCAATGAGAAAAAGCCCGAAGTGGCTCAGGAAGACGAGAAATTAGAAAATGAAGTAATGTTAACGGCTGCTCAATTTAAAACAGTTGGCATTCAGTTTGGAATGGTGGAAAACCGTAACCTCAATACGATCATTAAAGCAAACGGTTATACGACGGTTCCTCCTCAGAATTCCGCTAAAATTGCCACATTACTTGGCGGTACTGTCAAAGACATTTTAGTTTTGGAAGGTACTTATGTCAACAAAGGCAAAGTTCTGGCTACTATTCAAAATCTGGAAGTGGTAGAAATGTTAGAAGAATACAAATCGGCTACCGCCAATATCGAGTATTTACAATTAGAATACAATCGTCAGAAAACATTGGCTGATGAAAATGTAAATCCAAGAAAAACATTTCAGGAGGTCAAAGCAAAATTGGCTGTAGAACGAGCACGAGCACAAGCGGCAAAAAACAAATTGCTTGCGCTTAATATTAGCCCAAACAGCAACAATGCATTAATCCCTATTCTATCACCGATAAGTGGTTATGTAGGTAAGATCAGTATTGCCAAAGGAGCATTTGCAGAAACAGGAATTCCGTTATTTGAAGTAGTTGACAACAGTCAAATGCATTTGGATTTAAATGTATATGAAAAAGATTTAGGCTCAATTTCAATAGGCCAGGAAGTCGATTTTATACTGACCAACCAATCCAATAAATCCATAAAAGGTAAAATATTCGGTATCAATAAATCTTTTTCTAACGAAAGTAAAACAGTTGCTGTTCACGCCAAAATAAATCCGGATGATGCCAAAGGATTAATCTCCGGAATGTATGTTTCTGCCAATATAAACCTTAATAGCGCTACCGTACCGGCACTGCCAAAAGCGTCAATTGTAAAAAATGGTGATAAATATTTCATCTTTATTCAAGAAGAAGAACATGCCGAAAAAGGCGAAAAACACGATTCTAAAGAGGAAGCTGAAGAAATACATTTTAAAGCCATTGAAGTTATTCCGGGCACTACCGATATGGGATATACTGAAATAAAATTTGTAACTTCAATCCCGAATACAAGCAAAATTGTTACACAAGGTGCTTTTTATCTATTGTCTGCTCAAAAAGGCGGTGGAGAACACACTCACTAATCTAAATTTTATGATACATAATGACGATACTGATTGCTGTGAAACAAAACAAAACACAGCCCCCAAAAAAAATACAGAAGCAGGTTGCTGCTCACATGATGATAACAAACATAGTGACGACGATGGACATGACCACTCAGTAGGAGATCAGACCACTTTTCAGCTTTTTTCTCCGGCAATAACTAGTTTTGTTTTACTAATCATTGCCATTGTTTTCGATAATTATTTACCTCAAACCTGGTTTACAGGTTGGGTTAGAATTGTTTGGTATATAGTCGCTTATTTACCGGTTGGTTTTCCTGTCATAAAAGAAGCAATTGGAAGTGCCAGAAATGGTGCTTTCTTTTCAGAGTTTTTATTAATGAGTATTGCTACCATCGGTGCTTTTGCAATTGGTGAATATCCTGAAGGCGTTGCTGTAATGCTTTTTTATGCTGTTGGCGAAACTTTCCAAACATTGGCCGTAACTCGTGCCAAAGCAAACATCAAAACGCTGTTAGACCAGCGTCCGGATGAAGTGACAATTCTTGAGAACAATCAGCCTAAAATTATTAAAGCAAAAAATGCTCAAATTGGAGACATCATTCAATTAAAACCAGGCGAAAAGTTAGGCTTAGATGGCGAACTTCTTTCTGAAACAGCTTCCTTTAATACCGCAGCATTAACAGGAGAAAGTAAACCTGATACCAAAAACAAAGGCGAAAATGTCCTTGCGGGAATGATCAATCTCAATGCCGTAGCCGAGGTAAAAGTTACCACTTTGTATACCGATAGTAAATTGTCTAAAATTCTGGAAATGGTTCAGGAAGCGACTTCCAAAAAAGCGCCAACCGAATTGTTTATCCGAAAATTTGCCAAAATATACACGCCAATTGTGGTTTATGCAGCAATCGCGATCTGTTTACTGCCTTACTTTTTTGTAGACAATTATCTTTTTAAAGATTGGTTGTATCGTGCCTTGGTCTTTTTGGTAATCTCTTGTCCTTGTGCCTTGGTGATTTCAATTCCACTGGGTTACTTTGGCGGAATTGGAGCAGCAAGTAAAAACGGGATTTTGTTTAAGGGCTCGAGCTTTTTAGACATCATGGCAGCAATTCAGGTTGTTGTAATGGACAAAACCGGCACCTTGACAAAAGGGGTTTTTAAAGTTCAAAAAGTGGTAGCGGTTGGGATTCCCGATGCTGATTTAATAAAATATACGGCTGCACTCGAAACCAAATCAACACATCCTGTTGGTACTGCCATTATTGACTATGCCAACGGAGCAGAAAAAAACAGTGTTGTTACCGCTGTTGAAGAAATTGCAGGTCATGGCCTAAAAGGTACAGTTGACGGCAATGCTATTTTGGCCGGAAATACCAAACTAATGAAAAAGTTCAATATTAGTTATGATACCGAAATAGACCAAACGCCTTTCACCATAATCGTTGTAGCCGTCAATCAAAAATATGCCGGTTATTTCCTCATTGCCGATGAAATAAAAGAAGATGCCAAACAGGCCATTCAAAGCTTACATCAAATAAATGTAAAAACCGTCATGCTTTCGGGGGATAAAACAGCTGTGGTAGAATCCGTTGCCAAAGAATTAAATATCGATGTGGCTTATGGTGACTTATTACCCGAAAATAAGGTTGAAAAAGTTACGGATTTAAAAAACAAAGACCTGAAAATTGCCTTTGTTGGCGATGGCGTAAATGATGCACCTGTGATTGCGTTGGCACATGCCGGAATCGCAATGGGTGGCTTAGGAAGTGATGCGACTATAGAAACGGCCGATATCGTGATTCAAAACGACCAGCCAACAAAAATATACACCGCCATAAATATTGGTAAAAAAACCAAACAAATTGTATGGCAGAATATTAGTTTAGCCTTTGTTGTAAAAGCCATTGTACTTGTACTGGGTGCCGGCGGCCTCGCTACCATGTGGGAAGCTGTTTTTGCTGACGTGGGGGTTGCTTTATTAGCGATTCTGAATGCGGTAAGAATACAAAGAATGAAGTTTTAAAACAAAGTAAAGTAGATTAAAAAAGGGGGTATTTGTACAAAATCGTATAAATACCCTTTTTTTTACGTAAATATTTCAAACCTAACAGGTTTTAAAAACCTGTTAGGTTTAGGTTTAAAAACGGCCTTTAGTAATTAAATATTTATCCTTACTTTTATACTAATTCGGTTCTTAATCTACATTAAGTTGCATTTTTAATAATGATAGTAACTTTGTCAAACCAATTATAAAGAACCCCAGTAATAATTACAATAAATCTCAATCGTCAAAAGATCAATTTTAAAAATATACCATGTCAAACATCAGTTTAATTATTGAAGAACGCGCCGCCAACATTGGCAATTTTATGGTAGGGAGATTATTGCCTTTTCGTGAAAAAAGAGCAGTCGGACCATTTGTATTTATTGATCATATGGGACCCGCACATCTGAACCAACACCAGAATATGGACGTCCCTCCTCACCCGCATATCGGACTTTCTACACTGACCTTTATGTTTGAAGGAAGTATCATGCATCGCGACAGTCTGGGAACAGAACTCGAAATAAAACCGGGCGCTGTAAACTGGATGACCGCAGGAAAAGGAATTGTACATTCCGAAAGAACACCCGAATATTTAAGAGCTTCCGATAAAGTGCTTCATGGATTACAGATTTGGGTTGCTTTGCCAAAAGAATTAGAGCAAATGGAACCTAATTTCACACATGTGGAGGCAGATGATATTCCGCAATGGGAAGAAAATGGAGTTTCATATAAATTAATTGCCGGAGAAGCTTTCAACAAAAAATCACCGGTTCCAGTGTATAGTCCGTTGTATTTTATTGAAATCAAAAGCGAAACGACTCAGAAAATCAATATTGGAAAAGATTTGTATGGAGAAAGTGGCTTATATATCCTGGAAGGAAGTATTAAAAGCGGAGAGCATGTTTACGATCCGAAGCAGATCCTGATTACAAATGACAGTACTTTATGTGAGTTTGAAATTGCTGCTCATTCTACTGTTTATATTTTTGGTGGAGCTCCTTTCCCTGAAGAACATTTTATCTTCTGGAATTTTGTTTCTTCTGACAAAGAATTAATCGAAAAAGCAAAAAGAGACTGGACAGCACAAACGTTCCCAAAAGTCCCTGGAGAAACTGAGTTTGTTCCTTTACCTGAACCCCGAATGAAATAACATATGGAAACTATATCAGCACAAATTGACACGCGCTTGTATCGCACCGAAATAAAATCTGCCAGCGGAAATACGGTAATAGCAGACGAACCTCAGGAAGTTGGAGGTAAAAATCTAGGTTTTAGCCCTTCGGAGCTTTTAGCTTCTTCATTAGCAGCCTGTACACTTATTACATTGCGAATGTACATCAACCGCAAACAATGGCAAGTTTCTGAAATCAATATTAAGGTCGATTTTGAAAGAGACTCTAATCAGAATGTCTCTTTATTTACCCGAAAAATTGAAATTATCGGCGAGGTAGACGATACACAGCGACAACGTTTAGAAACCATTGCCAACAGTTGCCCAATTCATAAAACATTAACACATTCAATAGAAATCAAAACCACATTATTTTAACAATCATGGAAATACAACAAATAAACGAAGGAAGAAAAGGATATTTTGAAGCTGTAGAAGACGGAAAACAAGCCGGAAAAATGACCTATAGCTGGGCCGGTGACACTAAATTCATCATTGACCACACAGAAGTAAACGAAGAATTCAACGGGAAAGGTGTTGGTAAAAAAATGGTCATGGCTGCCGTTGAATATGCAAGGGCCAATGATTTTAAAATTATTCCGCTTTGTCCTTTTGCCAAAAGCGTTTTCGATAGAACCGCTGATATACATGATGTTCTTTTTTCATAAAAATACCCCCGTAGAGACGCACTGCTGTGCGTCTTTACTTAAATATTACCCCTTCCTTTTCAAAAGTCCTGTAAAATAACTACATTTGCATGTAATTTAAACCTAGACTATGACAAGGATAATTACACTTTTCTGTATTTTTATAGCACAAATCGGCTTTTCTCAATCGGCTGAACGTTATTTGGAAAAAATCAGAAACAACGAAGCCCTTTCTACTGCTTTTTTTCAACAAATGCCTAAAGGAGGCGATCTACACCATCATTTTTCGGGATCAATTTATGCAGAACCTCTTTTAGAAAGAGCGATTTCTGAAGATTTCTATTTGAATTTAGAAACCATGGCAGTGTCTAAAACAAAACCTGCAAATGGAAACTGGGAAATCTTTTCTTCACTTAAAAATAAAGAAAAACTGGATTTTTACAAACAGCAAGTGATGCAAACCTGGTCTGCAAAAGATTACAACGGGGTATCTGTTCCTTCTGACGATTTGTTTTTTGATTCCTTCGATAAGTTTTATGCAACAATCGACGGGCATTTTGCCGAAGGAATGCTTGAATTGAAAAAACGAGCCCTTGCTGAAAATGTAAGTTATATCGAAACGCAATTATCAACGATTCCTTGTGATATGAATGTTGCTGATTTAACCGATTTTAATACCAAACTCCGTCAGGCTGCGGCACAAAAAGACGAGAAAGCAGTTCTAAAGTATTTAGATGAACTGTATAAATCACTACAACAAAAAGACGCTAAAAAATACGCCGAAGATTTCAATACAAACTTCGTCGCAAAACTGCATAAGGAACTAAAAATTGATGACGATCGTTTTACCATGCGTTATCAGAACTTTGTACTTCGTTTTATGGAACCGGTAGATTTATTCAAAAATCTGGTTATTGCTTTTATCTCAGCAAACGACAGTAAATTGGTTGCAGGTGTAAATATTGTTTCTCCTGAACATGGTGAAAATTCTATGAACGATTACTGGCTTCATATGGTCATGTTCAAATATTGCCATTCCAAATTTGATGATGTAAAGTACACGCTCCACGCAGGAGAATTAACTCTAGGATTAGTGCAACCCGAGGATTTAACCTGGCATATTAACTCCGCCATTTATACGGCCGGAGCCAATAGAATTGGACACGGAGTAGATATTGCATACGAAGCAAACTCATACGACTTGTTGCGTTATATGGCCAAAAACAATATTCCGATTGAGATCAACTTAACGAGTAACGAATTCATCTTAAAAGTAAAAGAGAACAGACATCCGTTTTCACTTTATAAAGAATTTAATGTCCCAATTGTAATTAGTACCGACGATGCCGGAATTCTAAGAACCAACATGACCGAACAATATGTCCTACTGGCAAAAAGATATCCTGATGTGACTTACGAAACGATCAAAAAATATGTTTACAATAGCATCAATTACAGCTTTATTCAGGATGCTTCTGTAAAAAAACAACTATTGAAAGATCTGGATGCCAGATTTAAAACTTTTGAAAATCAATTTTCTAAAAACTAACTTAAATCAAACCTAACAGGTTTTAAAAACCTGTTAGGTGTAGTTTAAATTTTACAACATAAAATATGATTCTTGAAGCAGCCTATCTTTACGTAAAACCAAATTTGGCAACTCAATTTGAAAGCGATTTTACAAAAGCAAGTCAGTACATTTCTTCTATTGAAGGCTATTTAGGGCATCGCTTAGAAAAATGTCTGGAGATTGAAAACAAATACCTTTTACTGGTAGACTGGAATACATTGGAAGATCATACTGTAGGTTTCAGAACTTCAGCTGCGTACTTAGAATGGAAGAAACTCTTACATCATTATTACGAACCATTCCCTGTCGTAGAACATTTTGAAACCGTTTTTGAAAATAAGAAACCATAGCATTAATTTTGCCACAGATTAAAAAGATTCTCACAGATTAAAAAAAGAAAAAATCATTTTTAATCTTTTAATCTGTGGCAAAAAACATTAAAAAAATCAGCTCATTTTTTCATATATTAATTTGTGCCAATTCGTGAAATTCGCGGCAAAAAAGCAAACAATACACTAGAGAAAAAATCCTTCCGAATCCTTTTAATCTGTGGCAAAAAACTAAAAAACCATGAACATCAAACTCATCGCCATAGGCAAAACCGACAATAAATCGCTTCAGACTTTGATTGACGATTACACCAAACGTTTGTCCTTTTATATCAAATTCGATTTAGAAATTATTCCCGACATCAAAAACGTAAAAAATTTATCTGAAAGTCAGCAAAAGGAAAAAGAAGGAGAACTAATTCTTTCCAAATTAACCCCAACCGATCAGTTAATTCTACTCGATGAAAACGGGAAAAACTTCTCAAGCGTTGGTTTTTCTGAAGAATTACAAAAGAAAATGAACTCCGGAATCAAAACACTTGTTTTTGTAATCGGAGGTCCTTACGGATTTTCGGATACGGTTTACAGCAAAGCGCAAGGGAAAATTTCGCTTTCTCTAATGACTTTTTCCCACCAAATGGTGCGTTTGTTTTTTATTGAGCAATTGTATCGTGGGTTTACGATTTTAAGAAATGAGCCTTATCATCATCAATAAAAGATTTGTTTCAAGTTTTTTTGTTTCAAGTTTCCTTTGTTTCAGGTTTTCTTTGTTTTAGGTTTCCTTTGTTTTAGGTTTCCTTTGTTTCAGGTTTCCTTTGTTTCAGGTTTTCTTTGTTTCAGGTTTTCTTTGTTTCAGGTTGGGGATTTAGAAAACAAATTCTTCTTCGGTATTTATGAATACAAAATCAATTTTTTCCTGTATCATTTTTTCAACAAGAATTTTACATTGAATGTAATCTCCGTACGTCATATTTTTATCGTACGAAAATTTAATCTCAGCCTTAGGATTGATTACTAAACTATCCAAAAACGGTTTTAAATCACTTTTAGGAAAATCATACGTTTTTCTTCCGCTGTATTGTATCCTTCCATTTTTCTTGAAATACAGCTGACTTCTGTTATTCGCAATTTCCATTTTATAATGCACTTTCGTGAAAGGCAAAAAGGCTAAATTTTTTCCAACAGAATCCGCATACGAATAATAATTCTCTGCTTTTTCGTTTTTGTGTGCTTTCTCGGCTCGTTTCTTTTCCTGAAGTTTCATTACTTCGCGAATTACCAATTTAAGTGGCAAACGTTTGTCAATATTGAAAATCCAATTGGTTGAAATGATGCTGTTTTTGCGATTTACTTCGGCGATGGTATCCTTGCCGTCTGTTTTAAAAAAAATGTAGATTGGCGAAAGATCTTCTACATTTTTAACCACCGTTACATTTGCTTTTGGCAATAAAACATCTTCTTTTTTCCCGCACGAGAAAAACAGAACTACAAAGAGTAAGCTAAAGTATTTCATAATTTAAAATAATGGTAAGATTTAAAATGACAAACCGGAATGTTACTTTAATTTTGTTTAAAACTCATTTTAGTAAACAAAGTAACGCATTCAACTGCTTCTTTTACATCGTGAACGCGAAGTATTTTAGCCCCTTTTGATAAAGCAATGGTATTAAGAATTGTGGTACCGTTCAGAGCTTCCTCTGCCGTTATGTGGAGCGTTTTATAAATCATAGATTTTCTGGAAATACCAGCCAAAACAGGTAATTCCAAAAGATTAAAAAGTTCCATTTTTTGCATCACTTCAAAATTCTGATCTGTCGTTTTCGCGAATCCAAAACCGGGATCCAATATCAAATCATTAATTCCGAGGCTTCTCGCTTTTTGTACTTTTTCAGAAAAATAAAACAACATCTCTTTCATGATATCGTCATAATGCGTCATGCTTTGCATCGACTGTGGATTACCACGCATGTGCATCATAATATAGGGTACGTTATATTTTGCAATCACATCAAACATTTTGTCGTCTAACTCACCTGCTGCAATATCATTTATAATCGCTGCACCGCTTTCTATACTTGCTTTAGCAACTCCTGCTCTGAAAGTATCAATAGACAACAAAGCGTCTGGAAAATGCTTTAAAATGAGTTCTATAGCCGGTACAACGCGGTCAATTTCCTCCTGCTCCGATACAAACTCTGCATTTGGCTTACTGGAATACCCTCCAAGATCAATAAAATCGGCCCCTTCGGTTAGTATATTAGTTGCTCTTGTGATAATCTCGTCTTCATTATTGTATTTTCCTCCATCAAAAAAAGAATTTGGCGTCAAATTCAAAATTCCCATTACTCTGGGAACTGACAAATCTATAAGTTGTCCTTTGCAATTCATTACAATCTTGTTTGGGTTTATTTTGTTTCAAGTTCATTTTGTTTCAAGTTTCGAGTTTGAACGTAAAACATGAAACTTTAAACTTGAAACCTCTCAGGCTTTCAAAAAATTATCCTTATTTTTGGAAAAAAATTAAGCAAATATACAACAATAAATGAAGAATACTTCTTTAGAATATGATAGCGTAGTAACGGTTTGCCGTACTTTATTTATCAATAAAATGAAAGATTATGGCAGTGCCTGGCGTATTTTGAGACTGCCTTCACTAACCGATCAGATTTTTATAAAAGCGCAACGAATCAGAAGTTTACAGGAAAACGAAATTCGCAAAGTTGATGAGGATGAAAGTGGCGAATTTATCGGAATCATTAACTATTCGATTATGGCTTTGATTCAATTGGAATTAGGCGTTGTTGACCAACCTGATCTGGACGTAGAAAAAGCAACCGAATTATACGACGCTAAAATTAAACTTACTAAAGAATTAATGGAAGCTAAAAATCATGACTATGGTGAAGCATGGCGCGATATGCGTGTGAGCTCGCTTACCGATCTGATTCTGCAAAAACTGCTCCGTGTAAAACAAATCGAAGACAACAAAGGAAAAACTTTAGTCTCTGAAGGCATTGATGCCAATTATCAGGACATGATTAATTATTCCATTTTTGCGTTGATTTTGAACCCAATGAAATAATAAATTTCAAAAATGAAATCCCAAATTCCAAGGTTACTTTTTGGAATTTTAAACTAAATTCTAAATTATGAAAAACGTTATTACCCAATTCTCCAGACTGTTTGTCGGTATATTATTTATTATTTCAGGATTAATCAAACTTAATGACCCGGTTGGATTCTCTTATAAACTGGCGGAATATTTTAGTGAGCCGGTTTTCAATATGCCGTTCTTAGAGCCTTTAGCACTTGGATTAGCTATCTTTTTAGTAATTTTAGAAGTCGTTTTAGGAGTAATGTTATTAGTAGGTTACAAAGCAAAAGCAACGATTTGGTTCCTATTGCTATTGATCATTTTCTTTACTTTCCTTACCTTCTACTCTGCTTATTTTGATGTAGTGAAAGATTGCGGTTGCTTTGGAGATGCTTTACATCTTACGCCTTGGCAGTCGTTTACAAAAGATATTGTATTGCTTTTCTTCATTTTGATTTTGTTTATCAATAAAAAATTAGTTAAACCTTTATTTTCAAAACTACTAACTAATATTATTACTTTAATCAGTGTAATTTTATGTGTTTTTATGGCCGTTTGGGTATTAAATCACAATCCTATAAAAGATTTCCGTCCATTCAAAGTTGGAAACAACATCGAAAAAGGAATGGAAATTCCGGAAGGTGCTCCTAAATCTGTAGTTGAAATGATTTTTATCTACAAAGTAAACGGAGTTGACAAAGAGTTCACCGAAAAAGATCTGATGAACATTCCTGAAGGCGCCACTTTTGTAGACCGTAAAGACAAAGTAATTACAGAAGGATATGTACCTCCGATTCATGATTTTACTATGGTAAAAGACGACTCAGATTACAAAGATGAATTATTAAAAGAGCCTAAATTAGTTATTTTTGTTACCTACGATTTGAATTTATCTAATCCTGAGGGAATGAAAAAACTGGAAAAAGTGAATCAGGAAGCTAAAGCGAAAGGATACAAAGTAATTGCAATGACAGCTTCCGGACCGGACGTAATTGCAAAAGCTAAAAAACAATACGGCCTAAATGTTGATTTTTATTTCTGTGACGCAATCGCTTTAAAAACAATCGAAAGAGCAAATCCTAGCATTGTGGTTCTGAACAAAGGAACTATAGTACAAAAAGTACATTATAACGACGTTGACGATTTAAAACTATCAAATGTTGCTTATAGTCTTTAAAAAAAGAAGTAATTTAAATGGCGCCAATATTCTATATTTTAGAGGTATTGGTGCTTTTTTATTTATCATTGTCATTTTACAAGTTCATCCATAATTTAGTTTAATCTCCCTGCAGTCATTTTACTTTTATTACCTATAAAATTTATACTAATAAAAATGATAAAGTAAACTAAACCAAGCTACAACATATACCAATAATTGGTATCTTTGAATTAAAAATTTAGAAATCATGCCGAAAAACACCTCTATATTACTTGGAGATTATTTTGATAATTTCATAAACAGTCAGGTAAAAAATGGAAAGTTTACTTCTGCCAGTGAAGTTGTTCGTGCAGCATTACGACTGTTTGAGCAGGAAGAAACAAAAAAGAGTGAATTAATCAGCGAACTTAAAAAAGGGGAAAAATCCGGATTTGCTAAAGATTTTAACCGCGAATCATTTTTGAATAATCTTCATGAAAAACATTCAAAATGATGAATTACGAAATAAGTAATTTAGCAACAAAAGATTTAGAAAACATATGGCTGTACACCGCTGAAAATTGGTCGATTGAACAAGCTGACCGATATTTAAATTTATTATTTGAAGAAATTGAATATTTATGCTTAAAACCAAATTCCGGTACTGATTTTGGGGCAATAAGAAAAGACTATTTTCGTTCAAAAGTAAAATCACATCTTATCTTCTATAAAATAAATGTAAAAGAGAATCAATTAGAAATCATCCGTATTCTGCATGAGATGATGGACGTTGAAAATCATATCAAATAAAAGCTATAGAGGACAGATTAAAAAAAATCAAAAAAATTAAACTAAATCAAAAACCTCAATGAAAAAACCATTTCGTCTTATTCCTTTTTTACTTCTTACACTTTCCTGTTTCTTTGGCTTTAGTCAAACCCAATCAAATAATCCAAACCAAGCTTATGTCTTTTTCCTGCACAACAAATTTATAGAAGAACACGATTTAAATGAAGCTCATCCTGAGTACGGTAAAGCCGAATACAACGAAATAATCAATTCTTTTAAAGCGGATAATTTTATCGTTTTTAGTGAGAAAAGAAAGAAAAACACCAACGCGGCCCGTTATGCGAAAAAAGTGGTAAAACAAATCAACAAACTAATAAAAGAAGGAGTTAAACCCAATAAAATAACTGTAATCGGAACCTCAATGGGCGGTTATATTGCACAGTATGTTTCTACTTATCTGGCAAATCCGGAGGTTAATTTTGTATTTATTGGTAGTTTCAGAGACATTGATATTGAAGAAATTCCGGACATCAATTTCTGTGGAAACATTCTGACCATTTATGAAAAATCAGATGTTCTGGGAGTTTCGGCTATCAAACGAAAAGAAACTTCAAAATTGAAAGTCAATCACTTCAAAGAAATCGAATTAAATACCGGTTTAAAACATGGCTTTTTATTCAAAGCCTCAGACGGTTGGATCGTTCCCTGCAAAAAATGGGCTAACGGAAATTATGAACTAAATTAATGCTGCTAAAAAAACGCGAGAAAGAAATTTTTGGCGTTTTTTTTTGCTTTGAAAACTCTTTTGAAAACTGAAAAACCGATTTTTTTTAGTTTTTTAGAAATCCTCTCTCAAGATTTTACTCCGAAATTAGATTTTCACAACGAACTATTACGATTTCAGACCTCTTTTTTTAACCGAAATTTCCTGTTTTGTGATAAAACAAAGCAGTGTTCAAATTTTGTTAATCTCCATTTGGCATTCGATTTGTTTGTTTAACTTTGTGAATTCGGTATTTCAAATAATAAACCAAACTCTTACTATGAAACAAATAGCTCTAATCCTCATTGCCTTTATTACTTTTTCATGTTCGCAAGCTCAGAAAACCAGTTTTTCAAAAGAAGCACTTTCTCAAAAATTATTAGCTACTGATGACAGTCAGGTAAGTTTTAAAAACATTCTAAAAAAATACAAGGGAAAAACTTTGGTAATCGAAGTTTGGGCTTCTTGGTGTGGTGATTGTGTAAAAGCAATGCCAAAAGTAAAAGAGCTACAAGCCAATAATCCCGATGTTTCTTATTTATTTCTTTCTGCCGACAAAACCGCAGATAAATGGAAAATCGGAATTGAAAAACACGAAATAAAAGGAGATCATTTTATGATGACTGACGGTATGAAAGGAGTTTTCGGAAAAGCAATTGACTTAGACTGGATTCCAAGATACATCATTGTTGATAAAACCGGGAAAATAGTATTGTACCGTGCGATCGAAAAAGATTTTGATCTGATCAATTCGACTTTACAAGGATTAAAATAAAATGCAATAAAAAATCAGTTGCAACTTCAATAAAAAACAAAAAATTAAAAGAATACTAAAAACTACCAAAATGAGAAAAAAGATTGTCGCAGGAAACTGGAAAATGCATAAAAACGCAGAACAAACTGAAGAATTATTAAGCGAATTAATCACCAAAATACCAGCTCAAACTACCGCTCAGGTAATTGTTGCACCAACATTTGTAAACTTGGCAGGAGCTGTGGCTAAATTAAAAAACACCACTATTGGAGTTTCTGCACAAAACGTTCACCAAGCTGAAGGTGGTGCTTTTACAGGAGAAATTTCTGCAGACATGTTAACGAGTATTGGTGTCACTACAGTAATCCTTGGTCACTCGGAGCGCAGAGCTATTTTCCATGAAACTGACGCTTTAATCGCAAACAAAGTAGATACTGCTTTGAAACATGATATGACTGTTATTTTCTGTTTTGGAGAAGAATTAAAAGACCGTCAATCCGAAAATCATTTTAATATTGTTGAAAATCAATTGCGTGACGGATTGTTCCACATTGCAAAAGAATCATGGTCTAAAATTGTCCTGGCTTACGAACCGGTTTGGGCAATCGGAACAGGAGAGACTGCATCACCGGAGCAAGCACAAGAGATGCATGAATTTATCAGAGAAGTGGTTCGTAAAGCTTTCGGAGCTGACATTGCTGATGAAGTTTCAATTTTATACGGCGGTTCTGTAAAACCGGATAACGCTAAGGAAATTTTCTCAAAACCGGATGTAGATGGTGGTCTAATCGGAGGAGCTGCCTTAAAAGCAGATGACTTTTTAGCTATTGTAACAGCAATCTAATTTTAGATTTATATAAAACTAAAAGCGATACGTAACAGTATCGCTTTTTTTATGTCTAAAAATTATCCCAAAATTGACAACGTTCTAACATATTTATAAACAACTTCTCCTTTGTATTCTTACCTTTGCAAAAAAATTATTTATGTCGAATATATATTTAGGGTATCATTTTACTATTGAACCAAAAGAACTAGGATCAGAAATATTAATTGCTGAGTTGGGAGAAAAAGCATTCGAAAGTTTTACAGAAACTGAAAATGGAATTTCAGCTTTTGTGAAGAAAGATTTATGGGATGAAACTATTCTGGATGACATTTATATTTTACAATCGGAAGAATTCAAAATCGAATATACTTTTGAAGAAATCGATCAGGTGAACTGGAACGAAGAATGGGAGAAGAATTTTGAAGCTATTGATGTGGATGGAAAATGTCATGTTCGCGCCCCTTTTCACGAAAAAACAAATGCCGAATTTGATATTATCATTGAACCCAAAATGAGTTTCGGAACGGGTCACCATGAAACGACTCACATGATGATTCAGCATTTACTGGAAACAGATGTTGCCGGTTTGAAAACTTTAGACATGGGTTGCGGAACAGCAATTTTAGCCATTTTAGCTGAAATGAAAGGCGCCGAGCCAATTGATGCGATTGACATTGATAATTGGTGTTATCTGAATTCAATTGAAAATGCAGAACGCAATAACTGTAAACATATTACCGTTTATGAAGGCGATGCTGCTTTATTGGAAGGTAAAAAATACGATTTGATAATTGCTAATATCAACCGTAATATCTTACTAAACGATATGCAGGCCTATGTGGATTGTTTAAATCCAAAAGGGACTTTGCTTTTAAGCGGTTTTTACGAAGAAGACATTCCATTTATCGATGCTTCCTGCACAGAAAAGGGATTGACTTACGTAAAAAAGTTCCAAAGAAATAACTGGGTTTCATTAAAATACGTAAATTAGTCAGTAATTACAACAGTACAAAAATCTAAACAAAATGAGTACTAAAGAAAAAGTAAGAGAAAGGGTTCGGGAAAAGGAAGCTGTAGGTTTTAATAACGAAATCATTGTTTACAATGACGATGTAAACACTTTTGATCATGTAATTGATACTTTAATGCGTGTTTGCAGCCACACTTCTGAACAAGCGGAACAATGTTCCTTAATTGTACACTACAACGGAAAATGCGCGGTAAAAACGGGTCCGATGGACAAGTTAAAACCACAATGCACACAACTTTTGGAAGCGGGTCTTAGCGCCGAAATTGTTTAAGTCCGGAATATTTTAAAAAGCATTCAATTTTATTCTATATTTGATTAAAATTGAATGTTTTTTTTATGGAAGAATATGGAAAAATATTAATTATCGCTACGCCTGTTTTTTTAGTATTAATTATAATCGAAAAAATATACGGGCTCTATAAAAAGGACGATACTGCGCCTTTAATAGACAGCGTGTCGAGTATTAGTTCAGGAATTACCAATTCGGTAAAAGATGTTTTGGGCCTTAGTCTGACTTTTATTTCGTACGAATGGATGGTTTCTAAAATTGCACTGTACCATTTAGAAGCCAATGTCCTCTCCTATTGTATTGCCTTTTTTGTCATCGACTTTTATGGGTACTGGAGCCACCGATTGGCGCATCAGATTAATTTTCTCTGGAACAAACATGCTATTCATCATAGCAGTGAAGAATTTAATTTGGCTTGTGCGCTGCGACAACCTATTGCCAGCTTAGTCAACTTATTCACCTTTTTATTGATTCCGGCCGCCTTACTTGGTGTTCCTGCCTCTGTTATTGCGATAACTTTGCCGCTTCATTTGTTTTTGCAATTTTGGTATCACACCAAACATATCAAGAAAATGGGGTTTGTTGAGCATATTTTGGTAACGCCCTCTCATCATCGGGTGCATCACGCTATAAATCCGGAATATTTAGACAAAAATCATTCGCAAATATTCATTTTTTGGGACAAACTTTTTGGCACTTTCCAAGAGGAATTGGATGATGTTCCTCCTGTTTTTGGAATTACAAGACCGGCAAGTACCTGGAATCCTATTCGAATTAATTTCCAACATTTGACTTTATTGATCAAAGACGCCTGGCGTGCTCCAAAATGGAAAGATAAACTCACCATCTGGTTTAAACCAACAGGCTGGCGACCTGAAAATTTTGAAGAATTATACCCCGTAAACAAAATTGAAAATGTTTTTAATTTTGAAAAATACGGTATCCATAATTCTCAAAAACTGATTTATTGGTCTGTTGCTCAGGTTCTCATAACCCTTTTATTCGTCACTTATTTGTTTGACAATATTGCCAAAATTGGCCTACCCAACATATTTGTTTACGGCTTTTTTATTTTGATTACTATCTACAGTTATAGTGAACTGATGGATAAAAGCCAATATGCCCCTTTGTGGGAGGGCTTTCGTTTTACAATTGCCATTGCGATTATCACCTATTATGGTGATTGGTTTGGTTTGAATGTTGTATTCCCATTTGCCAATTATGTCGTTATTGGTTATTTGACGTTATCCTTTTTAATTTCCCTGTATTTTGTTACTATTGATTTTAAAACTAACCAAAATCAACTCGCCAATTCATAACCCAAACTTACTATGAAAAATCCCCCGCTTCTTAAAATCTATATTGGTTTTAGTACTGTTTATCTTTTGCTCTTACTTTCGGGCTACGAGAGTTTTGATTTATTTTTAAAACCCATTCTGATTCCCTTGTTAGGATTTGGCGTTTATTTTTATAAAAAATTCCCATCAAAGAATACCCTTTTAACTGCCTTATTATTTTCCTGGATTGGAGATGTAATTTTACTTTTTGCAGATATTGCTGAGATCTATTTCATTTTAGGTTTGGTTTCGTTTCTTCTGTCACATCTCGTTTATTGCGTTCTTTTTAATAAACAGACTAAAACTCAAAACAAGAAAAAAAGAACCCTTTTTCTAATTGGAAGTCTCGTTATCGCCTGTTACTTAATCGGGATGTTGACTGTTCTATTACCCTCTTTAGGAGAATTAAAAATCCCGGTGATTGTTTATGCATCCGTAATTTCTTTTATGTTACTGTTAGCTTTTAACGGGTTCTTAATCTGGAAAAAACCCGGTAATCAATACGTTTTTATTGGTGCCCTTATGTTTGTTATTTCGGACAGCATTCTGGCAATCAATAAATTTTACGCCCCAATAGAGAAAAGTTCTTTTTTTATAATGTTAACCTATCTTGTGGCACAATATCTGATTGTAATTGGTATCTTAAAATTAAATTCCGGTCTCACTTTAGCAACAGAATCTAAGAAAATTTAAGACTTAATCTAATGTATTTCTGTCTGTATTTTTCTTAATCCAGATTATTTTAAAAACCATTTTTACAGCTTACATTTGTAATACAAAATACGCACTCAACATGAAAAAAACAGTTCTTTTTATCGTTTTACTTCTATCGGTAACCTCTTGTATCAGTACAAAGTCCACTTTAAAAAATGTAGACGATAATGCTCCTGATTTAGTATTAAAAAAAGACAATACCTTTATCATTACTTTATTCAGTAACGACAAAAAGTACGGTTTCGATCCGGATTATCCTGTGAATATTTTTTACAGAAACACAAAAGATGAAGCTTTAAACGAAACCCGTTTTTTAAATGCTTTGGCCGGTCCAAACGGAGAAAAAATCACTTATACGCGATTGGAAACCTGTTGCCCTTTCCCTACGAAAAGAAGTGATATGGGAGCCGGATTCCTCAATGTTTACGAACTAAAATGGGATGGGCAAAAGAAACCCCTTAAACTTTATCTGAACATTTACGAAAAAGGAATTTTGATGGTTCCGATGGGATTGCGTTTGAAGCAGGACTAAATTTATTGTTATTATTAATTGATGTTTGATTCTCTTTGCGCTCACGAGCGTCCCACTCGTGAGCGCAAAGAATTTAAAATGTATAAACTTTCTTTTGGAATCAATTTTAAAAAATAGAATTCAAATTTTATAAATCAAACCCATATTTAATCATGACGGCTGAAAAATTTAATTTAAACGAAAAAGCCTACAGCATCAGCACTATTAGCTCTTAAAAAATTCTTAAATCTTCATCTCAAACTCATAAATCATAACTACCTTTGCACTGTCAAAAAAAACATACTATGAACATACAACATATTCCACAAATTAAGCATACAGATAGCGGAAATTTCTTTTTATTAGCAGGTCCTTGTGCTATTGAAGGAGAAGAAATGGCGCTTAGAATTGCCGAAAAATTAGTTGGTATTACCGACAAACTTCAAATTCCTTATGTATTTAAAGGATCATTTAAAAAAGCAAACCGTTCCAGAATTGATAGTTTTTCAGGAATTGGTGACGAAAAAGCCTTAAAAATTTTAAGAAAAGTTTCTGAAACTTTTCATGTTCCAACCGTAACAGATATTCACACGAATGAGGATGCCGATTTGGCTGCTCAATATGTTGATGTTTTGCAAATTCCGGCTTTCCTAGTGCGCCAAACGGACTTAGTTGTAGCTGCTGCAAACACGGGTAAAGTGGTGAATTTGAAAAAAGGACAATTTATGAGCCCTGAAAGCATGAAACATGCCGTTCAGAAAGTATTAGATTGCCATAACGAGAATGTAATGGTTACCGATCGTGGTACTATGTTTGGTTACCAGGATATGATTGTTGATTACAGAGGAATTCCTACTATGCAACAATATGCTACTACAGTTCTTGATGTTACGCATTCTTTACAACAGCCAAATCAAACTGCCGGTGTTACAGGTGGAAGACCTGATATGATCGAAACTGTGGCCAAAGCAGGTATTGCTGTTGGGGTTGACGGTATTTTTATCGAAACTCATTTTGATCCTGCTAATGCAAAAAGTGATGGTGCCAACATGTTACATTTAGACTATTTTGAAGGTTTAATGACCAAATTGGTTGCGATCAGAAAAACGGTTAACTCATTTTAAATTTTAATACTAAGTTCATTGAAAACTAAATTTTTATTTTTTGTCTTATTGGGTTTTTCATTAAACACTTTTGCACAGGAAGAAATCGCAGTAGAAAGATATACTGCCCATAACAAAGGAAAATTCTTTGTATCATGGGGTGGTAACAGAGACAGTTATACCAAGTCTGATGTCAATTTCAGAGGAAAAGATTACAACTTTACAGTTGATAACATGACTGCTCACGACAAACCAAAAGGATGGCATATTGACTATGTAAATCCGGCTAATATGACCATTCCGCAAACGAACTTCAGAATGGGATACTTCTTTAGTGATCATTACAGTGTTGCTATCGGTTGGGATCATATGAAGTATGTAATGACTCAGGATCAAACAGCAAATGTTACCGGCCAGATTAATGGTCCTGTTCATAATGGTACTTACGATAACACACCCGTAAATTTCACGGATCAAACCTTCCTTACTTTTGAACATACTGATGGTTTGAATTACATTAATACAGAAGTTTCCAGACATGATGACATCTCAAAATGGTTTGGATTACCAAATACAGACAAAGTTCAAATCAATTTAACCGAAGGTTTGGGAGCAGGAGTTTTATATCCTAAAACAAATACCATGCTTTTGGGAAAAGAACGTCATGACGATTTTCATATTTCAGGTTATGGATTGTCTGCAAAAGCGGGGATTAACTTTACCTTTTTTAAATATTTCTATCTTCAAGGAGAGTTAAAAGGTGGTTATATCAACATGCAGGACATCAGAACTACAAGAAGTAGTGAAGATAGTGCTTCACAGGATTTCTTCTTTTTACAACGAATTATCGCTGTTGGAGGGATTTTCAGAATCTAAAAAATAGGTCATTTTATATTTTAAAAATAGCTGTCATTTTATTTGGCAGCTATTTTTTTTATTATTTACTTTGCACTTCAAAGTACTTTACTTTTTACTTTAAATTTTTAAAATGAAGAAGACAAAATATATTTTCCTTATAGTAAGTTTTTTAATCAGTTTTTCTTGTGCCCTTTATGTGACATTACTGTTTTTTCCGATGAACTCCTTTTCGAAATCCAAACAGGAAAATAGTGTTTTGGCTAAAATACAAGATGGCGATATTATTTTTCAGACCTCGGAATCCAGTCAGTGTGAAGCAGTCCGAATTGCGACGAGATCGAAATTTTCTCATTGTGGAATCATTTTTACCGTGAATGGAAAACAATTCGTTTTTGAAGCTGTGCAGCCCGTAAAACTAACTCCATTGGACAAGTGGATCGAACATGGAAAAGACGGCAAATACGTCGTGAAAAGGTTAAAAAACGCCACTGCTGTTCTGGATTCAAAAACACTTGAGAAAATGAAAAACTATGGTAATCAATTTATGGGTAAACAATATGACGCTTATTTTGAATGGACCGATACTAAAATTTATTGTTCTGAACTGGTTTGGAAAATATATAAAAATAGTGCCGATATTGAATTGTGTAAGCTGCAGGAATTGAAAGATTTTAATTTAGCCGATGAAAGAGTACAAAAAGTATTAAAAGAAAGATATGGAAACGCTATTCCGCTGCAAGAAAAAGTGGTTTCACCCTCTAACCTCTCCGATTCTAAACTGTTAATTACAGTACTCGATAATTACTAAAAATACGGAAGCTGATTTACAATAAAAATTAGCTTTTTTATTTCTTATTTTACTTTGAAATTCAAAGAACTTTTAAAAACTAACCAACTTATGAAAGATCGTCTTATTGAAAAAATGTACGAACATACTAAACAACCGTATCAAAAATATTTCAAAAAAAACAAACCTTGGGACATTGACAAAACTACATTATTAACCTACCCTGCAGAAAGTTTGGGTTTTGGACTGGGAACCTTCCTTGCTAAAAATCAGTTTGATATTCAGCCAAAACTAGAAGATCATGACATCATTCATGTTCTCACCAATACAGGTATTTCCGTTCGTGAAGAAATCGGAATGCAATATTATCTTTTGGGGAATGGCAAAAAAAGTCTGTATTTATTTCTTGTAATCACGTCAGGTACGCTTTTTTATCCAAAACAAATCAATTACTTCATTCAACAATACAAAAGAGGCCAACAAGCGCTTCCGTTTTACTATCTGGATTTTTCAAAAATGTTGCACACGCCAATTAAATCTATTCAAAAAACATTTAATATTTAAAATCATGAGAACTATTAACAACAGAACTTTTACCGAAACTGAATCAATCGATCTGACCATTGGTTCGTTTATAATCAGTACGTTATTTTTCATTTTTTATATACTTTCGAATGGAAGTACAACTCTGTTGGTCGTTGCCAGTCCGTTTGCCTTTTCTGCACTGATCGTAAATGCTATAATGTTATTTCATTTGACGGACAAATTTATTCAGCTATCGGAACAAAGAAAAGATATCGGAATTAAAATTCTGATCCTGCTCTCGAATATCCCGATTCTCTTTTTGTATTACAGTATTGCAATCAAGGTTTAATCGGTAACGATTCCGATTGCTTTTTTTATAATCGCAGTGTTAACAAAGGGTTTCTTTTACACGCAGATTTGGCAGATTAGGCTGATCTTATTTACCAAATACAAAAAAATCTGCGCAATCTGCCAAATCTGCGTGCTAAAAAATTTACGTATAGAATTAAAAAGGAGTCGTAATGCTATAAATAAACTTTGCAAACCTTGTCTTCATTTTACGATTAAAAAATTAACCGCAAGGACTAGCAAAGATTTTCTTTTGCACGCAGATTTAGCAGATTAGGCTGATCTTATTTACCAAATACAAAAAAATCTGTGCAATCTGCCAAATCTGTGTGCTAAAAATTTAGGTATACAATTAAAAAGGAGTCGTAATGCTATAAATAAACTTTACAAACCTTGTCTTCATTTTACGATTAAAAAATTAACCGCAAGACTAGCAAAGATTTTCTTTTGCACGCAGATTTAGCAGATTAGGCTGATCTTATTTACCAAATACAAAAAAATCTGTGCAATCTGCCAAATCTGCGTGCTAAAAATTTAGGTAACAATTAAAAAGGAGCAGGAGAACTCTTTATACAGCACAACTTGATCTAAAAAAAAAAGCTGCAAGATTGAACTCGCAGCTTTTATCATTTTATTTATGAAACCTTAGTTTACTTTAGGCGTCTCAATTCCGTTTTGATCCATTAGATACATTAAAGCAGTCATAGTTGCCGCTCCAAGTTCTAATTCTCTTTTGTTGATTGCATCAAATTTATCATTTGCAGCGTGGTGATAATCAAAATAACGTTGAGAATCTGGTTTTAAACCTGCTTTTACAATTGCTTTTGATGTTAAATGATTAATATCTGAACCTGCATGTCCAATGGTGAAACTATGCACTAAATAAGGTTCGAAAAGGTCTTTGTACCCTTGTATTTTTTTCAAATTAGCATCATCTGCTTCAATAGAAAATCCTCTTGGACTAAATCCACCTGAATCACTTTCTAAGGCAAAAATATGATTTTCATTGTTTTTCTTTGAAATTTCTTCATACTTCGCTCCACCTTTTCCACCATTTTCTTCGTTCATAAACAATACTACACGAATGGTATTTTTAGGTTTGTAGTCTAAATTTTTAAGAATACGAATTACTTCCATACTTTGTACTACTCCTGCTCCATCATCATGTGATCCGTCTGCTAAATCCCAAGAATCTAAATGACCGCCCACAACCATAATATTTTCAGGGTGTTCTTTACCTGTCAATTCCCCAATAACG
Source organism: Flavobacterium sp. FlaQc-52 (assembly GCF_044007495.1). Classification (NCBI taxonomy): domain Bacteria; kingdom Pseudomonadati; phylum Bacteroidota; class Flavobacteriia; order Flavobacteriales; family Flavobacteriaceae; genus Flavobacterium; species Flavobacterium sp. FlaQc-52. Next base: position 435,730 of record NZ_JBIPCV010000002.1, on the reverse strand, counting down.
TTATGTGACAAAACATCCGGTAAGGTTTCGCAAGATTGTTTGAAATAAAATTTCAAAGCCGGATTTCTCTTTAAAGATGCACTTAACAATTCGGCACCGTTTGTACTAATTGCTGCTGTTGGAATGTATTGCTCTTTTGGCAAATCACCATAACTTTGTGCCCCTGTGTGTGGAAAGTCATCTAAACGCAAATTCATAGAGCGAACAATAGTTCCTACTGCTCCCAATTTAGCTGCTTCTTTTGCACCAGCGTATCTTTGATCTACACAAGCCCCGTAAGAAGTAAAAGTTTCAATGTTCTCCGGATTCATTGGTCTGTTATAAAACACAATTTTTCCTTTTACTTTATCTCCTAATTCTGCTAATTCTTTGATTCCTTTCACCTCAATTACCTCAGCTGTAAGACCACCTTTAGCTGTTGCAACTGATCCACCCAAAGCACAAATCGGAACCACCGTTTTTGCTTTATTGTCTAAGATATAGGCAGTCTCTTTTTCTCCACGAACCCAGTGTGGTACCATTACTTCCTGCAAATATACTTTGTCAAGTCCCAGTCTTTCTAATTGCAATTTGGTGTATTGAACTGCCGCTGCTGCAGTGGGAGATCCTGATAAACGACTTCCGATATCGTTTGACAAATATTCTAACCAAGTATAACATTTTGACTCGGTTAAGGCCTTTTTGTAGAATAATTTAATGTTTTTTTCATCATTTGACTGCGCAAAAGATGTCAATCCGTTTAAAGCTAAAACAGTTAAAAGAATCGTTTTTTTCATGGTTTTTATAGCATTTTGGGTTAAGCGCTCTTTTTTATCGAGCCTTACAAAGGAACAAAATTCTTTACAACTCGACTACTTTTTCTTAGTGCTTTTCTATAAAAAAACGCTGATTCTAAGCTTTTTTGTTTGGAATCAGCCTTTTCAGGATTTCACTACTCAAAAATTATTTTAGTTAGCTGTCGGGTGTAATACTGCTAATTTTATTTAACACATAGAAACATCGATTTAAAACTAACATTTATGGTGTTTTTAGAAAATCACAATTTTTTCACATAACTTTATGTGATTTATTTTAAGTGAAGCGACTTTATCTGACTTTACAAACTATATCTCTCCTATGTTTGTCTCGTTAAAAACACCCTCTAGATATCAATTAAACATTCTTTTATGCATTATTGTCACCCTGAGCGAAGTCGAAGGCTGGTTAGGGAAAAAGAGCTTCGACTCCGCTCAGCCAGACAAATGGTGGAGAGATAAGGAAAATTGTACAGCATTTTTGCTTAGTAATCTCCTATGTGTCAAAATTAATTGTGCTCAACAGCTATTTTACTTCCATAATTTTACTTTTGGCGCCAATACCGTTTTCGTTAAAAGGTTCAATTGCAAAATAATACTTTGTGCCTTTGTCCAGACCTCTGAAATCATAAGTACGATCACCATAGACCATGATACTATTGTACAATTTATCAGGCGTAATTCCGTAGTAGATGTTGTAACCTATAGCGTCTGTTTTATTTGTCCATGAAATAATCGCATTACGGGGATCGGTTGCATTTCTTTTCACTTTAAAATCAGAAACTGCTCTTGGCTTTTCTGCCAATCCGTTTCCGAAAACTCTAAAGTCCGAAACAGCAAACATTCCTGAAGCATTATGAATGTTGACCATCTTTATATAACGCGCTTTAATTGGTTTTGTTAATTCAACGTAATCATGAGGAACATCTTTATCATTGGCTGATTTATCAACCACTAAAGTCCAATTTTGAGCATCATTGGACATCCATATTTTATACTGATAATAAATATCCATTGCTTTATTGTACTGGGTTGCTTTATGATCTGCATAATTGATTTGCAGCGCCTTAATTTCCATCTTTCTTCCCAAATCAAGTTGTAACCACTCTCCCGGTTGATCTGATGTTGCGGACCAGTAGGTCTGAATATTTTCGTCAGTCAGGTTTGAAGCATCGTAACAGATTTTTTCATATACTTTTTTACCACCGTTGTCCATTCTGTGTGTTTCCACCTCGTTACAAGTTTCAGAAGAAGAAACCGTCACGGGCTTTTTATAGGAAAGTAACATCCAACCTGACGAGGCTCCTTTGGTCTGATCCCTTTGTTGGGTCGGCAGTACAATCGGAAAATCACCGTATGTTGTAATAGAATACATTACTCCATCTTGATCAAATCCGGCCGGGAACATATCGATGCGGCGTTCAAAACGGTCTTTTATGGAGATTTTACAGGTACCTGTATTCCAATAATTTCCATAATTGTCGGCAAAAGTATTTCCGTGGCCTGCGCCAATTACAAAACCTCCGGGTTTATAAGACATCGGATTGTGTTTTTGATAGACAAATGGCCCTAATGGATTATCCCCTACGTGAACTCCATTTGCATAACCTTTAAACTCGGTAGCAGGTGCTCCGTACTGCATATAATATTTTCCGTTGTGTTTGGTCATCCAGGCTCCCTCAATAAAATTCCCCCAGGGAGCGGGCTCCATATCATTATTTGGTCCAAAACGTTCCCAGCCATGTATTGAAGGGTCTAATCCAACGACTGCTTTTGCCTGTCCATAAGGTTTCTGAATGTCTTCGACTTCTGTTGCAGCATATAGTTTGGCATAATCAGCCTGATTTCCTTTTGGAAGCCAGGTTTTATAATCTACCTCAACACCCACTAGCGGTAATTTACCGCTTGAACCATAATACATATACACTTTTTTATCATCATCCTGAAAAATGGCTGGATCCCAGGTTGGCAGCATTGCAGTGTTGACATGCCTTGTCCACCTTCCCGATTTCGGGTCAGCTGTTTTCCAAACCGGATGGTCTTTTTTCCAGGTTGAACCTACATAAAATAGGGTATCGTTTACCACCCAAGCTGCCGGTGCACATTGATCATCGTCTCCGGGATTTCTTTGAAAACTACCGTAAACAAATTTCCAATCAGACATATCCTTACTCCAGAAAAAACCGGCCTGATTGGTGGCAAATAAATAATAATCTCCTTTATAAGTAATAATCACCGGATCGGCACTCGAACGGCGGGATTCCGGAATTCCATTATGATTTTGAGTCGTATAATTGTACCCAATATTGATGGGATTACAATAGGTTGTTGCTGGTTTTTCCGGATCAAACCATTCTGTTTTTCCCGGTATGTTCGTATTTTGAGCTGTCATATTACTACTATACAACATCAAAAGGGACAAAAGAAAAATTGTCAGCAGTACAAATATATTTTTCATATGATTTTAATTTTATAAAGAAATTATTTCATCTAAAAACATTTCTTTATTCTATGTTCTTTATTCTATTTTCTCCCCTTTACTCTTTCCTTCAAAAGTTCGGGTTCATTTGTAGTTATATAGTCAAAATTATTCGCAATTATCCAATCCATATCTGCAGGATCATTAACCGTCCAGGCATTTAAAATGATATGATTTTCTTTTGCTTCTTTAATCCATTCAGGATGCTTCTTAAAAACGGAATAATGATAATCAATTCCTGTAATCTGATCTGATTTAACTTCCGCAGGTGATTTATTGCCTTCCAGATATTGCAAAGTAGCTTTTGAATCTACTTTTCTAATCTGCTTTAAAATTTCATAATCAAAACTGATATAACCGGTTATTTTTTCGGCCTTAAGTTTCTTTACAATTTCAACCGCCATGCGTGCAATTTTTTGTCCTCTTTCTTTGCTTATTCCTGAAGGTTTTATTTCACACACCAAAAGAGTCTGTTTATTATTCTTTTTTCCTTCGGCAATATATTCGTAAAGTGTTGGAAGTTTTTCTCCATTAGAGAGTCTGAACTTAATTAAGTCCGCATAGTTAGTTTCCTCAATAATCAATTTATTGTAATGCGGATCATGATTGATGACAAGAGAATCATCGGCTGTCATTACAACATCAAATTCTGAACCTGCTGCTTTTAAATCGATGGCATGTCTAAGCGCTGCGATAGAATTTTCAGGTAACTTATTGGTTTTCCAGGCGCCGCGATGTGCCACTACACCATTTTTCTTACTACTGCAGGAAGAAAAAACGGCCAATACTATCAAAAAAAGAAATGTTCGAACTACTTTAATTGTATTCATTATCTAAGAATTAAAATTATGATGGTTTAAAAAATAAATGTTTCTTTTAAAAAAAAGCCCTTCGCTAACTACACGAAGGGCTGACCAATAGAACAAACCAACTATTTAGTTAACTCAAAACTAACTTTCTTATCGGCATTTGAATCTGTTCCTACGAAAACATCAAACTGCCCAGGTTCTGCTACGAATTGTAAATCAGAATTATAAAATTTTAAATCTTCAACGGTGATCTCAAAAGTCACGGTTTGTTTTTCTCCTTTTTTAAGGGCTATTTTTTGGAAGCCTTTTAATTCTCTAACTGGTCTTGTTACAGAACCAACTAAATCTCTAATGTATAATTGTACGGTTTCTTTTCCGTCAAAATTTCCTGTATTGGCAACCTCAACGGTTACTTTTACATTTCCGGATGAATTCATTTTATCGGATGAAATCTTTAAATTTGAATACTCAAAAGTGGTGTAACTTAAACCAAATCCAAATGGGAATAAGGGTTCGTTTCTCTCATCGATATAATTGGATCTGAATTTTTCGAATTTCCCTTCTGTATTAGCAAGCGGTCTTCCTGTATTTTTGTGTGCATAATAAATGGGTACTTGCCCTACGCTTCTTGGAAAAGTCGATGTTAATTTCCCTGATGGATTAACATCACCAAATAAAACATCTGCAATAGCATATCCTGCTTCACTTCCCGCAAACCAAGCATTTAAAATTGCCGGAACCGTTTCATTTTCTTGATTCAATACTAACGGACGTCCGTCAAATAAAACCAAAACAACCGGTTTCCCTGTTTTAAGCAAAGCTTGTAATAAATCTTTCTGTGCTTGCGGAATTTCTAAATTAGTACGACTGCTGGATTCTCCGCTCATTTCTGCAGATTCTCCAAGCGCTGCCACAATCACATCAGATTGGTTGGCTATTTTTAATGCTTCTGCCAGTAATTCTTCTTTAGAACGATCATCACGGTGCAATGTTTTGCCAAACATGGTTGCCTTCGTTTCGAAATCTGCATCATAATCTAAGTTACTTCCTTTTGCATACAACACTTTAACGGAAGGTCCTGCAACTTCTTTGATACCTCTCAATAAGGATACTGCATTTTCCATTTTTGTAGCTACACTCCAGGTTCCCGGCATGTTTTCTTTGGCGTCTGCCAGAGGTCCGATAAGCGCGATAGTACCTGACTTTTTAAGAGGTAGTGCCTGATTTTGATTTTTTAACAACACCAAAGATTGTGCTGCGATCTGACGTGCTTCTTTTCTACTGTTTGCTGTAAAAATTTCAGTTTTGGCTCTTTTGTCATCGCAATATTTATAAGGATCTTCAAATAATCCTAAATCATATTTTGCATTTAAAATAAGCTTAACCGCATTATCAATTTGTTCGATTGTTACTCGTTTTTCGTCTAAAGATTTTTTAAGCGTTGTTAAGAAACCTTCACCCACCATATCCATTTCAACACCGGCATTTAAAGACAGAGCAGACACCTCTTGTAAGTTCCCCATTCCGTGCTCAATCATTTCCGGAATTCCTGTAAAATCTGTTACTACAAAACCTTTAAACCCCCACTGTTTTCTTAAAACATCGGTCATTAACCATTTATTTCCTGTTGCAGGAATCCCGTCAATTTCATTAAAAGAAGCCATTACGGAACCTACTCCTGCATCAACTGCCGCTTTATAAGGAGGAAAATAATCGTTAAACATCCTGATATGGCTCATATCAACTGTGTTGTAATCACGTCCTGCTTCCGGTGCACCGTATAACGCAAAATGTTTTACACAGGCCAAAATAGTATTATTTTTTGTCAAATCTTTTTGTTGGTACCCGTTTACCATTGCTTTTGCAATCTGGCTTCCTAAATACGGATCTTCACCTGAACCTTCCGAAACTCTTCCCCAACGCGGGTCACGGGAAATATCAACCATTGGCGAAAATGTCCAGTTAATCCCATCTGCACTGGCTTCCTGAGCTGCAATCTGGGCACTTCTTTCAATTAAGTTCATATCCCAGGTACATGATAGTCCTAATGGAATTGGGAATGTTGTTTCGTAACCGTGAATGACATCCATACCAAATAACAACGGGATTTTTAAACGGCTTTTTTCAACCGCAATCTTTTGTACTTCTCTGATTTTTTGAACTGATTTTATATTGAACAAACCCCCTACTTTACCATCAGCAATATTTTTTGCAACATTGGAGCTGTTGGCTTGCCCTGTTGTAATATCACCCGATGTTGGCAAATTTAACTGACCTAATTTTTCGTCCAGCGTCATTTTAGAAATTAACTCTGCCACAAATTCAGACTTCGGTTTAATTTTTACTGTATTTTTAGTGTTCTTTTTTTGAGCGTAACCCAAAACAGCACATCCTAAAAAAAGTAAGACTAATTTGTTTTTCATTCTATTCTATATTATTTGTTCGTATTTGTTTTTATCTGTTTAAACATCCAGTCATAAATCTCCGGATTGTCATAAACTCTTGTCCAGCTGTCGTGACCCGCGTCGTCAAAAATGATTAATCGGACATCATTCGTCTTGCATTTTTTTAATTCTTTGTAAACCGTTACGGCATAATCTACATTGACAACATCATCTAATAAACCGTGATAAATTCGGGTTGGAATAGACGCTATTTTGCATACTTTTTCTAACGGAATCAAATCAACAAAACCTGAAATGGGCACAATTGCCGCGAACATATCGGGGTATGAAAGCGCTAAATTCCATGCTGCCCAGCCTCCTGAACTCAAACCGGTCACATAAATACGGTTGGAGTCTATATTGTTCTCTTTCCTGATTTTCATAATTAACTGGTAGATAGACTCTATGTCCCAATCTTCGTCTTCTTTGCATTGCGGAGCAAGAACATAAGCATCTAACTTGTGGGTCTTCAGGTATTTTAGAGGGCCGTTAATTTTTACTTTTTCAATGTCTGTACCTTTTTCTCCATCACCTGAAATAAAAACTATTAAGGGCTTTTTCTCTTTTGCGTTGGCCGGTTTGTGCAGTGCATAACCCAATTCGCAATGGGTTACAATCACTGTTTTTAGTTTTCCGGTTGTTTCGCTTTGTGCAAAACTCAATACAGAAAAGAGCAGTATCAATAGTGTTATTTTATATTTCATGACAATTAGATTCCGTATTTGCCTGATTTAAATCCAAGTTTGGTTAAACCTTGTTTGGTGTCCGCTGCGTTCATAAACAACTTCCATAATAAACCGCTTCTGTAATTCTCAATCATTGGCGCTATGGTTCCTTGGTCTATGGCCAAATAACGAGGTGTTACCCAATTGTACTGTGGTGAAAAAGCATCATAAGGGCCTGCAATTCCGACATATTTTGCTTTGTTTTCATCATACAGATAATGCAAAAATTTCATTGATTCTACCGGTGTAAAAGGAAAAGAAGACAAAGCTGCTGTTGGTGTGATTACTCCCGTATCATTATTAGGTTGGTGTGCGGTATAACCTGTGGTTCCATCCGCATTACGGGTATAACTTGCGGTAAGTCCCCAACATTTATCGGAGTAATCTTTCCATTTTTTCGGATTAGCAATGCTGTATTGCACCATAATTTTGGCATGATTCTGTGTCAATTGCCAATAATCTGCATATTTGTCGCTTAAAGTATTCGGATCTAAACCTAAATAAGAATAATGCGACCAGAACATTGGTCCAACGTTACCCGAAGCTCCATTGTAATTTAAAACAACCGGTAACCCATATTGAGCACTGCCACTTACAATAGCTCCGTTTCTTGCCCAAGCCTGATGATAGGCTTCTGCAGAAATCGGATAAGTTGGCGATGCGGCTGCCATAACATAAGTGATTAAACATTCGTTGTAACCTTCGAGTTTAAAATTCATTTCCCATCCATAATTAGGAGACCAATGCCAGTATAAAGCATTTTCGCCTTTTGTGTACCAGCTCCACTCTACACCTCTCCAAAGTTCATCTGCTTTTGCTGCTAATGCTTTTTCCGTAGTACTTCCATTTTTAAAATACTCTCTGATGGTAATTAAAGCTTGGCAAACAAAAGAAGTTTCAACCAAATCTCCTCCATTATCTTTTGTTCCAAACGGAATCACTTTTCCTGATTTATTGTCCATCCAATGCGGCCATGCTCCGTGAAAACGCTCTGCTTTTTCCAGAAAAGTTAAGGCCGTTGTAAGTCTGGAAACAGCTTCTGCCCTTGGCAAAAAACCTCTTTCTATACCTACAACAATAGTCATTAACCCAAAACCCGAACCTCCGGTTGTTATAATATTGGACTCAAAATTAGGGTCCTCCGTAAGATATCTTTCTCTTGCTAATTTTGAATTTGGATCGGCATAATCCCAAAAATATTTTATAGCATCTTTTTGAACCTGATCCATTGCTTCTGCATCGGTCAAAGGTTTAGTCGGTGTTACCGGAGTTGTGGGTAATGGAGTACCTCCTGATTTTTCCTCCGGTGTAGAAGAGGAACACGAGTTAAAAAAACTCAAAAAAGCGATTAGGTATATTGAAATTTTCATTCTTTATAAAATATTATGAATTAAAAAATACACCCGGAGAAAAAATCTCCAGGTGTCTTACAAATTACTTATCTGTTATCTTTTTCAAGTTTATATAATGCTGCAACTTCATTATCCGTAAGAGCAGAATCATAAATTCTGAATTCATCCATTAATCCCGTATAATGAAGCATCCAACTATCAGGATTTCCAAATGGAGGACCTAAATGCTGTTGAAAACCGCCAATGATAAATTTTGAGACTTCAGAATTAGCCAGTTCTCCATAAGGACCTCCTCCCATTGTAGGATCACTTGCATATCTTTTTGAAAGAGATAATGGCAAGTCTAATTTTTTCCCATCTATATAGAGACTGTACGTAGAACTTGTACCATTATAGGTCCACACTAAATGTTTCCATGCGCCAAACATATTAGTCAAAAGGTTTGCTCCATTATGTTCAATAAATTGCCCAGCCCAAGGAATACTAGGCATTACATCTCTTTGGGTATGGTTTTTCATCAACATTGTGGTTGCTGGTCCAGTTCCTTCAATAAGTGTAAAAATATTCCCCCAGAAATCTGTTTTTTTAGGGAGCATGTATAAAGATTGAGCTCCACCTGTATGTGGATCTGTTTTGATCCACATTGAAACTGTAATACTCTTCAGGTTTATTACAGAACTTGCAACGTTATTGTAAGCTATAAAAGATGTTTTAGATCCTTTGTAAGCCTCTCCCTTGATTCCCGCTTCATAGCTAACGTTTTGTCCAACACCATCCGTAATTGCATTTTTAGAATCTGAAATAGTTCCATCAAAACTAAATTTAGCCACCAAATGGTCTGGAGCAATAGCATCTGAATTATCATATCCGCCAATTTGTTCGTACGGAATTGGACTGTTAACTTTATCTATACTATCCTCACAACCAGTAAAAAATGCTGACATTGCAACAGAAGAAAGCAAGAAAATATATTTATTTTTTTTCATTTTGATTGTCTTTAAAAGTTATCGTAACCAGGGTTTTGAGAAGATAGATTTCCGGCTTCTCTTAAAAATGCTGCCGGTATAGGGAACAATTCATGTCTTCCAACTATAAAGTTCTTTCCATCAACATCAAAAGCAGCTTTGGCTTGTCCTGTACGCACTAAATCGAAAAATCTGTCGTGTTCAAAAGCCATTTCAACTCTTCTTTCTTTCCAGATCGCTATTCTAACATCTCCTTGAGAAACAGCTGGTGTTTCACCTAAATTTGCTCTAAGTCTGATTTGGTTTAATAAAGGAATAGCCTCCCCAGTTTGTCCTAATTCATTTAAAGCTTCTGCTTTCATCAATAAAACTTCAGCATATCTTAAATATTTAATATCTACGTCGGTTTCCCATGCATCTGTATAAAGAGATGAATAACACTTGTAGTTGTATCTTTCGTTCTCCACCGTGTTAGGTATCACTCTACCATCGTATAAAGTAGTACCTCTAAAAATAATAGTAGCATTTTTTCTAACATCCCCTGGCTCATAGGCATTTACTAAACTTTGAGAAGGTGTGTTGAACCCCCATCCCCAACCACCGGTACCACGAGCACCTTGTGTATTAGAATAACCTTCAATTCCTTTTGCCGGTACAGCTCCTTGGGCATAAATTTCAAAAATAGATTCAGAATCAAATTTCCCCGCAGCTTTATACATGGAAGCATAATCATTAACAATAGAATATCCGGTAACTTTATTACAATTATCGACTACCTGTTGCCATTTCTTTTGATACAAACTTACTTTTGCCAATAGCGCATAAGCAGCACCTTTTGAAGCTCGTGCTCGTTCTCCCGCAGCATAAGCGCCTTTTTCCGGCAAAGCAGCAATTGCTTCATTTAAATCGTTTTCAATAAAAGTATATACCTCAGCAGCGGACTTACGAGTTAGTTGCATAATTCTGTCCGAATCAGAACCCGGAACAGGTAAATGATCTACGATAGGAACTCCTCCATAACATTTTACCAAAGTAAAATACATAAAAGCTCTTAAGAATTTTGCCTCACCCGCTAATCTATTCCTTAAGGCAGGATTAACTTTATCTAATTTTGGTAAAATATTTAAAGCTTGATTACATCGGTTAATTCCATCATAATTAGCTCTAAAAGTACTCTCCGCAGATGGATTTGATGCATTATACGTTAAAGCATCCAATACATCTTTATCGGTTCCTGTATCTCCTGGTGATGAACCTTTGTCCGCATCATCAGACGTAATACTTGAAAGACCAATCCAGCCAAATGAGGTCATGTCCCAGTTTAGAAACTTGTTATAAATTGACGTTACAAACGTAGCAGCTCCCGCATCGTTATTAAACAATTCGGTATCATCTGTAGAAATAGATTCGGTTTGATCTACATCTAAATAATCGTCCGCACATCCTGAAAAAAAGAAGGCTGATACTACGAACGCTGTTATATATATTTTTTTCATGATCTTAAAATTTTAAATTAGCACCCATTACAAACGATCTCAAAGTTGGATAAGCATCTAACTCCACTCCTTGAAGTTTGTATGGATCACCATCGCCATTTAACTCGGGAGAAAATCCTGAGAATTTTTGCGTAATGAATGGATTGATTGCGTTTACATAAATTCTGCAAGAACTAATAAAACTGTTGCTTTGTAAAGGCAATTTGTAACCTACAGTAATGTTATTGATTCTAAAAAAATCACCTGATTCTAAATAATAAGTAGATGCTACCGGTACTTGATTAAATGCTCCGGGATTAGAAGCGGTCGTATTATTTGGTGTCCAGAAGTTATTCGCTAGAGATTCCTCAATGTTCTCGCCTGAAAAACGTTGTGCTTTTTTACCATTATATACTTTTGCTCCAGACGTTCCGTAACCATCAACAGAAAAATCAAAGTTTTTGTAATTAAATCCTAACGTAACACCGTAATTAGATTTTGGTAAAATAGAACCTACATATTTTTTATCTGCAGTTGCGCTTAACGCATCTTGAGTTACTTTGTTTCCTGCTGCATTATAATAAAGCATCTTTCCGTTTGCAGGATCAAAGCCAGCATACTCATAAAGGTAAAAACTTCCTATTGGTTGTCCAACAGAGGTATTGTCTAACAATTTGGTGTCTTGTCCGTTACCCAAACCACCACCAACTACAGGAGACAAGATTACAGTTTTTACACCGGTAAGTTCATTTTTATTGTTTGAAAAATTACCCCCAATCCAGTAGCTGAAATTCTCATTAATTTTATCATCCCAACGCAGCGAAATTTCATAACCTTTGTTGGAAACCTCACCTACATGCGCAGGAGATGCATTTGTAATTCCGGAAGTAGCGTAAGGTCTTGTATTTAGTATTACATTATTAGTATTTTTATCATATAAATCGAATGATCCTTTTAACTTATTTTCAAATAATTCAAAATCAATACCGGCTGAAGTTTCTTCTGTTATTTCCCAAGATAAACTTGGATCAATTTGAGAATTAATAGTTGTTCCTTCATTAAGTATAGAACCTCCTAAATAAGCCGTTTGACCGGACGTATAACTTGCTCTGTTAAGTGGTACGTTTTGGTTACCCAATCTACCCCAGCCTCCTCTTAGTTTCAATAAGCTGATTGCTTTAACATTAGCCATAAAACTCTCTTTGGTAACGATCCAGCCTAAACCAAAAGCAGGAAAGGTCCCCCAACGATAATCTTTTCCAAAATTAGAAGATCCATCACGTCTAACCGTACCGGTAACCAAATACCTGTCCATCAATTTATATTGAAAACGCCCCAGATAGGATGCTAATTTAGTTTCATTAAAAACCTCATCTTTATAACTTGTAACATTTGCTGCATACTCTACATCTTTTAATGACCAATAATTAGCATTTGCATTTACATTTTTTCTAACAATCGTTAATTTTTCTCTGGATCCTTTTACATTTGTTTCAATACCGGCAGTCACCTCAACATCATGAATCTCACCAAAAACTTTATTATAGGTTAGATAATTAGAAAGATTCCAATTGTAGTATTGTTCTCTGCCTTTTGTGAGTGTATTAACGTTAGCATTCGGAAACGTTTTTTCATAATCACTCGCTACTTTATCAGGATTTGCAGCCAGCCAAATATTTTTGTTATCTGCATAATTGTACTGTTTCCAAGTGTAATATTCACCATTAAATTGCGAAGTAAATTTTAAAGATTTAAGAATCTCATAATCCAATTTCAAACCACCTTGCAAGTTGATGCTTCTTTGTTCTTCATCAAAAAAGTCCAACTGTGCCACAGGATTCCCTACATTATTAATTGAAGATCCCGTCTCGTTAGCAAAACCATTATCACCAACTCTGGACACACCATATTTCCCGTCAGGAAAATAAACCGGTACCAAAGGAGATTGTTTGTACGCATTTGTAAATGCTGATAATGGTTTTGGAGTTGATTTGGAAGATGAAAAACTAAAGTTCTGACTAAGACTCAACTTTTTAGAAATTTTATATTCATTATTATTTCTAAAAGTGGTTCTTCCAAAATCCAAACCGTTCATAATTGCTTTTTCTTCATAGTTTCCTAAACTAAAAAAGTATTTTATATTTTCTGAAGCTCCCGAAACAGAAATATTATTTTGTGTATAGGTTCCCGTTCTGGTAATTTCGTCAAACCAATCTGTATTAACGGGCTGATCTTGAGAAAAAGTAGTGGATTGTAGCGCTGAGTTAGTATAATGAGCATACTTATTACTACCTGCCATTTTTACTTTTTTAAGAGGCGTTCTAATACCTCCAAAACTTTCGATTTCTACAGAAACTTTATTTCCTGTACCTCTTTTAGTTGTTATGATAATAACACCGTTTGCAGCCCTTGTACCATAAATTGCCAATGCCGAAGCATCTTTTAAAATATCGTAAGAAGTGATATCATTTGTATTAATGTTATTGATATTCTCTGTCGGCATTCCGTCTACAATGTATAGCGGAGTTCTTCCTCCAAGTGCAGTACCCAGACCTCTAATAATTACAGATGGTGTACTTCCCGGTAAATCTGAAGAGATAACCTGTACACCTGCTGCTTTACCTTGTATGGCTTGTGAAGCATTTAGTACTTTAGTTTTTGTAATTTCCTCCGATCTGATGGAGCTGATAGCGGTTGTATTATCAACTTTCTTTCTGGTACCGTATCCAATTACAACGACTTCTTTTAAAGCGGTATCACCAGATTCTTTTAGCGTGATTGTCATTTGTCCTGCACTTGCCGGTACAGAAGCAGAATCAAATCCCAACATAGCAATTTTTAAAGTCTCTCCAACTTTAGCATTAATCGTAAAATTTCCGTCGAAATCAGTATCAGCAGAAGTTTTGGATTCCGATGCCGTAATAATAGCACCCGGAACACCCATCCCGCTACTGTCTAGTACTTTTCCTTTAATTGCCTGTCCGGACATATAGGCCGGAAGCAGCAAGAGTGCTAAAAAGCTAAAAATAAAATTTTTCATACAGTTTGTAATCGTTTAAGTTAGTAGAGCCAAATTAAACAATTACAACGTTGTAGTACATCAAACACACTACTACACAGCTACATCATTATGCAAAAAAACGAATACAACAAACTGATAGTCAATAATTTAAATATTCAATTATTTCCTTTAACATAACGTTATGATGTAGTAATGATGTATTAGAATAATCTAAAAAAAGAAATAAAAAAGTAAAAGATGTTTAAAAAAATCAACAGAATCTTACAGACTTAATAAAAACTTTGACAGGTTTTCGTCTTGAGTCAGGTCTAACTTCTTTCTTAGACGATATCTGTGTAATTCTACACCTCTAAAAGAGATGTTCATCATAGGGGCAATTTCCTTTGAAGAAAGGTTCATTTTAAGATATACACAGAGCTTAATATCTTTTGGAGTCAGATTTGGGAATTTTTTGGTAAGGTTAATAATGAACTCATTGTGGATTTGGTTCAGATTGGTTTCAAAAATTTCCCACTCGTGTTTGTTTACTTCATTGATTTTAATTGCTTTTTTAATTTCGCTTTTGAGTTTACTAAAATCTTTTTCTGTATTTAAAATATTCTGGATGTTGTCTATCATTTCGCTCTGCTTGGCAATTGACAATGATTTTCCGGCAACTTCAGATGATTTGGTTTGCAGTTCCAATTCCAGAATGTGTTTTTCATATTCTTGAATATTCAACTCATTCTCGGTTTTTAATTCCATTTCCAGAATTTCTCTTTGGTGCTTTAATTCTTCCGCTTGCAATTTTAACTTTTGAGTATAACGCAGCTTATTCCATTTATAATAGAAAAACAGAATTCCAGCTACACCTATTAAATAAAGTAAAATCATCCATAAAGAAAAATACCAGGGTTGTGCTACTTTAAAATCAAAATCAGCTACTTTTTCATAACTGGCGCCGTCGTGTTTGTAAATAACAACCGAATGATAACCGCTACTTAAGTTATTCAATAAAATAACGCCGTCAGAAATTGGAACAAAATCTTTACTTTTATTTAGCTTGTAGAATAAATTAGGTTTACTTGCACCATAAATTCCAGAGATCACATTTACTTTAAGCTCTTTATTGAATTTAATTTTAGAATTGTCTGTCACCAGAGTTCCCTCGCTAAAAGCTTCTACTCGTAACGTTTTGTGCTGCTTGTTGATGTATTTTAACTGAAGTGAAATAAAACCATCATCTAAATTTAACAGATAGTGATTCTGATTTTTAAAAATTCTTAAATTCTCATTAATCAATTTTCCTTTATAGTATTTCTCCTGAATAATGTTCCAGACAAATTTATTCCCAGAGGCATAAATGTGATACAGAATTCCGTTTTGAAGCACCATAAAATGATCTTCGTCTATGGCTACAACATCTGAAACGTTTTTGAAATTGGCATTAAACAATTCATTTTTTTCGAGTTTATTGCTAATTGAATTGTAGGTGTACCATGAATTATTAATTAGAAAAAGTATTTCTTTTCTAAACTCAAAAATCTTGATACCAAAATCATTCTTTATTTTACTCTGTTGGGTAACGTTTTCTACTTTTTTGGTATTGTAGTTATCGTCTAATAGTACATGATACAATCCGCGATAATTATCGGCTGCCCAAATTTCATTTTTCTTATTCTGAGCCACATATTTTATAGGCTTTGTGAGGCCTTTTATTGTTTTATACTTAGACAAATCTGACAAATCATCATATACTAAAATACCACTGTAAGTCGATTGGAAATAGGTATTGTTAATGGTGCTTTTGGACAAATTCCACCCTCCGCTCACGGTACTGATTTTAGTCAATGAACCGTTATCATAAGAGAATGTTCCGTCATTGTGACCGATAATAAATTTATCACCAATTTTAGTAATATTCCAGCCTTGCCCCTGTGTATTTGGCATCATCTTAAACTTACCGGTCCCAAACTCAAAAATACCATGATTGGAAGCTATTAAATAGCCGTCTTTTGTGTTTGCCACAGAGTAAACGGATCCCAGGATTCCTGTATTATCATAAAAAATTGATATGGGGGAATTCACCTCAATATGGGCAATTCCATTATCTAAACCAAGCCACAAATCATCTTCTTTGTCAAAACCAATACTCAAAATAGAATTGTTCATTAAAACATTATTTCGGTCAATGTTTTTAAACAAATTGGATTTTAAGTCTAAAATAAATACGCCTTTATTCCCCGTACCAATAACCAATTTATTGCCTTTAATAAATCTGGCCACATTTATAGTAGTTGACTTTAAGGTCTCATTCAATGGATTGTCCCACGGTTTAAGTCCATTGTTTTGGACCACAAAAACGCCTTTTTTTTGTGTAAAAATATACGTTTCGTCTTTGTATTTTTCAATGGCATGAACCACCGTATTTTTTAGAATCCCCCATCCCTTTGGATTGGCTATTTTTTTTCCATTCATCTTAAAAATACCATCCTTAACAGACGCTACATAAAGATTCTTATCGACAGGAAAACAATACGAAATAAGCGATGAGAATTTGATCTTTTGAATGGTTTTCCCATTATAAATAAAGACATCATTGAAGGATTGAAAATAAAGCGATCCATTGAATCTGAATATCTTCCAGATCTCTTCATTGTCTTTTTCGGCAAACAGGCGAAGATTTTTGGTAATCGAAACATAATGCATTTTACCATCCTTGCGATACCAATACCCAAACTCTTTATAGGAACCGGAATATATTTTGTCATCTTCGATTAAAATAGAACGAATGATTGTTTTATTAGGCAACGTGTATTTCTCCCACATTACACCGTCGTAGCGTAACAAATAATGATTGTTGGCAAAATACATGGCGTTATCTTTCCCCTGAGCAACGTTCCAAACCTGATTATCTCCCTGAAAATCGGATTTACTGTAGTTTTCAACAAAAGGAAGTAATTCTTGTGCCTGAATTTGAGAAGTGAAGAGGAAAAAGAAAAATAATTTTAAAAGTGTCGATTTCAAAACATTTGGTTTTATATTCAAAGATACTGACAAAAATTTAATTTTTTATGTGACACCAAGCAGTCTGTTCTTTTGTCACCAATTTGCCCTGTCACTTGACACATCTCATCACTTGTTTTTACAATTCATATTAATCCTATTTCTAAAATCTTTACCCATCCTTTCGATTTTATTGGACTCTTTTTTCGCTAAAAAAAATTACTTGGTTCGCTTTGCTCATTATCTAAATTTCATCAAAAAAACACTTCAAAAAACTATTTCTATAAAATCAAAGACTTTTTTATAGGGTATGGATGGTATTCGTTGAAACTTATGAATCATAAAAAAGCAATTAGTCTATAGTACAGTCGCTTACTTTTATTTGAAAAAATAAACTTGTTAAAAAACAAACAAATAAGAGTAAAAATAGTATATTTTTTTTGCCTCCAGTTATTATCTTTTTTATATTTTCGCTAAAAATAAGTTAATTCATTCAAAAATTAACACATATGCAAGAAAATTATAAATTATATTTTTCTCAGTTTTAAGCACCAAAAAGAGTGAAATCTTTTTATTGTAGTAAAAACAAATGGAGACGAAGTTCAATTTTGACAGCTGTCTGGAACGCAAAGAATCCAAATGTTAAATACTATTCAAAGCAGCTCTAAAGAAGCTGTCTGTTTTTTTACAACGCATCTTAGGAATCGGCTGCTGATTCAAAAATCAGTCGACTATTAGATAATTCCCCTTAATTAACAACCAAAAAAAAGAACAAAAATGAAAACAAAAAAAATCAAATCTATTCTCTTAACCTTTATCTGCTTAGGGATTGCCTTCTATGCCAAAGCTCAGAAAAATTACACTGTAGATACAAAATCACTATTTTCAGTAACCGGAACCTCTACTTTACATGACTGGGAAATGAAATCTGATACCGGCACGGGTACTGCAAACATAACAGCCTTGAATCATAAAATAACCGAAATCAACAGTCTTACTATTATGCTGTTGGCAGAAAGTATAAAAAACGAAAAAAACGGTATAAACAAAGCTGCTTACGAAACGCTAAATACTAAAACACATAAAAACATAAAATACGTTTTAAAATCTGCAGAAAAAGTAAATGAATCTACCTGGAATTTAACCGGGATCTATACCATAGCCGGAGTTAGTAAAGAATATAAAACCCAGATAAAAACAAGCTTTGTCAATGAAATTATAAACTTACAAGGGGT
Organism: Flavobacterium sp. FlaQc-52; assembly: GCF_044007495.1. Taxonomy (NCBI): domain Bacteria; kingdom Pseudomonadati; phylum Bacteroidota; class Flavobacteriia; order Flavobacteriales; family Flavobacteriaceae; genus Flavobacterium; species Flavobacterium sp. FlaQc-52. Next base: position 417,445 of record NZ_JBIPCV010000002.1, on the reverse strand, counting down.
TCAAAAAATAACTTTTGCCGATTTCGGAATGACTCCCCCTAAAGCATTATTAGGAACAATTAAAACCGGTAAAGACCTTACTATCAACTTCAACCTCTTTTTAAAATAAGCACTAATGAAAAAAATTTATATTCTGGTAATAACTTTAATACATATTGCTACTGTAACAGCTCAGGACAGATTCGGTCAAATTCAAAATCTGATTCCACGTAACAAAGAGGGAATCAATCAATTTGATGTAAAAAAAGACAGCGTTAAGTTTAAAGGATTGAGTGTTGATTTAGGAGCTGCTTTTGCACTGCAGTTTCAGGGGGTAAAGTCTTTTAATGATCACAACTATCCTGCTGACCAATACAAACTAAATAATCTTGAAAATAATTTTAATTTACCGAACGCAAATATGACTATTGGAGCTCAATTGTTTGACGGGGTTCGTGTAAATTTAGATATTTATCTGGCTTCAAGGCACCATAACGAAACCTGGGTAAAAGGGGGTTATTTACAAATTGACAAATTAGATTTTATCGAAAAAGATTTTCTGTCCGATTTTATGCAGTACGCCACTATCAAAATTGGTCAAATGGAAAACAATTATGGTGATGCTCATTTTAGAAGATCCGACAATGGAAATGCATTGATGAATCCTTTTATCGGTAACAATATCATGGATGCTTTTATAACCGAAATGGGTGCCGAGATTTATTACATCCGAAGTGGCTTTGTCAGTATGATTGGCGTAACCAATTCTAAAATGAATCAAAATGTTAAAGAAATTGTTCCTGCTCCAACAACCCCTGCTGCTCCGGATCAAAACACTACCATTAGCCCTACCATTCTTGCCAAAATAGGTTATGACAAACAACTTGACGCTGATCTGAGAGTCAGACTTACGGGTTCTTTATATCACACGGCCAACTCCAGCGGTAATTTGTACTCTTCTGATAGAGCCGGAAGCCGCTTTACAGGTGTTATGACTCATGCCGCTTCGTCATTTGATCAAGATAATAATCCGGCCACTCCTCCTATCTCTATTGCCGATAATTTTGACCCGGCTTCTAACCAGACCACCGGAAGATTTAATCCTGCATTTGGTAACTGGGCCACCTCTTATATGATTAACCCTTTTGTAAAATACAAAGGGCTTGAATTCTTTGCAACTTTAGAGTTTGCATCTGGAGGAGATAAAAAAGGTAATGACGAAAAACGTACTACAAACCAGTATGAAGCCGATTTGGTTTACCGATTTGGTTCTTCTGAAAACTTCTTTATAGGAGGAAAATACAATACCGTGAGTGGCAAATTAAGCAATGCAGACTCCAAAAAAGTTTCTGTGAACAGGTTTGAAGGCAGTGCCGGCTGGTTTATGACCAAAAATATCCTTGCAAAGGTTGGCTATATCAACCAAACCTATAAAGATTACAGTCAGTTTAATGCCAATGGAACTCCAAACGATTTCTTTGGCGGAAAGTTCAACGGAGTACTATTTGAAGCCGTTATTACTTTTTAACGAATAAAATGAGAAAGTTAGTTATAATTGTAATGTTGGGTCTCGTATCTTTTCTAGTCTTAGGAAGTGCCAGACCCACTTTTTACCCTGATGACACCATTTTAATCATCAAAATGATTGAAATAAAAATCAGTGGAAAATCAACGATTGGAGATTATAATTGTGATAATTCACTCTTAAAAAAAGACACCATTTTTCTAAATCTAAACAAAAGAAACAACATTGTTGCAGAAATTCCGATGCTCCGCTTTGATTGCAGACACCGAATAATGACTAAAGACTTTCAAACTACGGTAAAAGTAAAAAAATACCCTACGAGTTCTGTAACCATTTACGATATAAGAACATACGGAAAAAACTATAAATGCAACCTTTCTTTTTTGATAACAGATAAAACTTTCAAATACAAAGACATTATACTTAACACTTCGGGAAATAAAATTGAGGGCATTATAAATTTAAGCTTCTCCGAGATCGGACTTGAACCTCCGGTAAGAATGGCTGGCTTGGTAAAAGTAAAAGATGAAATACAGATTGACTTTTTTCTGCACAAAAACTAGGTTGTCCTATTTATAAAAAAACCTTCTAAAGCCTATTTCAAAGATGGCTTAAAGATTTTTTTTTATTGGACAGTCTTTACAAATAGTATTGCGCTTAAAATTTCAATGCAAAAAACATTATGCTTGCCCGTTTAGACATTTAAAATATCAGAATATCAGACCTATGATTTGGATACCCTTCTCATGACCCTCATAATCTGCAGCTTAAAAAACGTGACTCTACATGGGCAAGCATAATTTCATCTTTAAATACAGCATCCTAGTTTTGAAGCAAGTGGTATACCTGATTGGCAATTTCGTATTCTTCATCAGTTGGGACAATCAAAACTTTAACTTTAGAAGTTGTTTTGTTGATTTCTCTTATTTCTTTGGAACGAATCTGGTTTTCTTCATCGTTGATCTCAATTCCGAAAAACTCCATATCCGTACAAACTAATTTGCGCATGTACGAAGAATTCTCTCCAATTCCGGCCGTAAAAACAATGGCGTCCAAACCATTTAATGCTGCGGTGTAAGAACCGATAAACTTTCTAATACGATAGGCATTCATGAACAATGCCAATTGACATTCCTTATCTCCTTTTTCGGCATTTGCTTCAATATCACGCAAATCGCTGTAACCCGTAAGTCCCAACATTCCACTTTTTTTCTGAAGAATCTCATTTATTTCGTCTAAACTGTATCCCAATGAGTTCGCCATATAAAAAATCACCGATTGATCTACATCACCGGCTCTGGTACCCATAATTAAACCGTTTGTTGGTCCAAAACCGAAAGAATGATCTACACTTTTTCCGTTTTTAATTGCAGTCATACTACAACCGTTTCCTAAATGAATGGTGATGATATTTTGTGCGGCATGTCGAATCCCTTTCAAATACTTAATTGCTTGTTCTGAAACATATTTATGACTTGTTCCGTGAAAACCGTACACTCGAATTCTTTTTTCGGTCAACAATTCATTTGGAATTGCAAATTTATAAGCTACTTCGGGCATCGTCTGATGAAAAGCGGTATCAAAAACGGCAATTTGATCTGCTGTATGAAAGATTTCTTCAGCCACGGTAATACCTTCCAAATTAGCTGGATTGTGAAGGGGCGCCAAATCAAAAAGTTGTTTGATTTTGGCTTTTACTTTTTCATCGATTTTTACGGTATCAGTAAAATTACTTCCGCCATGCACCACACGATGTCCAACGGCAGTAATTTCTGAAGTTGATTTTATAACTCCTTTTTCTGCATCTAAAAGCATATTGGCTACTTTTTGTAATCCTACTTTATGGGTTGGAATTGATACTGTTTCTTCATAGGAAGCAGTTGAAGTTTTAAACGTAACATTGGAGCTTTCCAAACCAATTCTGTCAATCATACCGGTACAAATTACCTCATTTGCCGGCATAACCATTAATTGGTATTTAATTGATGAACTTCCTGAATTTATGATTAATATTTTCATTTTATTTTGCTGAGTTTTTTTTTGTTTCAGGTTTCAAGTTTCAAGTTATAGAACCTTAAACTTGAAACCTGAAACATTTTTTTCTTGACTACAATCCTTGTGCTTGGATGGCTGTTATTACTACTGTGTTTATAATATCATCTACGGTACAACCGCGACTTAAATCGTTTACTGGCTTATTTAAACCTTGTAACATTGGTCCGATAGCCAAAGCTCCTGTTTCTCTCTGAACAGCCTTGTAGGTATTATTTCCTGTATTTAAATCCGGAAAAATAAGTACACTTGCTTGTCCAGCGACTTCTGAATCGGGCATTTTACTTTTTCCAACTGTCAGATCAACTGCAGCATCGTATTGAATTGGTCCTTCAATTTTTAAATCAGGTCGTTTTTGTTTTACAATTGCTGTGGCAGCTCTTACTTTATCAACCTCATCCCCTTTTCCTGAAGATCCTGACGAATAGGAAAGCATTGCTATTTTGGGTTCAATTCCGAACGCTAAACTTGACTCTGCTGATGAAATAGCAATTTCTGCCAATTGTTCTGCCGTTGGGTTTGGATTAATCGCACAATCTCCGAAAACGGAAACACGATCTTCTAAACACATAAAAAATACGGAGGAAACTACAGAAGAATTTGGTTTTGTTTTAATGAATTGTAATGCGGGTAAAATGGTGTGTTGTGTTGTATGCGCTGCTCCTGATACCATTCCGTCAGCGTGGCCTTTATAGACCATCATAGTACCAAAATATGAAACATCTTCCATTAAATCCCTTGCCATTGTAATACTTACGTTTTTGGCTTTTCTAAGCTCGTAGTAGGTATTGGCATAGTCTTCATAAAGTGGCGATTCTATCGGATTGATAATGGTAACCTTCGAAAAATCAAAAGTAATTCCGAGTTCTGTGACTTTATTTTCGATTTGTTTTTTATCTCCAATAATTGAAATATCAACCACATCCATATCTAATAATCTTGATGCTGCCACAATAATTCGTTCGTCATTTCCTTCCGGAAGTACGATGTGTTTGCGGTGTTGTCTGGCTCTTTTAACCATGTTGTATTGAAACATTTTCGGTGTCATACCTTCTGCTTCAAAAGTGATTAATTTTTCAGACAGTGCTTCAATTTGAACGTATTTTTCAAAAGTACTAATCGAGGTTTCAATTTTATGGGTGTTGTTGGCATAAATTTCCGATCTGATACTACCTATTTTATTCGTGATATAGTATGTTCCCTCAGCAACCGCAATTATAGGTACTACTGCCGAAAGTCCTTCTATAAGTTTTAATATACTTTCTTCGGGAATTATATTTCCGGTCAGGATGATTCCGGAAATCGAAGGATAGTTCGCCGATTCATTTGCCTGTAATGCTCCTAAAATAATATCGGAACGATCACCGGGTGTAATTACCAGAGCGTTATCATGTAAGTGAACCAGATAGTTATGCAATTGCATGGCTCCTACACTATAATGCCCAATCTGATTGTTTAAATAAGTACTTCCAAACAATACTTTGGCACCCAATTGATTGACGATCTCCTGCATTGTCGGATTGTTCAGACTTGAAATTAGCGGAATTGTATTTATCAAAACCGTACTCGGCAAGCTTTTTTGCAATCCTTGTGTCACCAATTCAATATTTTCGAATTGCACTTTATTGGCAATAACCGATAAAACTTCAACTTCTTTGACTTTAAACGAATTGTAAACCAGATTAAGACTGTCTACTAATTCGTCCAAGGTTTTTCCAATTCCGGATCCTATGATTATTGTTGGGATTCCGAGGTTTTTCGCGATTAGAACATTGGTGTCCAATTCAATTGCGGTTCCTTCTCCTGTAAAGCTTGTTCCTTCGACCAAAACAAAATCAAAACGTTCTTCAAGGCGTTTGTATTTTTCGATAATTAGATCTAAAACCTCTCCTATTTTCCCTTTATTTTTCTTCTTAATTAATTTGCTTTTTGTAATCGCATAGGCCTCTTCAAACTTAATGTCAAGATTAAAATAGGAAAGAACTGTTTCTATATGATTGTCTGATTCGCCATCGACAAAATCTTCAATAATGGGCCTGAAATAACCCACCTTTGCCGTTTTGCCAATCAGAATACTCATCAAACCGAGTGTCATAATCGATTTTCCGCTATTTTGGTCGCTTGTAGCTATGTATATCGCTTTACTCATATTTTATTTTTTTTAACTTAACAAATGTAGTCTATCCCGAAATTTTTAACTTCGAAATAAACGTTAAAACCAACGTCTTTTTTTGAAATAAACGATTAAACCTATAACAAGAAAAAACATCGCAATCATGACATAATGATAGCCGTATTTGTACCGAAGTTCGGGCATATTGTCGAAATTCATTCCGTACACTCCAACAATAAAAGTCAGTGGAATAAAGATGGCCGAAATAATGGTGAGGGTTTTCATGATTTCATTCATTTTTCGACTTTGCTCCGAAAAATAAAAATTAGACGCACTTTCTAATGAACTCATATCGGATTCAATTTGCTCTAAAAGCTCTAAACTTTTCTGATGCAGTCTTATAAAAAAATTGAAGGTTTCTTTTTCGATTCCGTTATCCGTATTGTCATCTTTTATTGATTTCAAATAGTATAATGAATCTCTAAGCGGAATAATTGATCTTTTCAAAAAATTTAAATTATCGCGATGGTTTTCAATCTTTTCCAGAATAATAGGTCTGGCTTCTTTTTTAGTTTCATTGATTAATTCCTCTACTTTATCTTCCTCATCTTCCAACGTAATGTAGAAATTCTCCATTACAGCATCCAATAATAAGTACAACAAATAATCTACTTTTTTTGTTCGCACAATCCCGGAATGGGTACGAAGACGCTCGCGTATATGGGTAAAAAAATCACTTCGCTTTTCTTGAAATGAAATTAAAACGTTGTCTTTCAAAATAAAACTAATCTGTTCAACACTAATGTTATCTGAATATTCTGAAGGCAAAATCGATTTTATATTGAAGAATAAAATATCTTGTTGCTCCTGCAACTTTGTTCTTTTGGTTGTATTTAAGATATCTGCCAAAAGAAAATCATCAACTTTAAAATGCGCTCCAATGGTTTTTATCAAATTGATATCATTCAATCCATGAATGTTCAGCCAGTTATTCTTGGTATAATCAACACAGGTATTTAATGCCAAAATACTAAATTTCTCGTATTCAATAACATCCGCATCGTCATAGACAAAAAGTTGCATCTCTGATTGATGTTCTTTGTGAGAGCCCGTGTACTCTAGCGTAATGTGTTGCAGCTTGCGTCCTTTCTTGTATTTTATCTTTCGCATTCAAAAATGTTTTATACAGTAATATTACGAAAAAGAATTCGAAGGAGAAATGACAATTGTCATTTTGATTTAGTGTTTGAATAAAAAAACAATTACCTTTATACATCATATCCTGCTAAATGTCAAGGTTTTAACAACTCAACTAATTTTTAAAACCAAAATAACATGAAATCTCTAAATTTTAAAACCAGCTTTTTAACACTATTCTTTTTTCTAATTCTAATTTCGTGCTCAAAAGATAATGATAATGAAAAAGTATCTGATGCCACTTTTACCATTGAAGCCTTTCGCTCACAATTAATAACTATTGACTTAAAAGATACTAATCTGTTAATGGATGAGTATGATGGGGTATTTGGAAATGCATTAATTAAATTAACAAAATCAGCAGAAAACAAACTCCTTCTTTTTATTACAAATACAACTCCAATTGGATTAAATAAATTAACAATACCTGCTTTAGCCAATAAATCAATCCTAATCGACGTTAAAGAAGTTGTATTAACAGAAACGCCCGAAAAAACTTTAGAAGGTTTTATCTTTAATTTTAACCAGTCTTCCCAAAAACTAGATGATTCTCAAGAAGGAATTGACGCTAAAAAGAATATATCCCGTTTTACTTCCTTTTTAACTAATGCATCATTAGAAGAAAAAAGACAATTAGCAATTTTATATAAAGTAAATCAATCCCTTTTTGATAATCCTTTTTATGACACTGATAATTTGGCTGGAAAAAACATATTGAATCAGCTAAAATTAATCATTTCATTTGATAAAAATGTTTTACTTATTGTACCAGCTGTCTGGATGATTTACGCGGGAGAAACCTTAGTTAAACTTGCAGGAGTAGCACTAGCGGCATTTGCAGTTTATAATGCAATTAAAGCTCATAAAAGATTTCAAACTGAAGCATTAAACTCCATCGATGCAGATCTTAGAGAAGCTGAAATTATCAAAAAAAGAGAGTCCGACAATACTAACACTCCATTAAATCTACTGTCAAACAATACTAAAACAGTAACAATTAACACGCGGGACAGAATACTAATTACAAGTGACAAAAATAATTCAAAACCAGTAATTATTAATCTTTTTAAATCTCAAGATTCATTTAATAATAGTGTTAATAAAATGAATACCGTAATACTTTGGTTGAATCAAAACATCCCGACAATCAACTATAGTTTATTCAAAACACTTGAATTACCTTCAAATGGCCAAATTGTTCTTTCGCCTGCAGATCTATTGACATTTAAAAATTTTAAATTTTCCATAAATCATCCCAATTTGATATTAAAAAGCGCTTCTTATCAAAGCATAGGAAAAATGGATTTAAACATTGAAATTACTGGTACTCCAAGTACAACACCAATAACCAGTACTTTGAATTACACTTATGATGATGAATTTAGCACATTTTCAGGGAGCTTACCAATAAATGTGAATAAATCTTTGTCTATCTTAGGTAGCTGGAAATGGAAATCATTTACAATCTTTGGGAATCCCGCACAACAAGATGCCTGTGAATTAGACGACATATACAGTTATTTAGACAATGGAATTTTGCAAGTTGATGAAGGCCCGCTTAAATGTTCACCTGAAGTTCCACAAATTCAAACTGGGATCTATACTTTGGCAAATGATAAACTTACAATTCAAATTAATGGAGATCCAGAAAGCTATTTGATTAGAAAACTTAACGAAACTACATTAGAACTTGAAAGTGAAAATACTTCAAAGGGAGAATATCTTATTTTTACCCGAAAAAAATAATATCTAAAAAAACCGAGTCGTTTCTGACTCGGTTTTTACATTTAAAAATATCTTTACTCTCCTTTAATAACTGTATAAGACAAATCAGTAAACACACCATTAGTAACTTCAAAGACATCCGGAGTTACGATTTTAGTTTGTAAAATACCTCCTTTTTCATTTGTAAAACTGAAGGTTCCCGAAACTGTCTTTTTCTCCGGATTCATAGCTGTAATTGTCATTTTTCCGGATTTAGGTGTATGTTCCGCAAAAGAATCTCCACCAATTAGATAATAGTTCAAAAACAGTGCATTAATATTAATCTGTTCTCCTTCAGAACCTGAATCTTCAAAAACATATTCTTTTAGCGGCATAGCATCATTGGCTGTTAACTCGCCTCCGCACGTTAAAAAAAGTCTTTGCGAACCATCTTCAGCATTGATATCAAAACGCTGTCCTCCATTTTCTCCCGGAACTTTCATCAAAGTAACACTGTTGATTTTTGTAGCTTTCCACGCTACACCATTGATGGTAGCTGTAACTGAGGCAATTCCAGCCTGGTCTTCTTTTTTGTCATCAGCATCACCACTACATCCTGTAAATAAAGCAGCTACTAACAGTACTACCAGGCCTAATCTTTTTTTCATAATTTAATTTTTGCGCAAATAAAACACTAAAAAACTCAATAAGATTGAGGGAAACCACATTTATAGAAAAATATTTCACAACCAAATCAAACCAGTTTCCGTAACCTGCTGGGGTTAATTCAAATAAACAGAATACCCGACCTAAAAACCTATCTAAAAAAAAAGCCATAAAAAAACCGAGTCATTTCTGACTCGGTTTTACTATTCTTATGTAAGAGACGCACAGCAGTGCGTCTCTACGGAGTAAATTATTTTACTTCTTCGAATTCAACGTCTTCAACATTGTCACCTTGAGACTGCTCTTGTTGAGGAGCCGCTTGTTGACCTTGTTCACCTTGAGCGTACATCGCTTCTGTAGCTGTTTTCCAAGCTGCATTGATGTTGTCAAGAGCTGTTTGAATAGCTGGAATGTCTTGAGATTGGTGAGCCATTCTCAATTCAGTTAAAGCGTACTCTACAGCAACTTTGTGATCATCAGCTAATTTAGATCCAAGCTCTTTTAATTGAGACTCAGTTTGGAAGATCATTCCATCAGCTTCGTTCAATTTTTCAGCTCTTTCTCTAGCTACTTTATCAGACTCAGCGTTAGCTTCAGCGTCTTTTTTCATTTTTTCGATTTCTTCAGCTGTTAAACCAGAAGAAGCTTCGATACGGATATCGTGAGATTTTCCAGTTCCTTTGTCAGTTGCAGAAACTTTGATGATACCATTAGCATCAATATCAAAAGAAACCTCGATTTGAGGAACTCCTCTTGGTGCTGGTGGAATACCGTCTAAGTTAAAACGACCGATAGTTTTGTTATCAGCAGCCATTGCTCTAGCTCCTTGTAGTACGTGCAATTCAACAGTTGGTTGAGAATCTGCAGCAGTAGAGAAAACTTGAGATTTTTTAGTTGGGATAGTTGTGTTAGACTCAATTAAGATAGTCATAATTCCACCCATAGTTTCAATACCTAAAGATAAAGGAGTAACGTCTAATAACAATACATCTTTTACATCTCCAGAAAGAACTCCACCTTGAATAGCTGCTCCAATTGCAACAACCTCATCAGGGTTAACTCCTTTAGACGCTTTTTTACCGAAGAATTTTTCAACTTCGTCAGCAATTCTTGGCATACGAGTAGAACCACCTACCAAGATAACTTCGTCAATATCAGAAACAGATAAACCTGCATCTTTTAATGCTTTAGCAACTGGTTCCATAGAACGTTTTACTAAAGAATCAGTTAATTTTTCGAATTGAGCTCTAGTTAATTTTTTAACTAAGTGTTTTGGTCCTGAAGCTGTAGCAGTTACGTAAGGTAAGTTGATTTCAGTTTCAGCAGAAGATGACAATTCAATTTTAGCTTTCTCAGCAGCTTCTTTCAAACGTTGCAAAGACATTGGATCTAAACGTAAATCAATACCTTCTTCAGCTTTAAATTCGTCAGCTAACCAGTCAATAATTTCGTGGTCAAAATCATCTCCTCCAAGGTGAGTATCACCATTTGTAGACAATACTTCGAATACACCATCTCCTAATTCAAGAACAGAGATATCAAAAGTACCTCCACCTAAATCGTAAACAGCAATTTTTTGATCTGTTCCTTTTTTATCTAATCCGTAAGCTAATGCAGCAGCAGTAGGCTCATTGATGATACGCATAACTTTAAGACCAGCAATCTCTCCAGCTTCTTTTGTAGCTTGACGTTGTGCATCATTAAAGTAAGCAGGAACAGTAATAACCGCTTCAGTAACTGTTTGACCTAAATAGTCTTCAGCAGTTTTTTTCATTTTTTGAAGTGTCATAGCTGACAATTCTTGTGCAGAGTACAAACGACCATCAATGTCAACACGTGGTGTATTGTTATCTCCTTTTACGATTGAATAAGAAACTCTTTTTGCTTCAGCCGAAACCTCACCAAAACCTTGTCCCATAAAACGTTTGATAGAAGCAATAGTCTTAGTTGGATTAGTTACCGCTTGTCTTTTTGCAGGATCACCCACTTTAATTTCTCCACCTTCAACAAAAGCGATGATAGATGGTGTAGTTCTTTTTCCTTCTGCGTTAGGAATAACAACTGCTTCATTACCTTCCATTACAGAAACACAAGAGTTCGTCGTACCTAAGTCAATTCCGATTATTTTACCCATTTTTTATATAATTTATTTTTGATATACTAATTTTTAAACTCATGTGGCATAAGTCAATCTTTGTGCCAATATAAAAAACCAAAGTAAATTGTCAGTTTACTATTGACACACCAAAAAAATATGACAACATGGCATTTTTAAAACCTGACATTCATGGCATATCAGTACTTTAAGTGTCATTATCAGGAGCTGATTCCTGCTGTCTGCTCTATCTTTTCCTTGCTAAAGAAGCAAGAAAAAGGATGCCGCTCCCATCAGGGCTAGGGCACTTGGTTGTGTTAAAAAAAGTTCTGTGAATACCATTAAAATAAGTACATTCGTCAAAAAAAAACGATGAACGAAAAATACCCTTTTTTACTCGAGAGAATACAATCTATTCTAATTGACTCGGTTTTAATAGTAGCCTGCATGATCATTTTCTCTGATATTCTATCTAATTTCAAAAATGTACCCGATTGGCTAAGAGCTGTTTTACTGGTAGCTCTATTTCTATACGAGCCAATAGCTACTACTTTTGGTGGCACAATAGGCAATAACATAAAAAGCATAAGAGTCAGAAAAAATTCCGACAGCACAAAACGAATCAATATTTTCCAGGCGCTGATTCGATATTTCATCAAATTACTGTTCGGCTGGCTTTCTTTTATCACTATTTTTTCGAGCTCAAAGAAACGAGCCCTTCATGATATTCTTAGTGGGACTGTAATGGTGAAAATTTAAGCAGAATAAATAATTAAGGTTTAAAAACCTGCACCTCTTCATTGGCTACGTTATCATTATGTCATTCATTTCCCTGAAAGCTGAACAGTTTTAAATATACCAACAACTTTCAGGACAAAGTACTAGTAAAACTACCGAAATCAATACACCTGTAAACGCCAAAAGTATTCACGCAAATCAAAAGCTCTTTTGATAATTTGTAACGAAATATTTATATATTCGCATCCAACTAAAGTCTAACTATTACTGGACTTATCCATCTCATTTAAGGTGATAAGCCAAGTCCTGTCAGACATATGTACTGGTTAATAGCAACAAATAGACGATAACGACAGATGACATTCTCTAATTTTACCCATAAATTTAATTGGCCTCTAATAGCAATACATCTTGTCGCGACATTCTTTATGATTATAGCTGCCAGACAATTTGCAATGCTCAACGACATAGGCATTATTAAATCAATAGACAAATATGGACTTGAAGGCAGTCTAAAACACTTATACAAAGAGGGTAATTATTCAAGTCGAATTGCTTATTTTTTAATTTGGACAAATTTATCCGGATTAATTGGATTGTTGTTTGGATTTCTAATTTCACTTGGCTTAACAATAAAAAAGAAGATGTTTTGGCTAAATGCGCTTATTGTTTTCATTATTGCACTATTGCTAAACCGCTTTGGACTGTTTCACATCAAAATTATTAACACAATATTTTTTTCGTTGGGCAACTTGGTTTCTCATTTCGGACTTGAATACGAATTCATAATAAATGGGACAATCCTACTAACTCTGGGGCTATTTATATTTTTTAACAAGTGGACAAATAATTTTGCTTTTAATTATCAGGCAAAGAAAACTAATGTTATACCAGAGAAATAATTTTACTGCTGTTAACAGCCGTTACACGAGATTTGGACATTAGGCTGAATTTGAAGTTAGTTTTGTATCCGGAAAATTTCTTAATAATAACAGAAATAGCATCTTTAGTCTTTAACCGCGCCAAGCGCCTGAGTGTTGTATGCAATAATAGAATAAATTAAACACAAAATTTACGAAATGATTATTAAAGAAGCAGTTTTAAAAAGCTTAGAGGATATTGGCGGATTAACAAATTATCTTGCGGTACATAGTAATATTGTTGAAAAAAAATATTTTGATTTTGGGGCATCTAAAACACCTTCTTCTACGATTTCTGCATCTTTAGGAGACTTCATTAGGAATGGTGATTCAAGAGTCAAGCGAATAAAACAAGAAAACGGCTCCTATTTATATTACTTAACAAAAAATGAACAAAATATTGGAATAGACTTATTATTTAGTGAAACTCAAATCGATGTTAAATCATCTGGAAAACAAAAAACTTATGAAGAAAGAGATTTGCATAAGCTTCTAAGTAGTTATTTAAAAAACGCTGATACTTATTCCAAAACAATTTTTCACGAACAATCAAATGGAAAAGATAGTAATCAGATTTGGTCACATCCAGATATGGTTGGAATAAAGTTTTTAAACTTACAGACAAAGGCAAGTCAAAATTTTTTAAAATCCATAAATCGAGTCGATACATTTAAACTTAGTTCTTATGAGTTAAAAAGAGAAATTAATAACGATAGTGAACTAAAAAAGGCTTTCTTCCAAGCTGTTTCAAATTCGAGTTGGGCAAATTTTGGATACTTGGTTGCTTTTGAGTTTAGCGATAGCTTATATGAAGAAATAGAGCGTCTAAATCAGTCATTTGGAATCGGAGTAATCAAACTAGATGCAAATCCTTATCAAAGCAAAATTCTTTTTACTGCAAAATATCGCGATTTAGACTTTAAAACTATTGATAAACTTTGCAAAATAAATAAAGAATTTGAAAAATTTATCGAGCAAACCGAAAAATTAATGACCGCCGAAGAAAGATATTATAAATCAACAGAAAAAGAACTTGATGAATTTTGTGATCTATATTTTGAGAACGATTCTGAAATTGAAAAATATTGCAAAGAAAAACACATCCCTATTAAACAAGACTAAGCTTCTATCCAGCTCTTCGAAGTGTTCTTTCAATATTGCGATCGCTGTGCGAAGTCTCCTGACTTCGCACACACTGCTATATTCGGCTACAACTTTTTTAGCTCATTGGAGCGGGTACAAAGTCGGGAGAATTCGAACAGCGGAGAATTTGTACGTAATGGACAAAACCGCAATCATTAATTCCCAACCAAGTATAGCGGCATAACGTTATCACCAATTTTGTAATATATCAAGACAATATGGAAGAACCAAAAAAAATGATCTCTGAAATTATAGAGACGAATTCAGAAATAATTATATCTACTCCAAAAAAGAGAAGTTGGGTCTTGATAATTTTCTTATCATTAATAACACTTCAATTTACAAATGGAATTATTCAAACCTTATTTTTCACCGACAACTTACCTTTGATAAGTCGAATTATGATTTTGGTATTATCCATAACTGTAGTTTATTTTACACTAAGAGGACTACTATGGCAACTAAAAGGAATAAGAGAAATAAGTATTAGTAATGGAGAATTAAAATTAAGTAAACTATCCCCTCTTTGGACAAAAACAAAAACATATAAACTTTCAGAAGTTAAAACAATTGATATTAAAGATGAAGCAGTATCTGAAGGACCAATAGCAATGCTCCAACTTCTAAGAATTACCGACAAAATAAAAATAACTTTCTTTTATGGATACGAAACTATAACAGCTACTGGCGGAATAGACCTTACAGAGGCTATAAAACTAAAAAAACTAATGCAAAGTAAGACAAACCTTAATTAACTAATATAAAAACTGGCTATAACAGCCGTTCGGGGCGATTAGGAATTTGGGCTAAATTTAAAGACACTTTTGTACTGTGTAATTCGTGCATAATGGTAAAAACCAGCATCTTTACTCACAAAGTTATTAATTCCCAAAAGGTTATTCATAACTTTGTAAAAAACACTATGTTGAATTGACATCCAGTATGAAAGAGACGCAAAATAATAGCCAAAACAGAGGTCAGGAAATTACAGCACTTTATTTCGATTTTTTAGACCTACATATAGAAGATGTTGTGCAAGGAAAAGTTTCCGATTTTATGGAACTCAATCAAATTGCAAGCAAATTATTTATTTCTCATTCGCATCTCTCTGATACTCTACAAGAAGTAACAGGACATCATCCTTGTCATTTTTACGATTTAAAAATTGTAAACAAAGCAAAATCATTACTGACAGAAACCAATTTATCTATTGCAGAAATAGCAAAAATATTAACTTACGATCCTTCCAACTTTTCTAAGTTTTTTAAAAAATTTACGGGAAAAACAGCCGGGGAGTTTCGCCGGCAATTAAAAAAATAAAACCTATTTCAAAAGTTCCGAAAAGTTCACCACGATAGAACAATTTCATTTGCTCAATTTTGACGTATAAAATAATTAAAAAACGATTATTATGATACGAAATGATTTAAATGGAAAAGTAGTTTTAATAGCAGGTGGTGCAAAAAACTTAGGTGGTTTATTAAGCCGCAATTTCGCAGCGAAAGGGGCCAAAATGGCAATACATTACAACAGCGAAAGCACCAAAGCAGACGCCGAACAAACATTGTCAGAGATCATAAATAAAGGAGGTGAAGCATTTTTATTTCAAGGAGATATGACTGATGTTAAAAACATTACTCAATTTTTTGATGCAACAATTGCAAAATTTGGAGGTATAGACATTGCTATTAACACAATTGGCAAAGTATTAAAAAAACCTTATGTTGAAACCACAGAAGAGGAATACGATAGCATGGCAGATATAAATTCTAAAGTAGCTTATTTTTTTATTCAGGAAGCCGGGAAAAAATTAAACGACAATGGAAAAATCAATACCATCGTTACTTCCTTACTAGCTGCCTACACTGGCTTGTATTCAACCTACGAAGGAATGAAAGCACCGGTAGAACACTTCACCAGAGCTGCTTCTAAAGAATTTGGGAATAGAGGTATTTCAGTAACAGCTGTTGCACCCGGACCTATGGATACTCCTTTTTTCTATGGACAGGAAGCTCCCGAAGCGGTTGCCTATCACAAATCGGCATCGGCATTAGGTGGGCTAACCGATATTAATGATATTGCTCCCTTAATAGAATTTTTAGTAACTGAAGGTTGGTGGATAACCGGGCAAACTATCTTTGCAAATGGTGGTTACACAACAAGATAAGAATTAATTCAATAACTTTACAAAAGGCAAATGACATTGTTGTTTGCCTTTTACAGTAAAAAAAACAGCCTATGATACTGAAAATCATTAATACCGTCTTGATGCTTATTGCTATTTTTATGGGACTAAAACAAGGGTATGCAATGCTCACCGTTAAACCTGAAATGCTCGAAATATTCAGTAAATGGAACTTCAACAGAACAGTGCTAATTATAAATGGAGCCGTTACAATTATCAGTGCTTTGCTAATACCTTTTCCAAGAACATTTGTTTGGGGTAATTTTTTAATGGGAGCCGGGATCCTTATGATTATTTGTTTTCGTCTTTTAGATAAAGATTTAAAAGGTGTTGCTATTGAATTGCCTTTTCTCATACTCAATATGATAATCATTTATCTGCAACACCCACTTTCAAAAACAAATTAATAAGAATCAATTATTCTGTATTTTTATCAGTTCGGAATTTTAATATTGTTAGCTTTTTCAATTTCATTTACATTCAGCCAAAACACTTGTTTTTCACATTCCTCTTCTAGCCAAATAGGGAGTTTCTCCTTTTTTACTAAGGTCAGAAATTGTAATTCTTATGTTATAACATCAAAAATCAACTACCAATAAAATAGAAACAGGATAATTTTAAGAAACTTTGTGAATTTTTTATTTTAAGAAATAACTAAATTAGTAATCTCAAAAAATACCTCATTCAGTAAAAGCCAAATAATGGAAAATTACAGCATCATCATTTTTATCCTGGCCATCGTAATTGGACTTTCTGCTTTTGCAGATAAAATTAAGTTACCCTACCCTATTTTATTGGTTATTGTTGGAATCATAATCGGCTTTTTTCCAAGCATGGGCGAAATTGAGATTAATCCCGAAATTATTTTTTTGATTTTTCTGCCTCCGCTTTTATACGATGCTTCTTTTAATATTTCGCCTAATGATTTTAAAACCAATATCAATACAATTGGTACATTGGCCATTACATTAGTTTTTGTTACCACTTTAGGAATTGCCATTGTTGCCCATTACCTGATTCCCGGAATGACCTGGCCGCTTTCGTTTGTACTTGGCGCAATCCTTTCTGCCACCGATGCTGTAGCGGCTATAAGTATCACAAAAGGGCTGAAAATTTCACACAAAACCATCACAATCCTTGAGGGAGAAAGCCTTATTAACGACGCATCGGCATTTGTTGCTTACCGCTTTGCTGTGGCGGCTGTAATGGGATCAGCTTTTGTAATTTGGAAAGCGACCTTACAGTTTATGTTATTGCTTGGAGGTGGTTTTTTGGTTGGTTTTATCATGGCCAAAATTCTCGCTTACATCCTAACCAAAGTGCATAAAAATGTGAACGTTACGATTAGTTTTATGCTCTTAATGCCCTTTGTAGCCTATCTTGTTGCTGAACATCTGCACGTCTCAGGCGTTATCGCGGTAGTCGTTTTAGGATTGTCTATTGCCCGATTCAGCAATAAAATCTTCCCTGAAAGTCTAAAAAACAACTCCAGAACGCTTTGGGATATTATTATTTTTCTCCTTAACGGATTAATCTTTATTTTAATTGGTCTTAATTTCCGCTACATCCTCAAAGACATAGACAATACTATGATTTTGCCTTATATTGGGTATGCTGCGATAATTACCATCACAGCACTGCTAATTAGGATGGGAAGGGTTTTTCTGCAAAAAATAAACCTTCAAAAAGCTTTTCTAAATACAAAAGGAAAAAGAAAAATAAGCGAACATGCTCTTTTAGACTTCAACAACAGTATCACTTTGGGTTGGTCCGGTATGCGCGGTATTGTTTCGTTGGCAATCGCGATCGGATTGCCCAAATTTCTGGAAAACGGAACGCCATTCCCTCAAAGAAATGCTATTATTTTTATTTCAGTTGCGGTTGTATTATTAACCCTTATCGGACAAGGACTTACTTTGCCCTGGATTGTAAAAAAATTAACTCCAAAAGAAACGAATCGTTCTTAAAATATATTTTTTATACATTACTAAACCAACTAACCCTTATGAAAAATAGAATTGCAATTTATGGTGCCTACGGACACACCGGAAAGTTTATTGTCTCCGAACTCTACAGACAAGGTTACACAAATCTTATTCTTTCGGGAAGAGATCAGGAAAAATTAGTGCTTTTAAATCAAGAATATCCAGATTTAAAAATACAAGCAGCATCTATTCACGATCCGAAAACATTAGACGATGCATTTTCAGGTGCAGAAATTATTATAAACTGTGCCGGCCCTTACTTAGACACTGCAGAACCTATCATAAAATCTGCTTTGCGACTGGGTAGTCATTACATTGATTTAACGGCGGAACAAAAACCTGTTTTAGACATCTTCGAACAGTTTTCTGAACAGGCAAAAAACGATAAAATCCTCATAATTCCGGCCTCTGCTTTCTATGGCGGATTAGCCGATTTATTGAGTACTGCCCTAACCCACGATTGGAACCGGATCGATGAAATAAATGTTTATATCGGATTGGATTCGTGGCATCCAACAAAAGGAACAAGGGTAACAGGAGACCGAAATCACTATAAAAGATTAACGTTCAAAGACAATCGTTTACAAGAACTTGAAGCAAGTCCTTCGCAAGAATGGGATTTTAAAAGTCCAATTGGGATTAAGGAAGTTGTTGCTTTGCCGCTTTCTGAAATCATTACTATTTCGCGTCATTTAAATGTTAGCAGTGTTAATACCTATCTTAGTCAAAACTCTTTGAATGATCTGAGAAATGATGATACTCCGGAACCTAAAGCTGTAGACAGCAAAAACAGATCCTCACAACAATTCTGTGTTGATGTTGTTGCAACAAAAGACAACCAAATAAGAATCATTACCGCTCAGGGACAGGATATTTATGCCGTTACCGCTCCGTTGGTAGTAGAAGGAATAAATAGAATTTTGTCCGGCAGAGTAAAAAAGACCGGTGTAACAACAATGGGAGAAGTTTATGATGCAGCAGATTTTTTACAAGCTTTAGATGAAGATGACATCCAAATATCAGCCATAAAAGAATCTCAACTGAATTAAAAATAAATTACTGCATTACCCAATGGCAAAATTGATTTCACTATACTTTATCCTTTTCTCCACGTTGCTCTTTGCTCAAAAAGATAATTTCAATAAAGAGATTACCAAAGTAAAAGGCGATTTAAACAAAGACGGTTTAATCGATTATGTTTTAGTATCACAAGACACCTTAAATGATGAAGGACCTTATAAACTCGAAATCTATTTTGCTGAAACAAATGGAAAATTCAAACCAATTATTTCTTCAACAAAAGCAATAGATCCAGCATTTCCTGAGGGCAAAAAAGGTTATTACTCAGGGAATGCTTTTTCAGAAATTACGATCAAAAAAGGAATTCTCAATATTAATATTGAACTTACAAGAGGCCATTATGAACATAAATTCCGATTTCAAAATGGCAATTTCGAACTTATCGGTTTCTCCGAAGCCTATTCTGACGGCCTAGGTACAATGACCACAATCGATTTTAATTTATCTACCGGAATCCGAATTAAGGATACAGAACGTTATGACGACGAAAGTGAAAAGCCAACTCATTCCCAGAAGAAAGTCCTTATCAGACCATTACCTAAATTACAGGATTTCGTCTCTTTTCAAACAGAATATTATTAAGCTGTCGCTGATACTTTAAGTTTTCATAAAGAACTTTTCCGGTTTTTATTTGTAATTTCGATTTCTGACAATAACCGTTTTTCTGAGAAACAAATCTCAAAAAACAGTTCCGATTAACATTAAAATTAAAAAAACAAATGGTTTCATTTACTAAAGAATTATCTTTTCGCTGGTCAGATCTTGACCCAAATTTTCACGTTCGCCATAGTGCTTATTACGATTTTGGCGCACAACATCGTATTGAAGTTTTAGAACAATTGGGGTTGACTTTAAGAATAATGCAGACAGAGGGCTTTGGACCCATTTTATTTAGAGAAGAGTGCGTTTTTAGAAAAGAGCTAAAACTTTCAGATAAAATATTCATTCATACCAAAACCTCCAAAATGAAAGCGGATGCTTCGCGTTGGTCTATCGTTCACGAATTCAGAAAGGAAGATGATACGCTTTGTGCCGTTATTACTGTTGATGGTGCCTGGATGGATACTAAATTGCGTAAATTAGCTACTCCAACTCCACAAATTGCAGTTGATGCTTTGAGTATTTTCCCGAAAAGTGAAGATTTTATAGCGCTTTAAAACAGCTCCTATGTAATAAATTGACTCCATTTTGTGCTTACAGTTAAACGAATGTTTCAACCATAATTAAAACGATAACTATGAAAAAAGCAATCATAAGTTTTTTTACACTATTAATTTTAATCTCTTGTAACAACCAAAAACCGCAAAATATGGAGTCAAAAAATACAGCCTTAGTCAAACAATATTTCGAGCATTTCAACAACCACAAATGGAAAGAAATGTCCGAAATGTATACTCCGACTGCCGATTTTAAAGATCCGTCACTCGGAACAGGGATCGTAAAACAAACTCGTGCTGAAACCCTAAAAAAATACAGTGAATTAAATCAGATGTTTCCGGATTTGACTGATAAAGTCATTCAGATTTATCCTTCAGGCGAAAATAATGTTATCGTTGAATTTGTGTCTTCCGGAACTGCCGAAGACGATTCAACTTTTGAACTCCCAATTTGTACTGTTTTTACAATTGAAAACGGTTTGATCACAAAAGACTTTACCTATTACGACAATTTCGACGAATAATAAGCTCCTTTTTACAACGAATGATTGATTATATAACAGATTTTAGGATAGGCATTTTTGTCGCTATTATAGTGATTGTAACCATCGTTTTGGGTGCCATTACAGATAGAGCCTTAAAAATGTTTCTCTATCGCAAACTCAGCGATAAAGAATACGATGCGACAGGTTTTAAGTTTTTAAAACACTTAATCATTACGGTTATTTATATTTTGGGATTTGCATTTGCCTTAATACAAATTCCGGAATTTAAAATTATCGGACATTCCTTTTTGGCAGGAGCCGGTGTTATTTCGATAGTGGCCGGTTTGGCTTCGCAACAAGCGTTAAGTAACATTGTAAGCGGTATTTTTCTTGTGATTTTTAAGCCTTTTCGAATCAATGACAAAATTACCATCAACAATTTTGTAGGTACCGTTGAAGATATCAATCTAAGACAGGTCGTTCTGAAAGATGCGGAAAACAACCGAATCATTATTCCAAATTCGATTATTAGCAATCAAATTATTGTAAACACCAATATGCACGATACCAAGTGTTGCAAAATAATCCAAATTGGTATCGGTTACGAATCGGATATCGAAAAAGCGCTGGAAATCATGAAAGAGGAAGTCAGCAAACATCCCCTTTCTATTGATAATCGAACTGCCGAAGAAAAAAAGAAAAACACGCCTTTAGTTAATGCAAGAGTAGTTGAACTCGGTGCATCAAGTGTCAATATAAAAACCTGGGCATGGGCAAAAAACTCTACGGACGGTTTTATTATGTATTGCGATTTATTGCAAAGCATCAAAAAACGTTTTGACGAGGCCAATATTGATATCCCTTATCCGCAACAGGTTGTCACGTTAAAGAAATAAATTTTCTAGAGTAAGACGTTGTTAGTTTATTGAAACTTCAATCCAAAATTTACTTTATCAAAAGTTGTACTGCAGGAAACTGCAAAACGACCAAAGTTTACTGTTCCAAAAATTCCTTCTTCTCCCTGACCGGAATAAAACCCTCCCGCCGCGAAACGATCGTTCTGATATTTTAAAGCAATATCATTAACTCTGCTGCTTAACTGACCAAAAGCAATCACATGTGGAATAATTTCGTAACTCGCAAAAACTTTTGGAACCAGTTTTCTGTAATAATCGGAACTTTCATCGGTATCATAACTAATACTTGTAGAATGCAGATTCTCAAGACTACCACCAATAAAAGTGTTCTCCTTAAAATGCCAGGATACACTAAATCCCGTAAATGTTCCGTCATAACCACTCCTCGACTCTAAGTAACCTATAGCGATTGTAGCTCTGAATTTTTCACATATCTTACCGATATAACCAACATAAGACCGATCAATATCAGACTTATCGATGCCAGCTCCCAAAATAACATCGTCCTCGCACATCGTAAAGGCGTACTGAAAGTAAGTCGAATATTGATTTTCATTGCCCGCAACAACACTACGTCCTTTATCAAGATCGATATTGGGTGAAATTAAGGTTGAGTTTATAACGGCAAAATCAAATGTATTGATTTCCTGGGCAAATGTAGGGGCTGTCAACAGGAATAGAAGTATTGTTCTTTTCATAATATCAATTTTAGCTTACAACATTCTACTATTAAATTTACGAAAAACCTTGCTATTTAAAAAAAATATCCTTTTAAGTGCATTATTCATCGCCAAAATACAACATTTTAAAAATCAAGTAGTTAACATTAAATTAAACGAAACTAAAAAGAAACCTACAAAAATTAGAAGTGACGGTAATTCCCAGTCCTTTGCTTTTTCAGATAACTTTAGCATTTTACTCTTTGTTTTAAAAATGGTTCTCTTTACTTTTATAAGTATCAATTCAAATTCGGTCACATAATAAAAACGGAATCCGTTTTTTGATCCATTAATCGTATTTTTGAATTATAATAGCAATCTTAAAAAACTGACAATATGTTTACAATCGAACAAATAAAAGAAGCACATTCTAAAGTAAAATCGGGTGCCGATTTTCCAAACTATATACAAGACTTAATTATTCTGGGTGTTAAAGGATACGATACTTTTGTGCACGACGGTCATGTAGAATATTACGGCGTAAACAATTACAACGTTACTGCTGATGAAAAATATGCCGAAATTAAAGTTGCCCCTTTTCCGAACAAAGAACTATTTATTGAGTTTTTGGTAAAACATCAGTATGGTGAAACCGATTATATAACATTCTGCGGCCATTGTGCGCAATGTGGTATTGCAAAATGGCGTGTTGATATAGTCGAAATGACCTGTACTTATTTTGATCAATCAGATAATGAAATCCTGATCGAAAAAATCCCAAGTTAACCTCAGTCACCAAACAAACCAACAAATTCAATTCGCGCCAATTCATACAATTCGTG
Organism: Flavobacterium sp. FlaQc-52; assembly: GCF_044007495.1. Classification (NCBI taxonomy): domain Bacteria; kingdom Pseudomonadati; phylum Bacteroidota; class Flavobacteriia; order Flavobacteriales; family Flavobacteriaceae; genus Flavobacterium; species Flavobacterium sp. FlaQc-52. Next base: position 394,003 of record NZ_JBIPCV010000002.1, on the reverse strand, counting down.
GCAAAAAAAGGAAGCATCAAACACAAATCACCAATTTTCAATCCTTTATAAAACCAAAAAACGCCAAAGCCATGTCAACTAAAATTTCGCCTCTTATAAATCCCAATGAGCTACTGGAATTACATGCTTCTCAAAAAATCATACTAATAGATGCGAGAGCTGGAATCGGTGCGGAAGAAAATTATAAAAAAGAGCATTTAAAAGCTGCCCGATACGTTGACTTAAACCATGATTTAGCCACGATCACAACCGAGCCTGCAAACGGTGGAAGACATCCTTTACCTTCTCTTGATAAATTTTCAAAAACACTATCAAAACTTGGAATTCAACCTTCAAGCCATATTGTAATTTATGATGATAAAAACGTCTCCAATGCCGCCGCCAGATTTTGGTGGATGCTCAGAGCTGCCGGACATGAAAAAGTACAGGTTTTAAACGGTGGTTTACAGGCTGCCGTCAAAAGTGGCTTTCCAATAAGTTCAGAAATTGAACATTTTGACACCGTAGAAAACTACCCGATTAAAGAATGGCAATTGGGTTTAGCGGACATAGACCAAGTTGAAACGGCCCGAAATAATGACGAGTTTATCGTTATTGATGTTAGAGACAAAAATCGTTTTGATGGTCTCACAGAGCCTCTGGATTTAATCGCAGGACATATACCGGGAGCGACTAATGTTCCTTTTAGTGAAAACTTAGACGAAAACGGCTTTTATCATGTTGCTGAAATTTTAGCAAAAAAATATACTGAAATTTTAGGTTCTGTAAAACCCGAAAATACAATAGTCCATTGTGGTTCGGGCGTTACGGCTTGTCATACTTTATTAGCAATGGATTATGCCGGAATTCCGATTCCAAAATTATATGTAGGTTCCTGGAGCGAGTGGTCACGTAACGATCGTCCGATGGCAACCAAAGAAAACAATTAATCTTTTAAGAAATAAAAATGCAGCATTGGGATATCCTTTTATCAAATAAAGTAAACAAAAAAGCTTTTATCGACACGTTACTTTCCGGCACTATTGAAGGAGAACTGGCCGTTTTTAAAGACCAAAAAGGCATTCTTTTCTCCGACATGGCGATAGAGAAATTTATTGAAAAAGAATACCAATACGACATTGTAGAAGCTTCTCCGGATTCACACCGACAATTGCGAACCTTTTCTTCAGGCGAGCGCAAAAAAGAATTTCTGCGATACTGTATCAATCAAAAACCTGATTTCATCATTTTCGATAATCCTTTTGATCATTTAGATCAAGCCTCTCGTGTTGTTTTGGCAGAATCTCTAAAAAAAATGACCGATAGTATTGCTATTATTCAATTGGTTAATCGATATGTTGACGTTCTTGATTTTGTTCCGAATAAAGCTCAAATTAAGGACAATTCATTTGCCTTACATCCATTATCAAAAGTCGAAAACCATTTTAAAACATTACAGACTACTTCAATTCCAAAAGCCATAGAACCGCATTCCTTTCACGAAAGTGTATTAATAAAAATGGAAAACGTTTCGGTAAGTTACGAAGAAAGAAAAATTGTAGATCAAATATCGTGGACCATAAAACCGGGTGAGTTCTGGCAACTTATCGGTCCAAATGGTTCCGGAAAAAGCACGATCCTTTCTTTAATTACGGGAGACAATCCAAAAGGATTTGGTCAGGATTTATTTTTATTTGGAAGAAAAAAAGGAACGGGAGAAAGTGTTTGGGATATTAAAAAACAGATCGGAATCTTCACCACTTCGATGACCGATTTGTTTCAAAAAGGCCACACTTTAGAACAAATGATACTGTCCGGATTTTTCGATTCTATCGGATTATATACAGAACCCACAACTTTTCAAAAGCAAAACGTAGCACAATGGCTTGAAGTAATCGAAATGAGTTCTTTAAAAAACAAACGTTTTACTGAACTGTCAATTGGCCAGCAAAGAGTGGCGTTGATTGTTCGTGCCGTTTTAAAACATCCACCCTTATTAATTCTGGACGAACCTGTCGAAGGTTTAGACGACGAAAATGTAGATTTGGTAATTCAGCTTATCAATACCATAAAACAAGAAACCAGCGTGGCGATCATCTACGTTTCACACCGCATCGAATCAGGCCTCGCTCCTACCTCCGTATTTGAATTAGTACCCACACCAACAGGTTCGATTGGAAAAGTAAAATAGCATCCGGTGCAAAAGTTGATAATCAAGTAAAAGTATATTTTAAACCATATAAGTAATGTAAGTTCATTTTAAATTTACTTTGCGTTACTTGCCTAAAAAAAGGATCAGGTGTAAAAAATTGGATCTAAAAATTTGGTTTATTTTAAAAAAAACGTCGTTTGTCCTTTCGACAAAGGAGAAATCACACAAGGAATTCCGCATAGAAAATCGCCAATCTTTGTTGATTTGAGAGCGCGATTTCTCCTTCGTCGAAATTGACAGAGCTACAAAAAAAGGCTTGATGGATTGAAAATACCATGCTGAAATTGAATTAAAAACCAAACTTATGACATTTAAATACCTTACATTCTCCCTGTTGTCCTTATTATTAATTTCCTGTTCCAGCGTAATTTCAACACAAAAAAAAGAATATCAATTAACCAAAACAGCACAAATCAAATCCGACTGGAAGCAAAATTCAAAAAGTTGGTCTTTACAAAAAGACACCTTAATGGGTACCGGAGATCCTATGGTGTGGGGTGTTATGGAATCTAAAAAACAACTTCCGAAAAATTTCGAAATTGATTTGAAAGTCAATATGACAAAAGAATCTTTATTTGAAATAATGCTCCATATCGATCAGGATAAATACATCAGAACTTACCTTTATCAGATTGATCAGAATATCGTTATTGGCAGAGGCACCTACAACAAAGGAAGTAACGAATACGACAAACGTGGCGGACCAAGTTTATTTACCAAATCAATCAGCTTAAAAAATAATCATTGGTATTCGGTCAAAATTCGGGTTTTAAACAATCAATTATTCTTTTCTGTAGATAATGTCACTAAACTGGAATGTTCCTTAGAAAAAAGCAATTTAAGCCAACATGGAAAATTGGGTCTCTTAACAAATGGAGAAGTAAAAATAACCGACTTTATTGTAAAAAGTATCTAAATAAAAAAGCTCCAATAGGAGCTTTTTATATTACAAAATTATCTAATTAGTTCTCTTCGTCTTCCATATTATGCGTCTTTCCATAATTGCGCCATTTCTCAATACAATCTTGAAAATCTTGCGGTAATTCGGTATCAAAACGCATCATTTCTCCCGTAGTCGGATGCACAAAACCAAGTGTTTTAGCATGCAGAGCCTGACGTGGTAATGCTTTGAAACAATTGTCTATAAATTGTTTGTATTTTGTAAAAGTGGTTCCTTTCAGAATCAAATGCCCTCCGTAACGTTCGTCATTAAACAGCGGATGTCCGATATGTTTCAGGTGCGCACGGATTTGGTGTGTTCTGCCTGTTTCCAATTTACAAGAAATAAGCGTTACATAACCAAAACGTTCCAACACTTTATAATGTGTAATTGCAGGTTTCCCGATTTCAGGATCAGCAAAAACAGCCATTTGCATGCGGTCTTTTAAGTGTCGGGCCAGATTTCCTTCAATCGTTCCCGCTTCTTCCGCTACATTACCCCAAACAAGAGCGATATACTCACGTTCAGAAGTTTTGGCTTCAAATTGCTTTGCCAAATGTGTCATGGCAGCTTCGGTTTTGGCTACAACCAAAAGTCCTGAAGTATCCTTGTCGATTCTGTGAACCAAACCAGGACGTTCGCTGCTATTCATTGGCAGATTATCAAAATGATGTGCCAAAGCATTCACTAAGGTTCCGGTGTAATTTCCGTGACCCGGATGTACTACCATTCCCGGTTCCTTGTTGATTAACAACAAAGCATCATCTTCATAAACAATATTCAATGGAAGATCTTCCGGAAGAATATGATTTTCAAAGGGCGGGTGCGATAACATCACGGTTACCACATCTAATGGTTTTACTTTATAATTTGATTTTACCGGAATATCATTTACAAAAATGTTTCCTTCAGTAGCTGCGTTCTGAATTTTATTTCGAGTCGCATTCTGAATCAAATTCATTAAATATTTGTCAATACGCAAGAGCGCTTGACCTTTAGGGACTTCAAATCTGAAATGTTCGAATAACTCGTCTTCCAAATCTAAATTTTCAATATTATTGTTCATCTTTTGGGGTTTCAGTTGGTGGCACAGCTAAACTATCTGTCGCCTGACTGTCATCTGCATACGTTGCTTTTCCGTCTCCTAAAACCAAATCAATTTTAGAAGCTTTCAATACACGGTCACCTACTTTTAAATTTCTTCCTTTGTAACGCATTTCCAAAACCATATCTTTTCCAAGATTCGGAATATAGGTAATTGTTCCTGCTTCAAGTCCTAAAGCCTTTAGCGTAGGAACTGCTTCACGATACGTTTTTTCTATTAAATCCGGAATTCGAACAGACGAAAATCCGGAAGCATTAATTTTTATATATATTTTTCTACCAACTTTTACCTTTGTTCCAGGCAATGGATCCTGCTCCACTACACTGTATTTTGGAAATTCACTTCGGTAATCAACACTATCCAAAAGCACATAATCTAAGTCCAGCTCGTCCAATTTTGCTTCTACTTGCTCTTCGGTTAGTTTAGATAAATTCGGAACAGCGATTTCATGCCCGTGATCAGTTGTAAAAGTCAACCAATGCATAAACAAATAACCCAAAACTGCAATAATAGCAGCCGCACCTAATACTTGCAAAAAGAACACACGGCTTGTTAAATACTTACGTAAACTCATAAAATTATTTTTAGTTGTGGCAAAGATAAACCTATTTCGTTTCAAAAAAAATGATAATTTTGTTTAAAACAAGAAAGTGGCAAAAAAACGCTACGTTAAAATTTAACTGCAAAGGCCGCAAAGATTTCACCCAAAGTTCACAAAATTGTCGAACTTGAAACCTGAAACCTGAAACTTGAAACTTGAAACTTGAAACAAAAAAACGAACAAAACATACTAAACATAAAAAAATGAAAAACATAGCCATCATCATGGGCGGATATTCAAGCGAATATAAAATTTCTCTTATCAGCGGAAATGTTGTGCACCAATATCTTGACAAAACAAAATACGTTGGTTTTCGTATTCATATTTTCAAAGAAAAATGGGTATATGTAGACGAAAATGAAGCTGAATTTCCAATTGATAAAAATGATTTCTCCGTAACTGTAAACGGGCAAAAAATTACTTTTGACTGTGTTTTCAATGCCATTCACGGAACTCCGGGTGAGGATGGATTAATGCAGGCTTATTTCGAATTGTTAAACATTCCACAATCTTCCTGCGATTATTACCAATCTGCACTTACTTTCAACAAACGTGATTTACTTTCGGTTTTAAAACCATACGGAATCAAAACAGCCATTTCTTATTACCTGAACAAAGGTGATGTTATCAATACCGAAGAAATTGTAAAAAAAGTAGGTTTACCTTGTTTCGTAAAACCAAACAAAGCAGGATCAAGTTTCGGAATTTCAAAAGTAAAAACCGCTGCCGAATTGCCAATTGCTATCGAGGTAGCTTATAAAGAAGACAACGAAATCATCATCGAAAGTTTCCTTGACGGAACAGAAGTTTCGGTTGGTGTAATCAATTATAAAGGTGAAATTAAAGTTTTACCAATTACAGAAATTGTATCCGACAATGATTTCTTTGATTATGAAGCCAAATACGAAGGAAAATCACAAGAAATAACACCGGCAAGAATCTCAGACGAATTAACTCAAAAAGTAGCTGAAACAGCCAAACGTGCTTACGAAGTTTTAAAAATGAAAGGTTTCTCCAGAAGCGAATTCATTATCGTAGACAACGAACCTTATATGCTCGAAATGAACACCATTCCGGGACTAACAACAGAAAGTTTGATTCCACAGCAAGCCAGAGCAGCAGGAATCTCTCTGGAAGATTTATTCACTAATGCGATTGAGCTGGCGTTAGTTTAAAAAAGTTACTGAGGTTCTGAGATTCTAAGTTACTAAGATTTCAGAACCTTTTTTAGTTTTTTAAAAAACCTGAATTGCTATTTCGAGTAAAGCCTGGCTACGATAGTTTTCTTGACCCTTAGAGCAAATCACACAAAAAAATCAATCAAAAAAGAAAATAAACTCAGAATATATGATCATAAATATAGGCCGTAACATAAAACAATTACAAACAGGAACGATTGAAAATGCTTCATGTCCAAACTGTAATAATAAAAACGGGTTAAATTTTTCAATTTATGGTGGTTTCGTAAATATTGTTATTATACCTGCTGCACCTATAAAACGTACAATAATAGTCGAATGTGATCATTGTAAAAAAACATGGAAATTAAAAGAATTACCAATTGATATTAAGGACAATTTCAAGAAACAATATAAAAAGAATCCCGTAAAAACCCCTTTATGGCAATATACGGGTTCTATCATTCTAATGTCTGTACTCTCATTTGGTATTTATACAGGTATTCAGGCAAAAAAAGCCGAAAAAAATTACATTAAAAGCCCTTTAACCGGTGATATTTACCTTGTAAACAATGATGGGCATTATACTACTTTGAAAGTAAAATCAGTATCAAAAGATAGTGTTGGTATTTATCTTAACGATATGGAAGTAGATAATTCTACTGGCATTAATGACATTAATATTGATAAGAATTATAATAAAACACAAAACTTTACAAAACAAGACTTGAAAGACCTCTATGACAAAAATATAATTTATCAAATAGATCGCAACTAAGCTATTCTATGCTTATTATCTAAATAACGAAAGGTGTATTCTTTAGAAACGTAAAAAAACTAAAATAACCCAATATTGTCATTTCAAAAAAGAAAACATCATACTAGAAACTCCACAATCAAAATAAAAACCTCTGAACCTCAAAAAATCAGAACCTTAGAATCTTAGAAACTCAGAACCTCAAAAAAAATGAGAAAAGCCATATTCCCCGGATCATTTGATCCCATTACACTAGGTCACGAAGACATTATCAAAAGAGGAATTTCTTTGTTCGATGAAATTGTCATTGCGATTGGTGTTAATGCCGAAAAAAAATACATGTTTTCACTCGAAGAAAGAAAACGATTTATTGAAGAAACGTTCAAAGACGAACCAAAAATAACGGTTATTACCTATGAAGGTCTTACCATCGACTTATGCCATAAACTAAAAGCGAACTTTATTTTAAGAGGGTTGCGTAATCCAGCCGATTTCGAATTCGAAAAAGCGATTGCGCATACCAACAGACGTCTTTCAAAAATAGAAACCGTATTCTTGCTAACTGCAGCCAAAACATCCTATATCAGTTCCAGTATTGTTCGCGACGTATTGCGAAATGGTGGCGAGTATGAAATGTTGGTTCCGGATGCGGTAAGGGTGCAGAAATAATTTAGTCTTAAATATAAATTTGGATCGGTAGGATATATCTTTATTTTTGCAGCACAAACCAAAAAACATAAAATGATATTTTTTTACGGAACCAAAGCCAGTAATTTAAAAGACGGACAAATTATAAATGTAGATTGTCCAAATTGCGATACTAATGTATCAATGATTTATAGCATATACGGAAAATACGCACACTTATATTGGATTCCATTTTTTCCAATCAAAAAAGTAATTCTTACTGAATGCAATTCCTGTAAAAAAACATTTGAAAAAATTGAATTACCAGCAAACATTCAAACAAAACTCGATAGAGAAAAAGAAAAAGATGGAGGGATAAAAACTCCTATTTGGATGTTTTCAGGATTAATTTTAGTTGCTGCCATTGCTATTTTATGCTTTTATAATTCACATCAAACAGATTTAGACAGTGAAAGCTATGTCAAAAACCCAAAAGTGGGAGATGTTTATTTTTTTAACTCTGTAGAGGGACATTATTCAACAATGAAAGTCGATCAAGTTTCAAAAGACAGTCTGATTATTTTTGCAAATAAAATGGAAATTGATTCAAAAACAGATATCGATAAAATTGATATCGCACAAAATTATAAAGAGGCATATTCGATATCCAGAAAGAATATGTTGAAACTTTACAATGAAAATAAAATTTATGAAGTTAAACGCGAACAGTAATTTAATCTTCAATACATAATTTGCGAAACGTAGTATTTAACTATACATTCGCCAAAAAAAAAAAGACAAAATGAGCATAGAAAGAGAATTAAACAAACGAAGCGGATCGAAATGTGAACTTTGTGGCGCAACCGAAAACCTAAAAGTATATACCGTTTTACCTACTCAAAAAGGCGGAATTGATGAAAGTATATTCGCTTGCACTACTTGTATAGATCAAATCGAAAATCCCGACAATGTCGATTTAAATCACTGGAGATGCTTAAACGACAGTATGTGGAACGAGAATGTTGCCGTACAAGTCGTAGCCTGGAGAATGTTAAGCCGTATGCGTGCTGCAGGATGGCCGCAAGAATTGCTTGACATGATGTACTTAGACGAAGATACTTTGGCATGGGCACAAGCAACAGGAGAAGGTGAAGAGGACGAAAATAAACTAATTCACCGTGACAGTAACGGCGTAATTTTAGAGCACGGAGATTCTGTGGTTTTAATTAAAGACCTAAAAGTAAAAGGATCAAGCATGGTTGCCAAACAAGGAACTGCTGTACGTAACATTCGTTTAGATCATGAAAATGCCGAATACATTGAAGGAAAAGTAGACGGACAACAGATTGTAATTATCACACAGTACGTTAAGAAGATATAAGTTTTCAGTCGCAGTCTTCGGTTTCAGTACATTTCTGTAAACTGCGACTGCGACTGAAAACTAAAAAAGGCCGTTCAGAAAACTGAACGGCCTTTTTAATATAGTGTCTGCTAACAAATTATTTTTGAAACAATTTATTAATCTGATCTTTAACGAATGGCTCAGAAACACTGCTAGTTGCAGAAGAAGCATCTTTAGTAGAAACCATAAACTGAACAGTCGCTTTTTCCGGAAGAACACTTCCTGTGTAATGCAACCAAATGTAATTGTTTGGCAACTCTAATTTGATATCATATAAAGGGCTTGCTGTAAAACCATTTAAAATAATATTGTACAAATTGGTGTAATCGTTATTTACGTTTTTGAAAGTAAACTTTCTTAAACTTGACGATTCGTCCTCATTTTGAATACTAGTGTAATAAACCGTATATTCATCTCCAATTTTTTGAATATAGTTGTTATTTACTTTTCCCAATTTTTCAACTGGTACAGTTTCAAGGACTTTAATTTGCGCAAACGAAACAAAACTAAAGAGCATAAGGGCAAGGGTAATAATGTTTTTCATAATGAATTTGGGGTTAATTTTTACTTATATTATTAAACGCCGAAATTAGGAAAAATTACCTCTAAAACTGCTATTTTATTAACATTAAATTGTTGATTTTGTTCAAAAGCATTTCATTCCTCAATAAACGAACCACAACATATTAACAATCAATAATTTAAATTCAAAAACCACACTTATTTAAGAGATAAAGCTTTACAAAAAGTTCTTCAAATTCAAAAAAACTATCGCTCTTCTTCTTTCTTAACTACCTTTCTGGCCACTTCAATTTTAAATTTCTTCCCTTTCATTTTCTCCTCTTTAATATTCTTAAGGAGCTCTGTTACTTTGTTATATTTTACTGCTGCGAAAGAAATAAAATCTTTTACTTCAATCAATCCTAAATCGCCTTTTTCCAGTTTTCCTTTTTGCGAAAAGAACCCCACAATATCAATTTTATTCAGTTTTGTTTTCTTTCCTCCGCTAATGTAGATTGTTTGAAATTCAGGTGGTTTTGGTAGTGTTGTTGTATTTTCAACATTCAAAACATCCATTCCGTAATCGATGTAATCTAATTTTTTTTCACTTTCGTGAATGAGTATATAAGCCGTACCCGAAGCCTGCATACGTGCCGTACGACCGTTTCTATGCGTAAATTCGTCTTCTTTTAAAGGTAAATGATAATGTATAACGTGTTTCATTTCCGGAATATCCAAACCACGGGCAGCCAAATCTGTTGTAATCAGATAACTCACACTTCCGTTTCTGAACTGAATCAAAGCACGTTCACGCTCATCCTGATCCATTCCGCCATGATAATACACCGAATAAATTCCTTTTTCATTTAATGTATCACTAATACGTTCAGCGGCATCACGATGATTACAGAAAACAATAGCCGATTGCGATTTTAAAGAACAAATTAGATTGAATAAACTCCCTAATTTATCTTTCGCAGGAGAAACCACCATCTTCATCGAAAGATTGTCTTTTTCTTCTTCCTCCGGAATAAAATCTAAAACGGTCGGATTAACCACGCGGGTATATCTCGGAATCTCAATATCTGAAGTAGCCGATACCAAAACACGTTTGTTTAATTTCGTTAGCTTGCCAATGATAAAAGACATTTGCTCATGAAAACCCAATTGCAATGACTTATCAAATTCATCCAAAATTAAAGTCTGAATTTTATCCATTCGGAAAGTTCCTCTTTCTATATGGTCTGCAATTCTCCCCGGAGTTCCGATTAAAACAGCCGGTGGATTACTTAAATTTTTAATTTCAGTGTCAATCGAGTGACCTCCATAACAGATATTTACCTTATAATCAGTCCCCATTTTCTTCCAAACCTGTTCGATCTGTAATCCTAATTCACGAGAAGGAACCAAAATCAAACATTGAACCGAAAGCACTTCAGGCTGCAATAATTCTAAAACCGGCAATAAAAAAGCCAGTGTTTTTCCCGATCCCGTTGGAGAAAGCAGTAAAACATTATTATCGTTAAGAATTGCATCTTGTGCAACTTCCTGCATTTCGTTCAGGCTCTCAATACCTAAATTCGAAAGTATATTATTGGAATGGTGTTTTTTATTCATTTTGCAAAAGTAAACAAAATAGTGTTGTTTATGAGGGTAAAGTTTTTTTTCAGGTTTGGAGGTTCAAGTTTGAAGGTTCATGTTTCATGTTTGAAGTTTCAAGTTTCAAGTTTCAGGTTTCAGGTTTTCCGTAAAAGGCTTCGACTCCGCTCAGCTTGACATACGGTATGTAGTCCTGAGCGAAGTCGAAGGGCGTCCTGGCTAAAACCGAAGATTTCTCTGAGTCAAGTCAAAAATCACCCCAAGCGAAGTCAAAGAACATCTTAAGCACAGCATTGCGCCTTTGCGAAAAACCTTTGCGAACCTTGCGTTTAAACACGCCATCCAAATCCACCCCCATTTCAAACCTGAAACTTCAAACTTCAAACTTCAAACATGAAACTTGAAACTTTTAAACCTGAAACTTTTAAACCTGAAACTTGAAACTTCAAACATGAAACTTCAAACCTGAATCTTTTTAAACCTCCTCCAAAATCAATCCCAACTCCTTAACTTCACTCTCAGTCAATGGCTTCAAAGGACTCCTCAAAAAACCTCCATCTATTCCCTGAATCTCCAAGCCGGCTTTTATCGCTCTTGGCAAACCTTTATTCACTATAAACTTCAAAAGATTTAATTGCTTGTAAAACACCTTCTGAGCTTCATTCAAGTCATTATTCTGAATCGCATTATACAAATCCGTATTTAAATTCGGAATCAAATTGGGTGCTGCCGTACACCATCCTGTAGCGCCGGCAGCAAACGCAGCCAATGCCAACGGATTTGAACCGTTATAAAATGCCACATCGTCTCCCAGTTCTCTTTTTAAATATTGCATTCTCTGAACATCTCCCGTACTTTCTTTTATCATGGTAACATTGGGAATTTCAAGAATCCTTTTAAGCAAGGCCGGTGACATATCTACTCCTCCTGTCGCCGGATTATTGTACGCCATGATTGGTACTGTTATTTGTTTTGCCACAGTATCAAAATGTTTTACGATCTCATCATCAGATAATTTCCAGTAACTCATCGGAATAATCATGACCGCATCGGCGCCTGCTTTCTCTGCAAATTTCGCATGATAAATCGTTCTTTCGGTCGTTAAGTTTGATACTCCAACCAAAACCGGAACCCTGCCTTTGACTTGCTCTATGGTTGCCTCGGTAACGGCTTCTTTCTCTTCGTCTGTCAAATAAGGCATTACACCCGTGCTGCCTAATGGCGCAACTCCGTGTGAACCTGAAACAAGCAATCGCTCTAATAGTTTTTTATACAACGTAATATCTACTTTCTCTTCTTTGTCAAAAGGAGTAATCGGATAGGCTATAATGCCTTTAAATAAGTTATTTTTCATTTGTATTTTTTTAGTTTGTTAAAGATCTCTTCCCTCCTCCTCTCTCAAGGCAACACCCAAATTTTGAAGCTGTGGTGCGTTCTCACAAGCGATATATTTTGCAGACGCTTCACTACTCAGATTCTTATGCCTGTGCCATGCCCAACTCGGAATATAAACGGCATCTCCGGCCTTCCACTCTACCCTTTCGTCTTCAACTTCTGTGTAACCATGCCCTTCTATGACATACAATACGGTTTCATAAGTATGTCTGTGTCTGTTTGTCATTTGATCGGGTAACAAACCACCGATAGTCATGCTTACATTTTTACTGGGAAGATCAACGAAAAAAACCGGGTGTTTTCTTTCGGTAGAAAATTGATTGTGTACTCCGGCATCTTCTACATTTCTGTGAATTAATTTTTCCGGTTTCACAAATGTTGGTCGGGCAAAAGTTTGGTGAAAATCTTTCGATGAAAATTGTTCTTTAGTTTCCATAATTTTTGAAATTTTGTTTATTGCAGTATTGCGTTTTCAAAACTACTTTAAGTTTGGACTACACAAGTGGCACAGTTTTAAAACAAACTACTAGTCCAGATTCACTTTCGGAAAATTAAATTTTAAAGAAACATTCCTGATAACTACAAAAGCATTAAAAACATTTACAACAAATAATTATATTTGACTCCTATTAAAAACCCAAATCATGAGACTTTTCACAATTCCCATTTTACTTTTCACCCTTACAATTTTCGCGCAAAACACCAAAAAATACGATACTTTTTTCGAAAAAGGCAATGGAAATCAAGCGGCCGATTATCATGAAACTATAAAGTACTACACTCTTTTGTCCCAAGATTTTCCAACGGTTCAAATGCAGGAAATGGGGTTGACAGACTCGGGATATCCTTTACACATGATTAGTTTCAATCCGGATGCGGCATTTGATTTTAATGCCATTCAAAAAAACAAAGCTGTTCTTCTTGTCAACAACGGAATCCACGCCGGAGAACCGGACGGAATTGACGCCACCATGCAATTGTTCAGAGATTTGGCTTTAGGAAAAATCAAAGCGCCAAAAAACACGGTAATTGTAACGATTCCGGTATATAATATTGGGGGCTCTTTAAACAGAAACTCAACAACAAGAGCCAATCAGGATGGTCCGGAAATTTATGGTTTCCGCGGAAATGCCCGAAACTATGACTTAAATAGGGATTTAATAAAGTCCGACACTCGAAATACCAAAAGTTTTGTCGAAATTTTCCAGAAAACAAATCCTGATGTTTTTATTGACAATCACGTAAGTAACGGATCAGATTATCAATACAAGCTAACGTATATTATGACGCAACACAATAAACTGGGAACCGTTTTGGGTGATTTTATGAATACCGAAATGATGCCGGCTTTAGTGAAAGATTTACAAAATAAAAAAATCGAAACAACCCCTTATGTAGATTCTTTTAAAGATACACCGGACAAAGGTTTTGGCCAGTTTACAGACAGTCCGAGGTATACTACGGGTTATACTTCACTATTTAATACAATCGGTTTTGTGGTTGAAACGCACATGCTTAAAAAGTATGCCGATCGTGTAAAAGTAACCTACGAATACATGAAATCCACAATCGACTTCATGGAAGATAATTATTTAAAAATCAAACAGCTTAGAGCAAAAAACGAAGCGCAATATCTACCGAAAAAGTCCTATACTTTGAAGTGGGAAATGGACAGTACCAAAACCACTAAATTCTCCTTTTTAGGCTATGAAGCGGGGTACAAAAAAAGTGATGCTACAACCGGAAACCGTTTGTACTATGATCGAAGCAAGCCGTACAAAAAAGACGTTCCATACATCAAAGAATTTAAATCAGTTAAAGAAGTTGTGATTCCAACCGCTTATATTATTCCGCGTGGTTATTGGAACATAATCGATCTTTTGAAAAACAACGGAATCACTTATTCTCAACTAAAAAACGACACAATTGTTGAGGTTGAAAGTTATAAAATCGCTGATTTCAAAACGACTCCATCCGCTTATGAAGGGCATTATATACATCGAAATACAAGTATAACTTCTAAAATCGTAAAAGTTGCTTTCGCGAAAGGCGATTACCTGGTACCGACAAATCAAAAAGGTGCAAAATATTTATTGGAAGCTTTTGAACCAGAAGGTGTGGATTCGTTCTTCAATTGGAATTTCTTTGACGCTATTCTACAACAAAAAGAACATTATTCCGAATACGTTTTTGAAGATACTGCTGCAAAATTGTTGAAAGAGAATCCCACATTAAAAGCAGAACTGGAAACAAAAAAACAAAACGACACAACATTTGCTAAAAATCCTGAAGCACAATTAGAATGGATTTACAAACATTCTGCATATTATGAGAAGGCGCATTTGCAGTATCCGGTTTATCGGGTTTTGTAAAATGTTTAAAGATTTAACTACCATAAAATCAAAGCATTTTGTAAAGGTGGATAAAAAACAAAAATTAATGAAGTCAATTTTAATACTTTTTATTTTCATAATATCTTCTGGTTGTTCAAAAGACAAAATATTTGTACTTAAAGACACTGACAATCAAAAATATTATTTATCTGATTCTATTCATAAAATAGCACAAAATAATCAAATTAGTTTGTCTCCCATTATTATAATTAATGGCATACCAATTAAATATGATATAGAAAAAGATACCGTTTTCTTACCGCTCCAAAAAAAGGACCTATATCAAATTTCATTTTTAAACAAAAGAAGCGCTACAGTGATATATGGCTCTCAAGGAGACAGAGGCGCAATCATAATTACAACAAAACCAAATCCTAAATAATGACATATAAGCTTTTTCTTGACGACCTGAGAACCGTAAAAATGGTTTACAAAAATTTAACTGATGATGATTTTGTAATCGTAAGAAATTTTAATGACTTCAAAAAAACCATACTCGAAAACGGTCTTCCTGAACTAATCAGTTTTGATAATGATTTGGGATTAGACGAAAATGGTATTATTGCCGAAGATGGTTATGCTGCTGCAAAATGGCTGGTTTATGAATCCGGTCTTGATTTAATAAACCTAAAATTTAATGTACATTCTGCCAATCCTGTTGCTAGTCAGCAAATTCAGAGTTTACTTGATAATTATATTAGACATTTGAGAAACGAAAATAGCTAGTTCTTTTTTTTAGCTAGCGCGAGCGTCCCGCTCGTGCCCGTTGCCATTTCTTACTTTCTTCCGTAGTTTGATTCTCTTTGCGCTCACGAGCGGGACGCTCGCGCTAGCGACGATAAAAAGACTCAAAAATCTAAGAAATAGTTTTCAGTCCCAGTTACAGTTTTCACAAAACCTGAAACCTGAAACTTGAAACAACCTAAAAAAATTCCAAATTCCAATTGAATTTAAAAGTTCAACGTAAAATTGGAATTTGGAATTTTAAAGATTTGGAATTTACACCAGCAGTTATTGGAACTGAATTTCTTCTTCAAATAACAGCTTGATGTTTTCATACGAATTCTTCAAAGCTTCTTTAATTTGTTCAGGATTTAACCAGGCGACCTTTTCAATACCTTCTTCCAGTTGTCCGTGCGGTGTTCCTTCAAAATCGGAATGCATTTCGAACCAGTGTGTGATTTTGAGTTTGTATTTTCCGTTACGTTTAAAAACGTGATAGGTTTTCTGAAGCTTGTTCGTGATTCTTAATTTTCCTACGCCAGTCTCTTCTTCGACTTCGCGCATGGCAGTGTTCTCTATTTCCTCTCCTTTTTCGATTCCGCCTTTTGGCAGATCCCACTTTCCGTTTCTGAAAATAAATAAAACTTCCCCTTTTTTATTATAAACTAATCCTCCGCCGGCTTTGTTTACAGGAATTTTAGCCTTCAGCGTCTTCAATATCTCCTTTTCATCAGGATGGTACAAATACGCTTTTTGAATTTTATTCTGAAAAATTTTGACAATAAGCTGTTCAATATCAATGCTCTCTAACAGAAATAATTGAAAATTGGTCTCTCTCGAGATTTCATTTGTCAAAAAAAGTGGTTTGTCGTTCACAAAAACTTTATACATTTGTACTATGATTTTTAATAAAGATACAGCCGAAAAAACAGCCGAATTGCTTTTGCAAATAAATGCAATTAAATTGAATCCAGAAAATCCTTTTACATGGGCTTCTGGATGGAAGTCACCTATTTACTGCGATAATAGGTTAATTCTTTCATTTCCAGCCATCCGAAATTTCATTCGTGATGAGTTTGCGAAAAATATAGAAAAACAATTTGGTAAACCAGATGTCATTGCCGGTGTTGCAACCGGGGCAATAGGAATTGGTATTTTAGTGGCCGAAAGCCTTGGACTACCTTTCGTATATGTCCGTCCGGAAGCAAAAAAACACGGAAGACAGAATCAAGTAGAAGGATTCCTGCAAAAAGGTCAGAGTGTAGTTGTCGTAGAAGATTTAATCAGTACCGGAAACAGTAGTTTGATGGCTGTTGAAGCTTTACGCAATGAAGGCGCTATCATTAAAGGAATGGCAGCAGCCTTTACTTATGGCTTTAATGTTGCCGAAGAAAACTTTAAAAATGCTAATATCGATTTGTATACGCTAAGCAATTACGAGAACTTATTGGATTTGGCGGTACAAAAACAATACATCTCTGAGGATGATATGGCTGCATTAAAAGAATGGAATGTGAGTCCGTCAACTTGGAGACAAGAGTAATTGTAGATTTTAGATTGCAGATTTTAGATTCTTGGTCTTGATTCTACAACTTAAACATAAAACCTTTGCGAACTTTGCGTTTATAACGTTTTACAATAGAACAAAACTTGCGAACTTTGCGGTTAAACAACCAACTTAGCTTAAATAAAAAATAAAATATGAACTTAGAAAGTCCAAAAGTTACTGTTCAGAAATCAGCGCAAGATCTATTTGATTTATTGACTGATGTTAGGAATTTTGAAAAATTAATGCCGGATAACATTGCTAAATTTGAAGTAATTGGCGAAGATGCTTTTATTTTTGGATTAAAAGGTATGCCGGAAATAAAACTAAAAATGAAAGAAAAAACAGCTCCAAACAAGATTGTCTTGGGCGCTGCTAGTGATAAACTTCCGTTTACATTGGTTTCTAACATTGATAGTATTTCTGACTCAGAAAGTGCTGTACAATTGCAATTCGAAGGTGAATTTAATGCAATGATGGCCATGATGATCAAAGGACCAATTAGCAAATTCATTGAAACTTTGGCTACTAATATGACAAAGCTTTAATTGTAAATTAGCCCACATAATTTAAAAGTCCGATTTTACGATCGGACTTTTTTATTGTCTTGTTTTCGCTCGCAGATTTGGCAGATTTAGCAGATTTACATCTATAACAAAATTAAAACCCCAAATTTGAGCTCTTCCCATCTGAACCTTTGCTCCCTAAAAACTTAGCAACTCAGCATCTCAGCGCCTCAGAACCTCAAAAAAACCAATTCATCCTCAAAAAACCACAACTCAGAACTATAAATTATTCCGCTCCGCATTATTGATCGAAGTTTGGCTCATCAAACTAAAACACATCAAACTAAAACACATCAAAATGGAACCAGCTATTAAAATTTTAATTTACATTCATGCTTTTTTTGGAGGACTTGGACTAATTACCGGAATAGGGAGTATTATGGTCAAAAAAGGCGGAAAACTGCATAAAAGAACGGGAAAACTGTTCTCAATTGGTATGATTGCCAGCTCCCTTATTTCGTTGCCGATTTGCTGGATGCCAAAGCATCAAAATATATTTTTATTTCTAATTGGATTGTTTACCATCTATCTTGTTATTTCGGGAAACAGAGCTTTGACTTTTAAACATAAATCAAAAGCAGATAGATTAGACAAAATAATCTCAGGAACGATGTTATTCTTTTCAGTACTAATGATTTCGTTAGGCGTTTATTGTCAATTGAATAACATTGCAAACGGAATCCTGTTTACTTTTTTTGGTGGATTTGGATTTTACATGACCGTAAAAGATTTTATTTTCTATAAAAACTTTTCAGAAACCAATAGAAACTGGCTTTCAAAACATATCGGAAAGATGATTGGAGCTTTAATCGCCTCTATTACGGCCTATATCGTCGCCGGATTGGGTATTGGTAATTTAATAGCCTGGATAACACCCTCCATTCTGGGAACAATCTATATTATCTACTGGAATAGAAAAATTGAACCAAAAAAGAATGTCAGCACGCAGATTGAACAGATTTAAATATTTCTTTTAAATCTTGTATAAAAGTCATGAGTTTTTTTTTAAGCACGCAGATTTAGCGGATTTATTTCTATCAAACAATTAAAATCTTTCAATTTCAGTTCTTCCCTCTGAGCCTTTCACAACCAAAAACTCAGCAACTCAGAACCTTAGCGCCTCCCTAATAAAGCATCTGAATCTCCTTAATCTCAAACTCTTTCACAGAGTCGTCCTCAAGCATTATTTGTATTTTTCCAACAGGAGAAACCCCTTGAATAATTCCCATGAAGTTTTGATTCTGGAGATTTTTAAAGGGCATTGGAATCCCCTTTCTAAACAAAGAATTAAAGTATTCGTCCCAGAAAACTTCAGAATTGGTTTTCCATGCCTCAATTTTCTGTTCTATTTTTTCTGTGATTAAAAAAGGTAAAACATCCTTATCAAAAGTTCTTCCGGAAATCACCGATAAAGAGGAAGCATTAGGCAATTCGGCGAAATTTGTTTGATTAACATTCAGTCCTAATCCAACAACTGACACGATCCTGCCATCACTTTTGAGAGTATTTTCTATTAGTATGCCACCAATCTTCTTGTTGTATGACATAATGTCGTTTGGCCATTTTATACTTAAATCAGAAATATCCAACGATTTTAAAGTTTCAATTACGGCTAATGAAACTACTATACTTAAATTAAAAACCTGTTCATTATCAAACAAAAAATCCTTTACCAAGGCACTCATAATTAAGTTTTTACCGGATTCAGACTGCCATTTGGAGCCCATTTGCCCCTTGCCTTTTATCTGATTTTCAGCCGTTACCACTGTAAAATTATCAAGCTCTTCCTGGCTCGCCAATGCCTTAAGAAAATCGTTTGTAGAATCTATGGCATCGAGTTTGATTAGTTTCATTTAAATAATTTATTTATACTTAATTTAATATTTTGTTAAGGTTCAAAATTAATGACAAAAATTGGTAACTTTACAAAATCATATAAAATAATTCATGGCGAAAAAGACTATTAATAATGACGTTCTATTAGCGAACATAATCAAAGGAATTGAAGAAGTAAAAGGGAATGATATCGATATTCTTGACTTAAGAGAAATAGACACGGCTGTTTGTGACTATTTTGTAATTTGCAACGGAAGCTCTAACACTCAAGTTAACGCCATTGTAAACTCAATTCAGAAAACAGTATCCAAAGATTTAAAAGATAAACCTTGGCACGTAGAAGGAACCGATAACGCAGAATGGGTTCTGATGGACTATGTTCATATCGTGGTACATGTTTTCCAAAAACACATCCGTGAATACTATAATATCGAGAGCCTTTGGGGTGATGCCAAAATAACTACAATCGAAAACAAATACTAAAGAAAATTTTTTCTAATGGCTAAAGATAATAATCCAAATCCGAGTAAATTTAAAATAAGTCCCTGGTTAATATATACTGCAATACTTCTGGTTTTTTTATTTATAAGTTTTGCAACCGGAGGATCTAGCTTAAGCGAACCCGCTCAATTGACCTCTTCTAAATTCAACTCTTTATTAGAAAAAGGACAAATTGAGAAAGTAAATGTATACAACAAAGCGGAAGCTGAAGTATACCTTACAACAGCAGCACTAAAAGATGCAGCGAATAAAAAAGTAGCAAAAGATATTTTTGAAAGACCAAACAAAGGTCCTCATTATACTTTAGAAATTGGTAACGACCAGATTTTTCAAACGAAATTAGAGAAAGCAGTTGGCGAAGGCAAACTGAAAGATTTTAATTTCTTGCAAAAAAACAACTGGAGCGATATCCTGATCAGCTTACTTCCTATCATCATTATTATTGGTGTTTGGATTTTCATTATGCGTAAAATGTCAGGCGGTGCCGGTGGCGGTGGAGGACAAATTTTCAACATTGGAAAATCGAAAGCAAAACTGTTTGATGAAAAAACAGATATCAAAACAACATTTAAAGATGTTGCCGGTTTAGAAGGTGCAAAAGAAGAAATACAAGAAATTGTAGAATTCCTGAAAAACCCAGAAAAATACACCAATCTTGGAGGTAAAATTCCAAAAGGAGCCTTATTGGTAGGACCTCCGGGAACTGGTAAAACCTTACTTGCAAAAGCAGTTGCGGGTGAAGCTCAAGTACCTTTCTTCTCTTTATCAGGTTCTGATTTTGTAGAAATGTTTGTTGGTGTTGGTGCTTCACGTGTACGTGATTTGTTTAAACAAGCAAAAGAAAAATCTCCTGCTATTATCTTCATCGATGAAATTGATGCAGTTGGTAGAGCAAGAGGAAAAAGCAATATGTCAGGCGGAAATGACGAAAGAGAAAATACTTTGAACCAATTACTTACAGAAATGGATGGTTTTGGCACAAACTCTAACGTAATCGTTTTGGCTGCAACCAACAGAGCTGATGTTCTTGATAAAGCCTTAATGCGTGCTGGTCGTTTTGACAGACAAATTTTTGTTGACTTACCGGACATTCGCGAAAGAGCTGAAATCTTTGCAGTACATTTAGCTCCTATCAAAAAAGTAGAAGGTCTTGATTTAGATTTCTTAGCCAAACAAACTCCTGGTTTCTCAGGTGCTGATATTGCAAATGTTTGTAACGAAGCTGCTTTGATTGCGGCGCGTAACAACAAAACTGCAGTAGACAAACAAGATTTCCTTGATGCTGTTGACAGAATCATCGGAGGTCTTGAAAAGAAAAACAAAATCATTACTCCAGAAGAGAAAAGAGCAATTGCGATTCACGAAGCGGGTCATGCAACGGTAAGCTGGATGTTAGAACATGCTGCACCACTTATTAAAGTAACTATTGTGCCACGTGGACAAAGTTTAGGAGCTGCTTGGTACCTTCCGGAAGAAAGACAAATCGTTAGAACAGATCAAATGTTAGACGAAATGTGTGCTACTATGGGTGGAAGAGCTGCTGAAAAAGTAACTTTTGACAGAATTTCAACCGGAGCATTAAGTGACTTGGAAAAAGTAACGCGCCAAGCTCGTGCTATGGTAACGATTTACGGTTTGAATGATAAAATCGGAAATGTTACGTATTACGACTCAAGCGGACAAAGCGAATACAACTTCTCGAAACCTTATTCTGACGAGACAGCAAAGATTATCGATGCTGAAATTTCAGAATTAATTGAAGGTCAGTACAAAAGAGCCATTCAAATTCTGGAAGAAAACAAAGACAAATTAAATCAGCTTGCTGATATCTTAATTGAAAAAGAAGTTATTTTCAAAGATGACTTAGAAACAATTTTCGGAAAACGTACTTTTGATAAAAATCTTGAAGAAGTAGTTTCGTAAATTATACAGAAATATTTAATATTTTTTAAAATCTTAATTCAAAATAGCCTTTTGAATTAAGATTTTTTTATCTTTGAACGTTTTCAATTAACATGTAAAGTATTTCATATAAAATGAATTTTTTCAAAAAAATATTTGGTTCCGGTGACTCCGCTTCTGATGAAGAACATGAAAGCGAATATGGAGGAAGTGCGGCAAGTCCTGATAGTCATTTGTCAATTGACGAGAGGTTCATTTTTAATTTTAAGAAGAATGGCGGTAAATTTTTGTATTGTGAAAACAAACAAGAAGTTGCTGAACAGTTTGAAAATATTCTGGAAGAAAACGACTGGTTCGAAAACGAAGTTTTATGTTATGAACCGGGGTTATTTAGCCTCTTAGAAGAGAATAAATTACTTTACATCTCTCCTAGAAATCCTAAATTTTTACTTGCCTCTTGCGAAAACCTGATTGCCGATGAAGGTTCGATCTTGTTTTCATCCAAACAAATCAGACAAGACAAACCAAACGAATTACCTGCTAACATTGTCATAATAGCAACTACAAGTCAGATCCTGGCTATAAAAAGCGATGGTCTAAGTGCTATTAAACACAAATACGAAAGGGATTATCCAACTAATATTACCACAATAAAATATTTCGAAAAAGCAAAAGAAGAAGATTTTACACAATACGGAAGTGTTGCGAAAAATCTATATTTATTGCTCTTAGAGGATCTTTAAGATGAACGAAACACTCAAGCGAGCCATTTCCGGTGCTGTTTATATTGCTTTACTATTAAGTTCGATCTTGTTTTCTACTGAAAGCTTTATTATCCTTTTTGGTATTTTCCTGATCATTACAATTTACGAGTTTTGCAACTTGGTAAGCCTTAATAAAATCTTCGCCATTCTATTCGGAGTTTTGTTATATGCTGTTATTGTACTCCTAAGTCATTACAACAAACAGACAACTGCTTATCTGGATGAATTGTTTCAAACAAACCTCGATTTAGAAACCAACATTCAACAATTAAATCTGATACTTCTTGCTGTTACAGTAGTGATATCAGTTAAATGTATTATATTCTTATTTTATGACTCTGTTCAAAAAGTAAGCATTTCCTCAAAATATCTCTACCTACTGGGATATATTACACTACCCTTTCTTTTTATTGTCAAAATTTCTTTTGGAACCAACGATTACAATCCGAAAATTATTATTGGACTATTCGTTCTGATTTGGACCAATGATACTTTTGCTTATCTGGTTGGAAAATCGATGGGAAAACACAAACTTTTTGAGCGTGTTTCTCCAAAAAAGACCATAGAAGGATTCTTGGGAGGTGTTGTATTCGCTGCTTTTGCCGGTTTTTTAATTTCAAAACTTTACATTCAGCCTAGTCCGGCTTTTAGTAATAAATCCATTTTAATATGGACGATTATTGCTTTAATAGTAAGTGTTTTTGGAACGATCGGTGATTTGATCGAGTCTAAATTTAAGAGAATCGCCGGTGTAAAAGACAGCGGTTCGATAATGCCGGGACACGGAGGCATCTTAGATCGCCTGGATAGTGTTATATTTGTTGCACCATTTATATTTTTATTTTACCAAATTTTATATTATGTTTCATAAAGAAGGAGCCCCATCAATCTTATTAGGTACAGTTTTTACTGTTGCCGTACTTTTAATTGCTGAAAAATTTATCGATATCAATTGGCTAAGAATGCTTGTTCAAATAGCAGCTTTGTTAATTTTGATTATTATTCTGCAATTTTTTAGAAACCCAAAAAGAATCGCCGTTTTAAACAGTGATCACATTCTTGCTCCAGTTGATGGAAAAGTTGTGGTAATTGAAGAAGTTTACGAAGGTGAATTCTTTAAAGACAAACGTCTTCAGGTTTCTATTTTTATGTCACCAATAAACGTGCACGTTACGCGCTACGCAATGAACGGTATTATCAAATTCAGTAAATACCACCCTGGAAAGTTTTTAGTTGCATGGCATCCAAAAGCAAGCGAAGAAAACGAAAGAACTACCGTTGTTATCGAAAATGATACTTTCGGACAGGTATTATACAGACAAATTGCAGGTGCTTTGGCGCGTCGAATTGTGAATTATGCCGAAGAAGGAATGCAGGTTATTCAGGGAACTGATGCAGGTTTTATTAAATTTGGTTCGAGAGTAGATTTATTTTTACCTTTAGGTACTCCAATTAATGTGGAATTAAACCAAAAAGCAATTGGAGGAAAAACCATTATTGCTACAAAAGCTTAAATGACGATAAAAGATTTAGATACACGTTTCTCTGAGGCTGTAGAAAATGCATTAAAAATGACACAAGCCGCGTTGCCGCAAGATGTGCAACTAAGGCTATATGCCTATTACAAACAAGCCACTTTTGGAACAGCCGTTTACAATCAATCTGAAAATTTTGATTTAAGAGACGCTTTCAAAACAAATGCATGGATGCAAATAAGCCATTTATCAAGAGATGAGGCTAAAGAAAATTATATCGAAATCATTAATTCACTAACAGCAAAATAATTTTTATTATGAAGAAAAACATTGTTCGTTTCAGTATTTTAACTTCATTCTTAGCATTATTTTCTTGTCAGGACAATAAGCTAACCGAAGTTGTAGAAGTTCCTTTACCAACAAAAGAAGAAAAAATACTCATAGGAACCCCCGATGATGTAAAAGCTGAAGCAGGTTCTTTTGCTTTAACCAAACTTTCTTTTCCTTATGACGGTTTAGCTCCTGCCATACGATCACTTACTTTAGAAACACATTATTCCAAACATTATTTATCGTATACGAATACTTTAAATAAAGAAATTGTTTCTACCGAATATGAGAATATGACGATTGAAGATATACTGAAAAAATTAGATCTCAACAATGCCAAACTTCGTCAAAATGCTGGTGGGTATTACAATCACACGCTTTATTTTAATATTCTGACACCAAAAGAGCAAACTCCAAAAGATACGCTTGCAGGTTCAATTAATAAAGAATTTGGTTCGTTTAATAATCTTACACACCAATTTAAAAGTCAGGCAACAAAACAATTTGGTTCGGGCTGGGTTTGGCTGGTAGTGGACAAATTAGGAAAATTACAAGTCACAACGACCGATAATCAGGACAATCCGCTAATGAAAAATGCTTTGATCCCCGGAACACCCATTATGGGAATTGATCTTTGGGAGCATGCTTATTATCTCGATTATCAAAACCGAAAAGGAACCTATATTGATGCTTTTTATCAACACATAAATTGGGAAAAAGTAAACGAAAATTATATTGAGGCTTTAAAGAAAGTCAGAAAAGTATAAAACATAAAAAAACAGGCTGTTTCTACATTAAGAGACAGCCTATTTTTTTTTATCCTTATAAACTTTTAAGGTTAGGAAGTTTAACCGCAAGGGGCGCAAAGTCTTTGCGCAAAGAACGCAAGTTTTACTTATCGCTTTGTGGTTTTTTCTAGCACGCAGATTTTGCAGATTGAGCTGATTTATTTACTGCTAACAAAACAACAGTAGCTATTTTAACTTTGCGCGGTAACAAAAAAAATCTGCTAAATCTGCGTGATAAAAAAATATCAAATTGTAAATGAATCTATTTTCAACTTTAAACCGAAAACCAAAACTGTTTTTTTATAAGCTTCAATAGCTTTATGGCAAAATGCGCTAACTGATTTTATCTATTTTTTATAAAGTCTAAGAAAAAACACCATAGCGAACCTAGCGTAACTCCTTTGCGATCCTTGCGGTTAAAAAAGTTACTTCACTTCATAAATAAACGACTCAGAAGGCCCAATTTTAACTCGTGCAACGCCTTCACCATTCTTTACTGTAAAATAAATTTTACTCTGCAAATACAACTGATCCAAAAGCACGTAAGAACCATCCTTTAATTTCCATTTAGAAATAACATCAGCAGGAACCTTTAATTCGAATTCGCTTGTCTTTTCCGAAGAAAAATTAGCCACAACAATCAACTTCTGGTTTTCGGACCAACGCACATAGGAATAAATCAGATCGGTATAACCTGTATTCTGACGATTTACAGAATGAATTTCCTGAAAACTTCCCATCAAAGCCGGACTGTTAATCGAAAAATTCAATAAACGTTTATAAAAATCACGAAGATTCTTCTCCGACTCTGAAAGCTGACCACCATCAAATTTCCCCTCATTCATCCAACGCTGATGATTTGGAACGCCGATATAATCAAAAATTGAAGTTCGGGAACGGGTACCGAAACCGGCGTTTTCATTCCCAGCCTCTCCTACCTCCTGTCCAAAATACACCATCGTTGGCGATGTGCTGATTGTAGTAGAAACAACCATCAATGGTTTACCTTTTTCCGGAGTTCCTGCAAATTCAGGACTTGCCAAGCGCTGTTCATCATGATTGTCTAAAAAATGCAACATATGATGTTCGATATCCGACATTCTGGTTTGAATTTCAGACAAACCATCTGTTGAAGATTTTCCACGAATAATATCTTTTAGCTTATCGTATGTTTCTACTTTATCATACAAATAGTCCATTTTCCCCAAACGGATATAATTGCGGTATTCATTCGGATTATAAACTTCGGCCAATAAAAAGGCTTTTGGGTTTTTCATTTTGATTGCCGAATTCATATAACTCCAAAATTCATAAGGAACCATTTCGGCCATATCATAACGAAAACCATCAACCCCTTTAGCTGTCCAATACAAAGCAATCGATTTAAATTTCTTCCAGGAATCCGGCACGTCTTTATCCTGCCAAAAGGCAAAATGTTCCTGATAGTTTTTTTGATCAAAACCAGCCGGAAGTTCCGGAAAATCCTTTGTACCATCCGGACGAATTCCATAATTTACTTTTACGGTTTCGTACCAGTCGTTTTGATCCGGTTTTATTTTACGGGAGCCATTACCCGTCCATTTTGCCGGGTTTTCATCAAAAATACCATCAACGAGAAGGTTTTTTTCTCCATTAAGCGGAATATCGCCATCAGGAATCTGAAAATGTTGATTCGGAATATAATAGAAGTTATTATTTTTACTGTATTCAACCGTTACGTTATCATCAGCGCCAAAATCCCGAACCCCTTCCGGGTTGCTTTTTCCTTCATACTTTCTGGCAATATGATTGGGCACTATATCAATAATGACTTTCAATCCCGCTTTATGGGTTCGCGCAATCAAAGCTTCAAATTCCTGTAAACGATTGGCAGGATTTACCGCTAAATCAGGATTCACATTATAATAATCTTTTACTGCATAAGGAGAACCTGCTCTTCCTTTTACCACTTCCGGATCATCGTTTGAAATTCCATAAGCTGTATAATCACGAACCAAAGCATGATGTGGAACTCCGGTATACCAAATATAAGTCACCCCTAAATCTTTAATTTCATGCAATGCTTTATCTGTAAAATCATCAAACTTTCCAACCCCATTTTCTTCAATGGTGCCCCATGGTTTATTAGTGGTGTTTTTATTTCCGAATAAACGTGTAAAAACCTGATACACGACAATTTTCTTAGCTGCAGCAACTTCCTCTTTGTCTCTGTTCATTTTCAAATCTTTTGTTTTACATGCCGAAAACAGCATCGTTACAGCCATTCCTGCAACAAAAATTCTTTTACTTATCATATTGATTTTATAAACTGATTCTTTTCTAAACCGAGAGATTAAATCGATAATTTAGAAACCATTTATTAAATTTAAACTAATTTTTAAAACCCGAAGAAAACTTAAATCAATTTATACTGTTTCCAATTCAAAAAGACAAACTACAACGAGAGAGTAGCGGTTTTTGTTCATAATTTAAACTTTTAAAATTCGCTTAACCTATAATGAAATTTATGAATTATAAATTAATCCTAATATCCTTAAAGGTTGTAACCTTTTTCATAAATTTGACAAAAATTTAAACCATTGAAGAAATCACTCCTTTTCATATCTTATTGTTTGCTTCTTTTAAGTGTTCAAAGCATCTTTGCACAAACACCCAAAAAAATCATTGTCGAGAATGCTGATTTTTCTGATGTCGATCAGGTATTAATGCCGGACGCGCTTTTGTTAACCGGAAATGTGAAGGTCAATCATGATGGTGTAGTACTAACTTGCAACAAGGCTTACTTTTTTCAAAAAGAAAACTATCTGAAAGCTTTCGGAAATGTACAATTAGTACAGGGTGACACCTTGTTTCTAAACAGTAAATATGCCGAGTACAATGGTAATATGAAAAAAGCTTTTGCAACCGGAAATGCTGTAATGACTTCTCCGGATGCCACTTTGCAAACGGATACAATCAATTTTGACCGAAATGTTCAGGAAGTTTTTTACAACACAAAAGGAACTATCATCAACAAAGACAATACTTTGGTTAGTAAATCAGGCAGGTATTATGTGACCGAGAAAAAGTTTAAGTTTTTAACGGCCGTTACGCTTACCAACCCGAAATACGTAATCAAATCAAATCACCTGGATTATTACAGTAACTCAGGACACAGTTACTTATTTGGTCCGTCGACGATTACCAGTAAAACCAACTATATCTATACAGAAAATGGTTTTTATGACACCAAGAAAAATCTGGCACATTTACTGCGAAAATCCTATATAAAATACGATGATCGGCGCATAGAGGGCGATAGTTTATTCTACAATCGGAATACTGAATTTGCTTCTGCAACGCGGAATGTGAAAATTACGGATTCTATCAATCGCGGAATCGTAAAAGGACATTATGCAGAAGTCTTTAAACTGAAAGATTCGATGTTTGTTACCAAAAGAGCCGTTGCGGTTAACTTTGTAGACAATGATTCCGTTTATATTCACGGAAAAAAACTGATGGTTACCGGTAAAGAAGGCGAGCGAATCCTTAGGGCTTATAACAATGCACGTTTTTACAAAACCGATATGAGCGGAAAATGCGATTCGATTCATTCCAACTCTAAAAGTGCATTAACAAAACTAATCGGAAATCCGATTCTTTGGAATGGCGAAAGTCAGATTACAGGAGACATCATGCACCTTATCGGAAATAATACAACTCGAAAAATCGATTCTTTAAAAGTGCTCAACAATACCTTTATGGTCTCACGGGATACTCTAGGAACGGGTTACAATCAGGTCAAGGGTATCAATTTATTTGGTAAATTTCGGGATGGAAAACTACATGATGTCGATGTCATAAAAAACACGGAAGTAATTTATTATATGCGGAATGATGCCCATGAACTTATCGGTATCAATAAAAACGTGAGTAGTAAAATCAACATGATTTTAGAAAACAATGCGCTCGAAACCATCACTTTTTTCAACAAAGTAGATGGCGATATCTACCCCGAAGCTGATCTGCCCGAAAATGCCCGAAAACTGCGAGGTCTAGTCTGGCGAGGCGATGAACGAATAAAATCTAAAGACGATATTTTTACCCCCGAAGAGAATGAACTCAACGATAAATTAGTCAAAGAAGGAAAAGAAGATGATGCAAAAGAAAATGTTCCCATGAAAATCATGAAAGACACATTAGATTACGATAAAAAGAAGCCAACTGTTAAACAAAAGAGTAAGGAGAAGACCAAGGAGAAAAAATAGTTTTCAGTCGCAGTTTTCAGTCTCAGTCGCAGTTTTCGGCAACCTGAAACTTGAAACCTGAAACTCAAGAAGTAGTTTTCAGTCGCAGTAGCAGTTTTCAGCAACCTGAAACTTGAAACTCAAGAAGTAGCTTTCAGTCGCAGTCGCAGTTTCCAGCAACCTGAAACTTGAAACTCAAGAAATAGTTTTCAGTCGCAGTAGCAGTTTTCAGCAACCTGAAACTTGAAACCCGAAACAAAAAAACCAGAATCTCAGCAACTTAGCACCTAAAAAAGAAATGAATCCCGATTTTATAAAATACCAGGCACAAACATCCCCTTATCCTTTAGGAATGGAGGTTTCGCATGCCATTGGTTCCTACATATACGATACCAACAATAAAAAATATTTAGACTTTGTGGCCGGAGTTTCTGCCTGCACGCTTGGTCATCAGCATCCGAGAGTCAATCAGGCTATAAAAGACCAGTTAGATAAATATTCGCATGTGATGGTTTATGGCGAATATTCGCAAAGTCCTGCGGTAGAATATTGCAAATTATTAGCTTCACTCCTTCCCGAATCCCTGAACAAAACTTATTTGGTCAATTCAGGTACAGAAGCGATTGAAGGAGCGCTTAAATTGGCTAAAAGAACAACAGGTCGCAGTCAGCTTATTTCGTGTCATAATGCGTATCATGGTAATACGATGGGCTCCATGAGTGTTATGGGCTTTGAGGAACGCAAACAAGCTTTTCGTCCGCTGTTGCCTGATGTAGATTTTATTACATTCAATAACGAAGAAGATTTACAAAAAATTACTACGCGAACGGCCGCTATTCTTTTAGAAACCATTCAGGGAGGTGCAGGATTCATCCAACCCCATGATAATTTCCTTCAAAAAGTACGCAAACGCTGTGATGAAGTTGGAGCCATGATGATTGTGGATGAAATCCAACCCGGATTTGGAAGAACCGGAAAACTGTTTGGTTTTCAAAACTACGATGTCGTTCCGGATATTGTGGTTATGGGTAAAGGAATGGGTGGCGGAATGCCTGTAGGCGCTTTCACGGCATCGGCAGAAAAAATGGATCTTTTAACGGAAAATCCGAAATTAGGACACATCACCACCTTTGGAGGTCATCCTGTCATTGCGTCAGCCTGTCTGGCAACTTTGCAGGAATTAACTGAAACAAACCTCATGCAAGAGGCGTTAGAGAAAGAAAAACTCTTCAGATCGCTTTTGGTACATCCTTTGATAAAGGAAGTTAGAGGAAAAGGATTGATGCTTGCCGCCATGACTGAAACTGCCGAAATAACCAACGAAGTTATTTTGAATTGTCAGGACAAAGGGCTCATTTTATTCTGGTTGCTGTTTGAAGGATGCGCGATACGAATAACACCGCCATTAACGATTTCTGAAGAGGAAATAAAAGAAGGTTGTGCCATTATCTTGAATGTTATGGATGAAATAATGAAAAAGGAACAAGAAAATTAATCAGGGGTAAATACTCCGGATTAGTATTAAATTTTAGAATAATAATGCTGTATTCTTTTACAAGAAAAAAGAATACCACCTAAAAAAACAGAACACGAATTCTGTCCATATTGTTAATTAAATTGTTCAAAACAATTAATCCCCTTTCCTCACAACAAAATATGGTTGCCTAATTTTATAACAGGCTAATTTCAAATAAACAAAGTATGCAATTAAGCAACGAAGAAGAAGATTATAACCTATCCCTATCCAAATTTGAGTCGATGTTAAAAACTAACAAAGTACTCTTTTTTGATTCTGAAGAATTTGAAGAAATTATTCTTCATTATTTAGACATAGGTAAGGCTAATTTAGCAAAAAAAGCCTTAAAACTCGCATTAGATCAGCACCCAAAATCTACGGGCTTAAAACTAGTACAAGTAGAAATGCTGGTTTACGATGACAAACTCGACATCGCTGAAAAGCTTTTGAATGAGTTGTATGCAATTGAACCTAACAACGAGGAAATTTATATCCAGAAAGCCAATATTTGTTCTAAGAGAGACCAACACGAAAAAGCGGTAGAATTGCTTAAAATTGCGCTGCAATATACAGACGATTATGCTGACGTGTACAACTTGATCGGAATGGAATATCTGTTTATGGATAACCTTGAGATGGCAAAAGACAGTTTTATTAAATGTCTTGAAGAAGATTTAGAAGATCAGTCTGCTTTATACAATGTGGTGTATTGTTTTGAATTTTTAGATCAAAATCAGGACGCCATTGTATATCTGAACGACTATATCAACAAAAACCCGTACAGTGAGATTGCCTGGCATCAGTTAGGTCGCTTGCACTATGGTGTTAAAGAATATGAAAATGCCATTCGTGCCTTTGATTATGCAACCATCATAGACGATGAGTTCTTAGGTGCCTTTATGGAAAAAGCGAAAGCTTACGAACGCCTGAAAGACTACAGCAAAGCCATCGAAAGCTACAACCGTACCATCGAATTAGACGATGCTACCTCGTATGCTTTGTTGCGTATCGGAAAATGTCATGAAAAACTGGGCAATTCAGCCAAAGCATTACAATATTACAATCAGACCGTACATGAAGATCCACTTTTAGACAAAGGATGGATTGCGATTACTGATTTTTATGTTCGTCAAAAAAACTTCCAGAAAGCCTTATTCTTTGTCAATAAAGCATTGGCTATTGACAATCAAAATCGTTTGTACTGGAAACGTTACGCAACGATAAACAAACAAATGAACTTCTTTGAAGAGGCTGAGTTTGGGTATAGAAAAGCAGTAGAATTTGGCGATTACGCCTTAGAAACCTGGTTATTCTGGGTTGATATTCTTCAGTTTTTAGGTGAATTTGAAAGCGCCATCCAAACCTTATTACAGGCGTCGGAATACTTCCCTGAAGAAAATGAAGTTGAATATCGTCTTGCGGGATTGTATTTTATGATTCAGGACAATACAAAAGCTAAATTTCATTTAAGCAACGGATTACGTTTAAACTTTGACAATTACATCTTAATCGAAGATTTGTTTCCGGTAGTCTGGACCAAAAAAATGGTTAAAAATTATATTGAAAAACACAGAAAGCAATAATGATTGACACTTTAAAAAGACGTTTTGGCTTACTGGGCCGTAACATTAGCTACTCTTTTTCGAAAGGATATTTTACTGAAAAATTTAGCAATGAAGTTTTTACCGGCAACAGCTACGAAAATTTTGACATTTCAGAAATCAATCACTTCACCGGATTAGTTAAAAACAATCCGGATTTAAAAGGATTAAATGTTACGATTCCATACAAAGAGCAAGTCATTCCCTTTTTAGATAAACTTTCAAAAAAAGCGGCTTTAATAGGCGCTGTTAATACCATAAAATTTACCAAAAGCGGTAAATTAAAAGGATACAATACGGACTACTATGGTTTTAAAAAATCATTAAAGCCACTATTACAACCCCATCACAAAAAAGCACTCATTTTAGGTACCGGTGGTGCCTCAAAAGGGGTTGCTTTTGCTCTTGATGAGCTTGATATTCTTTATACTTTTGTTTCGAGAGAAGCCAAAGACAACATCATTGATTACGATTTAATCAACGCCACTACTTTTGACAATTATCAAATTATCATCAATTGTACTCCGGTAGGCACAAGCCCTAATATTGAAGCCTGCCCTGACCTGCCGTATGAGTATTTCACCAATAAGCATATCGCTTATGATTTAATTTACAATCCGGAGGAAACTCAATTTCTAAAAAATGCAAAAGAACGAGGTGCTGTTATAAAAAATGGCTACGACATGCTTATTTTTCAAGCCGAAAAAGCTTGGAAAATCTGGAATAAATAAAAAACCGGCCGTCCATAAAATGTTAAAGTAATTTTCGTACATTAGACTACTCGTTAACAGGTAGTTATGAATAAATCATTACTTATTCTATTTTTTTTAATTGCCACGGCTACAAATGCTCAAGGAACAGTTGAGTCCAAAAGCCCTTTTTCGGAACCCCGTTATCATTATTTTCTAAAAACCATATTACTTTTTAATGAGTATTTAGATACCGACAATGGTTCTTTTAATACTACACAAGTACGTGCTTTAGTTCCGATTGGAGACAAAGCTTGGAATTTACGGTTTGACCTTCCTTTAATATCAGCCAATACCAATTCGATAAATAAAAGCGGTATTGGAGATGTTGGTATGGGAGTTAGTTATATTCCTTTTATGGAGAGACAAAACGGCATTGCTCTCAGAGCAAGAGTATATGCCAATTCTGCCGCAGATCCCAGCTTCGGATCGGGCAAATGGGTTGTGATGCCGGCCGTTTTTTATGGTAAATATATGAGCGATAAAAAATTCCTTTGGATCACATCCTTAGAATATCAGGCGAGTTTTGCCGGTTCCAGTGAACGAAGTGACATTAGTGTCATTGCTTATGAAAATGTACTATTTCATTTTTTTGGCAAAAACTGGATTGCTGCCGATGTTGCTTTTCGGTACAATAGTATTTTAGAAGGCTTTCAAAATAATGCTTTTTTAGAATTTGGCCGAAAAATCACACCGACTAACCTAGCCTACATCCATCCGAGTGTGGCTTTTGGAGGAAATAAAACATACAACTATGGTTTGGAGGTTGGTCTTCTAATCTTATTCTGACAAAGATCTTTGACTACAAAATTTCAGATTTCTTAAAATAAAATCCTCAATAGAAAACGAAATAATCAATTAATAGCATTTTTCCAAAAATGGTATGGGGTCAAATTTTGAATTTATTTCAGAAAACGAAACAAAAAAAAGAATATCACATCCCTAAAACAGAACAATAAATAAGGTTTTCATCGAAAAATAGTGCATAAACAAACGATTTATTTTGTATTTAGAAACACCTTTACTATCTTTCGCTCTACTTAAACCAATAAACCTTATACATTTAAAATGTTAGAAGAAAAGAATGATAACCTGCAAGATGCAGACGGAAAACTAGAAATCGAGATTAGCGATTCTATACAAGACAATGTGATTGAAGAATCTGATTCTGAAACTGCAGCGGAAAATTTAGTTTCAACTACTGAAATTGAATTAGAAACTGTGGCTGAAACTCCGGAAGCAGATCATCAAGAGGCATTAGATGCGATCACCAATTCGAACGCTGAGGAAAGTGAAGATGAAACGTTAAAAGAACGTCATGAAATCCCTATGCAGGATTATGATACTTTTACGCTAGATACTCTTGTTGACGAACTGAAAAAACTTGTAAATACAGACAAAGTAATGTCTGTAAAAGAGCATATCGAAGAAATCAAGAAATCATTCTTATTACAATACAATCATCTTATAGAGGAGAAAAAAGAAGAATTCAACGCTTCTAAACAAGATCCTAATGAAGAATTTGAATACCATTCTCCATTAAAATCTAAGTTTGATGAATATTATTCTATTTTCAGAGAAAAGAGAAATGCTCATTTTAAACATTTACAAACCAACTTAAAATCTAATTTAGACAATCGACTTGCAATTGTTGAGGAGCTAAAAGAACTTATAAACCCGCAGGAAAACATCAAAGACACGCTTAAACATTTTAATGATTTAAGAGAGAGATGGAAAAATGCAGGACCAATTCCAAAAGACAAATACAATCACGTTTGGAACAACTATCACTTTCATGTAGAAAATTTCTATGATTATCTGCACTTAGATCGTGAAGCCAGAGATTTAGATTTTAAATACAACTTAGAGCAAAAACAAAAAATTATAGCTCGTGTTGAAGAATTGGTAAACGAAACGGATATCAGTAAATCTTTCAGAGAATTACAAGACCTACACCGAATCTGGAAAGAAGATATCGGACCTGTTTCTAAAGAACACCGTGATACCATCTGGAACAAGTTCAGTGAACTGACTAAAAAAATCCATGATAAAAGAGAGGTTTTATTTGAAAGCCAAAGAGCTAATGAGCAACAAAATCTTGAAATTAAAAAAGAGATTATTGGTAAATTAGAAGTTCTAGGTACTGAAAAAGTAAACTCACATTCGCAATGGTTGCTACAAATTCAAAAAGTAGAAGCGTTAAGAAATGAATTCTTTGCAGCTGGAAAAGTGCCGTCTGAGGTAAACGAAGAAACTTGGGCTTCTTTTAAAACTGCCGTTAGAAATTTCAACTCTTTTAAAAATTCTTTTTATAAGGACATTAAAAAAGATCAAAACGACAACTTAAATAAAAAAATGGCTCTTGTTGCCAAAGCCAAAGAATTACAAGAAAGTACTGATTTTGGCGCCACTACTCCAATCATGAAACAAATTCAGGAAGAGTGGAAACAAATTGGTCATGTTCCTAAAAAATATTCTGATAAAATCTGGAAGGATTTCAAAGACGCTTGTAATCACTATTTTGATAAATTAAAAGAGCACAAATCAGAGGAAAACGGTGATGAAGTAGCTGCTTTTGACAACAAAAAAGCGTACTTGGATATCTTAAGAGCTTACCAGCTTACCGGAGACCACAAAACTGATTTGGACGCTATAAAATTACATATTGAAACTTGGAAAGGTTTTGGTAAAGTACCTTTCTCAAGACGTCATATTGAAGGGAAATTCAATAAAATCCTGGATGCTCTTTTTGAAAAATTAAGTTTGAGTAAAAAAGAAACCGAAATGATGCGTTTCTCTAACCGTATAGATTCTTTATCGGAAAGTAACGACACAAGAAAACTGGACAACGAAAAGATCTTCTTAATGCGTAAGATTGAAGAGGTTCAAAATGAAATCTTCCAATTAGAGAACAACATTCAGTTTTTCACCAATACAAAAAATGCTAAGAAAGAGAATTCAATTGTTCTTGAAGTTCGTAAAAACATTGCTGTTCATAAGGAAAGCCTTGATGTTTGGAAAGACAAACTAAAACAATTACGTAATCTAGGTCAGGAATAAGACTTTTGATTTAAAAATATAAAAGGTGTAATGAAATTCTCATTGCACCTTTTTTTTTATGCACTTTTTTTTAAGCGCAGGGTTCGCAAAGATTTACGCAGGGTTCGCAAAGCAAGATCGACATAAAGTTTTGTGGATTCCTGTGTTTATCTCGTTAAAAACGCTCTAAAGACGCCAATTAAACGCTCTTTTATGAATTATTGCCACCCTGAGCGTAGTCGAAGGCTGGTTAGGTAAAAAGGGCTTCGACTTCGCTCAGCCTGACAAATGGAGGAAAGAAGAGAAAAACTGTTTGGCATTTTTTACTTGGAAAACTTCGAAATCAAGTACAGAAGATGCAGAGAAACAAAAATCTCGCGAAGTCGCAGAGTCGCGAAGTTAAAAAATCAGTATAAAAACTTGGCGGCTCTGCGTCTTTGCGAGAAATAAAGCCTAAAAAATCACCAACAAGATAAACAGAAGAAGATTTACACAAATTAGTCCACAATTTTTTTGACTCGATCCAAACTTTGGACACAGTTATGTTTTCAAGCATTTCTCCCAGAAACTTAACGTTCTAATTAAATTTCATAAAACTATTCTTTAAAATATTGATTATATTTGAGAATCAGAAGATTGTAAACCTTTAAATAGTATCAATATGAAATTTACAAGAAAAGCAAATGCCAACTGGAAAGGTACGGGCATGGAAGGAAAAGGAACTATCAGTACACAAAGTACTACATTAGACAATGCGCAATTGTCTTTTAAAACAAGATTTGCAGACGGAGTTGGAACGAATCCGGAAGAACTTATTGCAGCAGCGCATTCGGGCTGTTTTACGATGCAATTAAGTTTTTTACTCAACGAAGGAGGTTTTACCGCAGATGATTTAACTACAGAAGCGACAGTAACTTTTGAAGACGGCACCATAACTTTGATTCATTTGGATTTAAAAGGAAAAGTTCCTTCGATTTCAGCAGAAGAATTCGAAAAAACGGCTGCTAAAGCGAAAGAAATTTGTCCAATATCAAAGCTTTTAAATACGACAATTACGTTAACTGCTACTTTGGTAAGTTAGACGAAACTTTAAAGCATAAAAAAACCAAGGTCAAGCCTTGGTTTTTTTTATACTAATTCATTTCTGCTTACATTGTAGCTTTCAAAGCTTTTGCTTCAGCAGTCATTTCTAATGCTTTGTAAACACCTAATAATGTTTTAGAAACATCTTCGTTTTTAGGATCTAATTCGTTTGCTTTTTTAAGGTAAGGAATAACTCCTTTAAAAACAGACTCTCTTTGCGCTTTTAAAACGTCATAACGTTTCATATCTTTTGCAGAAGTACCCAATTTGTTCATTTCTTCAATGATTGGTTTCTCTGCTTCTAATTTTAAAGCTGCAAGGTTAAGATAAGCGTTTGTATAATCCGGTTTGATTTCGATCGCTTTCAAATAGTATTTCTCAGCGTCAGCAGGATTTTTAGCATTGTTACTAATTACTCCTAAGTTAAACAATAGATCAGCATTGTTCGGGTCTTTTTGTAAAGCCTCGTTAACTAATTTTTTGTATGTTTCAAAATCTTTCGTTTCTAAATATAGATTGGCTTCTGTAAGCAACAAAGTAGAATCTTCCGGATTTGCTTTTCTAGCATCTGCAACGGCTTTTTTAGCATCTTCAATACGTCCTTTTTGAACCAGGATTAAAGCAAGATTTTTGTTGATCTCACCTCTTTTAGAAGGAATTGCTTCCGTTCTTGGTTTTTCGTGAGTTCCTAATTTTACAGCTAAATCTCTTTCGTTAGCATTGTTAAAACCGTCTTCGTTTTTAGTCGCTTTGTTTAATGCCAAATAACTAGTTCCTTTTCCGGAATAATTTACTTTTTTCAATTCTTCGTACATTGGTAAAGCTGCATCATAATCTTGAGCATTTACCGCTGTTGAAGCTGCGTAGTACAAGTTAATTGTATCTTTTTTATCTAACAAATAAGCTTCGTATAATTTTTTTGCACCGTCAGCATGTTTGCTTGCTTGTGTATCAGCAATAGCCGAGTTAATCAAGTTTCCTTTAATTTGAGTAATTGAAGTAGCAGCCTGAGTAGAGTATTTTAACTTTCCTGACTCTTTTTCAATATCAATTAATTTTTTGTAGCTCTCTGCTGCAAGAGATAAATTTTTACTTTCTTCAACTTTTTTGTTAGCCAAATCCAAGTAAGCGTTCCCTTTTACAAAATAGTATTGTGCTTGTTCTACATCTTTAGCATTAACAACTAAATTTTCGGCATCCTTTAATATTGTGATAGCCCCTTGTGCGTCTCCGTTTTTTAATGCTTTCTCAGCACTTTTAATCTGATCTTTTTGAGCAAAAGTAGCTACTGAAATCAATAATGCTGACGCAAGTATTACATATTTACTTTTCATAATAGTCAATTTGTATATTTAATTTATTTTTGTGGTTTACTTATTCTTCTGATTCTTCTTCAGAATCCTCTTCGTCTTCTGTTTCTTCTTCAGCATCGTCTTCATCGTCCTCTTCTTCTGCCGTACCATCGTCTTCAAGAACTTCTAAATCCGGCTTCACTCTTTCTATCGCTGATTCGATAACATTACCATCTTCGTCAACCACAACTTCTGCTACATCGTCTTTCATTACTTTTGTAACAGCAGCGATTGAATCTTTTCCTTTTAAGTTAATCAATCGAACTCCTTGCGTTGCACGACCCATTACACGTAAATCTTCAATTGCCATTCTGATTGTTAATCCAGATTTGTTGATAATCATCAAATCATCCGCATCGGTTACCGCATTAATCGAAATTAATTTCCCTGTTTTCTCCGTGATATTAAGTGTCTTAACTCCTTTTCCTCCACGGTTCGTAATTCGGTACACATCTTCACCATCATCATCAACCAGTTTGGTACGTTTACCGTATCCGTTCTCGGTTACTACTAAGATTTGTGAATCGTTAACGTTGTCTTTATCAACAGTAACCATACCAATTACTTCATCGGTATCGTCTTTTAGCGTAATTCCACGAACTCCGGAAGCTGTTCTTCCCATCGGACGGGTTTTAGTTTCCTCAAAACGAACTAATTTACCGGATTTCACAGCCAAGATAATTTGACTTTCTCCGTTTGTTAATTTCGCTTCCAGTAATTCATCCCCTTCTTTAATTGTAATAGCAGCAACACCATTTACTCTAGGCTTAGAATATTTCTCTAAAGATGTTTTCTTAACCTGTCCTTGTTTGGTTACCATGACAAGGTTATGACTGTTGATATACTCTTTGTCTTTTAAATCTTGTGTACAAATGAAAGCTTTTACTTTATCATCGCTTTCAATGTTTACCAAGTTCTGAATTGCTCTACCTTTTGCGGTTTTGCTTCCTTCCGGAATTTCGTAAACACGCATCCAGAAACATTTTCCTTTTTGCGTAAAGAACATCATATATTGGTGGTTGGTTGCAACGAACATATGCTCAAGGAAATCCTGATCTCTTGTTCCTGCACTTTTTTGTCCAACGCCACCTCTGTTTTGTGTTTTGTACTCTGTAAGGTTTGTACGTTTGATATAACCGGCGTGCGAAATGGTAATAACCACATTCTCATCGGCAATTAAATCTTCAATACTTACATCACCACCAGAATATTCGATTAGAGAACGACGGGCATCGCCATATTTCTCACGAATTTCTTCCAATTCTTCTTTAATTAAGTTGGTTCTAAGACCTACGTCTGCTAATAAAGCCTTCAAATGCTCTATTAATTTCATTAATTCCTCAAACTCAGCTCTTAATTTATCTTGCTCCAGACCTGTTAACTGACGCAAACGCATTTCTACGATGGCACGAGCCTGAATGTCTGACAAATTGAATCTTTCAATTAATTTATCACGTGCTTCTTCCGTATTTTTCGAACCTCTGATGATCGCGATCACTTCATCAATATTATCAGAAGCAATAATTAATCCTTCTAAAATATGTGCTCTTTCTTCTGCTTTACGCAATTCGAAACGAGTTCTACGCACTACTACATCGTGACGGTGCTCAATAAAATAGTGAATCATATCTTTCAGATTCAACATTTGTGGGCGTCCTTTTACTAATGCAATATTGTTTACACTAAAAGAAGATTGTAATGAAGTGTATTTATATAAGGTATTTAAAACTACGTTTGGTGTAGCATCACGTTTCAGGATATACACGATACGCATACCGTTTCTATCTGATTCGTCACGAATATTGGCAATCCCTTCAATCTTTTTATCGTTCACCAAATCAGCCGTACGTTTGATCATCTCGGCTTTGTTAACCTGGTATGGAATCTCTGTAACGATAATACATTCTCTTCCGTCTACTTCTTCGAAACCAACTTTAGCACGCATTACAATACGTCCTCTACCGGTTTTAAAAGCTTCACGAACGCCTTCATAACCATATATTACACCTCCTGTTGGAAAATCAGGAGCTTTAATATGTGTCATTAATTCGTCTATTTCAATATCATTATTATCCAGATACGCTAATGTACCGTTGATAACTTCTGTTAAATTGTGTGGTGGCATATTAGTAGCCATACCAACTGCAATACCTGTTGCTCCGTTTACTAATAAAGTAGGAACTCTGGTTGGCATTACTTTTGGCTCATATAAAGTATCGTCAAAGTTGAGTTGAAAATCAACTGTTTCTTTTTCGATATCTGCCATAATATCTTCCGAAATTTTACGCATTCTTGCCTCAGTATAACGCATTGCTGCCGGACTGTCACCATCGACAGAACCAAAGTTACCTTGGCCATCTACTAATAAATAACGCATACTCCACTCTTGAGCCATACGCACCATAGCGTCATAAACAGAGGTGTCACCATGTGGGTGATACTTACCCAAAACCTCTCCTACGATTCTCGCTGATTTTTTGTGTGCAGATCTTGAAGTTACTCCTAAATCATACATTCCATAAAGAACTCTTCGATGTACCGGTTTCAAGCCATCTCTAACATCCGGAAGTGCTCTTGATACAATTACTGACATCGAATAATCGATGTAAGCTGATTTCATTTCATCCTCTATGTTAATAGGAATTAACTTTTCTCCTTCAGACATAAGTTGTTATATTAAATAATTATATTAATTTCAAAGCGTGCCAAGATACGGTTTTTTGAAATTTTTATAACTATCTTCATACACTTATTTCAATGATTTATTAACAACTTTATTTTCAATTTCAGTTAATAAATTAAGCGTTTTTTAACGCTATAATTGCTATTTTTTTTGTCTATTAGCTGTCATGAGATTCCGAAGGGTACGGTTTTTGTTTTTCACACAGTAATTCACTAAATTTACAATACATTACAATTATATATTATGGATGATAATTTTTCACCAAGAGTAAAAGATGTTATTACCTACAGTAAAGAGGAAGCCTTGCGTTTGGGCCACGACTTTATTGGTACTGAGCATCTAATGCTGGGCATTTTGAGAGATGGAAACGGTAAAGCCATTCATATTCTCAATAACCTGGCTGTTGATTTAGATCATTTACGCAGAAAAGTAGAAATACTCAGTCCAGCCAATCAAAGCGTTGAAGTCAATGCCGAAAAGAAAAATCTTCATCTTACCCGACAAGCTGAAAGAGCTCTGAAGACCACCTTTCTCGAAGCAAAAGTATTTCAAAGTTCATCGATCAGCACGGCACACCTGCTGTTATGCATCTTACGAAACGAAAACGATCCCACAACCAAGCTATTGAATAAACTAAAAATAGATTATGATATAGCTAAAGAACAATATTTAAATATGACTCCAAACGAAGAAGAATTCTTAGAAAACTTGCCAAGAAACGAATCATACAACGACGATTCAGGACAAGATGACAGTCTTAAAGAAAGTAGTTTTAACAATCCCGCCAATAAGTCAAACAAAAAGTCAAAAACTCCGGTTTTAGATAATTTTGGGAGAGATTTAACAGAAATGGCTGAGGAAGGAAAACTGGATCCGGTTGTAGGACGCGAAAAAGAAATTGAACGCGTTTCTCAAATCCTAAGCCGTAGAAAAAAGAACAATCCGCTACTTATTGGAGAGCCGGGAGTTGGTAAATCTGCTATTGCAGAAGGTCTGGCTTTACGCATTATTCAGAAAAAAGTATCTCGTATTCTTTTCAACAAACGTGTAGTTACTCTTGATCTGGCCAGTTTAGTAGCCGGAACAAAATACCGCGGTCAGTTTGAAGAAAGAATGAAAGCCGTTATGAACGAGCTCGAGAAAAACGACGATATCATTCTTTTTATTGATGAAATTCACACTATTGTAGGTGCTGGTGGAGCAACAGGTTCACTGGATGCTTCCAACATGTTTAAACCTGCTTTAGCAAGAGGAGAAATCCAATGTATTGGAGCCACTACTCTTGATGAATACAGACAATACATCGAGAAAGACGGAGCTTTAGAAAGACGTTTCCAAAAAGTTATTGTAGAACCAACTTCTGTTGAGGAAACAATCGCGATTTTAAATAACGTAAAAGACAAATACGAAGACCACCATAATGTTACGTACACCAAAGAAGCAATCGAAGCTTGTGTAAAATTAACCAACAGATATATGTCTGAGCGTTTTTTACCGGACAAAGCTATCGATGCTCTTGACGAAGCTGGATCTCGTGTACACATTACCAACATTGATGTTCCGAAACAAATTTTAGATTTAGAACGTCAGCTGGAAGAAGTGCGTGAGCTTAAAAATATGGTTGTTAAAAAACAAAAATATGAAGAGGCAGCCAAACTTCGCGATGATGAAAAACGCATCGAAAAAGACCTGGCTGTAGCTCAGGAACAATGGGAAGAAGACTCTAAAAACAACCGTATTGAAGTTACAGAAGATAATGTAGCCGATGTTGTTTCTATGATGACCGGAATCCCTGTAAACAGAATTGCACAAACAGAGAGTAATAAATTAGCCCAATTACCGGAACTAATTCAAAACAAAGTAATTGGTCAAAACGAAGCTGTTCTGAAAATTGCACGTTCTATTCAACGTAACAGAGCCGGACTTAAAGATCCGAACAAACCAATTGGTTCGTTTATTTTCTTA
The DNA here is from genome assembly GCF_044007495.1 of Flavobacterium sp. FlaQc-52. Taxonomy (NCBI): domain Bacteria; kingdom Pseudomonadati; phylum Bacteroidota; class Flavobacteriia; order Flavobacteriales; family Flavobacteriaceae; genus Flavobacterium; species Flavobacterium sp. FlaQc-52. The sequence goes on along the minus strand of NZ_JBIPCV010000002.1, from coordinate 350,669 downwards.
GGTCAGACCGGAGTTGGTAAAACACAATTGGCTAAAGTTTTAGCAAAAGAATTATTCGATTCTGAAGATGCGTTAATACGTATTGACATGAGTGAATACATGGAAAAATTTGCTATTTCCCGTTTAGTGGGAGCGCCTCCGGGATATGTAGGTTACGAAGAAGGTGGTCAATTAACCGAAAAAGTACGTAGAAAACCGTACTGTGTTGTTCTTTTAGACGAGATCGAAAAAGCACATCCGGACGTGTTCAACATGATGCTTCAAGTATTAGATGACGGTTATTTGACAGATAGTTTAGGTCGTAAAATTGATTTCAAAAACACGATCATCATCATGACTTCTAACGTTGGAGCCCGTCAGTTAAAAGACTTCGGACAAGGTGTTGGATTTGGAACTGCTGCGAAAATAGCTCAAGCCGATGATAATTCAAAAAGCATTATCGAAAATGCATTGAAAAAAACATTTGCTCCAGAATTCTTAAACAGAATTGATGACGTTATCGTTTTCAATGCATTAGAAAAAGCAGATATTGATTTAATCATCGAAATCGAACTTAAAAAACTGTACTCTCGTGTTGCTGAATTAGGATACAGCTTAAATCTAACCGATAAAGCCAAAGCATTTATCGCAGAAAAAGGCTTTGACAGACAATTTGGTGCGAGACCGTTAAAAAGAGCGATTCAGAAATACGTTGAAGATTTATTGGCAGAAGAGATCATTACCTCAAAAATACATTCCGGTGATGAGATTTTAATGGATCTAAAAGACGACTCTCAAGAACTTTCTGTAGAAATACACAAAGCCGAAGAGCCAACAAATCAATAAATACTTATTTTTATAACAGAAATAACAAACCCGTTACGTTTTTATAACATAACGGGTTTATTCTTTAGTCCAAATCCTCGATTTATTAAAAGCAAATAGTTATTTTTGACTATTAAATTCTATAATAAAAAACAACGTATGCTTCAAAACAAAGTCATTTTAGGTAGCGAAGAATGGTGCTCATTTCCAGAACTAGGAATCCCAACAATCAAGGCTCGTGTGGATTCCGGTGCAAAGACATCGGCATTGCATGCTATAAACATAGCTCCTTTTATTAAAAATGATACCAACTGGGTAAAATTCGACATTAACCCGATTCAGAATAACATCAAAACCATCATACATTGTGAAGCACCGTTGGTTGACAAAAGAATTGTAAAAAGCTCCAGTGGTTTTAGAGAACACCGTTACGTAATCCAGACGCATCTTAAAATTGGTGATGCGAAGTGGCCTATCGAAATGACGCTAACCAATAGAGATTCAATGGGTTTCAGAATGCTTTTAGGTCGTGAGGCTATGAGCGGACGTGTATTGGTTGATCCGGAAGAAAAGTACTTATTAGGACAACCAACTCCGGAATCCTTAAAAGAATTATACCAAAATTCAGAAAAAGCAACTTCCGGTTTAAGAATCGGACTTCTGGCCAGCAATCCTGAATTGTACAGCAATAAAAGAATCATGGAGGCCGGCGAAATGCGTGGTCACGAAATGCACTTTTTGAACATCAAAGAATGCTACATGAAACTGGATGCGAAAACTCCCGAAATTCATTACAGAGGCGGAAAAATTCTTAATCAATTTGACGCTATCATTCCACGTATCAGACCAAGTATTACATTCTACGGTTGCGCTTTGACACGTCAGTTTGAGGCTTTGAAAGTTTTCTGTTTAAATTCAGCTACAGCCATCACACAGTCCCGTGATAAATTATACTCCTTACAACTGTTATTAAATAGTGGTATTGACATTCCGACGACTGGTTTTGCTAATTCTCCATTAGACACCGACAACTTAATTAAAATGGTTGGTGGCTCTCCGTTAATCGTAAAATTATTGGAAGGAACACAAGGAAAAGGAGTTGTTTTGGCAGAAACCAAAAAAGCAGCAGAAAGTGTTATTAATGCGTTCAAAAGCTTAAATGCCAATATCCTTGTTCAGGAATTCATTAAGGAAGCCAACGGAAAAGACATTCGTTGTTTTGTTATTGACGGAAAAGTAGTGGCTGCCATTCAGCGTGAAGCTATGCCAGGCGAATTCAGAGCCAATATCCACCTTGGCGGAACCGCTTCTGTTATAAAAGTAACTGCCGAAGAGAAAAAAATCGCCATAAAAGCCGCAAAAGCAATGGATTTAAAAGTAGCCGGGGTAGATATCATTCGTTCTTCTAAAGGGCCGTTATTGCTTGAGGTAAACTCTTCGCCGGGTCTTGAAGGAATTGAAGGTGCAACAAACAAAGACATTGCCGGAGAAATGATCCGAGCGATTGAGAAAAATTTCAAGCTATCTTAAGTAAGTTCATTAAAACTTAACTACAGCATAATTATTTTAGCAGCTTTGTCAAGGTTTAAAACTTTGACAAAGCTTTTTTATTTAACTTTATTAAAAAAAGCAATGTTGTACCCCTATCTTGATATTATTTTCCGAAGTGTTGCTGTCTATTTTTTCATGACCATTGCACTCCGAATCTTTGGAAAAAAAGAACTCTCACAATTAAATACCGCCGATATTATTCTGATTTTATTAATTAGTAATTCAGTTCAAAATGCGATGGTTGGCCCGGACACAAGCCTTTGGGGTGGACTGGTTGCGGCTTTAGTGTTGTTTGTAATTAATTTCATTATTAAAAAACTAACACACAAATACAAAGTCCTTAACGATCTGTTATTAGACAAACCCGAGATTCTTATTCATAACGGAAAATTAGATTTTAAATCCCTAAGCAAATTAGACATTTCCCACGACGAATTAAAAGAAGCCATGCGTGAACATGGATTAGAACATTTTACCGATGTAAAGCTTTGTATGTTGGAAATTGACGGTACTATTAGTGTTATTTCCCAAGATAAAACTAACTTAAAAGAGACGCATTACAAACGGAAACACAATCATAAGAATTTTAGGAAGTAGCATTTGGTATAAAAAATGAAATGTGTGTGTGTGTTTATAAAATGATATTACAAATGTTAATGTTTAACAATACAAAAAAAAGCTGCTTTAAATAAGAAAGCAGCTTTTTTGCTATTTTAATTAATTAGTATTATTTCCAAAACTGATACCATTTATTCTTGTCCGTGAAGAACTCATACGTTTCCACATCTATATTTTTAATTGTTGAATTTGTTAAACCAAAAGGCTTTAGTCTAAGATTTAAATTCACCAAAATATAATTTTGTTCTTTCGGGAATCTTTCGGAAATACTTTTGTAATGCCTTAATAACTTTTTATCTTCAAGCCCATCCAAAGCTTGTAAGGCTGTATGAACAACAGAGTCTGTTTTGTCATTTAAACCCTGAATAAAAGTTTCAAGGTATTTACTTTTATTTTTTAACTGACCAAGTGAATAGTAAGCACTAACCCTAATATTTTCATTCTCATTAGATGCAAAAGGCGTAATTATTTCACCATAATCTATATTCATTTCTTTTAATAAATAAGTACAAAATCGAAACGTTTCTTCATCATTTATCTTTCCATCATTTGACTCAATACTTCCAAGCCAGTCGCTGCTTTTCTCCTTTGCATACCAAAAAACAAACTGAAAGACCTGCAGTAAATTTTCCTTTGCATATTCAATTAAATGAACATGTGCTTTGTTGTAATCAAACTTTGTCAGTATTTGAAGTAAAACTTCCTGAATTTCTCCGGATCTTAATTTAAACTCCGCCTCTATAACATCTAAAGTTTCCGTATCCAGTTTAGCCTTTTTTAAAAGCGCATTTAGGCAGTCTTTTTTAATATTGAATTCGCTCACAGAAAAATATGTTTCTAAAAGATCCTCTGCTTTACCTCCCATTGAATATCCAAACCAAGTTGCAGTATCTACAATCAGATCTCCTGAAATTACTTCATCAAGCCATCTTTCATACCAATCCAAAAAATTATTTTCGAAAGTAAATTTCGGTTTTTGCCTATCAAGGTCAAGATTAACAACTCTGCCTTTAAATTCACCATTTAATACAAGCCCATGAATATAACTGCATCCTTGTGATCCAAGAGGCAAAATTCCTGAAAATATTTTCCCTAATTCGATTTCAAAATCCTCATCTGAGATACCTTCTTCATCAATATTTTTTGTTATTTCATCCCAATATTCATCCGTCATATTTGGATACCAAACACAATCCTGACTTAAATACTCTTTTGTATTTTTATCGATCAATTCCTCGATCATTTTTCCAAATGGGTAAATACCATAAAACGGACCAGCTCCTGAAGCATTAAAACCTATCCCTCCATTGCCAACATTAGTCAAAAAAGTTCTATAGCACTCAGGCAATTCTAAATCATATTCCTTTTCAAATTTTAAAATATCTTTCTCATTCAAAGCATACCCTAAAGCATACTTATGCTCTTCCGAACCAAATACTTTTAACTTTACATCAGCATTTTTAGCTTTAATAAGCTTACTTTTTATTCTTTGTACCTGCTCTACAAACATCATTAACTGTTTAAATGGTAAATATATGGAATGTTCAATTTTAAAAAATAAAAAAAAAAGGATAAAATCTTTCGAAATTATCCTTTTTCCTATGTTTAAAAATGTAAAATTTAAATCTCACATTTTACAAAAATCATTTTATTTAAATAAAAATACTCAATACGAAATACACTAAACCTGCTAAAATAGCCGAAATAGGAATAGTTAATACCCAAGCCCAGATCAAACTTACGGTTACCCCCCAACGAACGGCAGATACACGTTTTGTCAATCCAACACCAATGATAGAACCTGTAATTGTATGTGTTGTACTTACCGGAATTTTTAAATGCTCTGTAAAATAAAGCGTTAAAGCTCCAGCAGTTTCAGCAGCAACACCTTCAAAAGAAGTTACTTTTGTGATTTTTGAACCCATTGTTTTTACAATTTTCCAACCACCACTTAAAGTTCCGGCTGCAATTGCAGAATAACACGCTAATGGAATCCATCCCGGCATTACTCCTTTTACACCTAAATCATCATTTGGCAAGACCACATCTAACCAAGAATCCATATGAACCCCAGGGTTTGTATTGATGTATACCGCTACTGCCGCAGCAATAATACCCATTACTTTTTGTGAATCATTACCTCCGTGTCCTAAACTAAACGCAGCAGAAGACAATAATTGCATTTTCTTTAATGCTGCATCCGCCTGATGTAAATTTAAGCTACTGAATATTAAGCAAAAAGCACTAACCGTTAGCACAATAAAGGCTACCAAAAACCATTTAATATTGTGTGGATCGAAAACTACACTCCAAAAATGAGAGTCGAAACGAGCTTTTCCTCCTTTTTCCAAAATCTCTTCGTAAGGAATCATCTGACTGTAAACAAACCAGATTGTTAGCAGCATTAAGACAACAGTAAATATCTTAGGTCCAATACTTTTTCGAGAAGCATTTAACAACCAAATCGAAATTAAATAAGAAGCCAATGCTCCCAATAATGGTGCTAAAACAATAAAAGCAATAATGATAAGAACTCCTGATGGCATTCCACCGTCTTTTCCTGCCTTATACCAACTTACTATTTCATACCAATAATGTGTAACTCCATCTTCGCCAACATAACCTGAGAAACCGTGTACAGCAATCGCATGAGCTATTGCAGCTCCGGCAAATCCACCAATTAAAGTATGCGAGGAACTCGAAGGAATTCCAAGCCACCAAGTCAATAAATTCCAACAAATCGCTGCAATAACACCGGCCAGAATTACAACCAGGTTAATCTCCATAGTGTGCGCTGTTTTTGCAACAGTATCCGCAACACCAAATCCGAAAACCCAGTAAGCCAGAAAGTTAAAAAATGCTGCCCAAAGAACGGCCTGAAAAGGCGTTAGTACCTTTGTCGCAACAACTGTAGCAATAGCATTTGCCGCATCATGAAAACCATTGATGTAATCAAAAATTAAGGCTAATACTATAATAATTATAAGTAGCGTCATAAATTATAACTTCAGAATGAAATAAATTGAATTTAAGAATGTTTTACAGAAATAGATTCCAGTATGTTCGCAACACTCTTACATTTGTCTGTAGCTGATTCTAAAACAGATAAAACTTCTTTATATTTAATAATATTTTTAGCATCTGTTTCGTTTTCAAAAATTTCAAAAACTGCTTTGTTATAAACATTATCAGATTTATTCTCAAGTTTATTAATTCTGGCGCAAGCCTCTTTAATAACTTTCATATTGCTTAGATTTCTAAGCTCCTTTACCGCACTGTCAATATTCTGACAAGCCTCAAGGTTAATTTCCGTCATCTTTCTGATCGATTTTGTAATCTTATCAACCTGATACAATTTCATTCTGCTTGCGGCTCCATGAAGGTAATCCGCTACGTTATCAATAGAAGTAATCAAAGTATGAATATCCTCTCTGTCAAACGGCGTAATAAAGTTTCTGCTCAATTCAAGATTGGTCTGACGCGTAATGTCTTCTCCTCTTTGCTCTAACTCATCAATTTTTTGAAAAAGAACTTCTCTTTCTTTCAATGGAAGGTTTACAGCTTCGTGTAAATTAGAAGCTAATTCAATTAAATTACTTGAAGCTTCTTCAAAAAGTGGAAAGAATTTTTTGTCTTTCGGCACTAAAAATTGGAAAATACTGTTTATTGACATTTTTTTATTTTTGATAGCGCAAAATTACTTCATTAATACTTTGTAATGTTAAGCCATTGTTAACAAATCGTTTTCAATTTGAAAACTGTTCAGGAACGATACTGTTTTTTCGATGTCATAATGCAAAATTCGGTCTTCTTTTACCAAAGGCACCACTTCTCTGTAGCTCGTTAAGAACATTTCGATGAAATCACTTGATTTTAAAGGTTCTCTGTACGCGATAGCCTGTGACGCATTTAACAACTCAATTGCCAAAATACGCTCAATATTATCCATAACACGTAATGCTTTGGTAGCACCGTTTGCTCCCATACTTACGTGATCTTCCTGTCCGTTACTCGAAACAATACTATCAACACTTGACGGAGTAGCCAGTTGCTTATTTTGACTCGCAATACTTGCCGCTGTATATTGTGGAATCATAAAACCGGAATTTAACCCCGGATTATCAACCAAAAACGCCGGAAGATTACGCAATCCTGAAATCAACTGATAGGTTCTTCTTTCTGAAATACTTCCCAATTCAGCCAAAGCAATTGCCATAAAATCTAATGCTAAAGCCAAAGGTTGTCCATGAAAGTTACCTCCGGAAATAATCTGATCTGACTCAACAAAAATATTTGGATTGTCTGTAACGGAATTAATTTCTGTTTTGAATACTTTTCTAACATAATCAATCGCATCTTTTGAAGCTCCGTGAACCTGAGGTATACAACGGAATGAGTAGGGATCCTGAACATGTTTCTTTTCCTGAGCAATAATCTCACTTCCTTCCAAGAACTCATTGATGCGTTGTGCCGTCACAATTTGTCCTTTGTGAGGACGTATAAAATGGATCAATTCATTAAAAGGCTCTATTCTTCCATCAAAACCTTCCAATGAAATAGCTCCGATCAAATCTGCCAAATACGAATATTTATAAGCTTTAATTAAAATATGAGCTCCGTAAGCACTCATAAATTGAGTTCCGTTTAACAATGCCAAACCTTCTTTGGATTTCAAGACAATTGGCTCCCAGTTAAAATGTTTCATAACTTCTGCTGAAGCTACTTTTTTTCCTTCAAAAAGCACTTCTCCTTCTCCCAACAAAGGCAAAGACAAATGTGCCAAAGGGGCTAAATCTCCGGAAGCTCCTAATGAACCTTGTGTATAAATAATAGGTAAAATATCGTTGTTGTAAAAAGCAACCAGACGATCTAACGTTTGCAATTGAACTCCCGAATGTCCGTAACTTAAAGATTGGATTTTAAGCAACAACATCATTTTTACGATTTCAGCCGGTACTTCTTCTCCTGTTCCACAAGCGTGCGATTTTACAAGGTTTTCTTGTAATTTTGACAGGTTTTCATTTGAAATTTTCACATTACAAAGTGATCCAAAACCAGTATTGATTCCGTAGATAGGCTCAGAATGTGACGCCATTTTTTTATCTAAATAATCGCGACATTTCTGAACGTTTACTTTTGCTTCTTCTGATAATTCAAGTGTTTTTTGATTTACGATTATTTCTTGTAAATCTTCTAAAGTTATGGTCTCCGTACTTATATAATGAATCTCTCTCATGTTGTTTAAATATTTTAAGATGTCAAAATTCAACAAATCAATATTAAAAAGCAACATTTGTTCATAATAATTAAAATTGCCACAATCTAATATTGCCAATTCTAATCATTTCATATTATTAACCATATAAATCTTATAATAATATATAACCCGAATAAACCGATTTTTTAATAGTCCTCAGAAAATCAAAAAACTAAAAAGTCTATTAAATTTATAGACTAAACCGCTTTTTCAACTGAATTTGTCATTAAATTCAAACAACTTTTGACTTAACGACCTCAATAAAAAGTAAATAAATATACGAATAAGCTTATTTTATATATTGAATTTTATAAAATACTCAATATTGAATTTTATATTTTTGAAATAATGAAATATTCGCAAAAAGAAAATAAAGATTTTTAACTTTTATAAAAAACTGTACTTTTGAAAAATCAAAATGAAAAGTAACAGCACTACATATCAATCTTCTACAGTAACTCCAATCGGAGCTGTAATTGCTGTTACCACAATTTCTACTACAACAACTACTACCCCTTAGGGGTATACACTTTTACATATAATCCTGATTGTCTATACTTTTTTCAAAAAAGAAGAAAGCTATTGGATAGATAAAAATATTTGCATCAAAGAAAAAAATCATCAAAATGAAAGTATTAAAATTTGGCGGAACTTCGGTTGCCAATGCACAAAATATAAAGCTCGCTCTCGAAATAATAAACCAAAATTCCAAACAGGAAAAAGTAGCTGTAGTGGTTTCCGCATTAAGCAAAGTAACGGACCTTCTTCAATTGGCAGCTGCAAAAGCCGCAGCGAACGACGAAAGCTTCAGGGAAATTATTGCCGAAATCGAGAAAAAACATCTTGACACTTTAAAAGAACTGATTCCGGTAAGCGAACAAAGTAGCTTGTTAAGTCATATCAAAAGAATTATCAATCATTTAGAAACTTTACTGGACGGTTGTTTCTTATTGGGAGAATTATCCCCTAGAACAGCAGATACTATCTTAAGTTTCGGTGAATTGTTATCGTCTTTTATCATTGCACAAGCTTACCTGCAAATCGATAAAAATGCCGTTTACAAAGACAGCCGTGAGCTCATTAAAACCAATAATAACTTTGGTAAAGCAGTTGTTAACTTTGAAATCTCCAATCAATTAACTCACGACTATTTTACTGAAAACGAATCACAAATCACTATTTTACCGGGATTCATTGCCTCCACTCTTGACGGAATTACTACCACTTTAGGTCGTGGTGGTTCTGATTATACTGCTGCTATTATTGCCGGCGCTTTAAATGCAACACAACTGGAAATCTGGACTGATGTAAACGGAATGTTTACCGCAAATCCTAAAATTGTAAAACAAGCAAGACCAATCGCTACTATTTCATACCAAGAAGCTATGGAGTTGTCTCATTTTGGGGCAAAAGTGCTTTATCCGCCTACAATTCAACCCGTTTTAAGGAAAAATATTCCAATTTTAATCAAAAATACTTTTGAACCCGAAGCCGAGGGAACTTTAATTTCTGATCAGGTTTCGTCAAAAGATACTGTTGTAAAAGGAATCAGCCATATTGATCATATTTCTTTGCTAACGTTGGAAGGCCCTGGAATGATTGGAGTTTCGGGTTCATCAAAACGTTTGTTTGAGGTATTGTCTCAGGAAAAAATAAATGTTATTTTTATCACTCAGGCCTCTTCTGAACACTCTATTTGTATCGGAATCCTGAATTCCGACGCCGAAAATGCCGAGGCCGCAATAAACAGAGCTTTTGAAATTGAAATCCTTCAAAACAAAATAGATCCTTGTATCGTAGAAAAAGACCTTTGCATCATTGCTTTGGTTGGCGAAAACATGAAAAATCACCAAGGTCTAAGCGGTAGAATGTTTAGCACTCTGGGAAAAAACAACGTAAACATCCGTGCCATTGCGCAAGGTGCTTCTGAACGTAATATCTCGACTGTAATCAACGAAAGAGATGTTAAAAAAGCACTGAATACCTTACATGAGAATTTCTTTGAAGAAAACACCAAACAGCTCAATTTGTTTGTCATGGGTGTTGGAAACGTGGGAGAAAAGTTCATAGAGCAAATTCATAATCAGAAGAAATTCTTAAAAGACAATCTGAAGATTAATGTTCGTGTGATTGCTTTGTCCAATTCCAGAAAAATGCTTTTTGACGAAGACGGCATTTCGCTTAAAGAATGGCAAAATGATTTAGACAAAGGAGAACCAGCCAACAAAGAAGCCTTTATCGAACGTGCTAAAGAAATGAATTTACGTAACAGTATTTTTGTCGATATCACAGCAAATGCAAGTGTTTCCGATACCTATGAACAGTTTTTAAAACAAAGTATAGCGGTCGTAACTTGTAACAAAATTGCTTGTTCGTCTGCGTATGCCAACTATAAAAAACTAAAAAACTTATCGCGTCAGTATAATGCTCCGTTTTTGTTTGAAACAAATGTTGGTGCGGGATTACCTATTATTGATACCGTAAAAAACTTAATTGCTTCAGGTGATAAAGTGCATAAAATTCAAGCCGTTTTATCGGGTAGTCTGAATTTTATCTTTAATAACTTCGATAAAAACAACTCTTTTCACGATGTGGTAAAAGAAGCCGGAGTACAAGGATTTACAGAACCTGATCCTAAAATTGACTTAAGCGGAATTGACGTTGCTCGTAAAATCCTGATTCTAATTCGCGAAAGCGGTTACGAAATGGATATCGACGCCATCGCCAACGAATCGTTTTTGCCTGCCGAATGTTTATCGACAACAAACAACGATGACTTTTTCGCAACCTTAATCAAACATGCACCCCATTTCGAAAACATTTACGAAGAAGCCTTAAACAAAGATTCAAGACTAAAATACGTAGCACAATTCGAAAATGGAAAAGCGAGCGTTGGTTTACAGTTTATCCCAAAAGAGCATCCTTTTTATAACTTAGAAGGAAAAGACAACATTGTTTTGTTCTACACCGATCGCTACGTCGATCAGCCCTTGCTTATAAAAGGTGCCGGAGCAGGTGCAGCGGTTACCGCTTCAGGGATTTTTGCAGATGTGATTAGAATTGGAAACATATAAATTTTTGTTTCAAGTTTCATGTTTTAAGTTTTTGTAGCACGTTCTGCAAAAACTTAAAACATGAAACCTGAAACCAGAAACAAAAAAAAATGACAGAAATAAAACTATTTTGCCCGGCAACAATCGCGAATCTTTCGTGTGGATTTGACGTGCTTGGACTTTGCTTAGACAACGCGGGTGACGAAATGATTGTTCGGAAATCGGATCAGAAAGGGGTACGAATTACTAAAATTATTGGTGCCGATTTGCCATTAGAAACAGAAAAAAATGTTTCGGGGGTGGCTGCTTTAGCGATGTTGGAAACCTTAGATGAATTGGATTTTGGTTTTGAAATTGAAATCTACAAAAATATCAAAGCCGGAAGCGGTATCGGAAGTAGTGCGGCCAGTTCTGCGGGAGCTGTTTTCGGAATCAACGAATTGTTGGGAAGACCTTTTTCCAGAAAAGACTTGGTGCAATTTGCTATGCAAGGCGAAAAATTAGCCAGTGGAAATGCGCATGCAGACAACGTTGCTCCTGCCCTTCTAGGCGGTTTTACTTTGGTAAGAAGTTACAGTCCGCTTGATATTATTAGAATTGACAGTCCGGAAGAATTGTTTGCTACGGTGGTTCATCCTCAAATCGAGTTGAAAACTTCTGATGCCCGTTCGGTATTAAAACAAAATGTTTCCCTTAAAAGCGCCATCATGCAATGGGGAAATGTCGGCGGATTGGTAGCCGGATTGTACACCAAAGATTATGACCTGATCGGACGTTCGCTTCATGATGAAATCGTAGAGCCTTTAAGAAGCGTTTTGATTCCGGGTTTTGATTTAATCAAACAAACGGCTCTAGAAAACGGCGCTTTAGGTTCGGGAATTTCAGGCTCTGGCCCTTCCATTTTCGCTTTAAGCCGCGGAGAAGAAACCGCAAACCGAATTGCAAAAGCCATGAGCGACGTTTACGAAAAGATGAATCTACCGTATGAAATTCACGTTTCGAAGATTAATCCTGATGGGGTTAGGATTTTGTAATTTGAAAAGAATTAAAAATTAAAAATTCAGAATTAAAAATTTTGGGTACCGTTTGTCATTTCAAACTAGAAATCACACAAGTGAGGACGTACTGTTGTCGAGTTCCGAGTGTGATTTCTCCTTACGTCGAAATTGACAAAAAGAACCGCTAATAATTAAGATTTAGAAATCAGAATTATCCACAACAACAATTCTAAAATCTAAATTCTAAAATCAAAAATTAGAAATGAAATACTATAGTTTAAACCACAATGCCCCAAAAGTTTCTTTTCAGGAAGCCGTAATACAAGGATTAGCGAGTGATAAAGGATTATATTTCCCGGAAGAAATCACAGCTTTAGATCCTTCTTTTTTTGATAAAATCGAAAGTTTAAGTCACGAAGAAATTGCTTTTGAAGCGATTAAACAATTTGTTGGAGACGAAATTCCGACTTCAACTTTAAAAGAAATTATTGCCGAGACTTTGTGCTTTGATTTTCCGGTGGTGCAAGTCGAAAGCGGAATTTACTCGTTAGAATTATTCCACGGCCCAACAATGGCTTTTAAAGACGTCGGAGCACGATTTATGTCGCGTTGCCTGGCGTACTTTAACAAAGACAAAAAAGAAGCTAAAAACACTGTTTTAGTAGCAACCTCGGGAGATACGGGTGGTGCTGTCGCAAGCGGATTCCTTGGCGTTGATGGCGTTGATGTGGTTATTTTATATCCGTCAGGAAAAGTGAGTGACATTCAGGAAAAACAACTGACTACTTTAGGACAAAACATAAAAGCACTGGAAGTCGATGGCGTTTTTGATGATTGCCAGGATATGGTTAAAAAAGCGTTTTTAGATGAAACTTTGGCACACAAAAACCTGACCTCGGCAAATTCTATCAATATTGCGCGTTGGTTACCGCAAATGTTCTATTTTTTCTTTGCCTACAAAGCCTTGAAAAACCAAAACAAACCATTGATTTTCTCTTGTCCAAGTGGGAATTTCGGAAATATCTGCGCCGGAATTATGGCAAAGAAATTGGGTTTACCTATTAAACATTTTGTAGCTTCTACAAACGTAAACGATACAGTGCCAAGATTTTTAGAAAACGGAAAATACGATCCGAAGCCTTCTAAAGCAACCATTTCTAATGCTATGGACGTCGGAAATCCAAGTAACTTTATCCGAATTCAGGAATTGTACAACAATGATTTAAAAGCTTTCGAGAAAGATTTCTCTTCTTATAGTTATACGGATGAAGAGACATTAGTTGCTCTAAAAAACATTTACAATACCGACGGTTACATCGCAGAACCACACGGCGCTGTTGGATACTTAGGCTTGAAAAAAGAACTGAAAAAACACGAAAATGCCATTGGAATTTTCTTAGAAACGGCGCACCCAATTAAGTTCTTAGATGTGGTTGAACCTGCATTAGGAATTACGCTTCCTATTCCTGCTCAAATTGAGAGTGTTATTAATGAAGAGAAAATTAGTGTGAAGATTGGGACTTATGAGGAATTGAAGGCGTTTTTAGGGTAGTTTGCTCTGCTTATAAAATTTTAAAAGTCATGGATCATGAGGATTTTGTTCTTGTGATTTGTGGCTTTTTTTTAAAATATTAAATTCTAATCAAAATTCGATTCTAATTTCCCCGCGCCATTGCGAACGTCACACTCGCGAAAGCAAACAAAATTAAGCCAGAAAGCCATTGGAACGTTCACGAGCGGGACGCTCGCGCCAGCAAATTGAATACTCAAACTAACCCAATAAATCTTATTTACTATTTCGTTTACCAGTTGGATATGTAAAATGCTTCTCCTTAAATTCAGAAATTTCATCTTTCAATTTTTTGTTGGCATTGTGCAGCAGTTCATTCTGCACTTTCATGATACATAATAGGTCGTTAATAGCATTCAGGTTTTCTAATTGTGTCATAACAATTTGTTCAAGATCGGCTTTGGTATAAGTTTTCATGATTTTATATATTGAATTTCAATACAAATATATGCTAAATTACAATATTTTACAATACATTTTTATATCATAATTTAACATACCGAAAGAAAGTTATTAGTAGACAATAATTTTCTATGTTAAATAGCATTACAAAAAACGAATCAATGGCTGATATTCAAATGAACAGGATCAAAGAAGTACTGAAAGAGCAAGGAAGAACACAAACATGGCTAGCTGAAAAAATTGAAAAAAGTTATGTGGTCGTAACGAATTATTGCAATAATAATTCCCAACCAAGTATTGAGGTTTTAAGGAAAATTGCAGAGGTATTAGATGTAGATGTTAGACTATTATTGGTTTCAACAAAATAAAACAAGGAAAAAAAAATATCTCAGGCTAGCGCGAGCGTCCCGCTCGTGAACGCAAACAAAATCAACCAAATAACTATGGCAATTTGGCAATATCTCCTAATCGTTGTTCCTGAAAAATCTATTCAAAACGATTACCAATGCATTTTCAAAAATAATACAACGGAATATCTACCTGAAACTGAACCTTTTTGGAAAGATTTCGATGGTGATACGATTTCTATTATTTCCACAATGGACAGTATTATAAAAAGAGCCGATTGGGAAGACGAAACCTGTATATGCTGGAAAGGAGATACTAAAAATGAAGAAGACAATGACTGCAGTATTTCTTTAAATGAAGATAAAAATCAAATTATAGAATTCCGATTCCGCATTGATTTAAGAAAAGCTTCAAATCTTACTACTACCCTTCAGCCAATTTTAAAACTTTGTGAAGACAATCAACTTATTCTGATGGATTTAAAAGGAGAAATTCACAAACCAAAAATAGAAGATCTTATGGCCAGTATCAAAACCTCAAATGCAACTGCTTTTCTTACTGACCCAATACCTTTTTTAGAAAACTTAAATAATAAAAAGAAGACGTCTTTTAAAACGATTTTGATTCCTATACTAATTTTGATGACTTTCATATTAATTAAAATACTGGGATTCTAATAATTGGTCTCACTCTTATTCTCTATCACTATTTATTAAATTAAAAAACACCACCATTTAAAACCAATAAAACTATGCTTAAAATATTCACTGTCCTTTCACTTGTACTTTTAACATCTTGCCGAGAAAGCGAATCTACGGATCGAAATAACAAAGAACCAAAAGCATTACAAGAAAAAAGTATTGATTTAGGAAGTTTAAGAAGCGGTAATAATTTAGTTGACGACCTCTATCAAGAACTTGTAAATAAATCTCCTGAATTAAAAGTTTTAGAAAATCAATTAGATGAGTTGAATACAAGAGATACTACAGACATCTTCTATGATTACGACCAAAAATCTGATGCTTATTACAGTTCTGCAAACAGCTATATTAACACTATTAATGACAGTGTAATGAAACAAAAGATTTTAAATTTACTCCATAAAAATCAAGAAAAATATGTTTCCCGAAAAGCAGAATTGGAAAATCTTATAAAAACGATTCATAAAAAACGCATTGAAATAAAAGATTATCATAATACCTTAAAAATTGTTTTAACGCTTCCATTAATTGAAGAATATCAGAAACAACATCTTCCAAGTAAATCTCCTTTTGAAAAAATGATTGAAAAGGAAAATCAATTACTCCTTAAAACCAAAAAGAATACTCCAAAGTATTAATCTGGCGCAAAATATAAAGCCCACGAGAGCAGAAACGAAAAACTACCCATTTTATATTATTACATAAACGTGCTATATTAACTTCTACCAATAAAATCCTGTAAATGAAGAGAAAACATTTTTATCTAGTCCTCATTCTAATAACCTTAATTTTCATATCAATTCCCATTATTCACGTATTGAGAACAAAATGGAATGAAAAAGATCATAAAACCGAAACTCCAAACGGTTATACCAACGATGCAAGTCAGCTTAATCTAACCAAAGTTGATACTATACTTAAGGTTCCGAAAGATAAAGATTCAATTGTAAGACAACTTCAAAACATCTTAAGATACGCGAAGGAGAAAAATCTAAAAATAGCTATTGCCGGCGCACAGCACAGTATGGGCGGCCATAGTATTTATCCGGACGGAATTGAGATCAATATGCTGCCTTACAAAAACATGAAACTAGATACTGTAACTAATATCCTAACTATTGGTTCTGGTGCGTTATGGCAAGATGCAATTGAATATTTAGATACCTATGGAAAATCGATCTCAGTAATGCAGGCTTTCAGTTCTTTTTCTGTAGGCGGCTCTATGAGTGTCAATGGGCATGGTTGGCAGAAGGACTCTCCTCCTATTTCATCGAGTATTGTTTCTTTTACCCTCATGAATTATGAAGGTAAAATTCTCAACTGCAGCAGAACCGAAAACAAAGAACTGTTTAAATTAGTTTTGGGTGGCTACGGTCTTTTCGGAATTATTTTAGATGTAAAGCTAAAAGTTACTGAAAATACGGCATTACGATTTAAGTATGTTCGTTTGAGTTCCGAAAATTATGTTTCAAATTATAAAAAATACGTCTCCGAAAATCCAAATGTTGAACTGGTTTTTGGAAGATTACGAATTTCTAAAAAACATTTTTTAGAAGATGCTACTTTAACTTTTTTTGAAAAGACGGACAACAAACCATTACCCTTACAACAACAAAACAAAAACAATCAGGAAACCAAACGATTGGTTTTCAGAAGTACAGTCAATAGTGAATACGGCAAAAGACTACGTTGGGATTTAGAATCTGAAATGAATAAAGTTTCTAGAAATGAAGTCTATTCCAGAAATGAATTGTTAAACGATCACGTTTCTTTGATTGAGAATAAAGATCCAAATTCGACTGATATTTTACAGGAGTATTTTATTCCGGAAAGAAACTTCAACCAGTTTATTAATGAGATGAAGCCTATTTTGGAAAAATCCAATATTGATTTGATTAATATCACAATTCGCGGTGTATACAAGGACGAAGACACCTATATGAATTATGCAAAAGAAAATGTCTTTGGTTTTGTTTTCCTGTTCAATCAAAAAAAGACGGAGAAACAGGAAAATCAGATGGCGATTCTAACAAATGATTTGGTTGATATTACCATAAAAAACAACGGAACTTTTTATTTACCATACCGATTACATATCGACAAAGTAAAAATGAGAAGCGTGTATCCGCAAACTGATGCTTTTTTTGAGCTTAAAAGGAAGTATGATCCAAAAGAGATTTTCAACAATAAATTTTATCAGCATTATAAATAATTCCCCGCTAACGCGAGCGTCCCGCTCGTGAGCGCAAACAAAATCAATCCAGAAAGACAATGGTCAATATAGAAGTCCTAAACTGAATTTATTCAAGATTAAAAAAGTTTTTACACCAAGAAAAAGTCTTAGCTATTTCGGAAATCCGAAACGGCTAAGACTTAAATTCAAAAGTATCTTCTACTGTATTCGTTTTTACTTATAAATAAAACTCATTTTTTCATTATTGAAACTTGAACTCGGAGTACCATCAACACTTTTCGTTAATGTACCTGACAATAAAATTTCGCTTAGTCTGCCATTTTTATCCAAATTTCTTGTAAAAAAAATCGTTCTGTAACCCAAAAATTTATTAGACCTTTTTTCATATGAAAAATCGGCTTTAGCGATATTGTTAACATTTTTCTTTCCTAATTTATCTTTAAAAAAAACATGCAACCCCTCAACACTACCAAAATACAAGGGTGTTTCATAAACCATATCCCCCATATTTAGATAAGGATTACTATCATAAGAATAATTAACCTCTGTAATTCCGGAGTATTCCGATGTTTCTTTGGCTTGTGTAATATTTCCGTTAACTTCAATAAAGTCAAACTGTTTGTCTAGACTGTAAGAATTCCCCCAGTTGACTGATTTGCCATAAAACTGAACCTTTGAAAGGTATTTATTACTATAGCTGAATAGTGTAGAATCTGTTGCTGCATTTTTACTTTCATTAGTGGTCTCTATCAGATCAAACTTTTTATCTACAATCAATATAACATTTCCGTCTTTCAGGCTGATTGTCTTTTTTGATACCATCTTTCTTCCTTCGATTGGATCTTCTAATAAATTGATCTCAATCAAATCCGCATTTACATAAGTAACTCCGTAGACAAAACCCGTAAATTTTATTTTGCTGATTCTGTTTAAATTATCATACTCAAAAGTCTGCTTATCCATCATGTAAGGAATATTATTGCTAAAAGGATAAACAACCGAAACTAATTTTTCATTTGCAGGATTGACAACTTCGGGTTGCACAGGAAGTGTATCTGAAGCTGAATCTTCGTCAGAAGAGCAAGAAGTAATTGTAATACAGATAGAAGAAAACAAAATAAATGGTAATTTAGAAAATCTCATGTTTTTATGTTAAAATAGGTGAAATAGTTCGTTTATAGTGGCGCAAACATAATTATTATTTTTCCTATTCTCCCTTTCTTTTCCAAAAATAATAACAACAAAAAAACATACCTGAAAATAAATCTGAACCGCATTATTTTTTTCACTTTAATACTTTAATTCTGAATCGATTTTCCGGTTAATGAATACAGTTCAGCCAAATGTTTCAACAATCAAATAGTCAACTTTTGACTTATTAGTCTTGAAATTACCCCGCGTTTATCATAAATAAAACAGTATCTTTCAATCAAAATTAACAATCACCATTTAACTCACATTACCAAAAATGAAGAAAACTACTTTAGCTTTTTTACTTATTACTTTACCCCTTCTTTTTACAAGCTGTGCAAGCGACGAAAACGCACCCGCTACACCTACTCCCGATGTAGTTGACCCCAGATTACCAAACCAGGAGGTATTTAAACCTGCCATACAATTGATTCCTAAAAAAACGGCAGCAAAAACTACTGGAAAGTCAACCGAAACAGCACCGCATCGTTTAATAAAAGAAGTAGTCTCTGATATTATCAAAGATGATAACGGCAACGAAATAGAAGAAAACTTAAGAGAAAGACGTTATACTTACGATACAAGAGGCAGATTACACTCAATCGATAAATATACAGACAATCTATTAGTTGGAAATATTACAAAATTCGATTTTAATGAAGCTAATCAAGTTACTAATGCCTACTATGCTGATATTGTTACAGAAATCAACAGTAGCGGTTTTATCTCAAAAGTAACTGCTCCAAACGGAAACGTAACCGATATTTATTATGACGAAATCGGACGTGATATAAAAGAAGTCGAAAACGGAACTTATACCCAAAGAATTCTTCAACAGCAACCTGACGGAAGTTATCTTCAGGTTCCGGTTACCAACCCGGTAAATACAACCTATTTGTATACTTATGTTGGCAATAAGGTTTTTGTAAATATAACAAGCTTGCAAAAAAATTATTCAAAACGTGTCGTTACCAACGGAGTTACTTCTTATGTTGTTAAAGACAGGATTGTAGATACCACTTACGAACTTACTGTAGACTACACAAAAGCCGGTATATATTCCAGTGAGCCAATTTTCAGATGTTACATTTACAATTGGATGCACATTTTAGATTGGAAAATTAAAGCCGTTTCTGAAGGGGTGACCTTATACGAAATGAGAAACGAGTATGATTATAAATATGATGCTAATGGCTATCTGACAGAATCTACTGTTAAAGTAATCGATTTGGCATATCCTGACGAAAAAACCGTTACAAAAACGGTATACAGCTACGAATAATCTGATGCTTTTTATCCGGGTTTAAAATATATTTACAAAGCGCAAACGTCCTTGACTTTGCGCTTTTTTATTGTATTAACTTCTCTTTCCGCTTTGAAAGTCTCGCAAAGACGCCAAGCTGCAAAATTTTCTCTTCTTATTTTTAAGCTTTACCCTTTTGTTTTCCACTCTCTCACTTTGGGTTTCTCAAATGTCATGGAGTCTCAATTTTTTTTTCAGTTTTTACTTTAAAACTTTGCGATTTTGCAACTCTGCGAGATTTTCACTTCCACAAAACTTTTAGATTTGATCCTTAATCTGATCTTTCAAACACATTTACTTTTTCTATCTTTGAAAAATAAAACCATAGTCCATTCCTGTTACAAATGATCACAAAAGCAACATTAGCAGACATCCCTGCATTAAACCTATTAATCAATTCGGCCTACAGAGGAGAATCGTCAAAAAAAGGCTGGACTACAGAAGCCGATCTTTTAGAAGGAAAAAGAACTACTGAAGAAGAATTGACGCAAACCATTCAGGATCCAAAAAACACTATTTTGAAATTTACTGAGAATGGAAAAATCATTAGTTCTGTTTTATTGGTCGAAAAAGAACATCAATTGTACTTGGGAATGTTAACCGTTTCACCCGAGCTACAAAATAGCGGAATCGGCAGAAAAATGTTGGCTGAAGCCGAAAATCATGCTAAATCTTTAGGTTTAAATGCAATTATTATGACCGTGATTTCTGTTCGTGAAGAATTGATCGCCTGGTACAAACGTAATGGTTATGAAGATACAGGCGAAAGAGAAGCTTTTCCACAAAGCGAAATTCACGTAAATATCTCTGAAAAACCTCTGGAATTTATTTATTTCGAGAAAAAGATTTAAGTTTTTAAGTGCAATTGTTAATCATTGAAAAAATAGCACATTTGATTGCTTATTAAAAACAATAAAAAATGAACCTACATCTTTTCCCAAAAGAAAATAGTAAAGCCTCTGTTTGGAGTGGTGGATTGACCTACGAATATCTGATACATCCGAAAACTGCCCACTATGCCGACAGGGATTTTGCATTCAGAATAAGCAGTGCTACAATAGAGCAAGTGCCTTCAGAATTTACGCAATTTAAGGGCTATTACCGCTACTTGGTAATGCTTGATAACGATTTACATATTGACTTAAACAAAGAAAAAAAAGTATATGAGAAATATGAAATCATGGAATTTAATTCCGATGATGAAGTGACTTCTTATACAAAAGGCATTGATTTTAATTGGATGGTTTCTGAAAAAATAAGCCATCACAAACTAAAAATAGCCAATAGCAATCAGAATTGTAATGCACAAATAGTGATTTTATTTTCCTTAGATACAACAGTTATCAAAATTAATGAGAAACCGTACGATCTAAAACCTTACGATTTATTGGTCATTGAAAATCAAAAAAAGGAAAATATACTACTTCATTTTTCCAATGAATGCCTCTACGGAATATTGGACTTTTAATCCGATCGTCAATTGAAAAGGATAGATTCGTTTTTTTTGTTTCAGGTTTCAAGTTTCAGGTTTTAACTGAATGTGTTTTTGCACGCGGATTTGGCAGATTAAGCGAATTTATACTGCTTTTTATCTCGCTTAAGAAAACTTGAAACTTGAAACCTGAAACAAAAACCTTCAAACCTTTAAACCTCTTCCTACAAAACCAGTTCGTCAAAAAGCCTTTGAATCGTTTTTTCTAAATCTTCACACAAACCAGGATGAGGTCTTGACGTTTGAATCGCCGAACTCCTGATTGCGGTTAACCATCTAAAACGTTCCGGAACATCAAATTCAGCAATTGGACCTCCATCTTTGTCCCCGTTGGCAATTTTTTGTAATGAAGTTAAATTACATTCTAATTGTTCGATATCAAAATCATCAGAAAGTGCTTCAATTTTAGTTATATTAATGTGAAAAAGCACCTTTATAAACTTAGCTCTTTTGCAAAATAAAATGATTCCGATATTGAGGAATTCTTCGCGTTCCACTCTTGGTACCACACGAATTACAGCATACTCATATAAGTGACTATCTTGCATTTTGAGCCTGATTTACAAAGATTTCGGAATTATTTAAACGAGTTTGCAAAAACTGTAGATATACGTTTCGCAAAGCTTCGGGAGTTTCGTCAGTATCTTCCCATTGCAGCCATTCTAACGGAATTGTATTCGCAATTTCTTCCAGAATTTGGGGTGTTAAAAGCGCTTTAAATTCAGCATCTACCTCTTTTAAAAGAGAAGCCTGTGGCAGCAAAACATGGTCTTTTATCAAGGCAAACGGACTTTTAGCATGCTGTTCCCAATTGTTCCAGGAATGATGAAAATACAGACAAGCCCCATGGTCGATCAGCCATAATTCTTTATGCCAGATCAACATATTTGTGTTTTTGAAAGTGCGATCAACATTGGTAATATAAGCGTCCAGCCAAACAATTTGAGAGGCAAGTTTAGCATCAACAGTTGTTACAGCAGGATCAAAAGTAATAGCTCCCGACAAAAAGTGAAGTGCCAGATTAAGCCCTTGACTGCCTTGCAATAAATCCTGAATTTCTTCGTCAGCCTCGGTTCTGCCAAATGCTTCATCGAGCTGAGCAAAAACCAATTCAGGAAGCTGTAATTTTAAAGCTTTCGCAACTTGACCACCAACCAATTCGGCAATCAAAGCTTTTACACCATGTCCTGCACCTTTAAATTTTAATACATATTTAAAATCGTCATCGGCTTCTGCCAAAGCGGGTAAAGAACCGCCCTCGCGCAAAGGCGTAATATAACGCGTAACGTTTACCGTTCTGAGATCGAAATTGTTTTTCATAAGCAGTATTTACTGGAATACAAACTTACGAATTTTGATTTCTGAATTCCGATTTTAGATTTTAGATTTTTTTTTTAAAATTCGGACCAAATCTACATTCTTTACAAAGTATCTGCATAAAAAGTGGAGAAGTCTAAAGTGCTAAGAATCCAGCGATAGAAATGCCTTTCCCAGATTCTTAATGCTATCAGAGGCAATAAAAGAATGATATCCTGTTTTTTGCACTCCAATATCAGCCGTTAATCCATGAAGGAAAACACCAAGTCTTGCAGCTTGATCCGGTAAGTAGCCTTGTGCTAATAAACTGGTAATGATTCCGGTTAACACATCTCCGCTTCCGGCAGTTGCCAATGCGGCATTACCAGTTGTATTTTGGTAAATTTTACTTTGATTAATGATAAAAGTAGGCGCTCCTTTCATCACAATTATAACTTTATAGCGTTCCGAGAAAATAATCGTCTTTTCAAATTTATCAATCTCTGAGCTCCACTTTCCAACTATCCGCTCCAGTTCTTTAGGATGAGGTGTCAGAATCGTATTTTCAGGTAAGAGATCGAGCCAGGATTTATTATTCGATAAGATATTTAAAGCATCCGCATCCAGAACTAAAGGGCTTTTATTGTTTTTTAAAAATTCAAAAAGCGCTATTTGTGTCCTTTGCTCCTGCCCGATTCCGGGACCAATTCCGATTGCTTGCGGTACTAACGAAAAATCAATTTTGGTAATACAATTTTCGCTTTGATCTGTCATAACCATTGCTTCGGGAATACTGATTTGCATAATTTGATACCCACATTTTGGTGTAAAAGCAGTGACCAGTCCACAACCTGATTTTATGCATGCCTTTGTGGCCAAAACTGCTGCTCCTATTTTCCCATAACTGCCGCCAATAATTAGAGCATGACCTTGAATCCCCTTATGAGTTAAAGGATTTGGACGTTTATAAAAGGTCAGAATTTCTTGTTTTGTGATCTGAAGCGGAACTTTCATTTTGGATACTTTTACAGACCTAAAAGTATGAAAAATATTGAATACGAAGAATTTTCTTATTACTAAAATACAGAACTCGTTCATTCTTTACATTAATTTTACAAGTACAGGTACTATACGCAATGTTTACTACGGTATCTCCTTATTTTTTTTCTTAAAAAAGCAAAAGATATAGCGAATCACACAAAATCAGTATCAATCTTTAAGAATTTTATAATTTAGACTGTTTTATTTTGATATTTTTTAAATAAATTTGCGACTCAATTATATAAAACAACACAATGAAAAATACTGCGCTTACGCACATACATGAAGGTCTGGGAGCAAAAATGCTACCTTTTGCCGGGTATAATATGCCAATTACATATGAAGGTATCAATGCAGAACACGAAACGGTTCGTAACAGTGTGGGCGTTTTTGACGTTTCACACATGGGTGAGTTCTTACTTACCGGACCAAATGCTTTGGCCTTAATTCAAAAAGTAACATCAAATGATGCTTCGACTTTAACGATCGGAAGAGCGCAATATTCTTGTTTACCAAATAATGACGGTGGAATTGTAGACGATTTAATTGTATACAAAATGAAAGAAGAAGAGTATTTACTGGTTGTAAATGCTTCGAATATTGAGAAAGACTGGAACTGGATTTCATCACACAATGATTTAGGTGTTGAAATGAAAAATCTTTCAGATGACTATTCTTTATTGGCGATCCAAGGACCAAAAGCGGTTGAAGCAATGCAATCTTTATCTTCTATCGACTTATCAGCAATCGCTTACTACCATTTTGAAGTGGCAGATTTTGCAGGTCTTAGTGATGTAATTATCTCTGCTACGGGTTACACCGGTTCAGGCGGATTCGAAATCTATTGCAAAAATGCAGATGCAGAAGCGATCTGGAACAAAGTTTTTGAAGCTGGTGCAGCTTTTGGTATCAAACCAATTGGTCTTGCAGCTCGCGATACTTTACGTCTTGAAATGGGATTCTGTTTATACGGAAATGATATCAACGATACTACTTCTCCATTAGAAGCAGGTTTGGGATGGATCACTAAATTCACAAAAGAATTCACCAATTCTGACAGTTTGAAAAAACAAAAAGAAGAAGGTGTTACTAAAAAACTAATCGCTTTCGAAATGCAAGAGCGTGCAGTACCAAGACACGACTACGAAATTGTTGATGCAACGGGCACTGTAATTGGTGTTGTTACTTCAGGAACCATGTCACCTTCGATGAATAAAGGAATTGGTTTAGGATATGTAACAGTAAGCAATAGTACTGTTGACAGCGATATCTTTATCAGAATCAGAAAAAATGATGTTCCTGCAAAAGTGGTTAAATTACCTTTTTACAAGAAATAATATTTTAAACTTAAGTATAGATGCGTTGCAATTTTTATTGTGACGCATTTTTTTTGCCACTAATTGCTCGAATTTTCACTAATTGGTTTGTGGTTTTTCTTTTAGTTCAATCTGCCACAGATTACGCAGATTAAAAGGATTTTCTTCTTTTGCCTTTTATTTTTTTATAAATAACACAAAGTTTAAGCGATAAAATAATTCGTGGAAATTCGAGCAATTAGTGGTAAAAAAACTTCTCTTTATAATCTGTCACGTGCTCTATACTCTTTTATAAAAGTTAAAACAAGAAACAAAATCTTAATAATCCTTTTAATCTGTGGCATTACAATTCACAAAGTCAAAACTCTCATAATTCGGGCAATTAGCAGCAAAAAAACTTCCTGCCTGCAGTTTGACCCATTTAATATTTCCTTCGCCGATATTTTAAAGAATTTACTGTCTTTTATCGAAAAATAAACGTAATTTTAGTCTGAACGATCATTTTCAGATTTATGAAAAAAATAGTATTTGCATTTGCATTAATTACCAGTACTCTATTTAGTCAAAATAGCGATAAAACCTGTGAAATACTAAATAAGATAAATGTACTAATTCAAACCGAGCATATTCGTCCCAAACCGGTCGACGATAGTTTGTCTGTATTTGTTTTCGATAATCTAATCAATGAATTAGATCCGTCCCGAAACATTTTTTTTCAGAGCGAATATGACGAAATATCCAAAAAATACCGCCACAATTTAGACGATTTGATTCTTCAGAACGATTGTAGCTTTTTAGCAGATATTACTACCAAATACAGAAATGGACTCCTTAGAACCAAAACCGTTCTGGAGAAAATTCAAGCTGAACCAATTGATTATAACAAAAACGACACCATACGATTTTACAAAAAATCATTTGCTTTTTATCTCAACAAAGAAAATATAGAAAAAGTCTGGCTAAAAAAACTGCGCTATCAAATTTTAGATGATATCGTAGAGACCAGTGACAATTTAGACTCCATAAAAACCAATTTCAAATCGATTGAAGCAGTTTCAAAAAAGTTGATTTTAACTAACGAAATCTGTCGCATAAATACATTATTGGAAACAAAAAGCAAGCAGGACGAAAAACTGTACAATTTCTTTTGTACCTATTTTGACCCTCATACCGCCTATTTTAGTGATGATTCTAAATCCAGTTTTGTCGCTTCCTTATCAAAAGAGCATTTGTCGTTGGGAATGACCGTAAATCTAAATGAGAAAAACGAAATAATCGTAGAAGAAGTCGATCCCAATGGTCCGGCCTTTAAAACGGGACAGATTAAAAAAGGAGATCAGATTGTCTCCGTTTCCAATGAGAAAGAGACTTTGAAAGTTTCCTGCGCTTCTTTGGAATCCATTTCGACCATGATTTTATCCGAATCAAATAAAAATATTGTCTTTACATTAAAACGAAATTCAGGCAAAAGCTTCGAAGTGGCTATTGAAAAGCAAGTCATGAAAGATGA
Organism: Flavobacterium sp. FlaQc-52; assembly: GCF_044007495.1. Taxonomy (NCBI): domain Bacteria; kingdom Pseudomonadati; phylum Bacteroidota; class Flavobacteriia; order Flavobacteriales; family Flavobacteriaceae; genus Flavobacterium; species Flavobacterium sp. FlaQc-52. The sequence continues at coordinate 324,024 of NZ_JBIPCV010000002.1, read as the reverse complement.
AGAAAACTCGGTCTTTAGTTTTATAATTGGCAAGGAAAGTAAAATCGGCTACATCAAAATCCCAAGTTTTTATGCTGATTTAGACGGAAACAGTAGAAAAGGCTGTGCTGATGATGTCGCCCGTGAGGTAATCAAACTCGAAAAAGACGATATAGAAGGCCTGGTAATCGATTTGATTGACAATGGCGGAGGTTCAATGGAAGAAGCTATAAAAATGGCCGGTATGTTTATTGATTACGGCCCGCTTTCTGTTGTCGTGGACAATAAACAAGAACAAACGGTGATAAATGACCCTTTTAGAGGACTAATTTACAAAGGCCCAATTGTGATTTTAGTAAACAGTAATACAGCTTCAGCAAGTGAGTTTTTCTCTTCTATTCTGCAAGATTACAATCGCGCTTTGTTGTTGGGAAGCACTACGCTTGGCAAGGCAACGATGCAAACCATTCTTTCGCTTGACGAAGAAAAAAATACCGACTTTCTAAAAATCACGATTAATAAATTCTATAGAGTTACCGGCAAAAGTCATCAATACGTTGGCGTTACTCCAGATGTAATACTTCCGGAATTTTACGAAGACGTGTATCAAAAAGAAAGTGATTTTCCAACCGCCATCAAGAATGACAGCATTAAACCGTTTTTAAAATACAGAACCTACGTAAAACGAAACCTCATCACTAAAATAGCAACCAACAGCACTATAAGATTAGCGGATAATTATTATTTCAACGACATTAAAAAAATCAATCAGAAAATCGATAAATTAGTTAATGTCCCAAAATCAGAAGTGCTCATGACACTGGATGCTGTTTTTGAGCAGAAAAAGAGAATCAGCGCTCTTTGGACAGAAATTCATACTTTTAATGACGATAACAACCCGCTTGATGTTTACAACTCTACCGTAAACCAATTTTTATTAGGCGTTTACCCCACTGAAAAAACAATGAATCAGTACCAGATAGACAATCTTAAAACGAATCCGTATCTGAATGAGGCTGTGAATATTATTACTGAATTTAACGGATCGAAGTAAAAACTAGGTTTGTTTTGGGGTGGGTTTGTTTCGGGGTGGGTTTGTTTCGGGGTGGGTTTGTTTCAGGTTTGTTTTGTTTCAGGTTGGTATTATTGTTTCAGGTTGGATTTGTTTCAGGTTTCAGGTTAATCTTCTTATGGCTTTTCGGATAAATTACAGTGTTCAGTCACAGTACTCAAATATGCTATAAAATGTATCCTTTTCTTATTAGGTTTTGTGGCTACATGTCAAGGTATAAAAGCAATTGTTTTTAAATACAATTACTTATAAAAACATTATACAAAAAAGAATCCTTTTGATTTTGGAAAAATAAGGAATAACCGTATTTTTGCATCACAAAATAAAAAATTAGTAATGGGAAGAGCGTTCGAATTTAGAAAAGGAAGAAAAATGAAACGTTGGTCTGCAATGGCCAAAACATTTACCCGAATTGGTAAAGATATCGTTATGGCTGTCAAAGAAGGCGGTCCTAACCCAGAAGCCAATTCTAGATTAAGAGCTGTAATACAAAATGCAAAAGCGGCCAACATGCCTAAAGATAATGTTGAGCGCGCTATAAAAAATGCCAGTAATAAAGATACTGCCAATTATAAAGAAATCTTGTTTGAAGGATACGCTCCTCACGGAATTGCCATATTAATTGAAACTGCATCTGACAATAATAACAGAACTGTGGCTAATATTCGCAGTTATTTCAACAAATGCAACGGAACAATGGGAACTCAGGGATCGGTTGAATTCATGTTTGATCATACTTGTAATTTCCGCATTGCAAAAGGAGAACTTGATGCTGAGGAATTAGAACTGGAATTAATTGATTTCGGTGCAGAAGAGGTTTTCGAAGACGAAGACGGAATCTTAATCTATGCTCCTTTTGGAAGCTTTGGAGCTTTGCAAAAAGAATTAGAAAACAGAGGTTTAGAAATCTTGTCTTCTGGTTTTGAGCGTATTCCACAGATCACAAAAGAACTTACTGAAGCTCAAATCGCTGATGTAGAAAAATTAATCGAAAAGATTGAAGAAGATGATGATGTGATGAACGTTTATCATACGATGAAAGAAGAATAAAAAACTTCTATATACCTATCCAAAAGCTCTGAAAACTCAGAGCTTTTTTTTATTCCCCAAACTCTAAGTAAAGACATTTATTTTAAACCATATAAGTGATGTAAGTTCACATCAGCTTAAGCGTTTTGCTTAAAATGGACTTACATCACTTATATGGTTTAATTTTTTATCTACGGTTCTTTTTTACTTAAACCCGGATTTCTGCTTTGTAATGTTTCTGTTTTAATTATGAAAAGACAGATTAACTATTATATTTGCAGCAAGCAATGTTTTATTAAAATCTAAAAATTAATCTTATGAGAACATCAAAATACACCAAATTTGCCGTGATTATTCTGGTAATTTTATTCGTAGTGTTAAGCGTAATAAGCTAAAACGACACCCGTAAAAAAACAAAAAGCCAACTGACGATGCATTTCAGGAGGCTTTTTCACTATTCAAAACTTAACAACTAATAAACTAATCAATCTATAACTATAAAAGTTTTACATTCAATTTAAGGTTGTTTTTAGAGAGGGCATTTGTTATTTACAACAAATAACTCCCTTCTGTCAAGTCATATATCACTATTCTTTTTATCATCCCTCACTCGTTTCAGTTGATCTGAAAACACTCCTCTTCTTAAGTCTGAAAATTTCGTTTATCAATACCGATAAACTCAGCATTGTCGTATACTTTTCATCACACAGCTATAAGTAATTTAAAAACAACGTATTATTACACTACCACTAATCTATAGTATAATAGTGTTAAAAGAAAATTTTCCCGTTAACTTACCTAAATAGTCGGCAAAACAATCAAAAGTGATGATCGTAAGCCTTTTAAGGCTGTTTTAAGCAATTGTTTCTAAATTTTACTCCCACTCTCCATCTAATTTCTTTCTTCGAGATCAAAAGAGCTCACATTATGAATACTGTTAATCAATATATAGTTTATTTCTTCGAAACTCAACTATTAACATCATCAATTCGTCAAACCCAATTTCCTGTAATTTCATGTAGAAAATCGCCAATCTTTGCCGAGTTACTTGTGTGATTTCTCGTGCCTCGAAATGACATGGTTAGTTGAAAAACGTTAGTATAAGAACAGGATTCGCTCTTTTTGTCATTTCGAGCGAAGTCGAGAAATCACACAAGGAACTCCACAACAGAAACACATTTAGTTTGTCATTTCGAGGCACGAGAAATCACACAAGCAACTCCACAACAGGAACACATTTAGTTTGTCATTTCGAGCGAAGTCGAGTCTCCTTCGTTGAAAGAACAAACGGGACGCTTATTCTTTCTAGAGTTAATCCAAGTATCCCTTGCTTTAACTCCAAAAAAAAACTCCATTCGACCGGCGAATGGAGTTATATCTCTAAAAGTATTTAAATTACTTTACAAATTCAATTTTTTGAACTTCTTCTTCATTGATGCTATCAAAGAATCCTTGTTCGTTCATCCAGTCATCACTAAATACTTTACTCATGTAACGTGAACCGTGATCAGGGAAAATAGCAATAACATTACTGTCTTTGGTAAACTCACCTTCTTCTGCATATTGTTTAATAGCCTGCATCACCGCTCCGGATGTATACCCCACAAATAAACCTTCTTTACGGGTGATCTCTCTTGCTGAGTGAGCACTTTCTTCGTCGGTTACCTTCATGAATTTATCAATAATATCAAAATCTGTCGCAGATGGAATCAGGTTTTTACCTAAACCTTCAATACGATATGGATAAATCTCTTTGTTATCGAACTCTTTTGTTTCGTGGTATTTTTTTAATACCGATCCAAAAGCATCAACACCTAAGATTCTAATATTTGGATTTTGTTCTTTTAAGAATTTTGCTGTTCCGGAAATTGTTCCTCCTGTTCCGCTACAAGCAATAAGATGCGTGATTTGACCTTTTGTCTGTTCCCAGATTTCAGGACCTGTGGTGTTGTAATGCGCATCAATATTTAACTGATTGAAATATTGATTAATATAAACCGAACCTTTAGTTTCTTCGTGTAATCTTTTGGCAACATTGTAGTATGATCTTTCATCATCTGCAGAAACGTGCGCCGGACAGACATATACTTTAGCTCCTAAACTTCTTAACATGTCAATTTTATCTTTCGATGATTTTGAACTTACAGCTAGAATACAGTTATACCCTTTTATAATGCTGACCATTGCTAAACTAAAACCGGTATTTCCTGATGTAGTTTCGATTATGGTATCTCCCGGAGACAGAATTCCTTTCTTCTCGGCTTCTTCAATAATATATAATGCTATTCTATCTTTTGAGGAATGTCCCGGATTAAAAGCTTCTACCTTTGCGTAGAAATTTCCTTCTAACTCTTCGGTGACTTTATTTAGCTTAATAAGTGGTGTATTACCTATTAACTCTAAAACATTATTATAAGCATTTATTTCTTCTTTCATAAAAAAATAGTTAATCAAAGGCATTTTTAAATAACCTCGATAGGTTGCAAATTTAACAAAAAAAATCTAATTAGCTTTTAATTTTTTCTAAATCTAATAAAAAACTAAATTCCTTTGCTAAGTCTTTTAGTGCTTCAAACCTTCCTGAAGCACCGCCATGTCCGGCATCCATATTGGTATCTAAAAACAAAAAATTATTATTTGTTTTCATTTCTCTCAATTTGGCTACCCACTTGGCTGGTTCCCAATATTGCACTTGTGAATCATGCAATCCTGTAGAAACGTACATATTTGGATATTGTTGCGCTTTTACATTATCATAAGGCGAATAAGACAACATATAATCGTAATACTTTTTATTGTTTGGGTTCCCCCATTCGTCATACTCTCCTGTCGTTAATGGAATACTATCATCAAGCATTGTTGTAACAACATCAACAAAAGGCACCTGAGCAATAACTCCGTTATACAGTTCCGGGGCTTCATTTATGATAACTCCCATCAATAACCCTCCTGCTGATCCTCCTTCTGCATACAAATGTTTCGAAGAAGTAAATTTTTCGTTAATTACAAATTTAGAGCAATCGATGAAATCTGTAAAGGTATTTTTCTTTTTTAACAGTTTTCCGTCTTCATACCATTGTCTTCCTAAGTCTTCTCCTCCTCTAATATGGGCTATTGCATATACAAATCCACGATCTAACAAAGAAAGTCTTGTCGAGGAGAAATAAGCATCCATTGTCATTCCGTATGAACCATATGCGTACAACAATAAAGGATTTTTACCATTTTTCTCGAGTCCTTTTCTGTAAACGATAGAAATAGGTACTTTTACACCGTCTCTGGCAGTAGCCCAAATGCGTTCTTCGATATAATTTTCTTTATCAAACTTCCCTCCTAAAACCGCTTGTTCTTTTAAGATTTCTTTGGTTTTAGTTTTCATATTAAAATCAATCACAGAAGATGGCGTTGCAAGCGATTGATAGCTATAACGCAAAATATCAGTATCAAAATCAATATTTGTTGTCGTATAAGCACTGTACGTTTCGCTTCCAAAAGGCAGATAATAATCCGATTCGTCCTTCCAAGGCATGATTCGAATGTGATTTAATCCATTGGAGCGTTCTTCGACAACCAGATAATTTTTAAAAATCTCAATGTCTTCCAACAAAACATCTTCACGATGCGGGATAAGATCTACCCAGTTTCTCTTTTCTGTTCTGTTTTCAGGCGTCTTCATCAACTTAAAGTTCGTTGCTTTATCTTTATTGGTTAAGATATAAAACGAATCTTCGTAATGCGAAATACTATATTCTAAACCACGTACACGGTGCTGAAAAACCTCAAACTCTCCGTCCGGATTGTCTGAATTCAGGATTCTGTGTTCTGTAGTAAGTGTACTTCCGGATCCTATTACAATGTATTTTCTTGATTTTTCTTTGCTGATGGAAACATTAAAAGTATCATCCGTTTCATTAAAAACCAGTACATCTTTTTCAGAACTTGTATTTAGTTTATGTCGGAATACTTTATCGGCTCTTAAGGTAACTTCGTCTTGTTTGGTATAAAAAATAGTATGGTTATCATTTGCCCAAACAGAACCGCCTGTAGCATTTTCGATTTTATCCGCCAGAATTTCTCCTGTTTCCAAGTTTTTAAACTGAATCGTGTAGATTCTTCTCCCCACAATATCCACTCCAAAACTGGCAAATTTGTTGTCCGGACTTATGCTTAAACCTCCTAGCTTAAAGTAAGCGTGACCTACTGCCAATTCATTACAATTGAATAAAATTTCTTCAGCAGCAGAAAGGCTTCCCTTTTTTCTTGAAAAAATAGGATAGTTCTGTCCGGTTTCGAAACGAGTTATATAATAGTATCCATTATAGAAATAAGGAACCGACGAATCATCTTCTTTAATCCTCCCTTTCATTTCTTCATACAAGGCATTCTGAATTTCCTTTGTATGTGCTGTCATACTTTCGTAGTAAGCATTTTCCTGATTCAGATAATCAATAACCTCAGGATTCTCACGATTATTCAACCAAAAATAGTTGTCGATTCGGGTTTCTTTATGCTTTTTTAATTTCTTTTCAATTATTTTGGCCTTTGGAGCCGTTATATCATTTGGCATAGATTGAGCATTAGTTTTTAAATAAGAAGGAGCAAAAGTAGCACAAACACAATAAAACAGAATTAATTTTTTCATAAAATATTGTATTGAAATACTAGAGCAATATACTAATTTTGTACGGAATAATTTAAAAATCAACAAAAATGGATTTAATGGGAATGATGGGCAAACTTAAAGAAACCCAACAAAAAATTGAAGATACAAAAAAGCGCCTGGATACTGTTTTAATTGACGAACAAAGTGCTGATGGATTATTAAAAGTGACCTTAACTGCAAATAGAAAGATAACTTCCATTTCAATTGACGACTCTTTATTAGAAGACAAAGAACAATTAGAAGATTACTTAATTGTAACGATCAATAAAGCGATTGAAAAAGCTACAGGTGTAAACGAAAGAGAATTGGACGCCGTTGCAAAAATGGATATGCCAATGATTCCGGGAATGGACAACTTGTTTAAATAAGAATGTTTCAGGTTTCAGGTTTCAGGTTTCAAGTTGTACGTATTACGAAAAACCTGAAACTTGAAACCTGAAACAAAATTTAAACTCTTTTTTCCTAAAACTTCGAAAGTGTCTCCAAAACATACGTATGCATCACTTCTCTATAATCCAGATGCGTTACGATTCGGAGTTTATTGTGTCCCATTAAACTTATTGAAATATTTTTCTGTTTCAATTTTTCTACTAAAAGCTGGTCGCTGTAGTTTTCGGCCAATGAAAAAATCAAAATATTAGTTTCTACCGGTTCTATTGCGGCTATCCAGGGTTTTGTACTTAAAACCGCTGCGATTTCTTTAGCTCTGCGGTGATCTTCGGCCAATCTTTCAATATTATGAGCCAAAGCATAGAGTCCGGCTGCTGCCAAATACCCTACCTGACGCATTCCACCACCAAGTATTTTCCTGATTCTCAACGCTCTATGGATATCAGCTTTAGATCCTAACAAAACAGAACCGATTGGCGCACCCAATCCTTTAGACAAACAAACCGAAATAGTATCGAAAATTGCTCCAAATTCTTTTGGATTTTGTCTTTTTGCTACCAACGCATTCCAAATTCTGGCGCCATCCAAATGAAATTTCAAATTATTGGCATCGCAGACTTTTTTTATCTCTCTTAAATCTTCTAATTCGTAACAGGCACCACCCCCTTTATTGGTTGTATTTTCTACACAAACCAAACTTGTTAAAGGGCTATGATAGAATTCAGGATCATTAATCGCTGCTGCTACCTGAGTAGCATTGATCATGCCGCGATGTCCATCTATTAAACAACAGGAAACACCACTATTAAAAGAAACACCTCCTCCTTCATAATGATAAACATGGGCGTATTTGTCTGCAATTAATTGTTCTCCCGGTTGGGTGTGTAATTTGATTGCGGTTTGGTTAGCCATAGTTCCGGATGGAAAAAAAAGCCCGGCCTCCATCCCAAAAAACTCCGCTACTCTGGTTTCAAGCTCAATGACTGTCGGGTCTTGTTTGTATACATCATCACCGACTTGGGCATTAAACATATACTGCAACATTTCCAGAGAAGGTTTGGTAATGGTATCGCTAATTAAATTTATTTCCATATTCTAAAAACTATGTCTTATTTTTGCACAACAAAATTACGTATTACTGACAGTTATTCGAGATAAGTTTTAATAAACTTTAACTAGTGAATATCCCAGAACCAAATTAACGTAATATTTATAAAAAACATATAAAACTTGTATTAATTTATGACAACTACCGAACAAATTAAAGGTATTGTGGAGCGCCTTGGTGCGTTGAGGAGGTATCTTTGACGTTGATGCCAAGCTAATCGAAATTGCCAACGAAGAAGAAAAAACCTTCGCACCTGACTTCTGGAACAATCCTAAAGAAGCTGAAATCATTGTAAAAAACCTTCGAAACAAGAAAAAATGGATTGAAGATTATGACAAAGCTATTGAACTTACAGATGAATTACAGCTTGCTTATGATTTCTATAAAGAAGGGGAACTTTCAGCCGAGGAATTAGACGAGCATTACAACACTACGCAATCGCATATTGAAAACATAGAATTCAAAAACATGCTTTCTGACGAAGGTGACAGTTTGAGTGCTGTGGTTCAAATTACGGCGGGTGCCGGTGGAACTGAAAGTTGTGACTGGGCCGGAATGCTGATGCGCATGTACATCATGTGGGGAGAAAGTTACGGTTTCAAAATAAAAGAACTGAACTTTCAGGCTGGCGAGGTGGCAGGAATCAAGACTGTAACTTTAGAGTTTGAAGGAGATTATTCTTTTGGGTACTTAAAAGGAGAAAACGGTGTACATCGTTTAGTTCGAATTTCGCCTTTTGACAGTAATGCCAAACGTCATACTTCATTTGCATCAGTTTATGTTTACCCACTTGTTGACGATAGTATCGAAATCGACATTAACCCTGCCGATATCGAGATTACAACTTCCCGTTCGAGTGGTGCCGGAGGACAAAACGTAAATAAGGTAGAAACCAAAGTACAGTTGGTTCACAAACCAACCGGAATTCAGATTCAATGTTCTGAAACCCGTTCTCAGCAAGACAACAGGCAACGTGCCATGCAGATGTTACGTTCTCAGTTATACGAAATTGAGCTTAAAAAACAACAAGCCCAACGTGCTGATATCGAAGCCGGAAAAATGAAAATCGAATGGGGTTCGCAAATCCGTAATTACGTTATGCAACCTTATAAATTAGTAAAAGATGTTCGTACAGGTTACGAAACCAGCGATGTTGATGGCGTAATGAACGGAAATATTGATCCTTTCCTAAAAGCTTTTCTAATGATGATGGGACAACGGGAGGAGGAATAGTTTTTTTAGTCGCAGTTTTCAGTCGCAGTCGCAGTTTTACTCTTTGATTAAATTCAAAAGCAAAACCGTCAAGAAAACTGAAAACTGAGACTTGAAACTTGAAACTTGAAACTTGGAATTTGGAATTTGGAATTTAAAAAAACTACTTATGATCAAATGGGCAGATGTAATTCGTTTTACAAATAAAGGAAATCCGGCTCCTGAAAAGAGAGTGGAAAAAACAGAAGAAGAATGGAAACAACTTCTAACTGCTGAAGAATATCAGGTAACTCGTTTAAAAGGAACAGAAAGATCTTTTAGTTCTGAGTTATGCAGTTTATTTGATCCCGGAATTTATGAATGTAAATGTTGTGGTACGCTACTTTTTGATGCCAGTGAAAAATTTGAATCAGGAACAGGCTGGCCCTCCTTTACGCAACCGATTAAAGAAAATGCGATCGCTTATAACGCCGACAAATCGTACGGAATGATTCGTGTTGAGGTAGTTTGTAATACTTGTGACGGACATTTAGGACACGTTTTTCCCGATGGCCCGGAGCCAAGCGGATTGCGTTACTGCATCAATGCTATATCTCTTTCTAAAATAAAAGAGTAATTAATTCAAGTTATAAGTTTTCTTATACCGAAAGCTAAATCAACTTAAGGTTTGTAAAAGCATTATATTGAATAATCTTCTGCTTTAGTTTGAGGAATATAGTTAAGATGTTTTTCACGCAGATTTTGCGGATTTTGCGGATTTTTTTTATTTCAATCCGCTAAAATCTGCGTGAGACTTTTTTTTGACAATCCTTAATTTAATGGCGTTGAACTTTAGCTGGAGGAATATAGCTACGATGTTTTTCACGCAGATTTTGCGGATTTTGCGGATTTTTTTTATTTTAATCTGCTAAAATCTACGAGAGACTTTTTTTTTGACAATCCTTAACTTAATGATATTGAGCCAAAGCTTGAAGCAAATCAAATAGTAAAAAATTCAAAAAGGATAATTATTTACAAACCAATTATTCAGAAAAGCGATTCCTTAGTAGTAAGTGAATCGCTTTTTTATTTTAGTCTTATAAAGTAAACGATTATTGTAAGTCACTTTTAAAAGCAATTCGCTGCTAAATCATTTCTTCCGTTTTTATAAATCATACTATTTATACTACTATTTTTTCATACAATCTCGCCATCACTAAAAAAACTTTTTTTCGCCACTGTTTTACGCTTTGCTCTCATTATGAACGAATTACAACAAAAATCAAAATCAAAATTCGGAATGAGTCCAAAAAACCGAAAATTGTAATTTTTCCGATCTCTCTTTTTTCATAAAAAAGAAACAACAAAGCAGATAGTACGGCACAAAACATCAAAAGCAGCTCACAATAAACACATGATAACCAACAAAATAAAACCTCATTCTTCTTTTTATTTTTTACTGAGATTTACATATTTAAACTACAAAATCTGCAGCGGAATCAAAATTTATGCAAACCTAAAAATTGCACAACAATCAAAAAATTAGTAGTTCTAGTATTAAATTTGTAATATTTAAACTATTATTTAGAGAGTAATTTAAAAAACTTAAAAAGAACATTAGGTAATTCGAATCAAATTGATTTTATTTGGCAAAAAATAACCCCTACAATCAATTTAATTCATTCATGAAATCCTATTCAATCCAAGAAATTAACGAAGTCATAAAAGGTGAAATTTATGGCACTACTTCGCAAAGCGTAACTGCAACAGAGCAACTGGAAAAAGCAACAACTACTGAAATTTCTTTCATAGGAAATAAAAAATATGAAAAATTATGGGAAGCTTCAAAAGCCTCAATAGCAGTTGTTAATGAAGATATTTCGATTGAACCTGGAGATAATCGTGCTTTTATAAAAGTAAAAAACGCCGATTTAGCGATGTCTCAAATTCTTGCCCTTTTTGCCCCACCTACTCCAATATTTCACAATCAAATCCACAGAACTGCGGTTATTGACGAAACTGCTATTATTGGTGAAGGAAGTAAAATTGGTGCTGGCTGTTATATTGGTCCAAAAGTAGAAATTGCCGCTAATGTGACCCTCTATCCCAATGTGACTATTTTAGACGAATGTACTATCGGTAAAAACACCGTTATCTGGTCAGGAACCGTAGTGCGCGAGCGTTGCCATATTGGTAGCGATTGTATCATTCATCCAAATGCAACAATTGGAGCTGACGGTTTCGGATTCCGTCCTTGTAAGGAGAAAGGATTAGTCAAAATTCCACAAATCGGAAATGTAATTATCGGAAACGGAGTTGAAATTGGAGCCAATTCCTGTGTGGATCGTGGTAAATTCAGTTCAACCATTCTTGGTGACGGTTGTAAAATTGATAATTTAGTTCAAATCGGACATAACAGTAAATTAGGTAAATTTTGTATTATGGCCGGAAACAGTGGTTTAGCAGGTTCTGTAACCCTTGGTAACGGCGTAATAATTGGTGGTAGCGCCTCTATTAAAGACCACACCACTATCGGTGACGGAGCCATTGTAGGTGCCGGTTCCGGAGTTGTTGGAGATATCCCTGCCGGAAAAACAATGTTGGGCTATCCTGCTGTAGAAGCTCGTGATGCTCTAAAACAATGGGCAATCCTAAAAAGATTGGTTTGCGAATCTAAAAAATAATCGTACGATTTATACCTATATACTAAACAGGAGTTCGCTCCTGTTTTTTTTTGCTCTTTAATTACAAAAAAGAAATCAAATTTCAATTTTAAATCCATAATAGTTTATTTCAATTGATTTTGTAAATTAGCGCAGACTATTTTGTAAAAAAATCAATTTCTTATGGATTTAAACTTCAATAAAAACGAAGATCACAATAAATTACTACTTTCTGAATTAAAACACAGATTTGCTAAAGTCAAATTAGGGGGAGGTGAAAAGCGAATTGCAAAACTTCATGCAGAAGGCAAAATGACAGCCCGCGAACGTATCGATTATTTACTGGATGAAAATGCTAAAAGTATCGAAATCGGAGGATTTGTCGGAGACGGAATGTATGCCGAACATGGAGGTTGTCCTTCCGGTGGTGTGGTTATCAAAATAGGATACATAAGAGGAAAACAATGCATTGTGGTAGCCAATGATGCTACTGTCAAAGCAGGCGCCTGGTTTCCTATTACAGGAAAGAAAAACTTACGCGCTCAGGAAATCGCAATGGAAAACAGATTACCTATTATCTATTTGGTGGATAGTGCCGGTGTTTATTTGCCATTACAAGATGAAATTTTTCCTGATAAAGAACATTTTGGACGTATTTTTAGAAATAACGCTCAAATGAGTAGTATGGGAATTACCCAAATAGCTGCCGTAATGGGCAGTTGTGTAGCCGGTGGTGCTTATCTGCCTATTATGAGTGATGAAGCTTTAATTGTAGACAAAACCGGAAGTATTTTTCTTGCCGGAAGCTACCTGGTAAAAGCGGCCATTGGTGAAACGATCGATAATGAAACTTTGGGTGGCGCAACAACACATTGCGAAATTTCGGGTGTAACCGATTATAAAGCAAAAGATGATGCCGATGCCTTAGATAAAATAAAAAACATCGTAGATAAAATAGGTGATTTTGATAAAGCCGGATACAGTCGTATCAAAGCCGAAAAACCTGCTTTAGAACCAAAAGATATTTACGGAATCCTGCCAAAAGCCAGAAACGAACAATATGACATGATGGAAATCATCAATCGTCTGGTTGACAATTCTGAATTTGAAGCTTATAAGGATGGTTATGGACAGTCTTTGATCACGGGTTATGCCAGAATCGATGGTTGGGCAGTTGGTATTGTAGCCAATCAAAGAAAAGTAGTTAAAACCAAAAAAGGAGAAATGCAATTTGGAGGGGTTATCTACTCTGATAGTGCCGATAAAGCAACCCGTTTTATTGCCAATTGCAACCAGAAAAAAATTCCCCTTGTCTTTTTACAAGATGTGACCGGTTTTATGGTTGGATCAAAATCAGAACATGGCGGAATTATAAAAGACGGCGCGAAAATGGTAAATGCCGTGAGTAATTCAGTAGTTCCGAAATTTACCGTAATTGTGGGTAACTCTTATGGAGCCGGAAATTATGCCATGTGTGGAAAAGCCTATGATCCAAGATTGATTTTTGCCTGGCCAAGTGCAGAACTTGCCGTTATGGGTGGAACTCAGGCCGCAAAAGTATTGGCTCAAATTGAAGCCTCTTCGCTTAAAGCTAAAGGGGAAATTGTAGATGAAGCCAAAGAGACAGAATTGTTCACTAAAATAAAGGCACGTTACGACGAGCAAACGTCTCCATATTACGCTGCTTCGAGATTATGGACAGATGCCATTATTGACCCTTTAGATACCCGTACATGGATTTCTATGGGAATTGAGGCTGCCAATCATGCTCCTATTCAAAAACCATTTAATTTGGGTGTAATTCAGGTATAACTTTTAAGGGATTCTTAAAATACGTTAAATTAAAAGTAAAAAACTTATTTTAAGTCCCTTAAAAATATTTATCTAATTAAAAATTAGTAACTTAGTGTGTAATTTTTAATCAGGTAACATCATGGAAAATGTAAAAAGCTTGAATAAATGGGCTAATTCGCACACTTATTTGCCAGTAGATTTAATACGTATTGTATTGGGCATTTTTTTATTTATGAAAGGAATTTCATTTGTAACCAACGTTCAATATTTGCATGATTTGATTTCACCAATTGACCAATTTGGAGGCGGAATGTTTCTCTTACATTATATTGCGCCAGCCCATATGATTGGGGGAATCATGATTTTCTTTGGATTACTAACCCGTTGGGCAATTGCCGCGCAATTACCCATACTATTTGGAGCTGTTCTCGTAAATTCCATGGGACATATGCACTCTGAAAATCTGACTGTAGCCATAGTCGTTTTATTAGTTTGCATTTTCTTTTTGTTCTATGGAGGCGGAAAACACTCAGCTGATTATTATTTCAAAATGCAAAAATAACCTATAGTTCATTTAGAGAATATTCAAAAAAAATCATTAAAAAGGTATTTTTGAATAGCCGTTGGTTTTAACCAACGGATTAAAAAAGGACAATGATGCAGGCTTTAGCCAAAACTTTACGCTTAAGGTTTTTGGCTAAAGCCTCTTGACACAAACACACACGACCGTTGGTTAAAACCAACGGCTATTCAAATCCGGATTAATTAGTTGCAATGGAAAGGAAAATTTTAATATCAATACTCGGTATTGACAATAAAATAGGCACTCTGAAAATCTGACTGTAGCCATAGTCGTTTTATTAGTTTGTATTTTCTTTTTGTTCTACGGAGGCAGAAAACACTCAGCTGATTATTATTTCAAAATGCAAAAATAACCTATAGTTCATTTAGAGAATATTCAAAAAAATCATTAAAAAGGTATTTTTAAATAGCCGTTGGTTTTAACCAACGGATTTAAAAAGGAAAATGATCCAGGCTTTAGCCAAAACTTTACGCTTAAAGTTTTGGCTAAAGCCCTTTGACACAAACACACACGACCGTTGGTTAAAACCAACGGCTATTCAAATCCGGATTAATTAGTTGCAATGGAAAGGAAAATTTTAGCATCAATACTCGGTATTGACAATAAAATAGGCACTCTGAAAATCTGACTGTAGCCATAGTCGTTTTATTAGTTTGTATTTTCTTTTTGTTCTACGGAGGCGGAAAACACTCGGCTGATTATTATTTCAAAATGCAAAAATAACCTATAGTTCATTTAGAGAATATTCAAAAAAATCATTAAAAAGGTATTTTTGAATAGCCGTTGGTTTTAACCAACGGATTTAAAAAGGACAATAATGCAGGCTTTAGCCAAAACTTTACACTTAAGGTTTTTGGCTAAAGCCTTTTGACGTAAACATATACGACCGTTGGTTAAAACCAACGGCTATTCAAATCCGGATTAATTAGTTGCAATGGAAAGGAAAATTTTAATATCAATACTCGGTATTGACAATAAAATAGGCACTCTGAAAATCTGACTGTAGCCATAGTCGTTTTATTAGTTTGCATTTTCTTTTTGTTCTACGGAGGCGGAAAACACTCGGCTGATTATTATTTCAAAATGCAAAAATAATATTGTTTTATCCTCAATTGTATCACAAAACTGTTGAGGATAAAATAATAACACCTTTTTTTAGCGTTAATTAATTCTTTAAAATTTCTTTAATTGTCTTTTATGAATTAAATTCGCCGCTATGAACGGGATTCGCAGAACCATTATCTTTTTTTCACTTTTAATTATAAGTTTCTTTGCTTGTCAGGGGAATGAAATTACTGTTGAAAAAACTCAAACGGAGAAAAGAGATCCTACGTTCTCAATGGAATCACCTGATTCTTTAGCTTTCATACAACCTCAGGCAAGCTATCAATTTGTTGCAAATATCAAAACCAACTATCCAAACATAGTTAAATGGTTTGACGCTATATTGATGCCCATTCCAAGACATCAGGCCGTAAAATCAGCATCCAATTTTGCTAATCAACATTTAAATCAGAGTAAAAGAATACTACTTCTACTCTATCCTTTCCATCATTTTTGGTAATTAATTTTTGAAATTTCAAACGGAAGAAGTTCGTTCTTCTCCAATCATTAAACGGTTTTCCTTATGAAAGCGGTTTAACTATTTCATTCAATTAAACTTCAAAAACAAAATGGATACAAGTGTAACTATTATTGGTATTGTGATTGCGATCATAGTAGCCATCCCTATATATTTTTCTGCAAGAACAAATGCCGTAAACAAAGCAAAAATTTTAGACATAAAAAAAAGATTCAACCCAAATCACCCACAGGACTTCGATTTAACGGAATCTCAAAACAATAAAACGCTTACTATTGATCAGAAAAACGGGAAATTTATTTTGATGAATTTCAATCCAAATCAACAGGAATCTACCTACGTGGATTTAAAAAACATTTCTTCCTGTAAATTGGTTCCGACTACTGAATCCGGTTCAGATACCATCTTGAAAATCGATTTTGAGTTTCAGGAAAAAGAAACCTCCAAAAAAATTACAATTCCATTCTATGATTTCGATGACGATCGCATCAAACAAATAAGTGCTTATCAAGATCAGCAGTTTGCAAAAAAATGGCTTAAAATCATTCAGGATTCTATTTAATGTTAGTTATTTAATTCACCGAAGAGGCTCAATTGAGCCTCTTTTTTTTGTGCCGGTCGTATGACATTTATCATTTTATATCTTGGCCCCGCTCCTTAATTTTGATAAATCGAAAATCCATTTTTTATGAAAATTTCCCTCACACAGAAATACAATGTTCCCGGTCCAAGATATACCAGTTACCCTACTGTTCCGTATTGGAATGAGTCTGATTTTACAGAACAAAAATGGATAGAGTCGTTTCAAAAAGCTTTTTCAGAAAGTAATACCCAAAACGGAATTAGTTTGTATATCCATCTCCCTTTTTGTGAAAGCATGTGTACTTTTTGCGGTTGCAACAAACGAATCACAAAAAATCATACGGTTGAAGAAACGTATATAAAAGCACTTTTAAAAGAGTGGAGTTTGTATTGCAAACTTTTCACAGAAAAACCACTTATAAAAGAAATACACTTGGGAGGAGGCACGCCCACTTTTTTTTCTGTAAACAATTTAGAACACCTCATCAACGGAATTTTCTCTTTTGCCAATAAAGCAGATCATTACGAATTTAGCTTTGAAGGCCATCCCAACAATACCACTTACGAACAACTTAAAAAATTATATGAATTAGGCTTTCGCAGGGTTAGTTTTGGTGTTCAGGATTATGCAGAAAAAGTGCAGAAAGCAATTCACCGCATTCAACCTTTTCATAACGTAGCCAAAGTATCGTTTTGGGCAAAAGAAATCGGATATACTTCTATTAGCCACGATTTGATCTTTGGATTGCCTTTTCAGAATTTGGAAAACATAATTGATACGGTCGAAAAAACAAATTCTTTAAAACCGGACCGATTGGCTTTTTACAGCTATGCTCACGTGCCGTGGATAAAAGGGAATGGCCAACGTGGTTTTAATGATGAAAACCTCCCAAAAGATGCCGAAAAACGACAACTGTATGAGATTGGAAAACAATTACTTTCTGAAAATGGCTATCACGAAATTGGTATGGATCATTTTGCTTTAAAAACAGATCGTTTGTATAAGGCTTCGCAAAGCAACCAATTACACCGAAACTTTATGGGATATAGCGCTTCTAAAACTCAGCTCATGATTGGGCTGGGCGTTTCTTCTATTAGCGACAGTTGGTACAGTTTTGCTCAAAACACCAAGAATCTGGAAGATTATTACCAATTGTTGGAATGGGATAAATTGCCAGTTGTTAAGGGGCATGTTCTTACTGATGAAGATCTGACAATAAGAAAACATATTTTAAATCTTACCTGTGAATTTGAAACTTCCTGGAATAATAAAACAGGCTATTTTAAAGAACTTCCCGATGTTTTATTTGATTTGAAAGAGATGGAAAGAGATCATTTAATTGTAATCGAAGAACATAAAATAAAAATTACGGAAGCCGGAAAACCATTTGTTCGCAATATTTGTATGGCTTTTGATTTGCATTTAAAAAGAAAGTCACCGGAAACAAACTTGTTTTCGATGACCATTTAAGTTTAATGACAATTGGGCGTTTGCTGTACAAATAAACTCATATTTGATGGTGACAGGTACGGAATTCCGAGCCCCAAACCCCTTAAGATAAACAAAACTCCAATAAGCACCGCTACATACGGAATGACTTTCTGAATTCTGTTTCTAAAAGATACCGTAATTATCGAATTGATGTACACTACAAGGGTCATTAACGGCACTGTACCCAGTCCAAACAAAAGCATATACAAAACTCCTAATCCGGCACTTTGCATGGCCATTGCTCCAAATAAAGCCACATAAACCATTCCGCAAGGCAGGAATCCGTTTAATAAACCGATTAGAAAAAGGGATTTGTAACTCTTGCTTTTAAAATGACTTCCTAAACTTGATTTTATTTTTGAAATGATTTTGTAGACGGGTTTCGAAAAATTATATTTAGAAATTGTTTTCTCCGGAATCAAAACCACAAGTATCATGGCGACACCTATAAAAATGGACATTTTTTGCTGTAATCCTGCTAAAAAGAAAACTCGTCCCAGTAGTCCAAATAGTAATCCTATAGTGGCATAAGCTGTTAATCGTCCTAAATGATAGGTTATAATTTGGGCACTCTTTTTGGCTTCATTGGTACGATCTACAGGCAACATCATCGCAATCGGGCCGCACATTCCTATGCAGTGAAAACTACTGATAAGTCCGAATATAAAAGCTGAATATAACATGTTGCCTGATTTTAGTTTACATAAATCACTTCTTTTAACAAGTATTTTATTCCATTATACTGCCATTCCATATGGACATCCCAGCGTCCTTTGATTAATTTTTTCTGTGGAATTAACAACGCATTATTGGTCAAGGCGATTTCCGTATCAAAATCAAATTTCTTGTTTGATGGTCGATACAATAGTACGTTTCCTTTTATTTTCTCATTTTCAAAACTATTCGGAAAAGCTATTTTTAAACCCTCAGCAGTATAAATCATAGAAGGTTTATTCTTTAGATCATGGGCGTTCTGAATTCTTGCCATCTCGTCCTGAAAATGCGAATCGTGTTTGTAATATTCCTCTACAACCAGGTCGTTATCGTATTTACTATTCGATTGTACTTCAAAAACAAAATATAAAATAAAGGTCATAAATAATCCAAACGCGATTACTATTCCTGTTCCCCAATTGATTTTCATGGTAGTATTATTTTAATTATTTTTTTTCACGCAGATTTTGCAGATTCTGCGGATTTTTTTTGTTTCAATCTGCTTAAATCTGCGTGAGACTTTTTTTGATGATTCTTAACTCAATGACGTTGGACTAAAGTACAATGTCATTGAGTTAAGAGATTTTTTTCACGCAGATTTTGCAGATTCTGCGGATTTTTTTTTGTTTCAATCTGCTTAAATCTGCGTGAGATTTTTTTTGATGATTCTTTACTTCATGGCATTGTGTTTTAGCCTAAAGAATTATGGTATATTTTGGCTAAAGCCATTTAATGTTTAATCTTAACAGCACTCCTACAGCTAAAGCTGTAGGCAATTCATAATGATCCTTTTATAAATCTTTTAATTTTTAATCTTTAATTTTTACAGTATTACAATTCAGAAAACGAGGTATAACTTGTTTCATTTTAGGGATAAGCCCCCCAAACTTGAATTAATTAAAACTTCGTGGTCCCAAAAAATTTGTCGTTGCCGTTTCCAGTAACTGATTTCCGTTATAAATTCCAATTTTGACTTTAGTTTTGTCGCTTTCTAAAAGTGCTTTGTCAATTTCAATAAAAAGAGTTCCTTGCGAAATTCCTTCTTTCAATACTTTAAAATGTTGCTTTCCGACGTTTTTAATTACTCCTTTTTGGTCTATGAGCTCAAAATGGATATCTGGATACTCTTTCATCGTTTTGTTTACAATCTTATAAGTATACACATTACTTATTTTATCGCCTTTGTGCTGAAAAAGCTGTCCAGGAAGCCTCAAAACAATCGCCTGAACATCTGTTCTTAAAAATAACATTCCAACAAAAACACTCAGCAGTATCAATAAAACGGCAGTGTAGCCTTTCATTCTGGCGGTGAATTTAAAAGGTGCTTTTTTCTCAATTTCATCCTCAGAAGCGTATCTGATAAGTCCTTTCGGCAAACCAACCGTTTCCATTATAGTGTCGCATTCGTCAATACAGGCGGTACAATTGGTACATTCTAACTGAGTGCCGTTTCTAATATCAATTCCCATTGGGCAAACATGAACACATTGATGGCAATCAATACAATCTCCTTTTCCTGTGGTCGCTCTGTCTTCTTTTTTATTGAATTTTGCTCTGCCGGTTTCTTTTTCGCCACGAACAAAATCATAGGCCACATTTATTGATTTATTGTCTAAAAGTACTCCTTGCAAACGACCATAAGGGCACGCAATGATACAAACCTGCTCACGAAACCAGACAAAAACAAAATAAAACACCGCTGTAAAAATCAGCAACGCAATAAAGTTACTGGCCTGTTCAAGAGGTCCTTGTTCGATCATTAAAAACAAGGTATCACTCCCTACTAAATACGCCAGAAAGACATTTGCAATTCCAAAAGAGATTAGAAAAAAGACGATCCATTTTAAAACTCTTTTGCGAATTTTTTCGGCATTCCATTCTTGTTTTGACAATCGCAACTGAGCGCCACGATCTCCATCAATCCAATATTCGATCCGACGGAAAACCATCTCGAGAAATATGGTCTGCGGACAAATCCAACCGCAAAAAATCCTTCCGAAGACCACGGTAAACAGAATAATAAAAATGATACCGACCAGCATGGAGATTACAAAAAGATAAAAATCCTGTGGCCAAAATGGAAATCCGAAAATAGTAAACCGACGTTCCAAAACATTGAACATCATAAACTGATTTCCGTTTATTTTTATAAATGGGTTAGCTATTAAAATGGCTAATAACACATAGCTAACCCATTTTCTATACTCATAAAATTTACCCGACGGTTTCTTAGGAAAAATAAACTTCCTTTTACCACCTTCATCAATAGTTCCAATGGTATCTCTAAATGTTTCGTCCGGTAAATTTGACATGGTATTTCTTTTATTATTTAACTTGCGTACTGTCTGCGGCTTTAGCAACCGCTGCTTCTTTTTTGGGAACCGCTTCATCTACCCAAATTTCGCCCTCAGATTCTTTCGGGTCTTTTGGATTGCTACCTTGTAAAGACAAAATATAACTGGCTACTTTTTGAATTTCTTTAGGTTTTAAAGTTCCTTTCCAGGAAATCATTCCTTTTCCGTCACGTCCGCCGTTGGTTATGGTGTGAAATAAATTTTTAATTCCACCGCCCAATATCCACTGATTATCTGTCAGGTTTGGTCCAATTTGGCCACCTCCATCTGCACGGTGGCAAGCGGCACAGTTGGTGGTGAAAATTTCTTTTCCGGCATCCAGACTTGGTGCATCTGTAAGCAGGACAACTGTTTTTTCATCCATTAAATCGGGGGCAGTCTTTAGGTATTCTTCTACATCAATTTTAGCCTGAGCCATCTCCATTTTTAACTCCGTTTCCTGATCGTCACCACCAAACAATTCATATCGGGCGACATATATTACTCCGAAAATGACACAGATATAGAACAAATAGACCCACCAGGGTGGCAAATTATTATCGAGCTCTTTGATTCCGTCATAATCATGATCCATCAATAAGTCACCCTCTTTTTCTATGGGTTGAGTCTCGGTCAATTTTTGCATTAAGTTTTTGTACCAATTGCTTTCTGTCAGCGGCAGACTCTTTTCATATTCTATCTTTGCTTTTTCTTCGGGAGACAATAATTGAAACAGAACTCGATTTACAGCACTTAGCGTAATTTCTATTGCAATTAAAATGAATAAAAAGACCAGTAGAAAGACAGTAACCATCGGATATTTTACAAAAGCGGGCCTATCTCCTGAATCAATAAAATACTCCATCAAACCGAAAACGATAAAGAAAATCACAGGGACTCTTAGATATACGGGGAAAAACTTTTTCATTTTATTTGTCTTTTGATATTATACAAAGTCCTTCATCTAAAGGGATTGCACTCATTTCTCTAATTTTTTCTTTTTTATAGGAGAAAACCCAAAGGGCCAAACCCACAAAGAAGAAAAAAAATATCAGGAGGGAAAGTATCGGGTAAATTTCGATACCCGAGATATTTTCCATGTTGTGTTTAATTTGTTCGAACATAACGCTTAGTTTTTGGCAGTTTCTTTTACTTTAATATCTGTACCCAATCTTTGGATGTAAGCAATCAGCGCTACAATTTCTCTTTCGTTCATAGGAACGAATTTTTCGCCTTTTGCAGCTGCTTTCTTCTTACTGTCTTCGTAACTTTTTACAAAATCAGGATCGCTTTTTAGATTGTTCTCGATCGCTATTGCTTGCGTTCTCAAAGTCTTTTGCGCATTGGCTACATCGGCATCGGTATAAGGAACACCCAGCGAAACCATGGCTTTCATTTTCTTTTCTATTAAAGAAGTATCCATTGGTTTGTTATCAAACAACCATTTGTAACCCGGCATAATTGATCCTGCCGAAGTACTTTGAGGATTCCAAAAGTGATTGAAATGCCAGTTGTCGTTATATTTTCCTCCCACTCTCAACAAATCAGGTCCTGTACGTTTTGACCCCCAAAGAAATGGATGGTCGTAGACAAATTCTCCGGCTTTGGCTTGTGGTCCGTAACGTTCGACTTCACTTCTAAACGGACGAACGGATTGAGAATGACAACCAACACAACCTTCACGAATGTATAAATCACGTCCTTCCAGTTCCAACGGACTATATGGTTTCACACTACTTATCGTAGGTATGTTTGATTTTACCATAATCGTTGGCACAATCTGAATAACTCCTCCGATTAAAATAGCGATCGTAGCTAAAATGGTTAGCTGGATTGGTTTTCTTTCTAGCCAAGAGTGGAATTTTTCTCCACTAAGTCTATTGCTGTTTATTACCTGTAAAGCAGGAGCCTGAGCTAATTCGTCTTCCACTGGTTGACCGGCTCTTACTGTCATGATGATATTATAAACCAAAGTCAGCATACCGATCAAATACAAGGTACCTCCAATGGCTCTCATCCAGTACATTGGCATAATTTGCGTAACGGTTTCCAGGAAATTTCCGTAAGTTAAAGTCCCGTCCGGATTAAATTGTTTCCACATAGAGGCTTGAAGAAAACCGGCTACATACATCGGAACGGTGTACAGGATAATCCCTAAAGTACCAATCCAGAAATGGAAGTTTGCTAATTTATTTGAAAACAAAGTGCTTTTTGTCATTCTTGGAATTAACCAATAAATGATACCAAATGACATAAACCCATTCCATGCTAAAGCTCCAACGTGTACGTGGGCAATAATCCAGTCCGTATAGTGTGCAATAGCATTTACGTTTTTAAACGATAACATTGGCCCTTCAAAGGTTGCCATACCGTATCCTGTAATGGCGACTACAAAGAATTTTAAAACCGGTTCTTCACGAACTTTATCCCATGCTCCTCTTAATGTTAAAAGTCCGTTGATCATACCTCCCCATGATGGGGCAATAAGCATTACAGAGAATGCAACTCCTAAATTTTGTGCCCAGTTTGGTAAAGCAGAGTATAGCAAGTGGTGTGGTCCTGCCCAGATATAGATAAATATTAAAGACCAGAAATGTATAATTGATAAACGATACGAGTAAACGGGTCTGTTGGCTACTTTTGGAACGAAATAGTACATTAATCCTAAAAATGGCGTTGTAAGGAAAAAGGCCACGGCATTATGCCCGTACCACCACTGCACTAAAGCGTCCTGAACACCCGCGTAAACAGAATAACTTTTTAAAGCTGAAACCGGAATTTCGATATTGTTGAAAATATGCAATACGGCAACGGTAACAAATGTGGCCAGATAAAACCAAATGGCTACATACAAATGGCGTTCTCTACGACGCAACATCGTACCAATCATATTAATCCCCATTACGACCCAAATAAGCGCAATAGCAATATCAATTGGCCATTCGAGCTCTGCATATTCTTTTGAAGAAGTATAGCCTAACGGCAGCGTAATTGCAGCGGCAACGATAATAAGCTGCCATCCCCAGAAATGAAGATTACTTAAAAAGTCGCTAAACATTCTGGCTTTCAACAATCGTTGCAGCGAATAATACATCCCAGCAAAAAAGGCGTTACCTACAAAGGCAAAAATAACCGCATTGGTGTGCAAAGGTCTTAATCTCCCGTAACTCAGCCACGGAATCCCGTCGGTTATATTGGGAAAGAGGTACATAACCGCTAAGGTCAGTCCTACTAACATCCCTACGACTCCAAAAAGGATCGTAGCGTAAATGAACTTCTTTACAATTTTGTTGTCGTAATAAAACTGTTCCATTTCCATAATTATACTTGTTTTTCTTCTGTATTTGATTTATTCTTTTTGGGGGTAATATTGGTCTCATCGTCAAAAAGCATTCTGACCGAGGGGGTATAATCATCGTCGTATTGTCCGGATTTGACAGCAACGATAAAAGCAATAAAGAATCCAATTGCTACGAAAATACTTACTGTAATTAGCAGATAAATGACACTCATACTCTAAATTTTATGTTACCAAAATTATTGTGTAACGAGCGTATAAAAAATGATATTTATCATGGTAAGGGAGGAATGTTGACTTTATAAAAATACCTTCCGTATATTTTTAGTTTACCGTAGATTCCTAGCACTAAAATAGTTAGTAGTAAAAGTTACAAATCCAACTATAGTAATCGTACTTAAAGGCATAATTATAGCCGCCACTAAAGGAAGGAGATTGCCTGTAACAGCAAAAGATAAACCAACAATATTATACAGTAAGGATAAAGCAAAACTCATCTTGATAATAAGAATTGATTTTTTCGAAAGTTTTAAAAAATAACCTAAGCGGGCAAACTCCGATGCATCTAAAATGGCATCGCAGGCGGGGGAAAAAACATTCACATTCTCTGAGATTGAAACTCCGATATTACTTTGCACCAAAGCACCTGCATCATTCAAACCATCTCCGACCATCATCACGTTTTGTCCTTTTTCCTGCAGTTGTTTAATGAATTCTAATTTCTGCTCGGGTTTTTGATTAAAAACCAATTCTGTATTTTCCGGCAGGATTACTTCTAAATTGGCTCTTTCACCATCATTGTCACCCGAAAGTACTTTTATCTGATACTTTTTGCTTAATGCTAAAAACAATTTTTCTAAACCCTCCCGATATTGATTTTGAAATGTAAATCTGCCATAATAAATACCGTCAATTTCGATATGAAGCGAAGTTTTCCCAGCCTGCGTCTCTTCGGAAACAGGAGCATCCAGAAATACTGCTGAACCTATCCTTACTGTTTTATTAGCAACTGAGGCCTGAATTCCTTTTCCGGTTATTTCGCAGAAATCATCGATTTTAGTTTTTTTATTTTCAGGTAAAAAGTCATACAACATTCGGCATAACGGGTGATTTGATGCACGAAGTACATTTTTTATAAGTGCATTATTTTCTTCTGAAATTGGCTTCCCGTCATACTTGATATTTGCCTTTTTACTGGTGGTGATCGTCCCCGTTTTATCAAAAACTATAGTATCTACTTTTGCCAGCTGCTCAATTACCAGCGCATTTTTAAGATAGAATTTTTGTTTTCCTAAAATCCTGAGGATGTTCCCAAAAGTAAAAGGCGCTGTCAGTGCGAGGGCGCAAGGACATGCTACGATAAGCACCGCCGTAAAGACATTAAAAGCAATGTTTGCATCAATAGCAATCCAATATCCAAAACCTGCAAACGCAATTAATAACAACAGAGGCGTAAAATAACGACTAATCGTATCCGTAATGGTTTTATGTTGCTGAAGTACCTTTTTCTGAAAAATCTCATTGCTCCATAATTGTGTCAGGTAACTTTGTGAAACCGAATGCAAAACTTCCATTTCGATGACCTTCCCAATTTGTTTTCCTCCGGCAAAAACTTTATCCCCTGATTTTTTGGTAATCGGAATGGCTTCACCGGTAACAAAACTATAATCGATCTCTGCTTTTTCACTAATCAAAATACCATCAACGGGGATCAATTCCTGATTTCTGATTATTAATCTATTGCCTTCTACTATATCATAAACCGGAACACTTTCTTCAGATCCGTCAGCATCAATTCGGGTGACGGCGATCGGAAAATAGGATTTAAAATCTCTTTCAAAACTTAAAAAACTGTAGGTTTTAATCTGAAACATTTTCCCCAGGAGCATAAAGAAAACGAGCCCCGTTAAACTATCAAAGAAACCTGAACCATAATCCATTACAATATCAAAAGTACTTCGGATGAACATTACAATAATACCCAGGGCTATTGGAATATCAATATTTAACATTCCGGCCCTTATACTTTTATAAGCCGAAACGTAATAACCACTTGCTGAATATAAAAAACTGGGCAATGATAAAATCAAAATCAAAACCCTGAAAAATGGTTTGTAATTGTCTAACCAAAATTCCTTTATTTCGAAATATTCCGGAAATGACAGTAACATAATGTTTCCAAAACAAAAGAAAGCGACCCCTAATTTATAAGTAAGACTACGATCTACATTATTTTTTCCGGTTTCATAATTTTCTAAACTTATATAAGGTTCATATCCTATTGAACTTAACAGGTAAACGATAGTTTTAAGAGAAACGAGTTCAGAATTAAAGGTAATTCGAACTTTCTTGTCCGGAAAATTAACTTGCGAGTTACTGATTCCGGGTTGCATCCTATTGAGGTTTTCCAGAATCCAAATACACGAACTACAATGTATATGCGGAATACTTAAGGATACAATAGCGGTATTCCCTTCCTGAAATTCTAATAGTTTAGACAGTATGGCTTCATTTTCCAGGAAATCATATTTGCCGTGAATATCTTGCGGTGTAGCTCCTGGTGCTTTTTCAAAATCATAATAAGAGGTTAGATTATGAACGCTGAAAATTTCGTAAACTGTTTTGCAGCCTTTGCAACAAAACTTTTTTTCATCAAAATTGATCTCTTCGTCTTTAGAAATGGTTAATCCGCAATGAAAACATCCTTGCTCGCTCATAATTTGTTATTTTAACTTATGCAAAGTTTATAAATCACAAAAGACTTTAACTATGATATTTATCATTCGCAGGTATCGGATAATTACAAACCCGCAGTGCATTTAGAAAACCAACTAAAAAAGCGCATATAGCAAATCAGGAGAATTTTTAATTACATATACTATCTATAACTTCTAAAATTAGCACTTCCCACTGCAAAATAATCAATCCGGATTTGAATTGCCGTTGGTTTCAACCAACGGTACTGTAGGTCCGAGTTCGGAGGCTTTAGCCAAAATTTTACTCTTTAATTTTTTTGCTAAAGCCTAATGTCATTCAAATTAAAATGTTTTTTCACGCAGATTTTGCAGATTTCGGGGATTTTTTTTTATCTGCTAAATCCGCTAAATCTGCGTGAGACTTTTTTTTGACAATTCTTAGCTTAATCATATTGGGCTAAAGCCTTACATCAACACCTTTTAAATCCGTTGGTTGAAACCAACGGCTATTCAAAAAATGCATATTGCTTAGATGTACTGCACTCAATTACAATTCTAACTTTATAGAAATAAAAAATACTAGCTAACAATAATTTTTTACTGTTATTTTTCCAGTATAATTGGAGCATGCTATTAAAACTCTTACATACGATTTTGGATAAAACACAAAAAGTAAATCAGGAGAATTTTTTATTGCAAATACTATCTGTAACTTCTAAAATTGGCACTTCCCACTGTAAATAATCAATCCGGATTTGAATTGCCGTTGGTTTCAACCAACGGTACTGTAGGTCCGAGTCCAGAGGCTTTAGCCAAAATTTATTCTTTAAGTTTTTTACTAAAGTCCAGTGTCACTAGATTAAAATGTTTTTTCACGCAGATTTTGCAGATTTCGGGGATTTTTTTTATCTGCTAAATCCGCTAAATCTGCGTGAAACTTTTTTGAGAATCCTTGGCTTAATGATATTGGGCTAAAGCCTTACATCAACACCTTTTAAATCCGTTGGTTGAAACCAACGGCTATTCAAAAAATACAATGTTACTTAAATGTACTGCACGCAATTACAATTCTAACTTTACAGAAATAAAAAAATACTAGCTATCAATAATTTTTTGCTGTTATTTTTCCAGCATAATTGGGGTTTTGAATACGAATAATCGTAATTTTGCAGTAAATTTTTTTGCTATGAACAAATGTGATCAATGCATCGTAAGACAACTTACTTCTCTAAAAGCACTGAATAAAGATGAGGTTATTAGATTAGCAAATAGCAAAACAACATTAAGCATAAAAAAAGGGGATGCTATTTTTGAAGAAGGTGAAATTACCAATGGTGTCTTTTGTGTAAAAGACGGTATTGGAAAACTTTCTAAGTTAAGTGCTAACGGAAAAGATCAGATTGTAAAGCTTGTTAAATCAGGTGAACTTTTAGGGCAACGCTCGATGATCAGTAACGAACCCGCAAATCTAAGCGCAAAAGCTGTCGCTGACATGGAAGTTTGTTTTATTCCAAAAACAGAAATCATCAACTTTTTTAACAACAATAATCAGTTCTCCATGAACCTGATGCAATCGGTGTGCGAAGATTTAAAAGAATCTGAAAACGACAAAATCGCATTGGCACAAAAAACCGTAAAACAAAGACTGGCCGAAACTTTATTGTATTTGCTGGCTACTTTTGGCGAAAACACAGACAAAACCTTAAAAGTTCAACTTACTCGTGAAGAATTAGCCGGAATGATTGGTACTGCCACTGAAAGCTGTATTCGTTTATTATCCGATTTCAATAAACTCGGACTAATCGAATTGGTTGGTAAAAAAATTGTGCTTAAAGATATCAATTCCCTGAAGCGATTGGCGGAATAATTGACTCCAGTTGCTAATTATTATTTTTCAATCTGCTGCCATTTCAATAGCCTTCTGCTTTGGCTCAATTTCATTAAGCTAAGGATTCTCAAAAAAATCTCACACAGATTGAAACAGATTGAGACAAAAAAATCCGCAGAATCTGCGTGAAAAATATTCAAAATAATCCTTTATAAATCTTTAAATTTTTTCTCGAAATTTACGTCATTACAATTCAGAAAATGAGGTATCGCTGGTTTCATTATTGGGGTAAAAAAAACCACAACTTATTAATTACTGTTTTTTTGCTTCATTCCAAAACACATCCATTTCTGCTAAGGTCATATCCATTAAAGGTTTCCCCATATCACTTGCTTTGCTTTCTAAATATTGAAAACGCTTAATGAATTTTTTATTGGTGCGTTCTAAAGCATCTTCGGGATTAACATTTAAAAAACGGGCATAATTGATCATTGAGAATAAAACATCTCCGAATTCGGCTTCTATTTTATCCTGATCGCCTGCTTTTACTTCAACTTGTAATTCTTCTAGTTCTTCCTGTACTTTATCCCAAACCTGATGTGGTTCTTCCCAGTCAAAACCTACACCTTTTACCTTATCCTGTATTCTACTGGCTTTTACTAAAGCGGGTAAACTTCTCGGAACGCCTTCTAAAACTGATTTTTTGCCTTCTTTAAGCTTTAGTTTTTCCCAGTTTTGTTTGACTTCTTCTTCATCTTTTACAACCGTATCGCTGTAAATATGAGGATGGCGATGAATCAGTTTATCACAGATTTCATTGCACACATCAGCCATATCAAAAGCATTGGTTTCACTGCCTATTTTAGCATAAAAAACGATATGCAATAACAGATCTCCAAGTTCTTTTTTAACTTCATTCAAATCATTATCCAAAATGGCATCTCCTAATTCGTAGGTTTCTTCAATAGTAAGGTGTCGCAGGGTTTGCAAAGTCTGTTTTTTATCCCACGGACATTGCTCACGAAGTTCATCCATAATAACTAATAATCTTTCGAAAGCCTGAAGTTGAAGTTCTTTGCTCATTTTTGACGTTTTTTTGATTGTATAACCGAACGGTGTAAAAGTAAAAAATCCTGTCAAGAAAACATCTTAACAGGATTATTATATTTGAATGTAAAATTTACTATTCTTCTTTTTTAACTTTTGCTTTTTTAGGAGCTGCAGCTTTTTTTGGTTTTTCCTCAGCAACAGGAGCTTCTTCAGTTTCAGTTGGAACCGGAGCTAAATCTGTCACTAAACCTTTTCCTTGAAGTGTATTGTACCAGTTTAATACTTTTTTAATATCAGATGGGTAAACTCTTTCTTCATCATAATCAGGTAAAACTTCTTTAAAATAAGCCGTTAAAGTTGCATTATCTTCTTTATGAGAAATCGCCTGACCTTTGTTTTCTTTAACCGCAATGCGTTGCATTACTTCAGTCAACGGTTTTTCACCATCTTGCGTATAAATTGAAATTTCAGACAATAAACTTACATTACTTTTTAAGCTTACAGTGATTTTTTTTCCATCAGTTAATGATTCAGCTACAAATCCTGTACGAGTCTGTACTTTTAAAGCATATAAACCTGGTTTCCCGGAAACAGCTAATATTTTTTCTAAATTCATGTTTATTATAATTTGTATTAAGAATTTCGTTTATTTTTTATTGTCTCTTTTTTTTTCAAAAATAATTATCTGCCTTTTTTGGCAGCAACAAATTTCATTTTATAATCCTGAAAAGTCTTGCCTTCTGTAATATTTTTTAATTTCTTTTGAATCAAACGCTTTTTTAAAGAAGATATTTTGTCTGTAAACAACACTCCTTCAATATGATCGTATTCGTGCTGAATAACTCTGGCAATCAAACCGTCAAAAACCTCTGTTTTTACAACAAAATCTTCTTCACAATACTCGATTGTAACGGTTGGCTTTCTGTAAACGTCTTCACGAACATCAGGAATACTCAAACAGCCTTCGTTAAAACTCCACTCCTCGCCTTCTTCTTTCACGATTCTGGCGTTGATAAATGTTTTTTTGAAACCTTTTAATTTATTTTGTTCTTCTGTTGAGTAATCTTCATCGTCACTAAAAGGAGTTGTATCAATTACAAACAAACGAATTGCTATTCCAACCTGTGGCGCAGCAAGTCCAACACCATAAGCGTTGTACATGGTTTCATACATGTTTGCTAATATCTCTTTTAAGTTTGGATACTCCGGTGTAATTACCTCACACACTTTTCTTAAAACTGGATCACCGTATCCTACAATTGGTAAAATCATTTGTATTATTTTTTGTATTATCTACTGGAAAACACTGAATTTTATTCTCCTAATTCAGCTGGCAAAAATAGTAAAAAATAGTCAATGAATAATTCTAAACAACATATTAATCTCATTTTTGCATGCTTATTAAAAACTCAGCTATAATTGTACCAAAAGAATTCGTACAATTCTTACCTTTGCTGGTAAACCATACTATATGTTTAATCGTATCTCCAAATTTACCAATAGTACCTCTTTTCTAAATGCTTCTAAAGTAACTATTGCTTCTGTTGTTCCTGTTCTGATCTTGAACTTTTTGGGACATTTTGAAATTGGTTTTACGATTGCCTTAGGAGCTTTTTATACCTATCCGAGTGATATTCCGAGTACTTTAACGCATAAGATAAAAGGTCTTATTGTGGCCTCCTTAATCGTTTCGGGTGTAAATCTTCTGGTGAATCTTGCTTATCCGTTCCCGATATTATTTTATCCGTTTTTAGGATTGTTACTGTTTTTATGCTGTATGATTTCTGTTTATGGACAGCGCGCTACCTTGGTTTCCTTTTCTGCATTACTTTCAATTTCTTTGTCTTTTGGCCATTTACATGAAGGCTGGGACGCGGTTGAATATTCCGGTTTTATCTTTATTGGTGGTATTTTATACCTCATTGTCTCGCTTATTTTTCATTTTGTACAACCTTATAAATATGTTGAATTACAAATTGCTGAAGGCATAAAACTTACGGCAAAATATTTAAAACTAAGAGGGGATTTATGGAGCCCTGAAGCGAATCGCGAGAAAATAACTCAAAAGCAATTGGCTGTTCAGGTAGAACTAAACCAAATCAACGAAGATTTAAGGAAAGTGTTAATTGGAAATCAAAGCACTTCCGCTGCCACCAGTCAGAATCGTAAAATGTTACTTGTTTTTATAACGCTTGTTGAAATCCAGGAATTAGCATTATATACCTCATTTGATTACGACAAACTTCATGAAAAGTTTGACAAACATCCTGATGTTTTAAGAACGTATCAAAATGTGGCGTACAAACTGGCTTCCACTTTAAAAAAACTATCCAAAAATGTACATCATATTGCCGCTTATGTGGACAAAAATGATCTAAAAAATGAATTGGACGCGCTCGAATTTGCCATTTTTGATTATGAAAAAAGCTTAGGAAGAGAAGAAGCAAACGAAGGAGTTCTTATGCTGACCAATATGCTGAAATATGCTAAAAATCAGGTTGGAAAAATCAAGATCATACAAAGGGCCTTTTCGCTTGCCATGCAATCTTACAAGTTAAAAGACAAAGACAAGGAACTGGAAAAATTTCTGACACCACAGTATTATCCGCTCCGCACGCTTATTGAAAATATGAGTTTTTCTTCTTCTATTTTCAGACATTCTCTAAGACTGACCATTACAATTCTGATTGGTCTTGTTGTTGGGAACTTTCTTCCTTTTCAGAATGTCTATTGGATTCTACTGACTATCGTTGTTATCATGCGTCCGGGTTATGGATTAACAAAAGAACGTTCATATAATCGAATTTTCGGAACTGTACTTGGCGGACTTCTGGCATTCGGGATTGTATCCCTTATTCAGAACCATGTGGCGTTGAGTATATTTTCTATTGTTTGTATGTTACTGGGTATCTCATTTACACAGATTAACTATAAAATAAGTGCCACTTTCGTAACCATGTATGTGGTTTTTATCTACGGAATCCTAACGCCAAATGTTGTAGAAGTAATCCAGTTCAGAATATTAGATTCACTTGCCGGAGCTATTTTAGCTTTTATCGCCAATCAGTTTTTATGGCCGGCCTGGGAGTTTATCAATACTCCGATTCATATCGAAAATTCGATTCGCGCCAATCGAAATTACCTTAAAGAAATTGCTGATTTTTACAATAAAAAAGGAGAAACGCCAACATCCTACAGATTGGCCAGAAAACATGCTTTTGTTGAAATTGGCAATTTAACGACCTCGTTTCAACGCATGATGCAAGAACCTAAATCAAAGCAAAAAACGCTACCATTAGTCAATAAACTGGTGGTTCTGAATCATTCTTTGCTATCGGCTTTGGCTTCTTTGTCTACTTATATTCAATCGCATCAAACCACATCTGCTTCGGAATCATTCAATTATATTATAAAAACGATATTATCGAATCTT
Source organism: Flavobacterium sp. FlaQc-52 (assembly GCF_044007495.1). Lineage (NCBI taxonomy): Bacteria > Pseudomonadati > Bacteroidota > Flavobacteriia > Flavobacteriales > Flavobacteriaceae > Flavobacterium > Flavobacterium sp. FlaQc-52. Next base: position 290,544 of record NZ_JBIPCV010000002.1, on the reverse strand, counting down.
GATCATTCTATTTCGGTTTTAAAAAACGAAACGATTATAACCGATACCTTTTTTGATAAGGAAGATGTAACCCTGCAATTCGAGGAACTTAAACGTATTAACTTTACGCGTCTGGCAGCAGACGATGAACTTGATAAAGAAACCCGTCAGGCTAAAATGCAGGAGGCTCAAATGGTCATTGAGCAATTGATCTGGATGAGCAATCTGGCAGAAAAAATACTAAAAATTACGAAAGAGCTAAAAGCAACAAATCCAGATTAATTCATCTGGATTTGTTGTTTATAATAGTAAGTAGTTGATTCTAGTTTTTCAGTTTTAAAACTTCAGAAGTATATTTTCTCATTTCTTCTAAAAGCTCCGGTGTTTCATTCAGGTTTTTACCGTAGGAAGGAATCATGATTTTCATTTTCTCTTCCCATTCAGGTGATTTACTTTGATCTGCAAAACATCTGCTAATTAAGTCCACCATAATAGAAACAGCAGTAGAAGCTCCCGGAGAAGCACCTAATAAAACCGCTAAAGTTCCGTCATGTGTATTAATTACTTCTGTTCCAAATTCTAAAACTCCACCACCGTTTTCGTCTTTTTTAATCACCTGAACACGTTGTCCGGCTCTTTCTAATGTCCAGTCCTTAGAACGTGCTGTTGGCAAATATTCACGAAGTGCTTTCATTCGGTCTTTTGGAGACTGACGCACTTGTTCGATCAGATATTTGGTTAATGGAATATTATGAAATCCCGCTGATAACATTGGGATTACGTTGTTTGCTTTTATAGACAAAGGCAAGTCCAAATACGATCCGTTTTTTAAGAATCGTGTAGAGAATCCGGCGAAGGGCCCAAAAAGAAGCGCTTTTTCACCATCAATGACACGGGTATCAATATGTGGAACGGACATTGGAGGTGCTCCAACACTTGCTTTTCCGTACACTTTTGCCTGATGTTTTGCAATCACTTCAGGATTGGTACATTTTAACCATTGTCCGCTTACCGGGAAACCGCCGTACCCATTTCCTTCCGGAACATTGGCTTTTTCTAATAAAGGTAATGAACCTCCACCAGCTCCGATAAAAACAAACTTGGTATAGGATTTTCTTTTTTGTCCTGTAGCTAAATCGGTAATTTTAATTCTCCAGGATTTATCTTCACGTTGTCTCATTTTTTGAACCTCGTGATTGAAATGCAGCGACACACCATCTAGTTTTTCCAGATAATTAAACATGCTTCTGGTCAATGCACCGAAGTTTACATCGGTACCAATTGGCATAAAGGTGGCTGCTAATTTTTCATTATTTTCTCTACCTTCCATTACAAGAGGCATCCATTGTTTCAATTGTTCAAATTCAGTACTAAAAGTCATTTGAGCAAAAATTGGATTGCTTTGTAAAGCTTCAAAACGTGTTTTTAAGTATTCAACGTTTTTATCTCCCCATACAAAACTCATATGTGGAACGCTTTTTATAAAATTGTCGGGAGAGGGAACTTTATTTTGTTGCACTAAGTAGGCCCAAAACTGGCGGGAAACCTCGAAAGATTCCGCTATACTTATGGCTTTTTTAGGATCAATACTTCCGTCTGCCTTTTCCGGAGTGTAGTTTAATTCACAAAAGGCCGAGTGACCGGTTCCTGCATTATTCCAAGCATCAGAGCTTTCGGCTGCAGCAACATCTAATCTTTCGTATATTTCAATTTTAATATCCGGTTGTAACTCTTTCAAAATTACTCCAAGAGTGGCACTCATAATTCCAGCTCCAATGAGAACTACTTCACTATTTGAACGTATTGTTTCGTCAGGCATAACAAATTTATTTTAAAACGCAAAGGTACTTTTTATAATTGCAAAAAAAAACTAATTTCATAGGATAAAAGTTAGGAAATTTAAAACTCTAAAATCCTTGAAGATTCCGAAAAAGAAAATGCTAAAATCGTTTTGAAGAAAGATAATCCTGAAGCATTATGGTAGCCGAAATTTCATCAATCAACCCTTTATTCTGGCGTTGCTTTTTGCTTAATCCGCTATCTATCATCGTTTGGAATGCCATTTTTGAAGTAAAACGCTCGTCTACACGAACTACTTTCATATCCGGAAAGATATTTGAAAAATGCGTTACAAATCCTTTAATTATCGAAGCACTTTCAGACGGAAGCCCGTTCATTTGTTTAGGCTCCCCGATCAAGACCGCTTCTACTTTTTCTTTAGCGAAATAATCTTTCAGAAAATCTATTAAAGTATTCGTCGGAATCGTTGTCAAACCCGAGGCAATAATCTGCATTTCGTCTGTAACGGCAATTCCGGTACGTTTTTGTCCGTAATCTATAGAGAGGATTCTTGGCATTTTAGTAATTTTTATCAAAGATAGAAAGGAAAATTCACAAACCTGAAAAAAGAATTATTTCATTTTATAAAAAAAGAGTCCGTCTTGATTGCTCAAAACGAACTCATCCAACATTAAAACCTAAAAAAAATGGGGTTATCTACCAAATAAACGACTAAAAAAACCTCTCTCGTCTTCTTCCTCCTCTTCCTGTTGCTCCTGGTGGAAAGACTTAGATTGTGCTCTTTCGTGGTCTAAAATCAGTTCCTTGATATATTCTACATACGATCTCTTTTTTTCTTCTAAAAATCCGATCAGGTATTTTTCGCTGAACTCCACTCCGCTCGCGTTTTCTATTTGCAGTAATTTTTTATACAAGGGTTCAATATGCAGGGCAATGACTTCTTGAGGAATGGCTTGTCTTCTTCCAAAATAATTTACAATGACGCCATTTTCATCTTTCGCAATTTCAAAATCGGTAATGACCCAGTAATATCTCCCTGACTTGGCCAGATTTTTTACAACGGCATGAAAGTTTTTACCTGCTTTAAGATTTTCCCATAAAACTTTAAAAATTACTTTGGGCATATCGGGATGCCTGACAATATTATGTGGCTGTCCCATAAGCTCGTAATCTTCATATCCGCAAACGTCTATAAAAGTTTCATTTGCATATTCGATAATACCAAATGCATTGGTTTTACTCATAATCACCTGAGTTTTGTCCCACGAGACTTCTTTATCTATTATGGTTCGGTTTTGGAGCTGATTTTCGCTATTCATATCTTAGTAGATTAATTTGTTTTGGATTGGCACTGACAATTCTTACTTTATATTGTCCGAATTAGGATACAAAACTAACAAGAAGTAAAAACACAAAATCTGACTTTTATCATATTATAACAGTAAAAAAACGTTTAGGAACTCTTTCTTTTTATTATTATTTAAACGCCCAATTTTATTTATCAAATTAAAAACAAAATGTTACACTTGTAACATTTTCAACTGGTTTTACCTTTTTGCTTTTAGCCAAATACGCTATCTTTGCCAAAAATTAAAACTTATGAATTCTTTACAAACGATAATCGAACAAGCTTGGGAAAACAGAGCTTTATTACAAGAAACTACTACAACTGATGCCATTAGAGAGGTTATAGAATTATTAGATACAGGAAAATTACGTGTTGCTGAGCCGGTTGGTGAAGGATGGCAGGTAAACGAATGGGTAAAAAAAGCAGTAGTAATGTATTTCCCAATTCAAAAAATGGAAACATTAGAAGCGGGTATCTTCGAATACCACGACAAAATGTTACTAAAAAGAGGTTATGCTGAAAAAGGAATTCGTGTAGTACCAAATGCAGTTGCACGTTACGGAGCTTACATTTCAAGCGGTGTTATTTTAATGCCAAGTTATGTAAACATCGGAGCTTATGTTGACGAAGGAACTATGGTTGACACTTGGGCGACTGTTGGTAGTTGTGCACAGATCGGTAAAAATGTTCACTTGAGTGGTGGTGTTGGTATTGGTGGTGTTTTAGAGCCTTTACAAGCTGCTCCGGTAATTATTGAAGATGGTGCTTTTATCGGTTCTCGTTGTATTGTAGTAGAAGGTGTACATGTTGGTAAAGAAGCCGTTCTTGGTGCTAATGTTTGTCTTACTGCATCAACAAAAATTATAGATGTTACGGGTGACGAACCAGTTGAAAGAAAAGGTTATGTTCCGGCTCGTTCCGTTGTAATTCCGGGAAGTTATACTAAAAAGTTCGCTGCTGGAGAATTTCAGGTTCCTTGTGCCCTAATCATTGGTACACGCAAGCCTTCTACAGATTTGAAAACTTCATTAAACAATGCACTTCGCGAATACGATGTAGCTGTTTAAATTAATGTTAACAAAATATTAATTTTTTTAGGTTTTTTTTAAAATTGGGTTTATACTTTTGCGCAAAAATTAAAATCCCATTTTTAAAAAAAACCTAAAATTTTTAAATGAACAATATTAATCAAAACGTAATTTTATTTTTAAAAAGATTTACTTTAATATTACTGACCTACCAACTTAGCAGATTTCTATTTTTCATTATGAATATAGAACTGTTTGAACAATTTACCTTTAAAATTTTTATCGGAGGATTGCTTTTTGACTTAGCTGTTATAGCCTACATAAACTGTATTTTCCTTATACTACATATAGTTCCGGGTAATTTTAAATACAAGCCGTTATACCAAACGACATTAAAAATTACTTTTTTCGCAGTTAATCTTCTGCTTATTTCGACCAACTTTATTGATATTATCTATTACCGCTTTACGGGCAGAAGGAGTACTTTTGGACTGATTACTGCTACGGGTATGGAAAATGATATTATCCGATTAATTCCTTCCTATTTAAAAGAATATTGGTATGTTGGTGTTTCTTTTTTAATGACCAGCATTGTACTTTGGATGTTGATGCCAAATCCAAAAGATAAAATTGTTATCAACAATTTAACCAAAAAGAACTATTTGAAAAAATGCTCTTACGGGATTGCATTGCTGCTTGTCATTTTAATTATTGGCCGCGGCGGGTTTCGAAAAAAGCCACTCCGAATTGTAGACGCTATTGAATATGGTGAAGTCAACAATGCAGGATTAGTGTTAAATACTCCTTTTTCTATTTTAAAAACTTTATTCAAAAAAGAAGGCAATACTTTTACACACTATTACGACAGCAAGGAACTGTCTAAGACTTACAATCCAATCATTTCCATAAAATCAAATCAGGCACCGCAACGAAAGAATGTTGTCATTATAATTTTAGAAAGCTTTGGAAATGAAAATGTCGGAAGAGGTCAAACGCCATTTTTAGACTCCCTTATTACAAAATCATACTATTTCAAAAATGGATTTGCAAACGGAAAAGTATCAATTGATGCTGTTCCTTCTATCATATCAAGCATCCCGAGTTTAATGAACGATTCTTATATATCGTCCAGTTATGCTTTAAACAAAGTACATAGTCTACCTCTGATTTTTAAAGAACAAGGATACACTACTTCTTTTTTTCATGGTGCTTTTAATGGCAGCCAAAACTTTGACAAATACGCAAAAGCGGCAGGCTTTGATGAATATTACGGGAAAGATCAATACCAAGGAAAGGACGCTTTTGATGGAAAATGGGGCATATTTGATGAAGAATTCCTGCAGTTTTACGCTACGAAACTAGGTACATTTAAAAAGCCGTTTTTCAGCTCCATATTTACTATTTCTTCGCATATCCCTTACATTATACCGGAAAGATATCAAAATAAATTCCCTAAAGGAACAACTGACATACACGAAAGTATAGCATACGCGGATCATTCTCTTCGTAAATTTTTTGATACTGCGAAAAAACAGAAATGGTACAAAAATACATTGTTTGTTATCTCATCAGATCACACTTCATCTGGCGGAGATCGGGAAACAGATCAAACTAATATTGGAAAATTCAGAATTCCAATCTTATTTTTTGATCCTTCAAATCCGGCATTAACAGGTGTCAGCGAGAAAAATTTCCAACAAATTGATATTATGCCAAGTATTTTGGATTATCTGCATATCAAAACCGATATGGTGAGTTTTGGAAAAAGCTACAAATCAAAAGAAAATTTTGTTGTGTACTATCTTCAGGGAACTTATCATTATATTGAGGACGATTACTATGTTTCATTTTCAGACAATAAGGTAATTGGACTGTATAATTGGAAAAAGGATGTTTTATTGAACAATAATTTAATGAAAATTGATAAAGCCCGAGCCCAAAAAGCAGAAAAATTCTTAAAAACCTATATTCAATCCTTTAACGAAAGAGTAACAAATAATCAATTGGTAATTTAAAAAGAAAATTACTTTTCAAAAGACAAATAAAATTCCAAATTCCAATCAATAAAATAATTGGAATTTGGAATTTTTTGCTTCAATTTGTATTCTCAAAAAAAAATCTATTTTTCTATATGAAGATACTTGTAATTCAGCAAAAAATGATTGGTGATGTTTTGGTTAGCAGTATCATTTGCAACAATCTGCGTATTGCTTATCCTGACGCCCAGATTGATTATTTGGTTTACAGCTCAACAACTCCTGTTCTCGAAGGCAATTCAAGTATTGATAATATTATCCTGTTTGAAGAAAAACATCGAAAAAGCAAAAAAGAATTACTTCAGCTTGGTTTACAGATCAGAAATGAAAAATATGATGTATTAATTGATGCCTACTCCAAATTAGAAAGCTGGGTGTTGGTTCTCTTAAGCAATGCCAAACGAAAAATCTCGTACAAAAAACCGGGCAGAAATTTTCTTTACACAGACAATATTCCGTTTGAATCTTATCCAAAAACCAATCTGGGTCTGGCGATTGAAAGACGCCTTTCTTTACTGGAACCGATTGATTTACAAATAAAAACAGATCCTATTCCGAAATTATTTGTTTCGGACAAGGAAAACCAAGATGCCATTGCGCTTTTTGAGAAACATAAAGTCCAAAAAGGCCGAAAAACAATTATGATGAGTCTTTTAGGAAGTGAAAAACTAAAAACATATCCTTTAGATTTCATGGCCAAAGTTGTCGATTATATTGCGGATCAGGAGGATGTAAATATTCTTTTTAATTATTTCCCAAAGCAACTTGAAAGCGCCAAAACCGTATTTAATGCCTGCAAATCCTCAACTCAGGAGAAAATTTATTTTGATTTACTAGGCGATGATTTAAGGTCCTTTATTGCCATTATGAATCAATGTGATTTAATTATCGGAAATGACGGGGGTGCAATCAATATGGCCAAAGCCTTAGAAAAACCCTCTTTTATTATTTTCTCTCCTTGGATTGAGAAAAAAATATGGGCCACTTTTGAAGATGGAATCCATCATCTCTCGGTGCATCTTAAAGATTTCCGACCGGACTTGTTTTTGGACAAAACGGAAAAAATGCTCAAAAAAGATGCCTTATCTTTATATGAGGAGTTTAAACCTGATTTTTTTAGCGATAGAATCAAATTGTTTCTAAATCAAAACATAAGCAAGTAACAAAATGATATTGCCTGAAAAACAACTTTTATCGGCCTTGCTTATCACTTATAATGAGGAGTCAAATATAAAAGAAGCGCTTCTCAATCTGTCTTTTGCAGATGAAATAATCGTTGTTGATTCTTTTAGCACGGATCAAACAGTAGCAATTGCCTCAAGCTTTAAAAATGTAAAAGTTTTTCAACATGTGTTTGACAACTTTGCTTTGCAACGAAATTATGCACTGAGCCTTGCTTCCAATCAATGGATTCTTTTTATTGATGCGGACGAAAGAATAACTCCGAAATTGCAGCAGGAAATCAACGCTATAATTAATGAAGCCGACAGTTGTCCTGCCTATTTCATGTATCGCAATTTCATTTTCGAAAATAAAAAATTACGTTTTAGTGGCTGGCAAACAGATAAAATCATTCGTCTTTTCAAAAAAGAAAATGCCATTTATAACATCGAAAAGATTGTTCACGAGAAATTAATTGTAAACGGAAAAACCGGCAAATTAAAACACAAACTGATTCATCATTCGTATTCCAATTACGAGGACTACAAGCAAAAAATGATTTTTTACGGGAAGTTAAAGGCGCAGGAAGAACTGTTAAAGAAAACCAATCCTAACTTTTTTCATTTTTATATCCGTCCGCTTTACCAGTTTCTGAATCAATACTTGCTTCGCTTTGGTTTTTTAGACGGTAAAAAAGGAATCATAATTTGTTATCTTAATGCCATGAGTGTGGCGATACGTTTTCAGGAACTTAAAAAAATCCGAATGACATCACTTAAGACTTCCAGAATTTAAGTTTCTTTTTAAGTCTTTTCTTTTTTGCAAACTCTTCCTGAAACTGCGTTGTATCTTGCCACATCTGCTCAAAAATCTCCAGTTCAGATTTAGCGGTATAGAACTTTGAATATTCATTACTCATCACCGCAATCATTTCTTTCTTTGGAGTTAAACGTCTGAAATTATTCATACGTTGTTCAAAACTCATATTTTCATGAAAATTCATTCGATTTAAATCGACCAGAAAAAAATCATATTGATTGGCTTCCTTTTTCTTGATTAAAGTGTTTCCGGGTGAATGATCTAAGAACTCTACTCCTTTTTCATGCAAATCAAAAGTAAATTTAGTGAACTGTCGCAAAATGTTCTCATAATCCGGATAATCCGCGATTTCTACCAGTTCTCTATAAGTCAATTCCGTTACCAAATGCTGGCTTACATAATAGCTGTCTCTTAATCCAACCCAGCTAAAATTTTCAAGAAATGCAAGGGGCGTAGGAGTTCCAATCCCTTTTTCTAATAAGATAGTAGCAAATTCAAAAGAGCGCTTGGCTTTGGATTTCCTAAAGTATTTATAGGCGATTTTATTAACAATATTGGGGATTTTAAATGATTTGATATTAATGGTCTCCTCATTTAAACTAAAAAGCTTTATTTTATTTCGATCACCATTCCCAAAAAGAGTTCCTGATGTACTAAATGTCTCAATATTCTTAAATATTGACTCGGTACTATTTTTAAAAATTGGATTTACCTTGAAATTCATTTAGTTATATTTTATTGACTCACAAAAATACATATAGAATATTAGACTTCAAATTATTATTGTATTTTCGTAAAAAAAAAGAATTAATGTCAGAGACAAAAAGTGTTTTTTTAGAGACACATAACATTAATAACAGAGCAACCGGATTAGGTACTTTTAATTACGAATTGATTAAAGGTTTACAGCATCACAATTTTGAAAATTTAGAGCTACACCTCAACGCAGGAAATCCTCAACTACTAAAAGACGAATTTGGCGATTTATTCCAATACCATAAATACAGAACATTACACAGACATAAAGCTTTTAGACCTTTTTCTAAATTTGATTTATGGCATTCTGTCAATCAAAACTCTAAATTAGAACCCAGAACACCTTCTAAATATCTTTTAACTATTCATGATGTTAATTTTGTAGAAGAGGTATCTTCTGATATGAGTAATAGAAAAAATCGGCTTTTTATTGATAAATTAAATAAAGCAACCGCCATTACTTATATTTCTGAATTTGCAAAAAAGCAGACTCATGATTATTTTAATGTACCGAATGTTTCCGAACATGTTATACACAACGGAAATCCTATTTCTACTTTATTAGACACTTCGGGTTTTGTAAGTGCAGTTCCTCTGGACAAGCCCTTTTTCTACACTATAGGAGATTTTATAGAAAGAAAAAACTACACCTCTATCATTAACATGATGAGGTTAATGAAAGATTTTAATTTGATTATTTCCGGAAATAACGACAGGAAATACGGACAGGTGGTAAAAGACCTTATACAGAAAAACGAACTTCAAAATCAGGTTTTTTTAACGGGTAAAATCAGTGATGAGGGAAAACAATTTTACATGAAAAACTGTACTGCATTTCTTTTCCCGTCTATACGAGAAGGATTTGGTTTACCTCCTATTGAAGCAATGAGTTTTGGCAAACCGGTCTTTTTATCTGATAAAACTTCTTTACCTGAGATTGGTGGCGAAATGGCTAATTATTGGTCCGATTTTGATCCCGAATACATGAAAGAGATATTACTAAACGGACTGGATCATTTTGAAAATAACAAAAACCTAATCGAAACAGAGATGAAAAAAAGAGCAGCAAGTTTCGATTGGAAAGTTGCTGCTGCTGATTATTTGAAAATTTATAAGGATATTCTAAAATAGAATTACTTAAATAAATGTTTGAACCATTGTCCGAAGTTTTTCTTTGAGATGTACGAAAATGTTGGAAGTACATTTAGGAAATCTAAATTTTGCTCAATTTCTTTAAATGTGGTCCCTTTTACGAAAGCCAGTTTTTTCCATTTTTCAGGCTCTATATAGAAGAAATTGCGCATCTCTTTATAATTGCTCTCATTTACAGCTTCCCACTTTTCAAGAAACTCGTATTTATTGATATCGGTATCGTGTCCCCAGTTATTGAACTTCATTTGCAGCTCTTCTTTTGTTCTGGAAAGGCATTCATGAAGGACGGCTCCTTTGTAATAAATAATTCTTTTACGGGTCTGACGTCCGACTCTATAACTTGGATAATTGGTAGCCACCATGATTTTTGTTGGTTTCTCAACATACAGCACCCCATTCTCAACCCATTTGTACATATTAATTAAAAAAGGAGAAATCTGAACCTGCTGTTTTTTAGGGTTATCCAAATAATGGTTTTTAGATCTCAGAAAAGAGACAAACTCTTTAAAATCCAAAAAATATTCATCGGCATCCAATTGGATCAGCCAATTTCCAATTCCCATTTTTTCTGCAAGGATTTTACGCTCGCGAACTTCGCATTCCATACTTGTTAATTCCGGACAATAGAAATTATCTTCCACAATTTGAATTTTTGAATCAACATCAACTGATTTAATCCACTGAAAAAAACTGTCTTCAACCGTAAAAGACTCCCCTTTCCAAGTCTTTCTATCCTTATCAATTGCTAAAAAAATTGAGTCGGATTCCTTATATACCTGAGGTATAGCATTCTTAAGCAATTCGTAATCATAAGAGACCAAAAAACCAACCTGTATTCTTTTCATTTAAAATTTTGTTAAAAAAAACAAAGATAGAAACATTCGCAAATTATCATACAAAATTACTTTTAAATTATACAAAATAGACTAAGTTTATATTATATATTTGCCATTTTAATAAAAAACTAAGTTTATGGCAACTCCCGAAATTTCTGTTATAATGCCCGTTTACAATGCAGGTAATTTTTTAGCTGAAAGTATCGAAAGCATTCTAAAGCAGACTTTCACGAATTTTGAACTAATTATTCTTAACGATAAATCTACCGACAATAGCCTGGAAGTAATCTCTAATTATCAACGAAACGATTCGAGAATTATTATAATCAACAAAGACATTAACGTTGGTCCGGCAAATCTTAGAAATGAAGGTCTGAAAATCGCTAAGGGAGATTTCATCGCTTTGATGGATGCAGATGATATCGCATTGCCAACACGTTTTGAGAAACAAATTGCGGTTTTAAAAAACAATCCCGAGATTGGAGTATGCGGAACCTGGTTTACTTTTTTTGGATCAAAAAAGAACAAACTCATAAAACACAGCGAGAAACCTGACGCTATAAAAATTTCATTTCTACACAGCTGCGTTATAGGAAATCCAACTGTGATGCTTCGAAAAACAGCCTTAAACAACGCTCAATTCGACAACGAATATGTACCTGTGGAAGATTATGATTTATGGAGCAGATTATCGGCTAAAACGGCCTTTTACAACATCCCCGAATCCTTACTAGACTACAGACAGCACGATAACAACATCAGCAAAACCAAAATTGACAATGTAAACCGATCAGTAAGAAAGGTTAAAATCAATCAATTGAGCCAATTTGGAATTGAAAGCTCAGACCCGAAAATTGATTCTTACTTAAATGCAGTATCGTTAAAAAAAGGGTTGTCTTCAGAAGAAATACTTCAGGTTATTGCAGCAGCAAAACATTTGATTGAACAAAATAACAAACTTAACAATTACAATTCCGAATTACTTGAAAGCCACATTACCAAAACCTTATTGCGTACAATAAGAAATGCCGGTAATTATAACTTGGCTTTCTACAATCAGTTAAAAGAAACCGACAAAAAGTTGTTTGGAAAAATAAATGGTCTTGATAAAATTATTTTATTTTTCAAATCTTTAATTGGCTGGAAAAAGTAGTTTTTTTTCCACTTCAGTAATCCGTTGGAGATAATTCAGATAACTACTATTTAACACATAGAAACATAGTTTTAGAATTGACGATTTAAGGTGTTTCAAAAAAAACACCTTTTTTTTATTTACATAGTCTAATGTAATGTATTCTAAATAAAACGCCTTTTTAGTCTTTATTACCTATGCTTCTATGCGGTCGAATCAATTTACTTTAGTATTTTATTCTTTACAGAACGTATAAAAAATTTGATTCGAGTTCCAATAGAGGCCTGATTTAAGAACTCTTTAATTGCAGTCTTTTGATTTGTGTTATCAATTGTTTTATCGTTCACCGTTTTTAAAGCTTCATTTGCTGAGGCTTTCAATAATGATTTCACAACACGCTTAATATTTGCCGTTCGCGACTGAGGAATGAATTCGTAAATTTCTTTAACATTCTGATAGGAAGAATAACGCTGAACAAAAGGCTTCTGCAAAGAGTATATTCCTCCTGCATGCCATCTATAAACGGAACTTTGGAAATTCATATAAGCTCCTTTTCCATTGCACAACACCAACGCATAAAGCGTATTATCCTTACTATGAACAAATTTTCTATACTCAAGAGGATCAACAGCCGTTTTTCTAAACAATGATGTTAAAGTATAGGTACAATAAGGATCAAATAAATTATCAAAGTCAATTGTATAGATATCCGGTAGTGCCTCTTTAAAGTCATTCGAAACCATTTCACTTTCCTTTTTCGTAAAAAAGTCCGTCCATGTGATGACATAATCCGCATTGTTTTCTAAGAAATCAACTTGTTTTTGCAATTTTAAAGCATCGATCCAATAATCATCTCCTTCGCACAGCGCCATGTATTTTCCTTTTGCTTCAGGAAATGTAATGTCGCTCCAGATATTAATGTCTTTTCTGGAATACTGATTAACTGTTTGGTAAATCGGTTTAATGATTAACGGATATTTATCTGCAAATTCTTTAACAATAACGGCAGTACGATCTGTGGAGGCATCATCATGTACAATTATTTCAAAAGGAAAATTCGTTTCCTGAATCAAAAAACCTTTTAAAGTCTCACCTATAAAATCCTCATGATTAAAAGTAGTACAAACAATACTTACTAAAGGCTCACCTCCATTATTTATCCAATTTGAAATAATAGCATTTTGATCTTTCATACTAGATATTTTTTATTTTTTATTTAAGCTTAAACACAAGGCATTATACATAAAGAATTACAGCTCCGTTTTCATAGCTGTTTTGTGATCTTATAAATTCTCCTGAGGCTCTTTAATTGAATTAAAAATCCATCTTTCTGGCGGGAACGCCAAAAACCGTAGTATTTTCTTTTACATTTTTTATTACCAAACTGGCTGCTCCGACCGTTGCTCCTTTTCTGATAATTACATTTGGTAAAACTGTTGCTCTTGTATTTAGACAAACCTCGTCTTCCAGCATTGCGTATCCGCCCGTAAAGCTGTAAGCGTTCAGGTGACACCATTTTCCAATTTTAGAATCGTGTCCGATAGCGACAAAGCCTTGTATCGTTACAAAGTCACCTAAAACCGAATCGTTACTAATATTAGAATACATAAAACAGATCAGTCCAGTACCCAGTTTTACATTGGTATGAATAATTACGGTAGGATGTATTAAATTAATAAACTGTCCTCCTTTAGCAATGATTAACTCGATATAATGCTTTTTCCATTTTACGCTACCCAAAGCGCAGCAAAAGACATCATTCTCCTCAATTACATAATCTTCAACAGTGCCGATAATTTCAGGATACCCTTCAAAACCAACTAAGGCATCCGCTTTATCGTCTAAAAAACCTTTTACTACATAGTCTTTTTCATAACCTTCACACTGTAGGGCTAAATTATAAACTTCACGTCCATAACCTCTTGCTCCTATTATTATTAAGTTTTTCATTATTCTATTATTAAATTACAGGCTCCCCAAGAATATCCAACTCCAAAACCAGCCAATACCATATTTTTACGATGCTCCAACTTTCCTTCTTTTAAGGCTTCATATAAAGCAATCGGAATTGTTGATGAAACAGTATTACCGCAATGTTGCATACTGATATAAAACTTATCTTCTGTTATTTTTATTTTCTTCCTAAGATAATTCAGCATGTATTTATTGGCCTGATGAAAAACAAACAAATCAATATCATCTTGACTTAAACTTGCTTTTTCAAGCATTCCCTGAATCAATTTCGGAACAAATTCACCTGTGAAATTAAAAATCTCACTGCCGTTCATAAACAAATTTTTATCGTTTCGAACATTTCCAAATTCATCACTTATATCTTCATTGTCCTCTAAAACCGGAAAACGCATTCCGCCTTGTTTTACTATTAAGTTCTCAGCGCCTTTACCGTCTGTTCCAAAAACAAAATTACCAATGGAGCAAAACCCTTTTTCACTGGAAATTAAGGTTGCAGCAGCAGCGTCTCCGAAAATCGTTTTATTGCTTTTGTCTTTTGGATGTATAAACTTGGTATAGGTTTCTGAAGTGATCAGCAAAATGTTTTTAGCCATTTCGCCCGCAATTAAACCCTTAGCGAGACTTAAACCATATACAAAACCGGAACATCCTAAATTATAATCTAATGCGCCAATTGTGGTTTCAAGACCTAATCTCTCCTGAATTATACAGGCGGTTGTTGGCAAAAAATAATCCGGACTTTGTGTGCAAAATAATAAAAAATCAATTTTTGATCGATCGATATTGTGCTCTTTGAATAATTTTTCGGCAGCTTTTACAGCCATATCGGACGAAAATTCGTCTTTGGCACTAATATGTCTGACATTGATCCCCGTTTTAGAACTGATTTTCTCAATGTCCCATTCCGGAAATTCCTGATTAATCAAATCATTAGATAAAATTTCTTCTGGCAAATAATACGAAATAGCTTGAATATTAGCTTTCATGCTGTAAAAATTTTAAATACGTTTTTTGAAAATGATGTACACGTTCTTCCTCATCCGAAAGTTTTCCGGACAAATTCGTGTGTCTTACTCCTTGCTGAACTAGTTGACAAACTGTTTTATCTTCATCAAATACTTGTCGGTTGAAGTTGATTAATGATTCTTCAAAACCTTTAATCAAAATCGATTTTTCCTTAGTATTTTCAGTTGATGCTGTAAAAACATAACTTGTAAATTTTGAAATATCCGGCGAAACTGGCTCAATAACAGAATAATTATACGATATACCGTGTGTAGTTGAGATCAATAAATTTGGAAAAATCAATATGTGCTTATACCCTCCAATGTCGTAAGCTCTTGGTGAAAAATAAGTATCTATTTTTTTATAACCTCCTTTATCTCTTGCAATATTCAATTCACTGGTCCAACTGGAGTTGTTTTCGTCAAATTCGAAGTCTAATCCGGATGGCTCTAACTTGGCAAGCGTTTCGGCATGAACCAAACCTACATGATAACTTTCTAAGGTATTTTCAACAATAACTTTCCAATTAGATCTAATTTCCATTGTATTAACATCTATTTTATCTCCTAAAGACAAAGACATTTCTTCCAATTCATTATAAAAAACACCTATAAAATCTTCCAGAGGTTCTACATTTTCATTTGCGGAAACAAAACATAAATTACCACAAAATGAAACTTTAAATTCTTTAAGTTTCATTTCGCAAAGCTCCTCTTTAGAAAACTTTTTAAACAAGGGTTTCTTCGGAATTCCACTTGGAATCCCGTCTTTATCATATGCCCAGCCATGATACGGACACATTAAAGGTCTGTTCCCTGATTGTTCTTGCTGAATTATCGAAAACCGATGCGAGCAAACATTCAAAAAAGCTTTAATGTTTCCTCTAACATTTTGAACCACAATTGGGGTATCTGAGATTTTTAGTGTAACAAAGTCATTGTCTTTTTCAAAATCAGATTTAAACCCTACAAAATGCCACACTTTATTAAACAGCATTTCGCTTTCCTTGGCGAAAATAGCATTGTCATAATAATGTACAGCAGGTATATTTGAATTCATATTCTTTTATTTCAGTGTAAATCCTCCATCAATAATCAGATCAGAGCCTGTCATCCATTTACTTACATCACTTAGCAAATACATGATTAATCCCGCAACATCGGCCGGTTCGCCATAACCTAAAGGATACTCCGATTCTGCTTTCTTTAATTCTTCATCAGATACTACATCACTTGCCTGCTCAGTCATTGCCGTTTTTATAATTCCGGGGCTCACACTATTAGATCTTATCCCTTGTGAAGCCAATTCTGAAGCTAAAACCTTTGAGAAAGCACTCAAAGCTGCTTTTGATGCGGTATACATTGCGGTACCCGGAACTCCTAATTTTGAAGAAATGGACGATACAAATACTAATGACCCTCCTTTTTTCAATAATTTACCTTTCATTAATTTCTGACTCAGCACCACATTACTGTCAAAATTGGTACCAAAAACAGCATTTATTTTATTCTCATTTAAGAATTTAACCGGTAAATATTCTACCACACCGGCATTAAAAACAACACCGTCATAAGGAGTACTTTCGCTTATTAAGGTTGCTAAATTAGCAGAATCAGAAAGATCGATTATATGTACTTTATGATCATTTCCTTTTAATAAAGATAATGTTTCATTTAATTTTTCAACATTTCTTCCGATAATGGTCAATTTTGCACCCAACTCAGAAGCAGTAATAGCAATCTGTCTTCCTATTCCTGAAGAGGCACCGGTAACCAATATGTTTTTATCTTCTAATGTAATCATAATTTATAATTCAATTAATTCTAGAGATTCTATTTTGCAGTCTTTTGCTAACATTGTACCCCATGATAAACCTACACCAAAGCCGCACATGATTAAATTTGACGGTTTATTTAAAACTGCTTCTTTTAACTCAGAAACAATAGTCAGTGGTATGGTTGCAGAAGACGTATTTCCGAAATTTTTCAAAGAATACGGGACTTTCTCTAGTGGTAGTTTTAATTTTTTTGCGATCATTTTGTTCATCATCATATTGGCCTGATGAAAAACAAAATAGTCAATCTGATCTTTATCAAGTTCAAATGCAGCGATAAGTTTGTTGACCGTTTTTGGTGCTTGTGTAATGCCAAAGCTAAAAACATCCATTCCGTCTAAAACCAAATCGCAAGAACTTCTTTCTATTCCTTTTTCGATTGTTTGTACTTGTAGTGAATCAGAGTTGATTCTGTTTCTTGATCCTCCGTCAGGAACAATAATGGTTTTATAACCCGATCCGTCAGAACCTAAATCAAACAACAATTCTGCATTATCCGAAAGTTCTAATGCTGTTGCTGAACCTGCATCTCCAAAAAGAGGCAACGTACTTTTGTCTGTTTTTGAAACAATCTTACTGATTGTATCTCCTGCCAGCAATAATCCTTTTTTAATACCTGTTGTTTTCATCATACTTGCCAAAATCGACAAGCCGTAAACATAACCAGAACATCCTAAAGGCACATCAAAAGCAATACAGCTTGTTGGCAATCCCAGTCTGTCCTGAAGTATCGCCGCAGAAATTGGTAAAATATAATCGGCCGTCTGCGAAACAAAAACTAAAATTTCTATTTCTTCTTTTTGCCAGTTCAGGTCTTTAATTACTTTTTCAGCAGCCTCACAGCACAAATCAGAAGTACAGATTTCTTTAGCGGCAACACGTCGCTCTTCCACTCCGGTTACATCTATAAATTTCTGAATTTCATCTTCTGCCAATATATCTAAATCTATATTGCGCTCCGTATTTTTCGGAACGCAACATGATATACCTTTTATTGCAATATTATTTACTGAAAAAGTAGCCATTTCAATTACCCTTTATTTTTGATTATTTCGAAGATATCATTTAATGTATTGGAAGATTTAATATCATCTCCCGTCAATTTCACTGTGTATTCTTCATCTGCCATTGCGATTAACGACAAAGCCGTAAGAGAATCCCATTCTTCCAAATCTCTAAAAACAGTTTCTTGTTTTATTAATGTTGCATCTGTATCATCTAAAATGTCTGCAAAATTTTGCAAAAAAGTGTTAATCTCCATAGTATTCCTAAATTTGTATTATTTTAATTCTGTTTTTATTTTTGTACCAAACAAAAGAGAAATCCTTTACTTTATTCTAAGAAAACGATTCTTAAAATATTGTTTTTCAAAGCCTCAAGTACATCTAATAAAGGTTCTCTTTTTTATAATTCCCGCTTATGCTGATAAATCAGCATTCTTTTGTTATTTTTACCCCGCAAATATAACAATAGTTTGCCCTTAAAGGTTAATTAAACTTACTAAATCCATAATAAAATGATTCCTGTTACCAAAACTTTTCTACCTCCACAAGAAGAATACAATTCTTATGTAAAGCGTGCCTGGGATAAAGTTTGGCTCACAAATCGTGGTGAACTCACATTAGAACTTGAAGATAAACTTAAAAAATATCTGGACGTTCCTCATATTACAATTACTAACAACGGTACAATACCGCTGCAAATTGCCTTAAAACTATTTGGCAAAGGCGGAGAAATAATCACTACACCTTTTTCTTACGTAGCTACTTCGGCTGCTATTGTATGGGAAAATTGCACTCCTGTTTTTGTTGACATCAATCCGGAATACTTAACGATAGACGAAACTAAAATTGAAGCTGCTATAACTTCAAAAACAACTGCTATACTGGCTACTCATGTTTTTGGAAATCCATGTCATATTGAGGCGATAGAAACTATTGCAAAAAAACACAACCTGAAAGTGATTTATGATGCTGCACATTGTTTTGGAGTGACCTACAACAAACAATCAGTATTTAACTTTGGAGATGTAAGCACTTGCAGTTTTCACGCGACCAAATTATTTCATACCGGAGAAGGTGGTGCCATGTTCTGTAATGACGATGCAACACAGCAGCAATTGTTTTACAGTCATAATTTTGGACATAACGGACCATTAGCCTTTCACGGCCTTGGAATTAATGCTAAGATTTCAGAACTGCAATCGGCCATGGGATTGGCTCTTTTTCCTTATATGGAGCATATTATTGCGGAAAGAAAAAAGGTAACTGATTTTTACAATACCCATTTGAATTTCGAAAACCTTAAAAGCATAAAAATAAGAGAAAATACAGAGTGGAATCATAGTTATTATCCTTTACTTTTCGAATCTGAAGCTGTCTTATTAAAAGTTCAGGAGGCATTAGCAGAGGAAAACATTATACCAAGACGTTATTTCTACCCTTCCTTAAATACCATTACTTATACTAATGGTGCTGAAATGCCGGTATCAGAATCTATCGCCTCCCGAGTAGTTTGCCTGCCGTTATACGTTGGTCTTTCTACCATTGATCTGGAGAAGATTGTCGCTATTATAAACAAATTAACTTCATAAAAAGCGGTATCGTTTTTTACGAAGTATTACAATTACAAAGTAAATTTTTCAATTATGAGTCAGGATATCAATCAGGAAATAATCAACGCCTACGAAGTTATTAAAGAAGGCGGAATCATCCTTTACCCTACCGATACGGTTTGGGGAATTGGTTGTGATGCCACCAATCCGGAAGCAGTTGCCAAAATATACAAACTCAAACAACGTGCAGAAACACAAAGTATGATTGTTTTGATGAATGGAGAAAAAATGATGTACAACGTTTTTAAAAACATTCCTGAAGTTGCCTGGCAGCTTTTAGACTTGTCTGAAAAACCAACTACCTTAATTTTAGATGAACCGAGAAATGTTGCTGCAAATATAATTGCAGCTGATAATTCGCTTGGAATCCGCCTCGTAAAAGAGCCTTTTTGTTTTAAACTATTAGAGCGAATGAAAAAACCATTGGTTTCTACTTCTGCTAATATTTCAGGACAACCAACACCCATCGCTTTTAAGGATATCAGTCCCGAAATTGTAAAAGGTGTTGATTATGTGGTAAAATTAAATCAGGATAAACTTGCCGGAAAACCATCAACGATTATCAAATTAACAAACGATTCTCAGGTGAAGGTTATTCGCAAATAGTTTTTGTGTGAAATGTAAAATGGTCTTGGTTAAATTGTTGATTTGAAAAATGCAATGACATGATTTAATCAAGGTTCGTAAAGTTTAATTGTAGCATTACGACTTCTTTTTAATTTTATACCTATTCTTTTTGGACGCAGATTTGACAGATTAGGCTGATTTTATTTACTTTTTATGAAAAATCTGTACAATCTGCCAAATCTGGGTGCAAAAGAAAATCTTTCCGAGCCTTTTAATCGCAAAGTAAAGACAAGGTTTTACGCAAAGTTCGCTATATCTACACACTTTGCACCTTTAGGCCTCTAAACCTAAAAACTCAGAAACTCAGCCTCTCAGAACCTCAGAAACTTTAAAAAAAACTAAACCGTTTTCAAACTCTCAATCAGCCAGTCAATATCTTCTTTGGCATTGTAATGACTGAATGAAATTCGCAAGTTTGGTAGTTTTAAATCTTCTTCTGAAAGCATTTCTTTTAAAACATGGGAAGGTTTAATACTTCCGGATTGGCAGGCACTTCCTCTGGAAACTGCGATTCCTTTCATGTCTAAACTAAACAAAAGCATAGCGGTTTTATCGGAAGAAAAAGGAAGAATGATATTGATGATATTGTAAAAATCTTCTTTTTTACCGTTGATTCTAAAGCCTGGGAAATGAATTTCAAGCTGCTCAATAAGATACATTTTCAAATCTGAAATGTATGTTCTTTCCTGATCTAAATTTTCATAAGAGAGCGCCAACGCTTTTGCCATTCCGGCAATTTGGTGCACGGCTTCTGTACCTGCGCGAAGTCCTTTTTCCTGCTCTCCTCCAAAAATAGAAGGCTGTAATCCCGAATTTCTTCGAATAAAAGCAAATCCGACTCC
The DNA here is from genome assembly GCF_044007495.1 of Flavobacterium sp. FlaQc-52. Classification (NCBI taxonomy): domain Bacteria; kingdom Pseudomonadati; phylum Bacteroidota; class Flavobacteriia; order Flavobacteriales; family Flavobacteriaceae; genus Flavobacterium; species Flavobacterium sp. FlaQc-52. The sequence continues at coordinate 269,601 of NZ_JBIPCV010000002.1, read as the reverse complement.
TTTGGGACCGTGAAATTTATGCGCACTAGCCGAAATAAAATCAACAGGCGTTTTTTGCAGGTCTATTTCTGTTTTGCCAACAGATTGCACCATATCAGAATGAAACAAAGTATTGTATTGCTTGCAAATAACACTTACCCTATCCAGATCCAAAATAGTACCGGTTTCATTATTTACATGCATTAAACTTACGATGGTCTTCTTTTCTTCAGACAACAAATTGGACAAATGAGTCAAATCAATGCTTCCATCGGGATTGATTTTCACATAATCAACCTGAATAGTATACTCCGCTTGCAAAGCCAAGGCGGTATATAAAACAGCATGATGTTCAATTTTGGTCGTAATAATACGCTCTATTTTAAGATCCTTTACTGCAGAACGCAAGATCCAATTATTGGCCTCAGTTCCTCCTGAGGTAAAAATAATTTCCTGTGCAGAACAGTTTAGGTATTTGGCAATACTTTTTCTGGAAAGCTCCAGAATTGTTTTACCGTTTCGTCCAAAGCTGTGAGTTGAAGATGGATTACCAAAATCATCAGTCATGACTTTTGTTATTTCCTGAATAACTTCAGCACGCATAGCAGTTGTCGAGGCGTTATCGAGATATACTTTTTTCATTGCGGCAAAGTTAAGAAATATCAATTGTGAATTCTTAAATATCAATTGCCAAATTTTTCACTATTTTTGACCCAAATATATTTATGATGAGAAAATATGCATGCCTTCTGTTATTCGCCCTTATATTAAACGGCTGCGATGATGGTGATGTAACTGTTGAAACATTAGATTTTAGCGACATCAAACAAGCTTCTAGTTGTCCTAGTAGTAACAATCAATTGGTTTATAAAATTAAAAGTCAGGAATCACTGCTTTTACAATTAGACAAAGACACCTTCAAAAACGAACCAACACTTCCTGGTAAACCAAATACATATCAGATCGATGATAATAAATTTAAGCTTTACTATAGAAGTTACGACGGACCTGTAGGAATACCAAACATATGCGACTTCATTCCTCCCACAACACCTAATGTGATTAATGAATGGTATGCAAAATCCGGAAGAATTGAAATTGCGACTACAGCAATAACATCTACAAACTCAACCACCAATGCTATCACAATTACAGGATACAGTCATAATATTGTCATTAAAAATATAACCTATTCGGTATCCAGTCTGGATATCACACAACCTCAGGTTGTTTTTGGTGATTTTACAACAACCGTAGCTGATGTGGATAAACTGGATTTAGCCTTCACCAGACCACTAGTACAATGTCCTGTTTCAAAACAAATCTACACCTACAATACCAAATCTGCAATGACAATTGATGCCATTGACCCACTATTAATTAAAAATGAAGTAACAGCTGCAAATTCCCCAAGAAGAGGGTTAATCGGGTCAAGTGTAAACAAGCTTTTGTATAAATTATTTACTGGCCCTCCAGTTAGTGACGATTACTTTTGCGGTACAACTATACCAACTACACCTACAGTAAAAGAAACCTGGACCGGAGTCGATGGTGTAGCTAATACAAGTGGTATTATAGAGGTAACCACAACTACAGCTGTAAACAATCAGTTCAAACACACAATTGTACTTAAAAATACTTCTATAAAAAAAGGAAACAACTTTGTTAATTTAGGAACCAGTTATGTATTGGGGGAACTATTAACGAAATAACCAACCTTAATTCCTGTTTGTAAAAAAGTTTTTTTTTCTTACAAAAAAGAAGTCCGTTTTCATGCTAATTTAATTTCAAAATTAGTTCTGAAAACGGACTTTTTTTTACCGTATATTCTGGGTGATCTCACACCCAAAAAGTACTTTACTTGGTATTTTGCCTAAAATAAACTTCGGTCGCTCCTAAGCCATATTTTTGATAATTGGCGTCTTGAAAATCTACTCCGTCATATCGACCCAGCAAAAAGTCAAGTTCTGATTTTAAAATTCCTTCACCAACTCCGTGAATAAAAACTATTTTCGGAATCCGGTTTCTAATCGCAAATTCGATGTGTCTTTTTGCCGTCTCCGTCTGCAAAGTTAAAATATCATAATTGGACATTCCGCGTTTGTTCGGAACCAGTTTTTCGATATGCAAATCAAATTCCGGAGCCGAAATTTCGCGTTTATCTTTGCGTTCTTTCACAAAACTTCTTGGTTTTGGCTCTGTTTTCTCTTTTGTAATCTCATCTAAATTAATTCTTTTAATAGAATTCATTAAATTACTGGTATCTTGCATTTTAAGCAATTCATTGACAAAAAATGTCATCATAAATCCATCCTCCGTTTCAATCAAAACCTCCTTGTTTTTAACTGAAACCACTACTCCGTTTATGGCCTCGTCTAAAACAGAAACCTTATCTCCTTTACTTAACATCTTCTTCTTCTTTATCCTGGTTTTTACTTGGTGTTTTTGCACTCAACTGCATCATTCCATACATGAAAACCACAATGGCAATTATCATGATATAGACATTTTTCTCTGCCGAAACCTGCTCATATAAAGCGACCGATATGGCAAGTAGCATTATTAAAATTTTAAAAGCTTTCATATTTTTAAATCATAAGAACTCAAAAGTAAGAAACTTTAAAATAGCAGTTCTTACCTCCGGAAACATTATCATATATTTTTTGTAAAATTGTAAAAATTAAAACCCATGAGTTTAGAACATTATATGCTCCCCTGCCCTTTCAAAACGCTCTTTGGAATAGAGTGTTTAGGCTGTGGTTTTCAACGTGCTTTATTCTTACTTTTTCAGGGTGAATTTTTAGCCGCTTTTAAGATGTATCCAGCACTCTATTCTACGCTTCTTTTTTTGGGTTTTATTCTTTTGTATTATTTCGACAAATCAAAAAACTACACCAAACTACTTTGGATTTCCGGAATCCTAAATGCCCTTTTTATGGTTGCGGGATATTGGTATAAACACTTTTAAATCCAAATATTACACTCCAATTATTTTTTAATCTGGTTTAGAATATCATCCATCATTTCGATTTGTACTTTCTGAATTTCGATTAACTCCTGTTGTTGGTGCATAATCAAATGATCAATTTTATCGTGAATCATTCTAATTTCCAATTCCGATTTTAAGTTAATCATATAATCTTTTTTGGCACGATTTCTATCTTTTTCTTCCTGACGGTTCTGACTCATCATAATTACCGGAGCTTGTAATGCGGCAATACAGGATAAAATTAAATTAAGCAAAATAAAAGGATAAGGGTCGAAACCTTTATTCACCAAAATCCAGACATTCAAAGCAATCCAAACGATGATAAAAAACAGAAATGAGATTATAAACGTCCAACTCCCTCCAAAATCAGCCACCTTATCGGCTATTTTTTGTCCAAAACTTCTGTTCTCATCTTCATCCTCAACAATACTCACTATTGATTTATCTTCTTTTAATGACTCAATAACATTCTTTTCAAGATCCGAAAGGGCTCCAATCTCCGTAGATAAATAATTGGAGATGTATTTCTGACGATAGGCATTCAATTCCTTAACCGCTATGAAATCACTATCGCAAAAAGTCGGATAATCTTTTACAATAAGGCCTAAAATAGGATCATGAATCGATTTTCCCGAAATTTTATCCTTTGCAGGGAAAGACAAATTTGAAATAGCACTTTTAAAAGTCGGATTGTTTTTCATTTTAATGTGTTTTAACTGCTAATTTAAGCATTTAACTTATTCCGAATCACAATAAATTAGTAGTCTGTTATTTTTCTTTATTTATCACAAATCCAATTCGCAAAACAAAATTTCTTTAGGCAAATCATGCCTTTGTTTCCAAAAAACACCTTACTTTTAAGGCTTCAAAAATATTCATTCAATTTTACAATTGTGTCAAAAGAACTTATCATACAAAATATAAAAGCGTTAAAAAGTCATTTAAATATAAATTACGGGATCAAAACCAAAACGGAAGACTTTACCGAAAAGCTTTTTTACACTCTTTTTGATTCTAATGCAGCATTAGATCAAAGTATCCAGGAACTTGAAGTACGATTTAAAGAGATTGCTATTCTGGCCTGCAAAAAACCGGAAAACTTGTGCGAGTCGATCTGGGAACGTTTTCTGGAAAAACTTCCGGGCGTCTTAGAAAAACTAAATGAGGATGCGGAGTATATTTTAGAAAATGACCCTGCGTCTAACAGTATTGACGAGGTTTATTTAGCTTATCCAGGCTTTTACGCCATTGCTATTTACCGATTAAGTCACGAATTGTACCTTATGGACTTGCTACTCTTCTCGAGATTAATGAGTGAATACGCACATCGAATTACCGGAACCGACATTCATGCCGGCGCTACTATTGCTTCACCGTTTTTTATTGATCATGCCACCGGTATTGTTATTGGAGAAACCACCGTTATCGAAAAACATGTCAAAATTTACCAGGGTGTTACTTTAGGTGCTTTGAGTGTAAGCAAAGAAATGAAAAATGCCAAACGCCACCCAACCGTTGAAAAAAATGTTTGCATTTACGCAAATGCGACCATTTTAGGAGGAGAAACCGTTATTGGCAAAAACAGTATTGTAGGAGGAAATGCCTGGATCACCAAGTCGATTCCTGCCGATTCTATTGTAACAAATACCACCACTACAGAAATTAAAATAAAAGAAAAAAGATAATATGGGTCCACAGAAACTGCTAAACCTAATTGGAAATACACCATTGATGGAAACAGTCAATTTGGTTAAAAATAAAAATGTAAAACTGCTATTAAAATTAGAAGGAAATAATCCCGGCGGAAGCGTAAAAGACAGAGCCGCTTATAACATGATCGCATCGGCACTTGAAAGAGGCGACATCAAAAAAGGAGACAAACTAATTGAAGCAACCAGTGGAAATACGGGAATTGCGCTTGCGATGATCGCTCAATTGTTTCAAATAGAAATAGAATTAGTATTACCGGAAGATTCTACAAAAGAACGAACACAGACCATGCGTGCTTATGGCGCTACAGTGATTTTAACACCTGCCAGTGAAGGAATTATCGGTTCGCGTGACTACGCCGACAAAAAGGTCGCAGAAGGCGGTTATTTGATGTTAAATCAATTCGCCAATGAAGACAACTGGAAAGCACACTATAAAACTACGGGACCTGAAATCTGGAACGATACGGAAGGAACGGTAACCCATTTCGTTTCGGCAATGGGAACAACCGGAACAATCATTGGAACTTCGACTTATTTAAAAGAAAAAAATCAGGACATTCAGATCATTGGTGCACAACCAAGCGATGGTTCTCAAATTCCGGGAATTCGCAAATGGCCAAAAGAATACTTACCTAAAATTTTTGATGCTTCAAAAGTTGATACTGTGATTGATGTCAGCGAAGAAGAAGCGCGTCAAATGACCAAACGTTTAGCCCTAGAAGAAGGTGTTTTTGCAGGAATGAGCAGCGGAGGTTCTGTTGCAGTAGCTCTAAAAATAGCAGAACAATTAGAATCGGGAGTTATCGTAGCTGTAATCTGCGATCGTGGGGATCGCTATCTTTCTTCTGATTTATTTGATTAAGAAAAAGAGACTAAGTTTCTGAGATGCTAAGTCAAAAAATTTTCTTTTCATTGTAAATCAAAATTTATCATTTTAGCCTCTCAGAATCTTATTCAAATTAAACAGAATCTTCCATTATTAGGACTAAACTCAGTCACTTCAAACAAAAAATTCCATTCCAAAATTAAACTCAGTACCTTAGCTCCTCAGGAACTTAGTCACTTCAAACAAAAATGCTTACAAAATCAAATTTCAAAGAATGGTTTAACAGGTATAAATATGCTGAATTAGCAAGTACAACAGCAGCACTTCTGACCTCATTCTTCAGCACAATCTACAGCGGATTAACAACAGCCTACCTTATTACCTTTGCCGAATACCTTGCTTTTTACGGGACTATTCTGGTTTCTTCTTATAGAAAAATTGCACAGCAGAATAAACTTCAAAACAAAACAACCACATTTGGTGAGATGGTATCTCTTGTCAAAAATTTAGTTTTAGAGTTTGGATATCCGGCGTTTTTAGACTTTTTAGTCGTTCGCCCTTTTTGCATGTATTGGATGCCAATCTTATGCGGAAACTATTTCTTCGGAATTATTCTGGGAAAAATAACAGCAGATACTTGTTTCTATTTTTTCACCATTATCAATTACGAAATCATCAAGAAAAGATCCTGATTAGAGTTCAAAAACGATTTTAAATTCAGCTCCTTTATTTTTCCCTTCACTGGTAGCACTTAAGATACCTCTATTTCTCTCTATGATTTTTTTACAGAGATAAAGCCCAATTCCGGTTGAGGATTCTTTTGCTGTCCCTAATCGGCTCATTGTGGTGAACTTTTTAAACAATTCATCAATTTGATGTTTGTCAAAACCAATCCCCTTGTCAGTGACCGTAATGATCAATTCTTCATCTTCAAAATAGATTCTCACTTTAATTTCACTATCAAAGTAAGAAAATTTTATTGCGTTACTGATCAGATTCACTAAAACCTGAACCAACAAACCTTCTTCGATTCTCAGTTTAGCTTCAGATAACTCTAAACTCAAAGTCAGCTTAATATTTTTATCAATCAGTCGTTGTTCAACCTGCTCATTGATAAAAGGCAAAATATTAGGGAAAACAATCGTTTTTAATTCCTGATTCATTTTTACAATCTGATCCTGTTCATTCAACAATTTTATAAAATTATCGATATATCTAAATTGCAAATTAGTGGACTCACAAATCAAACTGGCCAGATGTTTCACCGAGTCTGACGGATTTTCGCTTATAATCAGATTGGCTAAACCCTGAGGATTTCCTGCAAAGTTTTTTAAATCATGCGAAAGCATATAAATTAAATCCTGTTTTTCATTTATATAACTTTCCGCTTCATAAATAGACTCCTGAATATTACACATTAGCAAACCCGCCTCATCACTGTATTCCGTTGGCAAAACCGATAATCTTCTGTTATTTCTGTAATCGTCTAAAGATTTTGAAGCCTTTGCTATCGGCTCAATTAGATTCTTTAAAACCAAGAGTGTTATCGCGGTTGCCAGTAAGGTCATTATTAAAGAAAAAACCAAAACAGAAGCCGGTGAAATAGAAGTGTCAAAATAAAGCACAAAAAACAAAATACCGATAAGGGGAATATGTATACCTATAAAAGCTACAAACAAGAATTTGAATGCGTAACTCTTCTTTAAAAAGCTAATTTGTGAAAGATTGTGATACAACTTCATAAAAAGATAACAAAACTATAGGTTAAAAATGTAGCTTTTGGGATTATTGCTAAAACAAAGTTACTTTTAAAAGTCGATTAAACTAACAATTTAAAAAAAATGGTAAAATATTTTAAAATTTAAATTTATAAAAGTTTACAAACCCTTATTTTTGCGCTATGGGAAGAAAAAATACAGACAAAGTTGTCTTTCATCAAATTCAAGTTCTTGATGCTGGAGCAAAGGGAGTATCAGTAGCAAAGGCTCCTGACGGAAAAGTGATCTTTATTCCGAATGTGGTACCTGGTGATGTAGTTGATGTACAAACTTTTAAGAAAAGAAAAGCCTATTATGAAGGTAAAGCAGTAAAATTTCATGAATTATCAGAGCATCGCATTGATCCTATTTGCGATCATTTTGGTGTTTGTGGAGGATGTAAATGGCAAAACATGAAATACAGTCAACAGCTGTATTACAAGCAAAACGAAGTAAAAAATCATTTACAACGTATTGGAAAAGTGGAGCTTCCTGAATTCGAAACTATTTTGGGTTCAGATAAACAGTTTTTCTACAGAAATAAAATGGAATTTTCGTTTTCTAACAGTCGTTGGTTAACGGAGAAAGAAATTGATAGTACGGAAGATTTAGGAAACAGAAATGCCTTAGGATTCCATATTCCAAAAATGTGGGATAAAATCCTTGACATTACCAAGTGTCACCTTCAGGAAGATCCTTCAAATGCTATCCGTAACGAAATCAGAGCATTTGCCAACGAGCATAATTTAGCTTTTTTCAATCCTAGAGAGCATTCCGGTTTATTGCGTACTTTTATGATTCGCACGGCTTCAACAGGAGAAATCATGGTTTTAATTCAGTTTTTTGAAGAGGACCAAAAGAACAGAGAATTGTTATTAGATCATTTATATGAAAAGTTTCCACAGATTACTTCTTTGCAGTATGTAATTAATGGAAAAGCAAATGATACCATCTACGATCAGGATGTTAAATTATATAAAGGAAGAGATTATATCCTCGAAGAAATGGAAGGTTTAAAATTTAGCATTAATGCGAAATCATTTTACCAAACCAACTCTGACCAAGCTTACGAATTGTATAAAATAACACGTGATTTTGCAGGTCTTTCCGGCAACGAAACGGTTTATGATTTATATACAGGAACCGGAACTATTGCTCAGTTTGTTTCTAAAAAGGCAAAAAAAGTAATCGGGGTAGAAAGTGTACCTGAAGCTATTTTGGACGCTAAAGCCAATGCAGAACGCAATAATATTACCAATTGTGAGTTTTTTGTTGGAGACATGAAAGTAGTGTTTAATGAGGCTTTCATTGCACAACACGGAAAACCTGATGTAATTATTACAGATCCGCCAAGAGATGGTATGCACGCTGCCGTTATTGATCAGATTTTGAAAATTGCACCTAAAAAAGTTGTTTACGTAAGTTGTAATTCAGCTACGCAAGCACGTGATTTAGCTTTGATGGATGAAAAATACAAGGTAACGCGTGTTCGTCCGGTAGATATGTTCCCGCAAACGCATCATGTTGAAAATGTTGTACTTTTAGAACTTAGATAACAAAAATATACATGAAAAAAATAATCTCTTTTTTATTGCTTTTTGCTTTTGGTTTATCCGGCTGCGAGAAAGATGACATTTGTGATGCAGATACACCAACAACGCCACGTTTAGTAATCTCCTTTTATGACATAACCAATGCATCTATAAAAAAGAATGTAAAAAACCTTAAAGTAATTGGTAAAGATCAAGATAGAGGTATTGTTTTCAACAAAACCGGTATTGGTGATGCAATGTACATAACCAGTGCGAACACTATATCTATTCCTTTAAGAACAGATGCTGACACGACAACTTATACGTTTATATATGACTCCGGAAATCCGAATTCTCCTGAGTTTAATACGGATGTACTGGAATTTAAGTACACGCGTCAAAACATTTATGTTTCAAGAGCTTGTGGTGTTAAAACTATTTTTAATCTAGAAGCTTTCATTCGAATAATCCCTGATGCTGACACCCCTTGGATGAAACAAATTAACATAAAAAAAACTAACATTGAATACGAAAATGAGACACATGTTGAAGTATTTTTTTAGTATTCCTCTCTTGTTTTCAATGTTTATGGTTCAGGCGCAAGAAACAACCAAAACAAAAGAAACTGTTCAGGAAAAACCAAAATCGGAAATCAAAAAACCAGCTGCTCAGCAGGTTACAACGGACACAATCCCACCAAAAACAGATCGATACGGTCTGCGCGTTGGTGTTGATGTTTACAAACTAACACGTGGTTTTTACGACAAAGATTATAAAGGTGTTGAATTTACAGGTGATTTTCGTCTAACGAAAAAATACTATTTAGCGGCAGAACTTGGTTTTGAAGACAAAACCACTGATGACGACAGAGTAAACTCCACCGCAACAGGAACGTATATAAAAGGAGGTTTTGACTACAATACGTATCAAAACTGGCTTGATATGGAAAACCTTATCACTATAGGGTTACGAGGTGGTTTTAGTACTTTTAGCCAACAATTAAATACTTATAAAATCTATAATCGAGATCCTTACTGGTCATCACAAGAATCAATTGTTTCAGGTGAAAAATACAATGGTCTTACCGCTGCCTGGCTCGAAGTTGCTATGGGAGTTAAAGCAAAAGTTTTCAATAACGTATTCGTTGGTTTTGGTGTTCAGCTAAAACTTTTAGTAAGCAATAAAGAACCAGGGAATTTTGAAAATCTTTACATTCCCGGTTTCAACAGAACCTATGACGGAAATTTTGGAGTAGGTTTTAATTATACTGTTTCTTATTTTATTCCGCTTTACAAGAAAAAAGTAATCATTCCGGAGATTAAGGACATTCCGAAGAAATAGGTTTTTCTTAAGTTGCTAAGCTCCTAAGTCGCTAAGTTTCTGAGTTTTTTAACTAAAAAAAATAAGCCCAAAATTCATGAATTAAACTTAATAATTCTTGAATTTTGGGCTTTTATTTTATGAGAAAAACTCAATCTCAGACGAATCAAAACTAAAAGTTATGATATACTTTGTCTCGTTTTTAGAATCTCGCAAAGACGCAGAGTCACTAAGTTTTTTTCTTAGAAAATCAGTCACTTAGAAGCTTAGCAACTTAAGAAAAACCTACCCTATTTCTCTAATTCCTTTTATAAAAATCCATTTCATAAAAAGCTTTTCACCGTCTTTGGTTTTTACTGCTTGAAATTTAGGCGAAATCAAAGTTGCGGCAATAAAAGAGGTCACCGGAATCCAAAGTCCCGTTAATCCGGTATAGCTTGCTACCAAATACCTTCCCGCTATAAACAAAATAGCGAAACATCCCAACTGATATAAAAAACCTCTTACTTGTAGTTTTGTCATTTTTTTTTAAGTTGCTAAGGTTCTGAGATACTGAGTTTCTAAGATTTTTTTTTAATCTGACTACTCAACATCTTAGAACCTTATAATTATTATTTTAAATTGTATAGAAAAGCTTAGCACCTCAGAAACTTAGTCCCTTAGAACCTTTTTCCTATTCATTAACCTGAAACTTAGTTCTCTTACTTCCTTCGTACATTTCGTACTTCACCAAACGCGCTTCTAAACTTGCGTTGAAAAGTTTGATTTTTCTGGACGGTTTTAATCCAACAAATTTCAGTGCTTCAAGATTGGCTGTAATAAACCAGGCGTTTGTTCCCGGGTAGCTTTTCTTCAAAGTATCTCCAATATTTTTATAGAATTCTTCCATATGAATGTCCAAACGTTCATCATAAGGAGGATTGAAAACCATGTGTAATTTACCTTCAACCGCTTTTTCGCTATCAAAAAAGTTATTTTCCTGAACCGTAACGTAATCTTCTAAATTAGCGTTTCTGATGTTATCTTTAGCTTTATTTACTGCACTTGGTGCTTTATCAAAACCTTTTATGGTGTAATGAAATTCTTTTGTCTTTTTCATCAGACTGTTTACAATCTCATCAAATAAATCGTTGTCCCAGTCTTTCCATTTCTCAAAAGCAAACTCTTTACGATTAATGTTTGCCGGAATATTACAAGCAATCATAGCAGCTTCTGCCAAAAACGTTCCCGAACCACACATTGGATCCAGAAAATGACTTTGTCCTTCCCAACCTGACAACAATAAAATTCCTGCTGCCAAAACCTCATTAATCGGTGCAATATTCGTAGCAGTTCTGTAACCACGTTGGTGCAATGAATTCCCTGAAGTATCCAACGCAACCGAAACCTGATCTTTGTCAATATGAATGTTAATTCTTAAATCCGGAAAAGCTTTATCAATACTCGGACGTTGCCCTGTTCGCTCTCTAAATTGATCTACAATCGCATCTTTACACTTTTGAGAAACAAACTCAGAGTGATTAAAATAAGTAGAATGTACTGTAGCATCAATAACAAAAGTCTGATTGGCATTCAATAATTTAGACCAGTTTACACCTGAAATTCCTTTATACAATGCCTGTTCATTATTGGCTCTGAAAGAATATATAGGTTTCAAAACTTTAAGAGCAGTACGCAACGACAAATTGGCTTTGTACATAAATCCTTTGTCGCCTTTAAAACTAACCATTCGCACTCCTTTTTCTACATCCTGAGCACCAAGCGCACGCAACTCATTTTCCAATATTTCTTCAAAACCAAAAAAACATTTGGCTATCATTCTAAAATTTTCTTCCATTTTTTCTCTAAATTAAAACAGATTTCTTATCAATCTCAAATCTGCATTAAAAATTTCACCTTACACACAATGATTCACGAGGTATCATTGCTAAATAGTTATTTTTCGGCAAAAATACACTAAATTTGCGGGACTTTTGAATTAATTGAAATAGAATAAATGTCTGACGCATCGAACTCATCCACACCGAATCAGGAACGTAACACCGAAAATTGGTTTACTTCGTGGTTTGACACTCCCTATTACCACATTCTTTATAAAGATAGAAACTACCGCGAAGCTCAGATTTTCATGGATAATCTTACACATTATCTAAATTTACCTGAAAAAGCAAAAGTACTCGATCTTGCCTGCGGGAAAGGCCGTCACTCTATTTACTTAAACCAATTAGGTTTTAACGTAATAGGAGCCGATTTATCTGAAAACAGTATTGCTGAAGCAAGCAAAAACAGTAATGAGACACTTCATTTTAAGGTACACGATATGCGTGAGCCTTTTGAAGAAAAATTTGATGCGATATTCAATTTGTTTACCAGTTTTGGTTATTTCGAAAGTGATGACGACAATCTAACCACCTTAAAAGCCATAAAAGAAAGCTTATCCGAATATGGTTTTGCTGTAATTGATTTCATGAATGTAACTCAGGTCTTAGAAACTTTGGTTCCAGAAGAAATTAAAACAGTAGACGATATCGATTTTAAAATCAAAAGATATCTACAAGACGGACATATTTTTAAAGAAATAGATTTTGAAGATAAAGGCCAGCATTTTCATTTTACTGAAAAAGTAAAAGCCTTGACATTAAAGGATTTCGAAGAGTTAATGAATGAAGCAGGTATTTTTCTTTTAGATACTTTTGGAGATTATAAACTAAAAAAGTTTCATAAGACTGAAAGCGAACGATTAATCATGATTTTTAAATAAAATGGTTTAATTGCCACTTTGTTTAACCGTTGCATCGATTAAACAACTCAACAGTTAAACGATTAAACTTAACAAACGATTAAACAAAAAATGAACTACTTATTACCTTTATTTTCGGTACTTCTGGGCTATATTGTAGCTTTGTTTTTAAAGCCAAAAAACAAATCCAATCTAAAACTTTTATTAGCTTTTAGCGGCTCGTTTTTACTATCCTTGACGGTTATGCACCTGTTGCCGGAAGTTTACGCGTCACACAATCATAATATTGGTTTGTTTATCATGGTGGGAATCCTGTTCCAGATCATTCTGGAATTTTTCTCACAAGGCGCAGAACATGGTCATGTTCACGGGCACGAAAAAATGAACCAAATCCCGTGGTTGCTTTTTATAAGTTTGTGTATTCATGCTTTTTTAGAAGGTTTCCCAGTCAGCCATCATCATGATTTAGCGATTGGAATTGCAATTCATCATTTGCCAATTGCCATTATATTAACGACATTTTTCCTAAACGCAAGTTTAAATAAAAAAGCCATTTTTGCTTTTATGCTAACTTTTGCAGTTATGACGCCGTTAGGCACAATCGCATCAGAATATTTGCCGATTTTAAACGAATACTATACAGAGATTACAGCAGTTGTTATCGGTATCTTGTTTCATATCTCCTCTACTATTATTTTTGAAAGTAGTGAAGGACATAAATTTAATGTCGCTAAAGTGTCGATGATCGTTCTTGGGGTTCTGTTGGCTTTTTTCTTATAATTAACAGCAACAGATCTTGACAAGAGATTTTATTTGATAAATCGCTTACAATACCGACATTTCATAAACATACAGGAGCAGGTTGCTTCTAATTCCTCACAAAAAACTAATTGGTACAAATATATTTCGTTGTTATAAGCCTTAAAACTTTGTAACTTTGAGGCTTTGTAACACAGCACATAAAAGATACCATGATTTTTACAAAAACTACAGAACAAGCATCAAAATATGATCATTTAGAAAAAATGTCTGTCCATGAATTGCTTGCGAATATCAATAACGAGGACAAAACCGTTCCGCACGCCGTTGAAAAAGCGATGCCACAAATTGAAGCTCTTGTAGCACAAGTTGTAGCCAAGTTAAAACTAGGCGGAAGAATGTTTTATATTGGAGCCGGAACATCGGGGCGTTTAGGCGTTGTTGATGCTTCTGAGTGCCCTCCTACTTTTGGAGTTCCGTTTGATCTAGTAAACGGAATTATTGCCGGTGGTGATACCGCTATTCGTCGCGCTGTAGAAAATGCCGAAGACGATGCAGCACAAGCCTGGATTGATTTACAAGCAAATAATATTGGAAAAAATGATATTGTTATCGGTATTGCTGCTTCCGGAACAACACCTTATGTAATTGGAGGTTTGGAGACCTGCAATCAGAACAATATTACTACAGGTTCTATTACCTGTAACGCAGGAAGTCCATTAGCCTTAACTGCACAATTTCCAATTGAAGTGGTTGTAGGACCTGAATTTGTTACCGGAAGCTCCAGAATGAAAGCCGGAACTGCACAAAAATTAGTTCTGAATATGATTTCGACTGCGGCCATGATCCAAATTGGTAAAGTAAAAGGAAACAAAATGGTCGATATGCAGCTCAGCAACATCAAATTGGTCGATCGCGGTGTCAAGATGATTATGGGAGAAATCCCTGTCACTTATGAAGAAGCCTCTGATTTGCTGAAAAAATATGGAAGTGTCAGAAATGCTGTTGACAACTATAATTTGTAAAATGTGAAATGTTTTTGGTGAAAGGACTATCGATTTGTCATTTCGACGAAGGAGAAATCACATCCAATATTCGACAAAGATTAGCGATTTTCATAACGGAATTTCTTCTGTGATTTCTCCTCCGTCGAAATTGACAAGATTGCGACAAACTTGAAACCTGAAACCTGAAACAACTTTAAACCTGAAACACTTTTAAACCTGAAACTTAAAAAAAAATGTCAACAAATAAAGAACTACTCGGAAAAGGCATCAAATACGTGACAGGTTCATTACCGTTACTATTCATTGGACCCTCCTTAATTTATAACGCTTTTATGAATCAGCACACCAACTGGCACTATTTGGTTTTAGGAATCGGAATTGTAGCTTGTTTAAGTGCCATGTTTTTAATTTTTTATGGATTGAAAATCATCATGAAAGGTTTGTTTAATGATTAATTTATATCTTTACTAAAACTCTTTATTATGGATATGCAAGCAGAAATAAATTGGATTCATCAAGAAATTGACAAGGTCAAAGATCCTTCCTTTGTAGAGAAACTAAAACATCTTTTACAATCTGTCAATAGTACTACTGTTGATTCTGATACTGCCTACAATTTAGATATAGAAAATGCTTTAGAAGACATTAAAAAAGGGAATTTCCATTCTGAAGACGAAGCCAAAGAAATAGCCAAAAAGTGGGGAAGAAAATAATTTGGTCAGGTAACGCTCTACAACAATTAGAAGATATTCATTTCTATATTTTCTTTGAGAGTAAATCACTCCAAATTGCCGACAAAGTAATTAATTCTATTTTTGACAGTACCGATATACTAAAAACACAATCTGAAATTTATAAACTTGACAAGCAAAAAACCAATAATGATGGTAGTTTCAGAGTTTATACGATCTATAATTTCAGCGTTTC
This sequence comes from Flavobacterium sp. FlaQc-52, assembly GCF_044007495.1. NCBI lineage: Bacteria > Pseudomonadati > Bacteroidota > Flavobacteriia > Flavobacteriales > Flavobacteriaceae > Flavobacterium > Flavobacterium sp. FlaQc-52. The sequence goes on along the minus strand of NZ_JBIPCV010000002.1, from coordinate 254,053 downwards.
ATACCAAATTACCAATCAAGTAATTCAAATTTTACGGGTAAGACATACTGCCCGGAAATCAAAAAAATATTCATGGAAAGTCTAATACACATTCAGAAAACATTTGACAAAGTCATTTATATTGATAAAAAAATAAACAATCGGGAGTTTGAAGATTGTGTTTTTAAAAATTGTGATTTTTCCAACAGTAATTTTGCTTACAATACTTTTTTAGACTGCGAATTCATAGACTGTAACCTGTCGATGACCAGTTTGGCCGGAACGAGTTTAAAAAATGTGACTTTTAAGAATTGTAAACTTTTAGGAATTGCTTTTAATGAGTGTGATGACTTTTTATTTCAGGTTTACTTTGAGGAAAGCACTTTAGACTACGCTATTTTTTCGAACAAAAAAATGCCGAAAACTAAGTTTATAAACTGTTCGGTGAGAGAAGTAACTTTTATAGGAACCAATCTCACAAGCTCTTCTTTTGATAATTGCAATCTTGAAGGCGCTATTTTTAACGAAACTCAATTAGCGGCGGTTGACTTTAGAACAGCTTATAATTACAAAATTGATCCTGAATTCAATCCGATGCGAAAAGCACAATTTGCAACTCAGGGAATTGAAGGCCTTTTAGACAAATATGACATTAAAATTGTTTAGTTATGGATGCAACCGAATCGTATTTAGAAAGTGTTAAAAAGCAATTTTTATATTACAAAATCTTAGGCGAAAAAGCAATGGCCCAATTGGAACCCGAACAGCTTTTTACTACCGTAAATGAAGATACAAACAGTATCGCTACAATCATAAAGCACATTTCGGGCAATATGTTATCACGTTGGACTGATTTCCTAACTACTGATGGGGAAAAAGAGTGGCGCAATCGTGATGCCGAATTTGAAAATGACTTACAATCAAAAGAAGAAGTTTTAGCGGTTTGGAATAAAGGATGGGATTGTTTTCTGACTACTTTAGAAAATTTAAAACCCGAACAACTTTCCCAAATAATCTATATCAGGAACGAAGGCCATACGGTCATTGAAGCCATCAATCGACAATTGGCACATTACCCTTATCATATCGGACAAATTGTTTTTTATGCCAAACAATTAAAAAAAGACGACTGGAACAGTTTATCAATTCCGAAGAATAAATCGGGAAATTACAATGCTGAAAAGTTTGCCAAAGAAAAAGAAATTAAGAACTTTACGGATGACGAGTTAAAAAAATTCAAATAATCGTATTATCCGTCTAAACGAAGTCGAATGTCGGTCTGGACGAAATCGAATGACTGTCTGAGCGAACCTGAATGACTGTCTGAGCGAACCTGAATGTCAGTCTGAGCGAAGTCGAAGACCTACTAAAACTGCTTCGACTTCGCTCAGCACGACACTAAAAACAACATAAACAAAAAAATGAAAAAAATTATATTCTTACTTCCGTTATTAGCATTAGTATCATGTTACAACGCAGAACACAACTGCAAGGACTTCAAAAACGGAAAATTCAAATTTGAGTTTGAAGTAAACGGCGTAAAAAAAACCACAATATTTGAACGCAAAGACACTATAGAAATTGAAACCTTTGACGGTAAAACAGATACATCAACCGTACGTTGGGTAAGTGATTGTGAGTACATTCTGCAAAAGAAACACCCAAAAAATATGGCGGAAGAAAAAGCAATCAGTATGAAAATCCTAAACACTACAAAGGATTCCTATACATTTGAATTTGGAATGGTGGGGTCTGAAGAAAAACAACGCGGAACAGTTCACAAAATAGAATAAATTAAAAGCTCTTAAAAATGGAAGTATTTTTAAACCCCGATGCCTGGATTGCACTCTTAACGCTTACTTTTCTTGAAATTGTTCTGGGAATTGATAATATCATTTTTATCTCCATTGTAACGGGTAAACTTCCGGAAGAAAATCGCAAAAGAGCCACTAGAATTGGTTTGTTTTTAGCCATGTTCATGCGTATTGCCTTGTTGATGGGGATTTCTTATCTAATTGCGATGAAAGCCATTCTGTTCAGCATAAACTGGGGTTGGTTAAATGCAGATTTTACAGGACAAGCACTGATTTTATTTTTCGGAGGATTGTTTCTTATTTATAAAAGTACCAAAGAAATCAGCGAGAAAGTAGATCATAAAGGCGAAGAGGAAAAAAACATCAAGACGGCAGCAAAACAATCCTTCTCCAATGTTATTCTACAAATTTTATTAATCGATTTAATCTTTTCGGTTGATTCAATCCTGACTGCGGTTGGGATGACAAATGGCGTAAATGGCGCTTTGACTATTATGGTAACTGCCGTTATTATTTCGGTGGCGGTAATGATGTTATTTGCGGTTCCGGTTGGAAATTTTGTTAATCAGAATCCTTCTATACAAATATTAGGATTGTCTTTTTTAATCCTGATTGGTTTTATGCTGATTACCGAAAGCATGCATTTATCTGAAGCCACACTTGCAGGGGAACACATTGGCGCAATTCCGAAAGGGTATTTGTATTTTGCTATAACATTTTCGTTGGCTGTTGAATTTGTCAATATGAAGATTCGAAAGAAACAATAATATCTTTCTTAAAAATAAGCTTCTTTTCGGGGAATTTTAACCGCAAAGCGCGCAAAGGGTTTACGCAAAGTTCGCAAAGTTTAGTTATAGCTTTGCGAACTTTGCGTTTTTTCTTTTGCACGCAGATTTAGCAGATTAGGCTGATCTTATTTACCTTTTAAAAAAAATCTGTGCAGTCTGTTGCCCGAACGATAGCGAACTGGCGAAGTAAATCTGCGTGCAGAAAAATTAGATATAAAGTTAAAAAAGTGCCGTAATACTATAATTAAACTTTGCATACCTTACCGTTTAAACTTTTTAGCTCAAAAGAGACAAAATCATTTTTAATCTTTAAAATCCTATCTAACTCTTTTTAAGTTATTAAAAACAAGTTGTTTAGATTCCTCGTTTTCATGGCCTTCTTCATCATTTTGCCACGAATTTCACCAATTGGCACGAATTATTTTTTTGCCACTGATTAAAAGGATTTGCACAGATTTTGTAAATCATTTTAATCCTTTAATCTGTGGCTACTTTTTCTTGCCACAGATTAAACGGATTGGATGGATTTTTTTTTAGGGTTATTTTTTCAATTTCGCATCCTTACTATGGTAGCATACTTCTATTTTTTTTCGCAGTTTTATGATAACTTCCCCACACGCATAAAATTTACAATTAACTTCCAATATTTACGATTTAATAATATATACCTTATAGTTTATTAGCAATTATAAAAAACTGACGTAACATGTATTTTGTTTTTGAGGAATAGCTTTGCTCAAAATAAAAAAACCAAAATATTATGAAATTTAATTTTTTAAGATCGCTAGCATTGCTTGGTATTACAGGTCTTTCTGCAATCAGTTGTCAGGATGATGACAACAAAGGTGCTTCTAACGAGGTAAAGTCCTCTATCGATTTCACATCACACTCAAAAGTCCCTGCTTTTGTTTTTCCGATGACTGGTTTCGAAAACCTTCAGATTAGTACCTTGATCAGTAGTGCAGACGTTTTACCGGAATCTCCGAAATTTGTTTATGGAGCACAGCCAGATGGAGCCGGGTTCATGAAAAATCCAAACGGAGAAGGTTATATCTTAATTACCAACCACGAAATATTACAATCTGTCTCAAGAGTTTATTTAGACAAAACTTTTAAACCAGTAAAAGGAGATTATCTAGTAGACGGAATTGGAGGTTTAACACGTTTGTGTTCAGCAACTTTAGCCACTCCAGAAATTCACGGATTTGGCCCAATCTTTTTAACTGCCGGAGAAAGTGGTCAGGAAAGTATGGTTCATGGAATTAATCCGCTAGGATTATCTTCAGACAAAAGCAAAACCGACAGAGTTTTACCTGCTTTAGGAAAAGCAAGTATGGAAAATGCTGTTCCATTACCAAAAGAAGCGTATCCTGGAAAAACAATTATCATGATTGGGGAAGATCAATCTTACGCAACTTCACATGCAAGTGCGGGACAATTGATCATGTATATGAGTACTGTAGGAGATTTATCAAACGGAAAATTATATGCTTTAAAAAGAAATGACGGAAATCAGGTAGAAACTGCCATGACTTTAAACAATTCTTACCCTGTTTCTTTTGTTGAAATTCCAAATGCAAAAAACCTGACAGGAGCTGTAATTAATACTACTGTAAATGCATTAGGAGCTATTCGTTTTTCAAGAGTAGAAGATGTTGACTACAGAAAAGGAAGTGCCAGCAATAACAGAGAGGTTTACTTTACAGCAACCGGACAAGCTACTTCAAACGCTCCTGTTGACGGTTATACGATGTGGGGAAGAGTTTACAAACTAAAAATGGATGCTGCTGATCCTTTAAAAGGAACTTTAGAATTAGCTGTTGAAGGAGATAGTACTCCGGGAACAGGAATCATCAATCCGGACAACCTTTGTGTTACTGAAAATTACGTTTACATTCAGGAAGATGGTGATAGTTATTATGCTGATGCAAAACACGATTCGTACATCTGGCAATATAATATTGCTTCAAAACAAAACAAGCCTTGGTTAAACATGAATCACAAAAGAACAGACGCGTCTTGGAATGCCTTATACAATCAAACTGGAGAGACAAGACTTGGTAGCTGGGAATTTGGTGCCATGCAAGATATCTCTGATTTAATTGGTGTACCAAACACTTTTACAGTAAATATTCACTCGCACACTTGGCAACTTGATGCATTCAAAAATGCAGATGGTTCGGGTATTAACACCAACAAAGAAGGTGGACAAACTGTTATTATTAGAAACGTACAACGCTAATAATTTCAACCTAAATTAAATTTACAACCCTTATTTTTTTTGATAAGGGTTGTAATCTTTTTACGTACTATGATAAAATTAAAATACTTTATTCCTCTGTTTATACTTTTTTGCCTGGCCATTTCATGCAAAGAAAATCAAGATTCTCAAACTACCATCAATCAGGATTTGATCATTGATTTAAACAAATTAAACAATGAAATTGTACAATTTCAAAAATTAGTTACCACAGACCAATCCCAAAAAGAAATTGTAGAACAGTTTAAAAAATCCCGTCTTGCCTATAAAAAAGTAGAATGGGCAGTTGAATACTTCATTCCTGAAACCGCTCGTTTTATGAACGGCCCAGCCTTAGACGAAATGGAACTGGAAGAAAACAAATCCTTCGAACCACATGGTTTTCAGGTTATGGAAGAACTTATTTATCCGGAATATGAAGTTACAAACAAGGAAGATTTAGTTCGAGAATTAAACATTTTCGCCTCCAACATAAAACAGTTGAAAAGCACTTTTGAAGTCATTACAATTAGTAACGATTATGTCTTAGATGCTGTTCAGCAAAATGTTTTTAGAGTAATTGCCTTAGGTATTACCGGTTTTGATAGTCCAATTTTACAGACCTCAATTCCTGAAGCTGGTGAAAGTTTAATCGGTATTCCAAGTCTACTTCAAAGAATTGATGGCAATAGTAAAACGTTGGCAGATTTAAAAAAATTAATCACAGAGGCACAAAAATATTGTAAAAACAACAACAATTTTAATGCCTTCAACCGAGCCGTTTTTATAACTCAATATCTGAATCCGATTTCAAAAAAAATAAAAACTTTCCAGAAAGAAGAAAAGATTCAAAATGTTAAAAAAAGTAGTCCGTTAAAACCCACTGCAGCCACTTTTTTTGATAAAGAGGCCTTTGACGTAAACGGATTTGTTCTTTCGGATGCTCATAATTTCACCGCTGACAAAGCAACATTGGGAGAAAAGTTATTTTATGATAAAACGCTTTCCAAAAATAATGACCGAAGCTGTGCTACCTGTCATCATCCTGAAAAAGCCTTTACCGATGGCCTAAAAACAAATGTTTCACTAAATGGCAGTAACTTGATGCGAAACACGCCTACCCTGACCTATGCTTCTTTGCAGAATGCACAATTTTGGGATATGCGCCAATTAGATTTAGAAAAACAAAGTGTGGATGTCATTGAAAATAAAGACGAAATGCATGGCTCTTTAAAAGATATTCATGCTCAGATTTTACTGGATGCCGAATACGTAAAACTTTTCAAAAAGGCTTACCCTAAAACAGCAAAACCGGAAGCTTGGCAAATTCAAAATGCAATTGCCAGTTACGTAAGGTCGCTTAATGCTTTTGATTCTAAATTTGACGTTTATATGAGAGGCGAAGAAAATACACTGACCAATCAGGAAATAGAAGGTATGAATCTTTTTATGGGTAAAGCAAAATGTGCGACCTGCCACTTCACACCTCTGTTTAACGGAACAGTACCACCAAATTATTCCAAAACCGAACACGAAGTTATAGGAACTCCAAATGACGTCTCAGGAAAAGCATTGAGCCCCGATACCGGCAGATATTTATACAATAAAATGCCTCAGTTGGTTGGAGCTTTCAAAACACCAACAGTTCGAAACATTGCTGTAACAGGACCCTATATGCACAATGGTGTTTTTAAAACTTTAGAAGAAGTTGTTGACTTCTACAATAAAGGTGGTGGAAAAGGATTGGGTTATGCAGTAGACAACCAAACATTGCCTTTTGATGCACTAAAACTGACTAAAAAAGAAGAACAATCGTTGGTTGCATTCATGAAAACACTAACGGATAAAAAATACCAACAAAACTAAAATAACACCTTATCACCAATAAAAAGGATGTCTCACAGTTAGCGAAACATCCTTTTTTATTACTTCTTTTTTCTGAACAGCTCAAATTTCGCAAATTTACGCTCGCTTTTTTTACCATTTCGATACGAGAAATCACACTAGGTGCTCCATTTTTATTTCCCACAATTTTGTCATACTGAGGAACGAAGTATCTTCACAAGTAATTCCGTAAAGTGAAGTTCAACAGTATCGATTCAGCAAGCGTAGATCCTTCGTTCCTCAGGATGACAAACTGTACGGAGTTTCTTCTATGATTTCTCGTGCCTCGAAATTAACGCTCGCTTTTTATTATAGAAATCGGAATGACAGGTCGGGCCAAAAAATGACTCCAAAAATTATATTGTAAATTGCCTCCTGCTTTAGCTGGAGGTTCCAAAATGCATACAAAAAAGGCTTTAGCCAAAATTGCAGTTTTGGCTAAAGCCTTGAAATCTATACTTTATCTGATTCCTCCAGCTAAAGCAGGAGGCTATTCAAACCTTACTCTAAATCAAAAATGGATTTTTATGATTTTATCTTTTTAGTAACTTGCTCTACTTCCTTTGTAGTAAGATTCAAAATAACTGCTATTTGTTCTATTGTCATCTTCTGTTTTAGTAAATTGGAAATAACCGTCATTTCAAATTCAATCCTTAAAGACTTTTCTATTTTTGCGGTTTCCTTAAATTCTTTTGCCGATTCTTTTAATTGATTCGTTGTTTCCTTTAATTGATTCGTCGTTTCTTTTAATTTATCCGCTTTTTCTTTCCCTAATCTGATTTCCATTTCCTGTTTACGGATTATTTCTTCTATTTTATACGGAACAACATATTTCAGGCTTTTTTCTAATTGAGCCATTAATCCAATATCCAAAAAACTAATATATTTTTCTGCACTAATAATAAAATGGTCTAAAAATTTTATATCTAAAATTTTCCCCACTTGTATTAATCGGTCTGTAGTATCCTTATCGGCTTCAGATGGAGTCAAATTACCACTCGGATGGTTATGCACAGCGATCACACTTGTAACACCTTTTAATACCGCAACTCTATAAACATTCATTGGTTCTGCTTGTGAAGCTTTTACGCTCCCCATGCTTACCAATTCTATATACACGATTGTATTTGCCATGTTTAGCCCTATCATCCAGAAATGTTCCTTCTCACAGTCTATTTTATTATCACGAAACAAAATCTGTCGCATGATTTCGTATAATTCATCAGGATTCGTTACACTAATTTTATCTTTATCTGTTAGCTTAACATTCATTTTTTATTACTTTTAAAATTCAGTAAGTTACACAAACATAATCAATTTTGGTTGATCAACATCTGTATTGTAGGAATAGATTTTATTACTGTTTCATCTAATAAATCAGATTTCGGAGGCACGAGAAATCACACTAAATGCTCCGCTTCTATTTTTCACAATTTTGTCATACTGAGGAACGAAGTATCTTCACAAGTAATTCCGTAAAGTGAAGTTCAACGGTATCGATTCAGCAAGCGTAGATCCTTCGTTCCTCAGGATGACAAACTGTACGGAGTTTCTTGTGTGATTCATCGTGCCGGAATTGACAATTATAAGAAAAAAAAACCGCCTCAAACTGAGACGGTTTACACTAATTATCTTAATCCAGAACCAGACCAATCTGGCCATCGTCATCTAATTCGGTTTCAACTGAACCATCGTCATTATAACTCACTTTTCTTTCTACAACCTCTTCTACAGGTTCTTCATAAGGCAATGGCTCTAATAAATTAACCTGTTTCAATTTATCAGTGGTCAATTGATTTCCTAATGCTTTAAATCCTTTTACAGCAATGAAATCCTCAACATCAATATGTAAATCTTCCTTCTGAACTCCTTTTACTTTTGCAAAAACCAATTGCGCAAGCGGACGATAGTCTGTCGATACAATTTCTAATTGCGAATTTGGGTGATCGGTAATAAAACTTTCTTCCTTGTTTTCGGTTTCTACCAGAAAACGTTTCAGGAAATAACGCTCTTTTTCCCCATCATAATAAATCGCTGAGATCGGTTTCTTAGGTTTCCATTTCTCCAGAACAATCATATCTTCATCAAAATGCGTAGACAATTCCGGAATGATAACTTTTACTTTACCTGCCTGGCTAATGACCAATATCTTATCACTTGGCTTAAATTCGCCTAGCAGTTCGCCTCGTGCATCTACATTCAGACGTTTTACCGTATCGTCGAACCAAACTTTTCTTGGTAGTAAAGTTGAAATTCCTTTCTCTTTTAATTCGATTTTTTTAATTGGATATTTAGTAACCAGATTCCCTTTTGAAGCGCGTCCTTTAATCGCCAAATTTGCAAAATCAATATCAAATTTCAATTTTTTAATGGTTCCAATCTGACGCAATAAAATAGTCACCACCTCAGCTTCTCCGTTTGGATTATGTGAAAAATAGACGACCTGCGAACCATTTGTACCATTTGTCAAATCGTAAGGTTTGTCACGGGTAACTCCAGTCACGTTAAAACGTTTTATATAGGAAGGACCCGATTTACCATCACGATACATCATGTTGTAAATTGTACGTTTGTCTCCTTTATCAAAAACGGCAACATGTATAATATCTTTTCCTGTAAATGTTTTGGAATCGACTTTTGTAATCATTAATGTACCATCACGCAAAAACACAATTACATCATCAATATCAGAACAATCCGCTACATATTCGTCTTTCTTTAAACTGGTTCCGACGAAACCTTCTTCGCGGTTTACGTACAGTTTTGTGTTTCTTAAAACTACTTTTGTAGCCTCAACATTATCAAAAATACGAAGTTCTGTCTGGCGTTCACGACCTTTTCCGTATTTCTCTTTTAATTTCGTAAAGTAGGCAATGGCAAAATCTATCAGGTTTTCTAAATGATGTTCTACCTCTTTCATTTCGTCTTCTAACCTAGCGATAAGATCATCGGCTTTGTCAGAGTCGAAACGCGTAATACGAATCATCGGGATTTGAGTCAGTCGTTGCAAATCATCGTCGTTGATTTCTCTGACGAATGCTTTTTTGAAAGGCTCAAATCGATCGTACATATATTTGTATAATCCTTCTTTATCACCATACAGCTTAAAGTCAATATACATTTCTTCACGGATGAAGATTTTTTCTAAAGTAGCAAAATGCCATTTGTTTTTTAATTCCTCCAATTGAATTTCCAACTCCTGACGCAGTAAATCGACCGTTCTCTCTGTTGAAATTTTCAACATATGAGAAACTCCGATAAACAAAGGTTTATTGTCTTCAATTACACAACCTAAAGGCGCTACAGAAGTTTCGCAAGCCGTAAAGGCGAACAAAGCATCAATTGTTTTATCCGGAGAAACACCCGGAAAAAGGTGAATTAAAATCTCAACATCTGCTGCTGTATTGTCTTCGATTTTCTTGATTTTGATTTTACCTTTATCATTGGCTTTCAAAATACTGTCAATCAAAGTCGTTGTATTGGTCGAAAACGGAATTTGTGTAATCACCAATGTGTTTTTATCCAACTGGGCAATTTTAGCACGTACACGCACACGACCCCCACGAAGTCCATCATTATAATTGGACACATCGGCAATACCCTGTGTCATAAAATCCGGATAAAGTGTAAACGGTTTTCCTTTTAAAATCTTGATCGAAGCATCGATTAACTCATTGAAGTTATGAGGTAAAACTTTCGTTGAAAGTCCAACCGCAATACCTTCTGCTCCTTGTGCCAAGAGTAATGGGAATTTTACCGGAAGATTGTTCGGTTCAGCACGACGTCCGTCATACGAAACACCCCAATCGGTAATTTTTGGAGAGTATAAAACCTCCAAAGCAAATTTAGACAAACGCGCTTCGATGTAACGCGAAGCTGCAGCACCGTCACCCGTTAATATATTTCCCCAGTTTCCCTGACAGTCAATCAATAAATCTTTCTGACCAATCTGTACCATAGCGTCACCGATACTCGCATCTCCGTGTGGGTGATACTGCATGGTGTGACCAACCACATTGGCAACTTTGTTATAACGACCATCATCCAGCTCCTTCAAAGAGTGCATAATACGACGTTGTACCGGTTTAAATCCGTCTTCGATAGCAGGAACTGCACGTTCCAGAATTACGTACGACGCATAATCCAAGAACCAGTCTTTATACATTCCGGTTACTTTCGTAATCGTATCCTGACCTTCCTCTTCCTGATTTTCGTAAAAATGCTGGCCTTCGAAATGTTTGGCATCTACATCAATAATTTCGTCAGAATCCCCATCCTGATTATCATCAGCTGAGTTTTCTTCGCAATTATTATCTTCCCCGTCCGGAATTATGTTATCGTCTTCTTCGTCTTTCATAGTTTATTTTGAGTATAATTTACCAAGGAAGAAAATCCGCGTAATTAATATCTAAGCTCTCAACAAATTTTCTTTCTTCTTGTTTTATTAGTTCTTTTCTAAGTTCAAGAACAATATGAAAATTACTATTTCTATATTCTTTTCGCATTTCTTCATTTATAAAATATTCAGAATATTTTCCTTCATTTTTAGTTTGAAGCATAAAAGAGAGATCTTTTAATGACTTTGGAAAATTATCACTAGAATTATATTTTTCAACGACAAAAACAGTGTTTTCTGAGGAATTATAATCTTTAAATAGCTTGTAACTTTTGACTCCTGCAATTTCATTAACATCTAAAAACTTTCCATTCAAAATATTTTTTCCATTAATTGAATAATTAATAAGAAACAATGCAAGCGATTTTTTTCGTACACTACCCATTTCAATTTTATCTGGAAATTCTAAAGTTTCGAATTTATCCTTAGTATCGTAAAATATTGGGTTAACATCTTCATTTAAGATAAAATCCTGAAATCTATTATACGCAATTCTTTGTTTACTTAAATTGTATATTGTAAAATAATTAGAATAAGAAGTAATCCAAAACCATTTTTTTAATTCCTCAATTTGCCTATGAGTGGGTACATCTATTTGATTAAAAAAATCTGTTATAAAAATCATTTGATTGTTATATGGGATATATTTTGCATTCAAAACAATTAATCCCTCAAATAAAAATTTAACTGCTTTTTCAATAGCCAAAAAAGTTTTTTCGGTAACTGGAATAAAGTCAGGTCTATCAACTAATAATTCAAGTTTTTTATTGTCATTTTTAGAAATTTGATCAAAATAAACTCCTCCAAACGAATTAGTTATACACTGTAATATCACTTGCCGTTTTATATTTTGAAAATTATAAATGGTTAATTCATTTTCGAGTAAATTATCAATTTTATCACCCAATCTAAAATTAATATTTTTCCCCATCGCTCTGGCATTAATAACCCAGTCAGTAGTTATAGGAGCTCCTGTAGAATTTAATCTTTGAAATATATCTATTGCTTCAGTAATTGAACCACCTAAAACATTAATATTAGGTAATTCATAATTTTGAAAAATTAGACTAATTTCTTCATACCTCTCAATATATTTAGAATTTACTTCATCATCATCAAAAAGATTTTTTTGAAACTGATAAAACTCTTTTCCATCAACTAATTTGTATATAGGAACTTGAAAAAAATCTTTAAAATTTCTATTAATTTCGAATTGTTCTTCCTTTAAATTATATACTATATTGAACTCTTTTTGCCATTCTTTCTCATCTCTTAAAATACCTTTTTGCTTTGCCTTTTCAGGATGTAACAAACAGCCAATTAAAGTAGACAAACGCTGAAAACCGTCTAAAATAAAAAAAGAATTTGAGTTACGTTCAGGAATTGGATATGACCCTAACTTATCTCCACTAAAATTATCATAAAATTCTTCCTTCTCAAAATAAGGTTGCCAAAGTAAGACAGAACCGATTGGATAGCCTTTCTTAATACTATCAAATAAATCCAATTTTTTTTCATTAGTCCAAACAAAATCTCTTTGAAAAGCAGGCACTTGTAATAAGCCTTTTTCAAAACTTTTAATATATTCCGATATTTTATCTTTATCCGGTTTTATTTTTATCTGTTCGTTCATAATAAATTTTTAATTTTTTGAACAATATTTTCTAACTCCATAGAATTTGCTCTTCCTTTTAAAGTAATAGTATTAGTATTTGGTGACTCAAACAACTTAGGGAAGTTTTCCTTAAAACTTCCATAACCCTGATGTTTTAGACCATTAACTAAGATATTAGTTTTTAGGGATCCTATTAATATATTATTAAACAAATTATTCGTATCTAAATTAATTTGTTCTTCACTTTTTTTCGGATTCTGATTTTTATCTACACCGCATAAACCATTTTCAATACTAAAAAAATCCTTTTGCTCCTCTGATAAAGCTTGAAATGCATCAAGCCAAGTATTATACCTATTATCTAAGTTTATAAATACTTCTTTTGGAACATAATTTTCTATACTTCTTTTTTCTAATATATGATATGAAATATTATTATTATCTAAATAATTTAATGTTTTTATCTTATTTTCTTTGAGTTCATAAGAAAAATGTAATTTATCTGAATCCATTAGGACAAAACATCTCAAATATTTACTCTTATCACTTTTGGGTAGTGAGTTAAAAGATTGCTTTTTACCTTCCAAGAAGTTAATAATATTATCACATCCACCAGCATTTTCAAATTGAATCCAATTATTATTTAAATGATTTTGTATTTGATTATCTGTAGCAAAATGTGTAAAAACTGCATTAATAAAGTATGCGTCATTTTTACTATTTTCTAAAACGATACTTATTGGTTGAATAAAATAACGTATTGCTTCATCAATTGTAAAATTATTGACTTCCTCATTAATTTCCGTTGTAATAAAATAATTTGATATTAAAAAAATATCAGAAGCTATTGATTGATTTGTTATGAAATTATTATAATTGTCTTGTAATAGAGATTGATCTTCATAATCAAGTCTTTTAAATTCATTTGAAGTCAATAATTCTTCATTAATTTCAGTATAGACTTTATATCTACTTTTATAAGTACACATTTGAAGAAAAAAATTCAAACCCTTAAAATTTCTTTCTTTAAAAACATTTCTATCAATTTCAATTACCATACTTTGAGTTATCTAATTGAGCATTTCTTATACCTATTGTTTCTGACAATGTTTCACTAAATACCCCATCTGGCCACCATTCTACTCTTCCAAATTCATCCACATTAATTTTTTCTAATGTACTTTCATTTATCTCGTCATTAAAATCTACATAATAAATAGCTAATTGTTCAGGTTTTAATTTACCTTCTGCTACTAATCTTCTCAATCTTAATACAAAATTTTGAGAATGAGTTTCTATTAAATAATTTTTATTATTATCCTCTAAAAAAGAATCTACAAATCTTTCTGCTAAATTTCCATGTGCAGCAGGATGTAAATGCGTTTCTGGTTCTTCAATTATAATTAAAGTTGGTTCTGTATCTTTTAAATAAGAACGAACTATGAGGGGGAATACTTGGTGAATTCCCTGTCCAGTTTGCTTAATATTTATTGCATTTAACACAGAATTTGAAATAGCAATTTCATATTTAGTTTCGGTACCTTCTTTATTTTCAATAACCTTTAACACCCAATTTTCAAAATTATTTTTATACCAATCGCTTACCTGAACTGCTAATTGACCAGTATTCATAAAATCATTAATTAAGATAGGATATGCATTTTGACCTTTAATACCTATTTTTTCATAATCTAAATTTGAAAAAACATAATCAGATTCTGGTTCGATTCTAATAGCACCTAAATAATCAATAGCTATGTTTAAATTATTAATTTTATTACCCTCTAATAAAAATCCTTTAAAATTAGATGAAGCATCTATTTCATTATCATTTAGTTTATAGTCTAACACACCATCTTCTTTATTTAAAGTAACTTCAATAGAGTCTTTATCATTAGATACTTCAAAAACAATTGGTGTTATTACATTTCTATTATAAACTAAGTCTTTAAAATCAGTTCCTAATTCAATAGAATTTTCACTATCATCACCAATTTTGTATTTCCAATTTATTGGCAAACCTTCCAAGCTATTTGAAACTAAAACAGGTAATTTCAAAACAGCACTTTTTCCACTATTGTTTTTACCAATTAAAATAGTAATCGGTCTTATTTCTAGCGTTTGCTTTTCTTTAAAAAGCTTATAATTTTTAAACGATATTTTGTTTATCATTTTATTTATTTTAATAGTTAAATTCCGCAGTCAGTGACTGCGGAAATTGAGTAAGTCAAATAAAACTTCCTTATTCTTTCCAAATTATCTATCGAAAATCCTTTTCCAAATTCTTAATTCAATCGTTGTATAAGTCCTGATAAAACCTGCCGTCTAGCGTTTTAAAGCAAGTCGACTACTTGTTGAAATACATCTTTATTTTGCAGATTGTTTGACAATAATATGTTGTTTTTTAAGCTTCCTCTTCAATCGCATCCAACTCCACCTTCAAATTCTTGATAATAAACTCTTGTCTGTCCGGTGTATTTTTACCCATATAGAAAGACAATAATTGCTCAATCGAAGTATTTTTATCCATCATAACCGGGTCAAGGCGAATGGTATCTCCGATAAAGTTTTTAAACTCGTCGGGCGAAATCTCTCCCAAACCTTTAAATCGCGTGATTTCCGGCTTTGGTTTTAATTTCTCAATCGCATCTTTTCTTTCTTCTTCCGAATAACAATAGATCGTTTCCTTTTTATTTCTAACCCTAAAAAGTGGCGTTTGCAAAATGTATAAATGCCCTTCTTTTATTAATTCGGGGAAAAACTGAAGAAAGAACGTAATCAACAACAAACGGATGTGCATACCGTCGACATCGGCATCGGTTGCGATTACGATATTGTTGTATCTTAATTTCTCTAGACCGTCTTCGATATCTAAAGCGGCTTGCAGTAAATTGAATTCCTCATTTTCATACACAATCTTTTTGCTCATTCCGTATGAGTTCAAAGGCTTACCACGTAAACTAAAAACGGCTTGCGTATTTACATCACGCGATTTGGTAATCGATCCCGATGCCGAATCTCCCTCGGTAATAAACAAAGTGCTTTCTAAGTTTCTTGGATTTTTTGTATCAGGAAGATGTGCACGACAATCTCTTAATTTTTTATTGTGAAGATTGGCTTTTTTAGCACGATCTGTGGCCAGTTTTCTAATTCCTGATAGTTCTTTACGTTCGCGTTCTGCTTGTAAAATTTTACGCAATAAGGCTTCTGCCGTTGGTGTATTTTTATGTAAATAATTGTCTAATTTGGTTTTCACAAAATCATTTACAAAAGTACGAACCGATACTGCAGGCGTTCCATCATCAGAACCCATGTCCATTGAACCCAATTTGGTTTTGGTCTGAGACTCAAAAACAGGTTCCATTACCTTGATGCTAATCGCACTCACAATCGATTTACGAACGTCAGATGCTTCAAAGTTTTTGTTGTAAAATTCTCTAATGGTTTTTACAACAGCTTCTCTGTAAGCGGCTAAGTGCGTACCTCCTTGTGTGGTATTCTGACCGTTTACAAAAGAATGGTATTCTTCGCTATATTGTGTTTTACTGTGTGTTAAAGCGATTTCAATATCATGATCTTTCAAATGAATAATCGGATATTCTAGATCTTCTTCACTGATGGTTTCTTCTAACAAATCTCTAAGACCGTTTTCTGAAAGGTATTTTTCACCATTGAAGATAATCGTCAAACCATTGTTCAGATAACAATAGTTTTTGACCATTTTGATTACATATTCTAAACGAAATTTATAGTTTTTGAAAATCGTTTCGTCCGGTGTAAAAGAAACCTTTGTTCCTTTTCGTTTTGTTGTATCAATTACATCTTCTTCTGAAACAAGATTCCCTGCCGAAAATTCTGCTGCTTTTTGTTTTTCATCACGAACCGATTCTACACGAAAACTACTTGACAAAGCATTAACCGCTTTTGTTCCGACACCATTCAGACCCACTGATTTCTGGAAAGCTTTAGAATCATACTTTCCTCCAGTGTTCATTTTCGAAACTACGTCGACTACTTTACCTAACGGAATTCCACGTCCGTAATCCCGAACAGAAACCGTTTTATCCTTGATCGTCACTTCAATAGTTTTTCCGGCACCCATAACGAATTCATCGATACAGTTGTCTAAAACCTCTTTTAAAAGAATATAAATACCATCATCTGGTGAAGATCCATCACCTAATTTTCCGATATACATTCCCGGACGCATACGGATATGTTCTTTCCAATCGAGTGATCGAATGTTATCTTCGTTATATTGATTTTGCTCTAGCATAAATGAATTTAGGATTTTTGGCTAATGTACCATTTCTGGGTAAAAAATGAAAGCGTATCATTTTAAAGTTATCAATAAAAACGGCTTTTTAAAACTATTTAAATTGATTTTAAAATAATACGGACCTTAAAAATATAAAAAATCAACGTTACAACAAAAAATACTATTTAATTCCCAGTACTTCTTTTGCCAAAGCAATCATTTCGGGTGTTCCTGTATTTTTATTTTTTTCGTCAGAAAGTTTTACAACTCCCTGCCAATGTGTGTTATCTGGTTTGGTATCGGTTAATTTGACCACCATATTCATAGACGGAAGGCCGACATCATTGGTAAAATTAGTTCCGATTCCAAAAGACATTCTGATCTTGTCTTTACAAAAATCGGATATCACTTTTACTTTATCAAAATTAAGAGAATCTGAAAAAACAATGCTTTTTGACTTGGGGTCAATTCCCATTTTGGTATAATGCGCGATTACTTTCTGAGCAAATTCTACGGGATCACCACTGTCATGCCGAACGCCATCAAAAAGTTTGGAGTATTTTTTATCAAATTGGTTGAAAAATATATCCGACGTATACGTATCTGTAAGCGCAATTCCGAGATCTCCTCCATACACCTGTGTCCAATGCTCCAAACTCATTGAATTGGCCATCTTAAAGCCGTATTGTGCTGCATGAAACATAAACCACTCGTGGGCATGTGTTCCCAGTGGTCGTTTATTGTTAACCATTGCAAAATGCACATTACTGGTTCCAATAAAACTTTGATTACCAAAACTATTCAGCGTTTCATTTACCAACTCCTGCACCTCGTAAGAATGGCGGCGGCGTGTCCCAAATTCCAAAACAGCCACTCCAAGTGTATTGTAATTATCTATTTTATCTTTGGTCAGGCTTTTTATGGCATCATCGTTTAATCGAATCGGAAGATTGGCTTTGTAAAAAAGTTCCGATATCAGAGCCATCAAAGGAACTTCCCACAAAATGGTACGGTACCAATAGCCTTCAATAGTAACTTTTAATTCTAATCCTTCCTGACTAATTTCGACTTCTGACGGATCAAAACTGTATCCTTGCAAAAAATCCAAATAGGTGGGATCAAGGTAATGGGTATGATGTGACAAATAACGCTTCTCTTCTTTCGTCAATCGCAAATCTGCCATCGCGTCAACCGAACGTCGAAGCAAATCAGCAAAACCGGGCGGAAAAACATGCTTTCCACGATTGATAAAAGCATAACGTACCTTTGCTTTTGGAAAAAGTTTAATTACAGCATGCTGCATCGTAAATTTATAGAAATCATTATCTAAAATTGATTTCAGAAAAGTTGTTTCCATAAGTCCAAAACTATTTTTTTATACTTCTTGCTAAGATACGCTATTAAAATAATATTTCGAAATCTCCTTAAAGTCTAAATCGTTTTTGGAACTACTTTAAAAGAAGCAAAACCTTCATTAAAAAGATACAAAGTAATAAAACGCCCCTGTTTTCTATTATAAGTAATTTGAAACTCTAATATCCCATTTTCTTCTTTAATATTTTCAATTTTAACCTTTTCTTCCTTTTTGTCACGATAATAAAGGTCATCAATTTTCGAAACATTTTTGATCTTAAAAGTAATCTTATCTCCTTCATTAGCATTGATTACGCCCGAAAATGGCATTAAGATTTCACACTTTTCTTTTATAAATTCGTTATAAATAAGTGGACCATTCAGAAACTCATTTTTGTTTCCTGTATTTCCTTTGTACATCGCAGCTTCAGGATAATGTTTGGCGTTAAAATATTTTGGTTCCATGTCAAAATAAATAGACGTAAATTTCCTTACCAGTACTTTACGTTTAAAATCATAAGACCCCTGTCCCCAGGTAACATCAATTAAGATCCATTTTCCATCAACCTGAACCGTATTCCAAGCATGATTCGAAAGATAATTTCTTCTTCCAATATCCGGTAAATCTACTTTTGAGTCCCCGGTTACTACCTGACATTTTAATCCGGTTAATGCAGCCAAATGTGCATACAAATTCGCAAATCCTTCGCATACCGCTTTTCGGGATCTAAAGGCTTTTTGAGTAGTACTAGCATCGTTTAATTGTTTTTTTTTAGCCCAATCAGCATCCTCTTTGGCTGAAAAACTTTTTTTATCGCGTGGATTTAAAAATGTCTCTAAATCATATTCTAAATTTAAAGCAATCCAACTGTATATTGCTCTTGCTTTATCATGTTCTGAAGTAAAATCTATTTTAATTCTTTCTGCTAATTTTGTTGTGTTTCCAAAATCCGGATATTTTAATACAATACTGTCAATAGCGCTGTAATTTTGGGAATAAGAGGCATGTGAAAAAATCATATTCGCAAAAAGGAATAAGATAAGGAGTTTTTTTTGTGGCATTTAATTAAGGTAATTTTTGGGAAATCTGGTTTTAAGTTTTATTTATTTTTGAATAACTTTAAAGGAAACAATACTGCTTTTGTCAAGATAAAAAGTAAGGTATTGGCCGATATTCTGGTCAAATGTAACCTGAAATTCTAAACTTTCTCCTCTTTCTTTTGAGTTTTCGATTCGAACCGCCTGATTTTTTTGATTCAGATAAAAAAGTACCGCTGTTTTTGAAATGTTTTTAATTCTAAAAGTAACCTTATCGCCTTTTTTCACTGTAATAGTACCCGATTGAGGTGCCATAATTTCGTAGTCTCCTTCAATCGTTTTGTTATAAATCAGAGGTGCATTCAGGAAATCACTTTTACTTAATTGATCCCCAAGATAAGTACCTGAATCAGGAAAATGTTTGGCAAAAAAATAGGTTGGATTGGTATCAAAATAAATATCCGTAAAATCTTTGGCCAATTTTCTTTTGCTTTGATCGTAATATCCTTCTCCCCAGGTTACATCTACCAATCGCCATTTTCCATCCGCTAAAACAACATTCCAAGCGTGGTTAGAGGTGGTGTTTTGTCGTCCGATATCATTCAATCTGGTTTTAGAATCTCCGCGGACAATCTCACACTTTAAACCAACCAATCCTGCCAAATGACTGTATAAAAGTGTAAACCCTTCGCAAACTGCTTTTCGGGTTTTAAACACTTTTTGAAGATCTTTATCATTCTGAAGTTTTATTTTTTGCTGTTTATCTAATTCAGTCGTATAGCTAAAACCTCGTGCTTTTGGAGGATTCAGATACGTTGCTAAATCGTAACTTATATTAAAAGCAATCCAACTGTAGATCGCTCTTGCTTTGTCGTAATCTGAAGTAAAATCTTTCTCAATTCTTTCTGCTAATTTTTCAGTACTGCTAAATTGCTTTGGGTATTTTAAAACAATATTGTCAACCGCATTATACTTTTGCGAGTAAGCGGATTGTAAAAAAAGGACACTTAGAAAAAGAACAAAAATGGTATTTTTTTTTAATATCATGGACTAGAAACTGGCTTTTATACTCTCTTTTAATTCTCTATCTAACTCTGTATTTGAAATTTTATTTTGCTCGATATCAAAATTAGCATTGAAAGCCGGTAAGGAGAAAGTCGCTTTTATCTGCGCTCCATACCTTGGTAAAGCATTGTTTGCGATTTCTAAAACAGATGCTCCTCCTCTTGCTCCCGGTGAGGTCGCTAATAGTAACATTGGCTTTTGCTGAAAAATTTCTTTCATAATTCTGGAACTCCAATCAAAAAGGTTTTTGAAAGCTGCCGAATAATTTCCGTTGTTTTCTGCCAGAGAAATGACCAAAGTATCAGCACTCTCTATTTTACTCAAAAACAATTTAGCAATTTCGTGCTGTCCTATTTCTTTTTCCAGATCGACACTAAACAAGGGCATTGCATAATCATTTAAATCTAAAACTTCAATTTCTGCATTTTCGAATAAACCGGCTGCGTATGTTGCCAATTTTTTATTGATTGAATGCTGACTGTTACTTCCTCCAAACGCTATAATTTTCATATGTATAAATATTAATTTTTCTTTGTGTTTTAAAACATTTATGGTACTCATTTTCTAAACCATATAAGTAATGTAAGTTCATTAAAGCTTTGCGCATAGTTTGAAAAGCTTTTTAATATGAACTTACATTACTTATATGGTTAAAAAAAACATGTTATTATCATTCTTTGATTTCGAAAATTTCTTTTTTTATTTCGACCGAATACTCGTTTGGCACAATCTGTCCGCCGTATGATTTTGCATATACTTTCGTAAATTCAGCTCCAAAATATAAAATAATAGCCGAGTAATAAACCCAGACCAAAATAATAATTACAGAACCTGCAGCTCCGTAAACGCTGGCGATAGTTGAACTTCCTAAATAAAATCCAATCGCAAATTTACCGATCATAAAGAGAGCCGCTGTGCAGGAGGCTCCTATAAAAGCGTCTTTCCATTTTATGACCCCATCGGGCAGCGTTCTGAAAATAATGGCAAAAAGCAACGTGATACTCGCCAAAACAAGGACTAAATTTATAACATAAAAAAGATATACCGTACTTTCGGGGAAATATAATTTCAACCTGCTGTTTAAAAGGTCTAAAACAGTATTTAGCATTAAGCTGACCAGCATTAAAAACCCCACAGAAGCAATCATAGAAAACGACATGATCCTGTTTTGAATGAATTTCTTTAGCCCTTTATTAGGTTTAGCTCTTAGTCCCCAAATAAAATTAATCGAACTCTGAATCTCCGCAAAAACACCCGAGGCCCCGATAAGTAGCATCACAACTCCAAAAACCGTGATAAAGACATTACTGTCTGACAATTGCACATTTTTTATCGCTTCCTGAATCTGAATGGCGGCATCATTTCCTACTAATCGGTTGATTTGTCCATAAAGTTCTCCCGTTACGGCTTCTTCTCCAAAAAAGAAACCACATATCGTTATAATGATGATCAACAAAGGTGGTAATGCAAATAATGTATAATAAGACAGTGACGCACTTAACTTGATCGCGTTATCTTCGTTGAATTCTAGGAAAGTATCCTTAAGTAAATTCCATGATTTTGAAAATATATTTTGACGTTTCACGAGTTCCGGTTTTAGACATACTCTCAAATTTAAGGATTCAACAGAAAAATTACGTTTCGATATTTCCTTAGAAGTTTATCAGATTCCCATGTTAGTTTAAGGTAAATTAAGACGGGAAGCTTTTTTTTTAAACCATATAAGTGATGTAAGTTCATTTAAACTTTGCGCATAGTTTGAAGAGCTTTTTAATATGAACTTACATCACTTATATGGTTAGAAAAGCACATTTTTTTTGCACGCAGACTTCTTGTATTTAATTTTTTACTTTTTTGAATTCTTGTAAATAGCCTAAGTTTTTGATTCTTAAAATACGCCCAAATTCTCTTCGGGTCGGCTTAAGTAAATGAGAAGTTGAATCCAGCATTTTTGATTTAATTAAAGTAACAGAATCCATTTTCCTAATATCAGTATATAAACAAATGTCTTTAAGTTTTAGTCTGTTTTTTTCGATGCTTAGATTTTGCACGGTCCAAAAAATAGAGTCTTTTGTACTCAATACTAAGTTGCCATTTATTCGTTTTGCCTTTTGATAATAGGAGAATCTGAAAAGTGTGTCAATCACTTTTTGAGACATTAACAAAGAATCACCTTGTGATGAAACATCAAATGTTTCGTTTCCCCATTTACTTATTAACTTCCCGTCTATTAGATTAAATTCTGTTTTCATTGAATCAAGTTCATTTTTATGAATTTTATACTTGTAAAAATATTCATATTGAGCTACATCGTCATTAATTCTAATAAAAGTAGAATCTTTACCCATATACAAACCTCTGAATTTTGAAGGAAAATGATCTAATTCAGACTCATTAACAGGTTGTGGTTCTTCGAAAAATATACTTGGCCCTGCTGGCGATTCACTCTTTTTACAAGAAATAACGACTAAGGTTAGAATTAGAATTAAAACGCTTTTTTGCATCAGGAGTATTTTTAAGGTTTTATTTATAGATTAGCTTAAAAATCTGTTTGCTAAAACCAAGCCAAACTCATTAAAAGAACAACATCTAATAAATTCTATTTAACAATTCACTCAAAATGAATATAAAAAACTTTTTTTAAAACCATATAAGTGATGTAAGTTCATATCAAAAAGCTTCACAGACTATGCGCAAAGTTTAAATGAACTTACATCACTTATATGGTTAGAAAAAGCGCATTTTTTTGTGCACGCAGATTTAGCAGATCTTGCAGATTTAGATTTGGCGCATAAAAAAACCGCTAAATTTCTTCAGCGGTTCAATCTATATTCTTTATTCTATTCTCTTTATTCTATCTTCAAAAAAATTATACGTTGAAACGGAAATGCATTACATCACCATCTTTCACAATATATTCTTTTCCTTCTACTTTGAATTTTCCTGCTTCTTTTGCTTTGGCTTCTGAACCGTATTGAACGTAATCTTCGTATGAAATTACTTCTGCACGGATGAATCCTTTTTCGAAATCAGTGTGGATAACTCCGGCTGCTTGTGGTGCAGTAGATCCGATATTGATCGTCCAGGCACGAACTTCTTTTACACCTGCTGTAAAATACGTTTGTTGTTTTAACAATTTGTAAGCAGCACGAATTAAAACAGATGCTCCCGGCTCTTGTAATCCCATATCTTCAAGGAAAACCTGACGCTCTTCGTAGCTTTCTAATTCGGTAATATCTGCCTCTGCTCCTACTGAAAGGATGATAACTTCAGCATCTTCGTCTTTTACTAACTCACGAACCTGATCTACATATTTATTTCCGTTTACTGCTGAACTTTCGTCAACATTACAAACGTATAAAACCGGTTTTGCGGTAATCAATTGGAAAGATTCCATTAGAACCTCTTCATCATTCCCTTGAGGTACAATAGTACGAGCCGACTTAGCTTGTAATAACGACTCTCTGATTCTGTCTAAAAGCCCTTTTTCTGTTTGCGCTTCTTTGTTTCCGGTTTTAGCGGCACGGTTTACTTTTTCCAAACGTTTTTCAACCGTTTCTAAATCTTTCAATTGAAGTTCAATATCAATTGTTTCTTTATCACGAATTGGGTTTACATTTCCGTCAACGTGTACAATATTATCATTATCAAAACAACGTAAAACGTGAATAATAGCGTTACACTCTCTAATGTTTCCTAAAAATTGGTTTCCAAGACCTTCCCCTTTACTTGCGCCTTTTACCAAACCTGCGATATCTACAATATCAACGGTTGCCATTTGTACGCGTTCTGGCTTTACTAACTCTTCTAATTTGTTAATTCTCGGATCTGGAACGTTTACAACACCAATATTAGGCTCGATAGTACAAAACGGAAAGTTGGCACTTTGCGCTTTTGCATTAGATAAACAATTAAATAATGTTGATTTTCCAACATTTGGTAATCCTACAATTCCTGCTTTCATCTGTTGACTCTATTTATTTTTTATGTAATCCCAATTTCATCGGGACTTCCCACCTCATGTTATCCTTATACAGGAGTCACTTTAAACGGGTTATGATTTACGTATTGTTCTTATTCTTCTGTCAAAATATTATTTTTCGACTTTAAAATTT
This sequence comes from Flavobacterium sp. FlaQc-52, assembly GCF_044007495.1. Taxonomy (NCBI): domain Bacteria; kingdom Pseudomonadati; phylum Bacteroidota; class Flavobacteriia; order Flavobacteriales; family Flavobacteriaceae; genus Flavobacterium; species Flavobacterium sp. FlaQc-52. Next base: position 229,509 of record NZ_JBIPCV010000002.1, on the reverse strand, counting down.
TGCAAATATAAGATTTAATAACTCGCCAGTGAAGTAAAAATGATGATTAATATTTTTAAAAGCATCCTCTTGAAAATAATTATATTTTTTATTAATTTTTTGTTAAAAAACATTACTTTTATAATATACCAAACAGAAAAAGTAAACCAAACTTAAGTAACTATGAAAAAGATTGCACTATTATTATTTCTATTTAATACGGTATTTCTCTTTGCTCAAAAAGAAATATCGGGAGTTGTAAAAGACAAATCAGGCACACCAATACCAGGAGTTAACGTTCTTGAAAAAGGAACAACAAATGGGGTATCTACCAATTTTGAAGGCGGTTACCTTATAAAAGTAAAAGAAGGTGCTACCTTAATTTTTAGTTATGTTGGCTATACTAATGTAGAAAAATCAACAACAAACCGTATAACTGACGTTACTTTAGACGAAAATGGTGGACAAGTACTAAGTGATGTCGTAATTGTTGGATCAAGAAATTCCAAAAGAACTGTAGTCAATTCTGCAGTTCCTATTGACGTTATTAGCGTAAAAGATGTTACTACCCAAAGCGGTAAATTAGAGATTAATGAATTACTGCAATATGTCGCTCCTTCTTTTAATGCCAACAAACAATCCGGTTCTGATGGTGCCGATCACGTAGATCCTGCTTCCTTGAGAGGTTTGGGACCTGATCAGACCTTAGTTCTTATTAATGGAAAAAGAAGACACCAATCGTCACTTATTAATTTATTTGGAACTCGCGGGCGTGGGAATACAGGAACGGATTTGAATGCAATTCCGGCTACGTCTATCAAAAGAATTGAAATTTTACGCGATGGTGCTGCAGCACAATACGGCTCTGATGCTATTGCGGGGGTTATTAATATTGTATTAAATGACAATGTTGATGAATTAACCGGATCCGTAACTTATGGCGTGTTTAATACCAATGCAAAAGGTGATTTCCTGGACGGAACTCCAAATACCAAAGATTTCAGATTGGATCAAAACGGGAATGGAAATTCATACGGCAAAAACCAATCTTTTGATGGTGGATCCGTAAAAGTAGCTGCCAACTATGGTGTTGCTATTGGTGAGAAAGGTGGTTACGCCAATTTCACTACAGAATACATCAACAAAAACAAAACACTCAGACCTGCTTATGATTTTAGAAAAGGTTTTGGAGATGCCGCCATTCAAGGCTTTAATCTTTTTGGAAATTTATCCATTCCTATTTCTGAAAAAACGCAGTTTTATGCTTTTGGAGGCCGAAACTACAGAGATACCGATGCTTATGCTTTTACCAGAAATGGAGGCGAAAGAGTGGTAGAATCTGTATACCCGGGTGGTTATACACCAAGAATTACCTCCAATATTGTGGACAATTCTTTGGCGGCAGGATTTAAAACCAAAACTGCCAGTGGATGGAATATCGACATGAGTAATACTTATGGGAAAAACCTTTTTCATTACTATATAAAAGGAACTATAAATGCTTCATTAGAAGACAAATCTCCAACAGAATTTGATGCCGGCGGACACAGTTTGACTCAAAATACTACTAATTTTGATCTTTCTAAAAATTACGATTCGGTATTGAGTGGTTTAAATCTTGCTTTTGGAGCAGAATTCAGAACAGAAAAATTCAATATTTTTGCCGGAGAAGAGGGTTCTTATGCAACCTATGATACTAATGGAAGACCTATCACGGATCCTACAACGCAACAGGCTCCAACAATCCCAAATCCGGATTATGATCCTACTAAACCTACTTCGCCTGATAATCCTTTAACAATTTCAAGACCAGGAGGATCACAAGGTTTCCCTGGATATAGCCCTGCCAATACGGTTGATAAAAGTCGTACCAACTTATCCTTATATACAGATGCTGAGTTGGACGTAACAGAAGCCTTTTTATTAAGCGGAGCGGTTCGTTTTGAAAACTACAGTGATTTCGGAAGTACTCTAAACGGAAAATTAGCTGCCAGAATAAAAGCAGGAGAACATATTAATTTCAGAGGATCTGTAAGTACCGGTTTCCGTGCTCCGTCATTAGCACAAATTTACTATAACTTACGTTTTACAAATTTCAATGCAGGCGGTGCTACCGAAGTTTTACTGGCTCCAAATAATAGCCCTGTTACAAAAGCTTTTGGAATTCAAAAATTAAATGAAGAGAAGGCCGTGAACGCCTCTTTGGGTTTCACTGCTACATTTGGTGACTTCACAGCAACAGTAGATGGTTATTATATCAAAGTAAAAGATCGTATAGTTCTTACCGGATATTTTGATGCAAGTGCTTTTAATCTTGGCGTTGACAAAGCACAGTTTTTTGTTAATGGCGTTGATACCAGTACACATGGTTTAGATTTAGTTTTGGCCTGGAAGAAAAAATTCGGAGCCTCACAATTTGGAGTGACTTTGGTTGGAAACATCAATGACATGAAAATTGATAATGTGAAAAATGGTTCTCTGGATGAAGCAACTTTCTTTGGAAAACGAGAGAAAGCCTTTTTATTATCCTCCGCTCCGGACAGCAAATTTGGTTTAAACTTAAACTATTCTAAAAATAAATTTGATGCGGGCTTAGCGTTCACACGATTTAGTAAAGTAGTATTAGTGGATTATGGTGACGAAGACGATGTTTACAACGCAAGATTAATTACAGATCTAACAGTTGGTTATAAACTGACAAACAACCTGAAATTAAGTGTGGGTAGCAATAACTTATTTAATGTATACCCAACCAAACAAGACGAATTAGGTAATACCGAAGCCGGTGGTTATTGGGATGCGGTTCAAATGGGTTTCAGCGGTGCTTACTACTATGCCAGAATTGGATTTAATTTCTAATAGGTAGTACATAAAAAAATAAATCCGACAGGTTTTTGAAACCTGTCGGATTTATTTTTTTATATTTTTAAAACTACAGCTTAAAATCTAATGCGCTGATTAATACTTTTTCTTCTTCAGTAGCTGTAAATCCGGAAATATCCCAGTAATTAGTCAAAATCTTATTGCGTTTATTAAAAAGGGTTTTCTCTTTAAAAACATCGCTATCCTTATAACTAAACTTTTGTTTATTGAAATTGGTCGTAATAAAATTATTGCGAACATGGATTTTTTTAACTTTATTATCTTTCAGAATAAGATCATACGCGATCTCTTCATTCGAACTCAATAAATAATAGTCTAAGCCATCCAGTCTGTAATTTACTTTCACCACCGATTGGGTAATATTCTTAGCTCCTACTCCTATTTTATCAACTTTTTCGGCTAATGTTCTCGGAGTAATCGTAATCGAAAACTCCATAATTACTTTTTTTACCGGATCGTACACAATTTCGAAATTATCTACAGCGATTTTAGATTTATCGCGTGGACTAATACTCATTATATAATAGTCCGTATTAGAAGGATGTCCTTTGGTAAAAAAATCGTACTCTTTTTTTGCTTTTGGGCTTAAGAGTGGATCCAAATAACTTAAATTCGAATAATTCTCCATGATATTATTCAAATTATATCCTTTTAAATCTGCGCTTACATCATTTTCCAATAAACCATACGAACGATTTTGCTCTACCAATAACGTAGTATTCACTTTCTTCTGGTTCACCGTAAATTGAAAATTAACAAGACCGTCATTATAATACGAATATTTGTTATCAAGACTAAAAAATTCCCTCACATACACCTTTAATCGATAAGGCATAGCCAGTTTCTTTCTGGAACTGGAGATAATTTTTTGCAGTGTTTTTTGAGGAGATTCTTTAGATAAAACAATTTCATCTAATTTACTATGTCTGTTTTTTAGATAAACAACAAATTGACTTTCTTTTAAAACAGTCCATCGCACGGTTAAATCTTCATGATCCGGTTCTGAAACCTGAACATTAGTGCCTCCATTTAATATAAAAGTAACTTTACCCTCTGCATTACTCAATAAAATTTGCTTGGTTTTCATGATCACAACCGATGCATTTTCTATAGGCAACTGTGTTTCCAGGTCTTTTACAACAATAGAATACTCTGTGTTTTGGGCTAAAACACTGACACTAAAGAACACAAAAAGTAAAAGTAAAACTCTCTTCATAGGATGCTTTTAAAATTATCAAACAAAGTGTTAAAAAACATCGCCAAATTAACTAAATTAAATCCTTAAATACCAATACTATACAAAAATAAAATAAGAAATAGCTGGTAAAAAAAATCCCAAGTTCTAAAACTTGGGATTTTTCTTATGTTTAAAACTTGTGAAATATTATTCGTTGTGCAGAAATGCCTGACGCTCTAGTAACGTTTCTTCATCTTCTACATGGTTATCATCAGGTACGCAACAATCAACCGGACATACTGCAGCACATTGAGGTTCGTCATGAAAACCTTTACACTCCGTACATTTTCCGGGAACAATGTAATATACTTCATCAGAAATTGGAGTTTGTGCATCACCTGCATCTACTTCAGTTCCATCAGGTAAAATTATTTTTCCGGATAAACTTGTACCATCTTTGTATCTCCAATCATCCGCTCCTTCATAAATTGCTGTATTCGGGCACTCCGGTTCGCAGGCCCCACAGTTAATACATTCGTCGGTTATAATTATTGCCATTTTTGTCTTAGTTACGAGTTAAAAGTTACAAGTCGAGAAATAATCGATTAAGATTTTATTCTCCTTTGCCTTATAACTTAATATAGCTTATTTTTGTGCAAAATTACAATCAAAACAATTCATAAACAAACATTATGACATTAGAAACAAAAAAAAGTGTTTTTGTTGAATTAGGAAAATTCTTAAACCAATTTTCTGAACAGGATACAATTAAAAAATCGGGTGTTTTACACAACGATTTATTTTTTGATGATTTCGAAAAACTCATTCACTTATCGCAATCTCATAATGGCTGGTATACTCCTGAACAGGTTTATTTTGCTCTTCAATCTTGGGCTGCTGCCTTAACGGAAGAAAACATCACAAAATGGCTTTCTGCTTATTCGTTAGACGCTGCTGAAAATGACAAAACGGTAGCTTTGATATTAGCAGGAAATATACCGTTGGTAGGTTTTCATGATTTTTTATCTGTTTTACTGACAGGAAATCGCGCTATTATCAAAACATCTTCAAATGATCAGCATTTATTGCCTTTTTTAGCAAAATACATTATTGCAGTTAACCCTGATTTCAAAGATAAAATCACTTTTGTCGAAGGTAAATTAGAGAATTTCGATACTGTAATTGCTACGGGAAGCAACAATACAGCGCGTTACTTTGAATATTATTTTAAAGACAAACCTTCGATTATTCGAAAAAACAGAAATTCGGTTGCTGTTTTAAACGGAAAAGAAACCAAAGAACAATTAGAAGCTTTAGGGGAAGATATTTTCAGATATTTTGGTCTGGGATGTCGCAATGTCTCGAAACTATTTGTTCCAAAAGGGTATTCTTTTACTGCTTTTTTTGAAGCAATTTTCAAATATCAGGACGTTATACATTATGAAAAATACGCCAACAACTACGATTACAACAAAGCGGTATTCTTAATGAGTAATTTTAAATTGCTAGATAATGGCTTTCTAACGATAAAAGAAGATCCAAGTTACGCCTCACCTATTTCGAGTGTTTTTTATGAGTTCTACGATGATATCGAAGAGCTGGAAAAACGCCTTCAGGCTGATGCTGAACAAATTCAGTGTATCGTTAGTAACGATTTAGTAAAAAACAGTATTTCGTTCGGACAAACCCAAAATCCGCAATTATGGGATTATGCGGATAACGTAGATACTATAACGTTTTTGTTAACAACAAAGTAACAAAATGTTCAAACATTTCTAATATTTTATCGCTTTTTCCGCTCCTATTGCCGAAATTTGCGTCTTTAAAATTCTCGACTATTAACAAAAACCATGAAAAAACACAACTACAGCGCAGGACCAAGTATCTTACCTCAAGAAGTTTTTGAGAAGGCATCACAAGCAATTTTAAATTTTAACGATTCAGGACTTTCTATCCTTGAAATCTCCCACCGAAGCAAAGATTTTGTTGCTGTAATGGAAGAAGCACGTTCGCTTGCTTTAGAATTACTTGGCCTTCAAGGAAAAGGATACCAAGCCCTATTTTTACAAGGTGGTGCCAGTACAGCATTCTTAATGGCTCCGTATAATTTGATGAAAGAAAACGGAAAAGCAGCCTATTTAGATTCAGGAACCTGGGCAGCAGCTGCGATAAAAGAAGCCAAAAATTTTGGTGAAACGGTTATCGTTGGTTCATCAAAAGAAGAAAATTACAACCATATTTCAAAAGGTTACGAAATACCAAGTGATGCTGATTATTTTCACTGTACCAGTAACAATACTATTTTTGGAACTCAAATGAATGATTTCCCTACTACAAACGTTCCTGTAGTTTGCGATATGAGTTCAGATATTTTTTCACGTGTTTTAGATTACTCTAAATTTGATTTAATCTATGCCGGAGCTCAAAAAAACATGGGTCCAGCTGGAACAACTTTGGTTGTGATAAAAGAAGAAATTTTAGAAAAAACCGGAAGAACTATTCCAAGTATGTTAGACTATGCTAAACATATTAAAGCAGAAAGTATGTACAATACACCTCCTGTTTTTGCTGTTTATGTGTCGTTATTGACTTTACAATGGATCAAAAATAAAGGTGGCGTTGCAGCCGTTGAAAAATTAAATGATGCAAAAGCAACTTTACTCTATAATGAAATCGACAGAAATCCTTTATTCAAAGGAGCAGCAGCAGTTGAAGATCGTTCTAAAATGAATGTTACTTTCTTATTGAACAATCCGGATCACGCAGCTACTTTTGATGCTTTATGGAAAGAAGCTAATATTTCAGGATTACCGGGTCACCGTTCTGTTGGTGGTTACAGAGCTTCTATTTACAACGCAATGCCTATCGAAAGTGTTCAGGTTTTAGTTGATGTAATGAAAGCTTTAGAAACTAAAGTTTAATTGTTAATTCGGTTACTTTTTTAATCGAAATAATGGTTTGCTCAGAATACCGGAAGCCCTAGCCCCGATGGGAGGGAAAATCCTTTTGCTTTTTTCTTTAAAAAGCAAAAGATTGGAAGGAACAGCGGGAAATAGCTCCTGAACAAAAAAGAAAAAATCGTAATACTTGGTTGATCAATTAAACGATTAGCCATATAAACAAAATAGATACAAATGAAAGTATTAGCCAATGATGGAATTTCAAAAAGTGGAATTCTAGCTTTAGAGAAAGGTGGATTTGAAGTTATAACTACAAAAGTTGCACAAGAACAAGTTGCTAATTTTGTAAACGAAAACAATGTAAGCGTAGTTTTAGTGCGTAGTGCGACTAAAGTTCGTAAAGATATTATTGATGCTTGTCCGGGTCTTAAAATCATTGGACGTGGTGGTGTTGGTATGGACAATATTGATGTTGATTATGCTAAAAGTAAAGGGATTCATGTAATCAATACTCCGGCTTCCTCATCAGAATCTGTTGCTGAATTGGTGTTTGGTCACTTGTTTAGCGGTGTTCGTTTTTTACACGATTCGAACAGAAATATGCCACTTGAAGGAGATACTAATTTTGATGGTTTGAAAAAAGCCTACGCAAATGGTATTGAATTAAGAGGAAAAACTTTGGGAATTGTTGGTATTGGCCGTATTGGTCAGGCTACTGCAAAAATGGCGCTTGGTCTAGGTATGAAAGTTATTGCTGCCGATAGTTTTATTCCGACAGTAGATATTAAAGTGGAGTTTTTTGACGGTCAGTCTATCACTACAACAATTGTTTCTCAATCTTTAGAGTCTTTATTTAAAGAAGCTGATTTTATTACTTTACACGTTCCGGCTCAGGATGGTTACATCATTGGAGAAAAAGAACTTGCGATCATGAAAGACGGTGTTGGAATCGTAAACTGTGCCCGTGGTGGTGTTATTGACGAAGTAGCGTTAGTAAAAGCGCTGGATTCAGGAAAAGTTGCTTTTGCCGGATTAGACGTTTTTGAAAGCGAACCAAAACCGGAAATGACTATTTTAATGCATACTAAAATCTCGTTGACTCCGCATATCGGAGCGGCAACCGGAGAAGCACAAGACAGAATTGGAACAGAATTAGCTTCACAAATTATTACTTTATTAAGCTAATTAACTATAATTAAATATCTTAAAAGGGATTTATTAACATCGTTTAATAAATCCCTTTCTTTTTTTCATTAAATTTGAGGATACCAATCCAAAAAAAATTTAATCATGTTTGAACAATTAACACAATTAGTGCAACAATATGGAGGAGATGCTGTTGTAAATAACAGTGCTGTCCCAAATGAACATAATGAAGCAGTAGTAAAAGAAGCTGGTAATTCGATATTTGAAGGACTCCAAAAAATTGCTTCAGAAGGTGGTGCAGAGCAATTGGCGGGTTTATTTAACGGAAGCACTCCAATAGACAGTTCAAATCCTGTTGTACAGCAAATAACGCAACAACTAACTGGAAGTCTTGGTGAGAAATTCGGGCTTAGTAGCGCTGACTCTTCAGGTGTGGCTTCTAATATGATTCCGCAAGTATTGAATTCTTTGGTTAATAAAGCAAAAGATCCTAACGATAGTAGTTTCCAGATTTCAGATATCATCAATTCAATCTCAGGAAACAGCGGACAAGCGTCAGGCATCATGGACACCATTTCTAAATACGGAATGCAATTTGGCCTGGATCAAAATGCCGACGGAAAAGTTGACATCGCCGATGCCGTTGCCATTACTCAAAGCAAAGGTGGTATTTCAGGTCTGCTTGGTAAATTATTTGGCAAATAGGTTCTTCTTATAAGTTACAAAGGTTCAAAGGTACAGGGGAACAAAGTTTTTCTCTTTTTGAACTTCCTTAATACAAAAAGCTGTTTATTCAAAAAATAAACAGCTTTTTACATTTTATTAAAACCTTTTAACCTTTGCTACTTTGTACCTTCCTCCAAACCAACCTTCACTTTTTTTTTGTAAATTTAAGATTAAATAAAAAGTCATGAAAAATGCTGTTTACATCCTGATTATTTTAGGTACTATTATCGCCTGCTCTACTGCTAAAACCAATGTAGAGCAGCCTGTAACTAAAAATGTAGCCTTAAGCGATACGGTCAGAATTGCGAATGATTCTTTAGAATATGAAGTTATTATTATTGACAACGGCTTTAGTACGTGGTTAGCTTCCAGAGCTTTTCCGCGAAACTATTATTCACAAAGCTACCTCGAAACAAAAAACAGACTTTACATAACCGAATGGAATAATCGTGTTTTACAACCACAACGTTACAGTCCGAATTTGTACGAAATGAATATTAATTACAATCCAACAATCGATTATGGATATGAAGTAAATTACCTCATTTACAATTACATGATTTATTTTCAAAATACTTACAAACAAAAGCTTTGGGGATATGTTCCGTCCAGATAATGTTGTTATATTTGTAATTGTTATAAATAAAGAATGAAGAGATTAAAAGAACGTTGGGGTATTACCTCAAACCTACAAGCCATAATCATACTTACCGTTTTTGCTATCACAGGATCATCTTCTGCATGGCTTTCTAAACCCTTTTGTGTTTTATTGGGAATTACGAAAGACGATTTTGGAGGTTGGTTTACTCTAATTCGCCTGTTGGTTATTTTCCCTATTTATCAGGTTCTATTGGTTGCAATAGGTGCACTTTTTGGTCAATTCCGTTTCTTTTGGAATTTTGAAAAGAAAATGCTTAAAAATATGGGACTCGGGTTTTTATTTAAAGATTAATTTTAACTCGTCGTGTATAATCCAGCTAAAGACTGTTTAACACATAGAAACATAGACTTATCAATTAAAAACGTTCCAGAAAAACATATTTTTTTCACATAGTCTTATTAGTCATATGTGATTTATTTCAACAAAACATTCTTTTTAGCTATCCTCGATGTCATAAAGCTAATTGAAGTCAATAGCTTAATTCTACTCTTTCTTCTGAATATAATAGGTGTAAATCCATGTAAGGGTAAAGGATGGAATTATATCTGTAAAGGGTAAAATCTCTTCTACAAAAGTCAAAATACCGGCTACTTTCCCTACCTTGCCTTTGTACATATATGTCATTAAGAAACCAGCAAGCGGTGCCCAGATTACATCGGCAAAATCACCAACTAAAGGAATCGTAAAGGAAAGCATTCCTATACCATCAAAAAGTAAACCCATCAAAAGTTTCTTGTTTTTTTCGTCCTTCACGATTATTTCTTCTTTCATGTTCATAAATTTAGTTCTATTTTCCTTAAAAAACAACTTACTTTAAATTCCAAATCTCAAATCTTAAATTCCAAAACCTACATTTCTCATTTTCTCATTTTCACAAACCACCAGAAACCCATTAATCAAATATTGTTCCCAAAATTCTGTTACAACCCATTTTAATATCGACAGAATCTTTGTTTCTTTGTAAAAACAGTTTCATCATGATACACGCAAAAAATATACATAAGTTCTACGATCAGCTTGAGGTTTTAAAAGGAGTGGATCTGCATATTAAAAAAGGTGAAATTGTTTCCATCGTTGGAGCTTCAGGAGCCGGAAAAACAACGCTTTTGCAAATTTTAGGAACTCTTGATAAACCTTCAAAGTCAACGGATGAAACTTCATTAATCATAAATGGAGAGAATATTTTAGGGCTTAACGATAAAACATTATCCAAATTCAGAAACCTGAATTTTGGTTTTATTTTTCAATTTCATCAACTTTTACCTGAATTTACAGCCTTAGAAAACGTGTGTATTCCCGCTTACATTGCAGGTAAAAAACCCGCGGAAACAGAAGCAGCAGCAAAGAAACTTTTAGACTACTTAGGATTATCTCACCGAATTAATCATAAACCAGGCGAACTTTCAGGCGGTGAACAACAACGCGTCGCCGTTGCAAGAGCTTTAATCAACAAACCCGATGTGATTTTTGCCGACGAGCCCTCAGGAAATCTGGATACTCATTCTGCCGAAAACTTACATCAATTGTTTTTTCAGCTTCGTGATGAATTTGGCCAAACTTTCGTAATCGTCACTCATAACGAAGAATTAGCCAATATGGCCGACAGGAAACTAATAATGGTTGATGGTTTAATTAGTAATTAGTCACTTTAAGCTATAAGCTCAATGTTACTAAATTAAGCTGTCTTTTCACGCAGATTTTGCGGATTTTGCAGATTCTACGGATTTTTTTAATTTCAATCCACTAAAATCTGTATGAGACTTTTTTTGACAATCTTCAACTTAATGATGTCGAGTTATAAATTGTAGGCATAAGCTTTAGACTAAGAACAAAAAAACACAAACCTCCAAGAACTTTCATTTTATCATGACCCAAAAAGAACTCAAAGAATTTCTCGACGAAAAAGTCATTCAATACAATAATCTCGATTTTATTGAAAGTGATCCGGTGCAGATTCCGCATTTGTTTACGCAGAAAGAAGACATCGAAATTGCTGGTTTTCTGAGTGCAACCATAGCTTGGGGAAATCGCAAAATGATTATCAAAAATTCACATACCATGATGGAATTGATGGGGAATACTCCTTACGATTTTGTTATGTCCCATACGGATGAAGATTTAGAAAGATTAGAAAATTTTGTGCATCGAACTTTCAACGGGAAAGATTTTACAGGCTTTGTAAAAGGATTGCAAAACATTTATAAAAACCACAACGGCTTAGAAGCTGTTTTTGCTAAAAATCAAGAAAAAGACAGTTTGCAGAAAAGCATACATGAGTTTAAAAAAGTCTTTTTTGAAATTGATCATTTACCGCGAACGCAAAAACATATTTCAGACCCTTTAAACAATTCGGCAGCCAAAAGAATCAATATGTATTTGCGCTGGATGGTGCGTCAGGACTCAAAAGGAGTCGATTTAGGTATCTGGAAAAGCATTTCGCCAGCCGCTTTATCTTGTCCACTAGATGTGCATTCCGGTAATGTTGCCCGTAAATTGGGCATTTTAACCCGAAAACAAAACGACGGAAAGGCTTTGACTGAATTAGATCTTAAACTCCGAAAAATGGATCCTAAAGATCCTGTAAAATATGATTTTGCTCTTTTTGGATTAGGCGTTTTTGAAGGGTTTTAAAAGATTCTAATCCTCATCAACTCCTGTGCATAAACACTGATTTCACAATTATTTTAGTTCAAATAGATTTTAATGTTTTTTGCTTGACTACAAGTATTTTTTTGCCAAATAAAACATGTCGAGACTATATTACTGCTATCCCTATCTTGCTAAATAAATATAAGCTTTAATTATTTTACGTATTTTCTTACAATTAATCAAATTAATTGCTAATATTGTAGCTTAGAAAAATAACAGATGGCTGGAGAAAGACCGAGAATAAAATCTATTATCACCGAATCAATTGTTAACCTTGAAGCATATTCTGAAAATTGCTGTTCAAAAAATGCCCGACAGGTACTATTGAGTCCGCATAAATTCAACTCAGATGTATGGGCAGATAAACACTATACTATTAGAGTACAACAAGGTGATGATAATGGAGTTCGAGAAGGAATTGAGCTTGAAGCAATTTTAGAGCTTATAAGAGACACTTTTAATCACGTCATTAATTATTCACTTAAATATGGCAAAATTGTTAATTTTCCACCATTTGCACCGCCGCAAAGCACTAGAATAGTTATTCAAAATCATGTTGATAATGAAGAGCATTTTTTAAATGTTGCTCTCGAATATCATTTTCTCGATGTTGATACTTATGAAGTAACGGTCTGGACCGCCATGAAACATAAAGGCTTTCATATTAGAGAAGGACAATATATTATCCAGTTACATCATGACAAAACTATTCTTTTGCAATTTGTAAAAAGGGTTCTTAAAAAACTACACACTTTTGACAGAAAATAACTATAAACTATAAAGCGGAATATTCTAATAGATTAATACAATTGATTTTATTTACACAAATAAAAAAAACACTTACCTTTGCTTAAACAAAGACAGGATAAAGAATTTGACAGGTCGAAAGACAGAATTCTTAATCTGAAAGGTCTTTAAAAAAACCAAAGCTCCATTAGTGGAGCTTTTTTTATATGAAATTCTTATCCTTCTTGCGAACAAATTAGGGATCAAGACATATTGTTGTGGAGGAACAAATATCTTATAGTTCTGTAATTTCGAATCAAGTTAAAAAGTTGTGGAATAATTTTTAGAAATTTCTTTTGTTAGAAGTAACAGATCTTATACTTTTTCGCCACAGCTTTTTAAGTACCTAATTTTCCAACTTCTCGCTTTGACGATCTCGCAAAGACGCCAAGTCGCAAAGTTTTTTTTCTGTTTTTTCATTAAAACTTTGCGATTTTGCGACTCTGCGAGATTTTTATTTCCCCACAACTTTGGGACTTGATCCCAAATTGGCATCAAACCACTAGCTATTTTCCTTTTGCAACTATTTGAACTTTAGCATTCAAATTACCTCTTGTTAAGATTACAGAACTTAGTTTTCCATCACTGTAATCAAATTTTAACAAGTTCGGGTAATCTGCAATTTTAAACAATCCGTTTTTAAGATAGATTAATTCAATATCATTGCTCTCCATGAAATGGCCCAACATTACAGATTCTATATAAAGACGATTATTCTTTTCTGTTATTTTTGTTTCTCCTCCCATTCCGTAAAGGAAATCGTCGTAAGTTCCGATTAATTTCTCTCTTAGAGCTAAGGGGATATCCTGAACCTCGTCAATCGCTACTTTTTTATTCCAGTTCATCAATTTCAGAATTTTCATTTGCGTATGTTTTATCACAGGAATTCGGTTCTGTTTTTCGCCGTTAGCAAGAAAAGCAAAGCCATTTCCATCGGTCATTGTAGCAAAAACACTGCCTCCCACTCCGGTATTAGAGCCATTGCATGACAACCAATCATAGTTATTATAACTAAAAGATCTTTGCCATCCGCTACTCCAGCCTCCTACAGCATTCTTTAAAGCAGCTACTTCTGCTATTTTTTCAGCCACGCTATGAGAAATCACTTTGTTGTTTTTATTGCGTAAGGCATTTTGCATTTCAAACGAAAGTTTAGCTAAATCTGTCGGTGTTGACCACATTCCTGATGCTCCAACTTGCGGCGTGATTGGCAAACCAGTTCTGATCACTTTCTCCTCTTTATCGTGCGCAAGAGCTACATTGGTTAGAAATCCTTTTTCATTGGGCTGAATCATGGTTGTATTTTTCATCCCCAGAGGCGAAAAGATATATTCCTGAGCAAGTGCCGCTATAGATTTGTTTAAAGTGTCTTCCAGTGCCATTTGTACAATTACATATCCTCCACCGCTGTACGACCAACCCGTTCCCGGAGTAAACAAAAATTCAATTTCTTTATCATATCTTGGTATCTGCCCTAAAAGACTTTGTTTTATTGTTGGAATAGTATCGCCTTGATAATGATCTGCAAATCCACCTTGACTGGTACCGGCGGTATGATTCAAAAACTGTTTCCAGGTTGGACTGTTGTTTTCCGTAAACTTACTTTTTGGCAAATGCCAACGCTTCAAATACTTGTCAATTGGATCATTGAGGTTAATTAATCCTTTTTCGTCAAGGATATGACAAAGTAGCGCTGTTACTGATTTAGAAATTGATCCGGTAGAAAAAGCTGTATTTTCATTGATCTTCTCTTTAGAATCTACCGATTTCACACCGAATTGATTGGAGTACACAATTTGATAATTTTCAAAAACAACCAGACTAAATCCGGCCAATTTGTATTTTTCTAACTGTTGGTCCATTTTCAAACTGTCCGTAAGAAAACTATAGTCTCTTTTTTGAGACAATGTTTTATTACTTGTTTGAGCGTTCGAGATTATAATTGCAAAAAATAGTAAAAAAATAGTACTTTTCATTGTATCGTGTTTTGGGTTAAAAATTTATTTCGATACAAAGATGTGGATGTAAGTATTCTTATGCGACCGAATAAAAACAGTCGGACGCATTTGTTTCAAAAAATAAGTACGAGTAGATAAAAACACAAGTACGAATCATTACAAAATACTATTTTACAAACTTTTACGATAATCAGTAGGTGTACTTCCCGTGTGTTTTTTGAAAGCGGTATTAAAAGAAGATTTTGAATTAAACCCTACATCGTACAGAATTTCTAAAACAGTTACCTTACTTTTTGTAACATCTTTTAAAATTTCCATAGCATTTTCAATACGATAGGTATTGACAAAATCATAAAAATGTTGCTCTAGTTTATGATTAATCAGAAGAGACAAATCGCGAACAGGAATTTCAATCCCCTTAGAAACATCTTGAATCGTAAGCGAAGGATTAAGGAATGGCTTTTCTTCGATCATATACTTTCTCAATTTTACTAATTCTTCATTTGATTCGTTTTCCTTTAAAGCCGGCTGCTCCTTCTTTTTTTCTTCTAAAATAATATCCGAAACCAGTTTTAATTTCGAATCAATGTTTCTAAATAAACCAGGATTGTTTAATGCTTTAAATAAATACCAACAGGTAATAACCAACTGAAATGCCAGTAGTCCTACTTTTATCCCTGCCGAAATATAGGGGTAATCCGAAAATTTAAAAATGTTTTTTACAATGGTAGCCGCATATAAAACAGTCAGTACAATCGTAAACTGAAACAACCAATTATAGGATTTAATACTTGTACCCGCGTAATTTTCAAGATATAGTTTTTTAGCTTTTCTCAATATCATAAAAACAAGAACAAGGTAGGTCACCATTTGAACATGTATCAGAGTATGATTAAACTTTAGCTCTATTTCATTTTGATAATTTTGAAGAAAACTGATCTTAGAAGCGAGATCTACACTATAAAAACGAGGTATTAAAATGGCATTCGCAATAAAAAAAGGAAGCAAATGCAGTATATATTTAGGTTTGAATTTAAAATCCGAATAACAAGCAGATATTACATAAAGGTAAAAAACAGGGAGCTGTAAGAAACATAATAAATTTCTTAACATTCCTAAATTTGAAGGTCCGTCACTCACTAAATCAAATAAAGGATAACCAGAATCAATCGCGCATAATATTAAAAAAAAAGCAAAAAGAGAATTACTAATCTTGTGTTTTGTTTTAACCGTGAGCAGAAAAAAGGCAAGAAATAATGAAATAAACAAGGAGATAACAGTCACAATAATTAGTAAATTAATCTTATCCATTTATTAGTTTCTTTTGGTTTTTAGAAGTTAAGGTTATTAGCAACGTTTTACGGTTTGGTGAAGGTAGGATTTTGCCATAAACCTTCATTTGAAACCTTAATGTTCAAACTTACAAAAAACTTTTATACGAAGTCTATCCTTCTTGCTTTTGCCTAACCAAAATTTAACACAGGCATTTCTATCCTTTGTCTATAGTGATGGTCAGTTTGTTTTCTTCCTCCTTTATAAATACATCTCGATTGTCATTTCGAGCGAAGTCGAGAAATCACACAAGCTGATCCGTTTCTATTTTCTCCAATTTTGTCATACTGAGGAGCGAAGTATCTTCACAAGTAATTCCGTAAAGTGAAGCTCAACGGTATCGATTCACCAAACGAAGATCCTTCGTTCCTCAGGATGACAAACTGTACGGAGTTACTTTTGCGATTTCTCGTATCTCGTAATTGACAAGCTACACAATACATTTTACAGATTTCAGTATACTGCTTACCGGTATCGAGGTTGTCACAATTCTGTCATCCGAAGTATGAGAAATCACATCCAATATTCCGTACAGTGCGTGCTCAGCGTGTGTGATTTCTCGACTTCACTCGAAATGACAATATTGAGGAACATGGAGGCAAAAGTGAATGTAATATATTTCACTAACAATCAAATAACAAAACCCCTAATCTAGTTGATTTTTTTCTTAAACTGTTACAATAATACGTTTCGATTGTCAATTTCGACGCAAGGAGAAATCACACAAGGTGCTCCGTTTCTATTTTCCCTAATTTTGTCATACTGAGGAACGAAGTATCTTCACAAGTAATTCCGTAAAGTGAAGCTCAGCGCTATCGATTCAGCAAACGGAGATCCTTCGTTCCTCAGGATGACAAACTGTACGGAGTTTCTGGTGTAATTTCTCGTATCTCGTAATTGACAAGCTACACAATACATTTTACAGATTTCAGCATACTGCTTACTGGTATCGAGGTTGTCACAATTCTGTCATTTCGAAGTATGAGAAATCACATCCAATATTCCGTACAGTGCGTGCTCTGCTTGTGTGATTTCTCGACTTCGCTCGAAATGACAATATTGAGGAACATGGGGATAAAAGTGAATGTAATATATTTCACTAACAATCAAATAACAAAATCCCTAATCTAGTTGATTTTTTCCTTAAACTGTAACAATAATACGTTTCGATTGTCAATTTCGACGCAAGGAGAAATCACACAAACTGCTCCGTTTCTATTTTTCCCAATTTTGTCATACTGAGGAACGAAGTATCTACACAAGTAATTCCGTAAAGTGAAGCTTAGCGCTATCGATTCAGCAAACGGAGATCCTTCGTTCCTCAGGATGATAAACTGTACGGAGTTTCTGGTGTGATTTCTCGTATCTCGTAATTAACAAGCTACACAATACATTTTACAGATTTCAGTATACTGCTTACTGGTATCGAGGTTGTCACAATTCTGTCATTTCGAAGTATGAGAAATCACATCCAATATTCCGTACAGTGCGTGCTTAGCTTGTGTGATTTCTCGACTTCGCCCGAAATGAACAATATTGGGAACATGGAGGTAAAAGTGAATGTAATATATTTCACTAACAATCAAATAACAAAACCCCTTAATCTAGTTGATTTTTTTCTTAAACTGTAACAATAATACGTTTCGATTGTCAATTTCGACGCAAGGAGAAATCACACAAGCTGCTCCGTTTCTATTTTTCCCAATTTTGTCATACTGAGGAACGAAGTATCTTCACAAGTAATTCCGTAAAGTGAAGCTCAGTGCTGTCGATTCAGCAAACGTAGATCCTTCGTTCCTCAGGATGACAAACTGTATGGAGTTTCTCGCTTGATTACGCCTCCTCAGGATGACAAACTGTGCGGAGTTTCTTGTGTGATTTCTCATTCTTCGAAATGACAGAAGTTGTGGGGTAATGTAAGTTCATTTTAGCAGTATGAGAAATCACATCCAATATTCCGTACAGTGCGTGCTCTGCTTGTGTGATTTCTCCTTACGTCGAAATGACAATATTGAGGAACATGGGGATAAAAAGAGTCGATAAAATGTAATGTTACATTCTTTGAATTCGTTCTTTTTAAAGCACACAATCATTGATAATCAACCAATTAAATACCTAAATTTCTCGAATCAACTAATAATCTAACAATCAAACCGTTATTTTAACGTACCTTTGCACAAAATTTAATGTAAATGAGCACTTTCGAACAATTCAATCTTCCAAAATCACTTCAAAAAGCAATAGACGAATTAGGTTTTGTTAAACCTACTCCTATTCAGGAAAAAACTTTTTCTGTGATTATGTCAGGTCGCGATATGATGGGAATTGCCCAAACCGGTACGGGTAAAACATTTGCCTATTTGTTGCCACTTTTAAAATTATACAAATTTACACCAACCAATACACCTAAAATTGTAGTGCTGGTTCCAACACGTGAATTAGTTGTTCAAGTGGTAGAAGAAATCGAAAAATTAACCAAATACAT
The DNA here is from genome assembly GCF_044007495.1 of Flavobacterium sp. FlaQc-52. Classification (NCBI taxonomy): domain Bacteria; kingdom Pseudomonadati; phylum Bacteroidota; class Flavobacteriia; order Flavobacteriales; family Flavobacteriaceae; genus Flavobacterium; species Flavobacterium sp. FlaQc-52. The sequence goes on along the minus strand of NZ_JBIPCV010000002.1, from coordinate 210,827 downwards.
GTCGGTTAAAACACTTGGAATCTTTGGTGGAGTAAACATCAATACGCAGAAAAAAGCAGTTTATGAAGGAATCGACATTTTAGTCGGAACTCCGGGAAGAACTATGGATTTAGCTTTGGACGCGGTGGTTCGTTTTGATGAAACTCAGAAATTAGTAATCGATGAGTTTGATGAAATGCTGAACTTAGGGTTCCGTACGCAATTAACGGCACTTTTGGCAATGATGAAAACCAAACGTCAAAACATTTTATTCTCTGCAACAATGACTGATGAAGTTGATGCTGTTTTGAATGACTTTTTTGATTTTCCGGAAGAGGTTACACTTGCCGCTTCAGGAACTCCACTTGAAAAAATTACACAGATTACCTATAATGTTCCGAACTTTAATACCAAAGTTAACTTACTGAAACATTTATTAGAAACAAACGAAAGCATGGAACGTGTTTTGGTTTTTGTGAATAATAAAAAGATTTCGGATATGCTTCATACCCGAATCGAAGAGGATTTTGAAGGTCAGTTTGGGGTAATTCACTCGAACAAGTCTCAAAATTACCGTTTGAGCACGATGGCAGAATTTCAAGAAGGAAATCTACGCGGATTGATCACAACCGATATTATGGCCAGAGGTTTGGATATTTCGAACATCTCGCACGTTATCAACTTTGAACTTCCGGAATTTCCTGAATTGTACATGCACAGAATTGGTCGTACCGGTCGTGCTGATGCAACGGGAACTGCAATTAGTTTCATCACTCCTCGTGAAGAAGAATTTAAAGTTGAAGTTGAAGTTTTGATGAATCAGGAACTTGAAATCGCTGATTTCCCTGAAGAAGTTGAAGTTTCCTTGAAATTAATCGAGCCGGAAAAAGACCGTCAGCCCATTAAGTTCTTAACGAAAAAACCAAAACTTATGGGAGATGGTGCTTTTCACGAAAAAGATAAAAAGAATAAAAAAGTCAATCTTGGAGGTCCTTCAAAAACCAAAAAGAAAACGCATGGTTCTGTTAATAGAAATATGTTGAAGACTAGGGATAAGAAGAGGAAAGATAAGAATAAATAGTTTTTCTGAAGGTCCTGAGATACTGAGTTGCTGAGGTTCTGAGTTTTAAAATATTCCATTTGAGATTCTGAGACACTAATATACTGAGGTTCTAAGTTTTAAAATATTAAAAAAGCTTCAAATACAAGTTTAATCGTTTAAACTTGTATTTGAAGCTTTTTAAGTTCCGATTCTTAGCCACTTAGAAACTCAGTACCTCAGAACCTTCAAAAAAACTAAATCTTAGTAAAAACCAACCCAACCGGCGAGCACAATTCTATTTTCTTGCCTGTATCTGTCAGTTTTCCTGTTGTTTTATCTCTTTTAAAAATAACTATAGTGTTTGTGTATTGATGCCCTACTAAAAGGTAATTCCCAGTTGGATCGATAGCAAAATCTCTTGGGCCTTTTCCTAAAGTGCTTACCTGCTCTACTTTTTCAAGACCTCCGTTTTTAAGGATTTTATATACGGAAATAGCGTTAACATCTACACGATCGGACACGTATAAAAACTTTCCGTCAGGCGAAATTTTTATGGCTGCTGCTCCTGTTCCTCCTTTAAAATCTTTTTCAAGAATACTTGTTTCTGCGATAACTTTCAGACTTCCATTTTTATCAAAAGAAAAAGTAGTTAGTGTTCCGTCTAATTCCTGAACTAGATACACAAACTTGCCATCTTTGCTAAAAGTTAAATGTCTTGGACCACTTCCCGCTTTCACAGGAACACTTTCTTTTAATGTCAATATTTCGTTTTTAGAATCCGGATTGTATTTATAAACAAAAACTTTATCTAAGCCTAAATCATTAGACAAAACATATTTTTTATCGGGAGAGAAACAAACCATATGTACGTGTGCCTTTTCCTGACGCACAGGATTAACTCCTTTTCCTTCATGTTGAATTAATTGCTGTCCTGTTGTAATACTTCCGTCAGGATTCTTTTTGAATACAGCGATGTTTCCACCAGAATAATTGGCGATAATTACGTTTTTTTCATCATTAATCAGATGACAGGGATCGGCTCCTAGAGCATCATTTTTATTCAGAAAATTAAGTTTCCCGCTTGCTGAGTCATAACCAAAAGCGCTTACTGTACTTTGAGTTCCATTTTCATTTACTGCATAAACAAATTTGTTGTCCGCTGAAACCGACAAATAACTTGGGCTCAAAACATTTTCTGAAGAACTCTTTAACTTAAAATCTCCGGAATTAGAATCAAATTCGTAAACGTAAATTCCGTCACTTTGACAAGTATTGGTATAAGTCCCAACCAACAAATTAAATTTGCTTTGAGCCTGTGAAGCCGAAAAAGTCAACACAGAAAAAAACAACATATAGACTCTTTTCATATTTTTTTTTTTTTGAATCTGGCTAAAATACTTAATATTCTAATTAGGGCATCTAATTTTTATTACAAATGAATTCGCAAAAGTTATATTTCCTTTTAAACCATATAAGTTATGTAAGTTCATTTTACTTTTGCGTATAGTCCCCATTTTATCTTAACGCTTTGGAATAAATTCGCACAAGTTGTATTTCTTTTTAACACATAGAAACATAGTTTTAAAATGGATTGTTCTAAGTGGTTTTAAGAAAATCGCGATTTATTCGCACAGGTATCTCTGATTTATTTTAAACGAAATGACTTATTAAGATTTCTACAAGCTATGTTTCTATGTGTTAAAGAACTTTTACAGCATTACAGCCGCCACCTTAGATTAATTTAAGTTTAGCCCGCTTGATTTTCAATGCACTGTATTTACATGAACTTATATAACTTATATGGTTAAAATAAAAAAACAAATTTGTATTTTTGACCAGCATCTTCATGAAAAATCAAACGTAGTGAAGTAAATCGAAGCCAGAATGCATTTTAAACACCCTGAAATTCTATACTTTCTGTTTCTGTTGATTGTTCCAATTTTGGTACATTTATTTCAATTACGCCGCTTTAAAATCTCTTATTTTACTAATGTCCGTTTCCTGAAAGAACTTTCGATACAAACCCGAAAAAGTTCAAAAATTAAAAAACGATTGCTACTGGCAACCCGTTTATTGCTGTTGGCATTTGCTATTATTGCCTTTGCCCAGCCCTTTTTCGAAGCAAAAGACAGTAAAAATGCCTCAAACGAAATGTATATCGTTTTGGACAATTCGTTTAGTATGCAGGCCAAAGGAAAAAAAGGCGAATTACTAAAACGTGCCGTTCAGGAATTGCTTGAAAATACGCCCGAAACAGCACAATTCTCCCTACTTACCAATACCGAAAACTTTTGGAATACGGATATCAAATCATCCAAAGGTGCTTTGCAAAATCTAAATTACAGTGCCACTCCGTTTGAACTTTCGGCTATACTGGCGAAAATAAAAGCGCATAAATCGGCTCATAAAAAAGACATCGTCATTATTACAGATGCCGTAGGTCTGGCCGAAAAAGAGTTAAAAAACATTGATTTTGAAGAAAAACCGTATTTCATAATTCCCGAGGCCGAACAAAAAAACAATGTGGCCATTGATAGCGTTTTTATCAATCAGACTTTAGAGAATTTTTACGAAATCACTGTCAATTTAGCTGCTTATGGTGAAGATTTCAAGCCTGTTTCGATGGCTTTATACAATCAGGAGAAATTAATTGCCAAAACCATTATCAATTTTGACAGTAAGGAAAAGAAAATCAATTTTACGATTCCAAAAGAAGCTTTTCATGGTTACGTAACGATCGAAGATCATGGTTTGACTTACGATAACAAGCTTTATTTTAGTATTTCTAAAACTAAAAAAACGAATATAATTAGTATCGGAGAACCGGAAAAAAGCAACTTTTTATCGCGAATCTATACGTCAACCGAATTCAATTACAACAATTATTCGATTAGTAGTTTGGACTATAATAGTCTAGACAAACAAAATACTATTATTTTAAATGAATTAGAAGAAGTGCCACAAGCTTTGCAAACGACCTTAAAAGCATTTGTAGCAAAAGGCGGTAATCTGGTAATCATTCCATCTGAAAAAACTTCGGTTACGAATCTAAATTCATTTTTAGGCAATTTTGGAAAAATTCAATTCAAAAATCTTCAAAATACCAGTAAACTAATTACCAAAATCAACTTTGATCATCCTTTGTTTTCGGGTGTTTTTGAAAATAAAATCACTAATTTTCAATATCCGAAAACGTCCAAATCATTTGATATCTCTAGCCCATATCCGGCGGTTTTATCTTATGAAGACCAAAGCGTGTTTTTGACCATGGTTCAAAATCCGGTTTCGGGAGTCTCTGTTTTTTCGGCACCGATTAATGCTGTGAATTCAAACTTTCAGCAGTCTCCGTTAATTGTACCTCTTTTTTACAAAATGGGACAGAACAATCAAAAAGCTGGAGTTAACGCTTTGACCATTGGCAATAATCAACCTTATTTTGTTGATGTTCTTTTGACGAAAGATGCAATTTTGGAAGTAAAAGGAAACGATGATTCTTTTATTCCGATTCAGCAAATATTGAACAATAAAGTAAAATTAGTTTTCAATGATTTCCCTGAAACAGCGGGAAATAATAGTGTATTTGACAAAAAAAACTGGGTAGAAAATCTGAGTTTCAATTACAAACGAAGCGAAAGCGATTTAAGCCAGGTCAATACAAATGTGGTTTCAGATTTCAAAACTGCCGATACCGTTTCTACTATTTTTAACACCCTACAAACTGAGCGAACTGACAGCCAACTTTGGAAATGGTTTATTATCTTTGCACTGTTATTTTTAGCATTAGAAATGGCAATCATCAAATTTGTAAAGTAATTCAGTCCTCGTTTCATCGAAAGAAAAAACACAAGCACTGAGAATACACTACATGAAATATTGAATGCGATTTCTCCTTCGTCGAAATGACAAATAGAATGGTTAAAAAACGATTTCAGTACAAAATAAATTTATCTACATATGAAAATAATCATCAGAAGCGCCAAAATTATCGACTCCAAAAGTCCGTTTCACAACCAGACCGTTGATCTTTTAATTGCAGATGGTATTATAGAAAAAATAGGAGCTTCACTTCCTGAATCTACAGAGACTAAAGAAGTAAAATTTGATAACCTGCACCTTTCACAAGGCTGGTTCGACAGCAGTGTTTCTTTTGGAGAACCTGGTTACGAAGACAGAGAAACCATTGCAAACGGATTAACTGTTGCTGCCAAAAGTGGTTTTACGGGTGTAGCCTTACAACCGAACTCCTTCCCAATTATTGACAATCAATCGCAAATTAATTTTGTAAAAAGTAAAGCCCATGGTTTTGCTACTGAACTTTTTCCTATCGGCGCTTTAACCAAAGCCAGCGAAGGAAAAGATATGGCAGAATTGTTTGACATGAAAAAATCGGGTGCCGTGGCTTTTGGAGATTACAACAAAAGCTTAGACAATGCCAATTTGCTTAAAATCGCTTTACAATATGTACAGGATTTTGATGGTTTGGTAGTAGCATATTCGCAAGATGTTAACTTAAAAGGGACTGGTGTTGTAAATGAAGGAATCATTTCTACCAAATTAGGATTGAAAGGAATTCCGAATTTAGCCGAAGAATTACAAATTTCAAGAAATCTGTTTTTACTGGAATATACCGGTGGAAAATTACATATTCCAACTGTTTCTACAGCAAAATCGGCTGCCCTGATTAAAGAAGCCAAAGCTAAAGGTCTTAACGTAACTTGCAGCGCTTCTGTGCATCATTTGGTTTTAAACGATGAAAAACTGGAAGGGTTTGACACCCGTTATAAAGTTACGCCGCCTTTGAGAACTGAAAGCGACAGAGCTGCTCTTGTAAATGCTGCTCTTGACGGAACTATTGACATGATTACTTCTGACCATAATCCGATTGATATTGAATTTAAGAAAATGGAATTTGATACGGCTAAAAATGGTACTATTGGACTTGAAAGTGCTTTCGGAGCTTTGCTTACTGTTCTGCCTTTGGAAACTGTTATCGAGAAACTAACTCTTGGAAAAGCTGTTTTTGGTATCGAAAATAATTCGATTGTGGAAGGTTCTAAAGCTAATTTCACCTTCTTTTCTCCTGAAGGTAACTCAACTTTCACAAAAGAAAACATCCTTTCAAAATCAAAAAACTCTGCCTTCTTAGGAACTGAAACAAAAGGTACTGTTTATGGCATTTTAAATCAAAATCAACTCGTTATCACAAAATAATTACAATGAATAATTCAATCGAAGAGGGAAAAACGGCCGCAATTACCAGCTATATTTTAATCGTTGGTGTACTAATTGCCATGTCTATGAACTCGGAAAATAAAAATAGTTTTGCTTCTTTTCATATTCGTCAGGCTTTGGGATTGTCTTTAGCTTTTATTTCGTTTGGAGCGATTATCAGCAACTTTGACAGCTTTTTTATCACTTTCCCAATGTGGATTTGTATTTCTGTTCTATGGTCTTATGGCATTTTCAGTGCTATTCAGGGACATACAAAACCAATTCCTTTGGTTGGTGAGCTTTTCCAGAAATGGTTTAAAAGCATTTCTTAACATTAAATTCCAAACTTTTAAAATTCCAAATTCCAATCTTTGTCAAAGTTGAAGCCGAAAACCAAAAACTTACATTTCACAATTAAAAACTTAGAGCCTCAGAATCTTAGCCTCTTAGAACCTTAAAAAAAATGAATCTATCTTTAGAATATAAAATACAAGAACCAAAAGTTATTTTAGATAAAAATCCAGTTTTACTTTTATTACATGGTTATGGAAGCAACGAAGCGGATTTGTTTTCGTTTGCAACCGAATTACCCGATCATTATTACATTATTTCGGCTAGAGCACCTTATGACATACAATATGGCGCTTATGCTTGGTACGCTATAAATTTTGATGCGGATCAGAACAAATTTTCAGATAACGAACAGGCGAAAACCTCTCGTGATTTAATCGCTACTTTTGTTGATGAATTGGTAGCTACATATCCTATTGATGCTAACAATGTTACTTTAATTGGGTTCAGTCAGGGGTCGATTTTAAGTTATGCCGTAGCGCTTTCTTATCCGGAGAAGATTCAGAAAGTAGTTGCGATGAGTGGTTATTTTAATGACGAAATTATTAAAGAAGGTTTTGCGCAAAACGACTTCAAAAGCCTGAAAATATTTGCTTCTCACGGAACGGTAGATCAGGTTATCCCAATTGACTGGGCAAGAAAAACTCCTGCAATTTTAGAAAAATTACATATTCCCGCTGTTTATAAAGAATATCCTGTTGGTCACGGTGTGGCGCCTCAGAATTTCTTTGATTTTAAGAATTGGCTGGCGGAGTAGTTTACAGTCTCGGTCGCAGTTTACAATAACAATAAAATTCTATATATGAGTAATTATAAAATTATTAACGCTAAAAATGTTTTTATAATTACTCTTATTATTATTCCTTTAACAATTATATCTGTTTGGATTATTGGGCTACAAAATCAAAGGTCAATATTTGAAAACTCATTATTATCTACAACAATTCTATCTTTAGCCTTCTTTCTTTTTATTTCAATTGGTTTGTATAATGGAAAAAAAATGAAAGACAATCTCGGTGAATTAGAACAGGATAATATTTTTTTTCAAAAAAATACCGCTCTTGACAGTAATGGAGATATTCCCGACATAGGAGAAGGAATAATGGGCATTATAGTCAGCATAATTTTATGGTTCCTTATATCCATAATTGCAAGTTATCTTCTTTGGGTTTTTGAAACCATTTTATGGATTACAATCTTAAATTTTATCGGTATATTATATTGGATTTTTTTCAGCGCATTAAAACTCGTTTTTAAAAAATCAGTAATTTGTAAAGGAAGTTATTCAAAAAGCATCTTCTATGGACTTAGCTTCACATTTCTTTATAATTTCTGGATTTACACCATTCTATTTATGACAATGTATTTGTACTAATTTATAATTGACACCACAAACAAACCCAACTGAAATTAAAACTTCAAAATATGAGTAGCACAAAACTTAATAACCCGGCATTAATTTTAATTGATATTCAGAAAGGATTCGATGATATTACTTATTGGGGAGGAGACCGAAATAATGTAACTGCAGAACAAAAAGCCGGCGAACTTTTAGGAATCTGGAGAGCTAAAAACTTACCGATTTTTCACGTACAACATTGTTCCTCTAATCCAAATTCAATTTTGAATGAGACAAGTCCGGGAAATGAATTTCAGGATGTTGTAAAACCACTTGAAGGCGAAACCGTCATCAAAAAGAATGTAAACAGCGCTTTTATCGGAACTAACTTAAAAGAGTTACTCGATGCTGCAAAAATAGAAAACCTTGTTATTGTAGGTCTAACAACCGATCATTGTGTTTCTACAACAACAAGAATGGCCGGAAACTTTGGTTACTCCGTATATTTAGTTTCGGACGCAACAGCAACATTCAATAAAAAAGGTATTAACGGAGAAGATTTCTCAGCAGAAATAATTCATCAAACCGCATTAGCAAGTTTAAACGAAGAGTTTGCACAAGTGATAACAAGTGCTTTTATCAAACAAATTGTTTAGATATATGTGAAATGTGAAGTTTGATGTACATAATAAAAAAGTGAGATCTAATTTGGCATCCACCATCTTACATCTCACTTTTTACAAATTTGGAATTTGGAATTTCAAAAATTTGGAATTTCCAAACCTATATCCCTGTATAAATAATTTTACCTGCTTTTTTCAGAACATATCCTTTCCATGGAATTAGCTCATAATCGCCCTTTGTCCAGGGCTCACCTTCTGATTTTCTTTCTAAGATAATGGTTTCGTTTTCTGTATTGTCCAGAAAAAGCTCTGCTTTATCTCCTTCAAAAATTACGTAGGCAACTGTCGAATATGTTTTTCCATCTTCGGCGTGAGCCAACTGTGTTCCAACTTCAAAAAGACGTACACATTCTTTCTTAACAATTGACCAGGTATAACCGGCAGAGCCTTTACATCCATGAGCGTCACTATCGCCACCAACCACTCTTGGTTTTGGTTCTTCTTGTACTGGTTTGGCTTCCTGAGCAACTTTCTTATTGCAAGAAAAAGAAAGTGTGATAATAACTGCGAATAAAAATAGTTTTTTCATAATTTCATTGTTTTAAATTACTACATATCAAAGCATTATCATTCTTTATTTTTGATACAGCAAAGATTGATTTACTTCAAATGTAATACTTTCGTCAGTATTAACAAAGTATTTTAATAAGACTTCTCCCCACAATTCACCATTACTGTAATCCGCAATAATCCATCTGTGGTTCAGGATTTTAATTTTATTGATGATAAACTTTTTACCTTCAATTTTATCCTGTCCGGTATATGGATTCCCGTTTGGATTCGAATTCAGGTCTAATAATTTTTCAGTCACAACCGGAATCAATTTTTCATATTGAATAATTTTTCCGCCTGTAGCACTGTTATCAAAGTAGTTTTGAGCATTTTCATTACGCTCCAAAGAAAAATAATCTGATTCAGATAGTTTTGTCGAAACCAAACTGATACTGTCTCTGAGCTTTTTAGTAGTCTTCTCGTATCTTTCCTGCTCAAATTTCACTTCGCGACTATAAAACATATAAGTAAAAACATTCATTAATATCGCCAGGATAAAAAGATAAAGCATTAAGGATTTTTTCATTTTGTAATATAATTAAATTGTAATTTCTAAATTATCGTAAGCCAGAAAAACGTTTTTAGGCAGTAGTTTTTGCACTTCTTCGTGAAAACCTAAAACATGACTGATATGCGTCAAATAAGCCACTTCAGGTTTTACTAAATCAATAAAATCTAAAGCTTCCTGCAAGTTAAAATGGGTGTCATGCGGTTCAACGCGCAAAGCATTCACCACCAAAACTTTCAGATTTTTAAGTTTCTCTATTTCAATATCTTCTATCGTCTTTACATCGGTCAGATAAGCAAAATCATCGATTCGATAGCCAAAAACCTGTAAATCACCGTGCATTACATTTACCGGAATTGCCATTTTATCCCCAATAGCAAAAGGTTCATTGTTTTTTACTTCAATGGTTCTGACACTTGGAGCGCCGGGATATTTGTTTACGGTTTCAAAAACGTACTCAAAACGACGTCTTAAATTGTCTATAACACGCTGATGCGCATAAACCGGAATTTCGCCTTGCCTGAAATTAAACGGACGAATGTCGTCTAATCCCGCAGTGTGATCCGCATGTTCGTGCGTAAATAGGATTGCATCGAGTTTTCTGCAGCCGCAAGTAAGCATTTGTTGCCTGAAATCAGGTCCGCAATCTACCACATACGAATGTTCGCCCCAAGTGATCCAAATGGACACTCGAAGTCTTTTATCCTTAGCATCAGTGCTTTTACAAACAGGATGATCAACCCCAATAATTGGGATGCCTTGAGAAGTGCCGGTACCTAAAAAATTGATCTTCAATTGAACTTATTTTTTTTACAAAAATAGGATTATTTCTCTTTCATTAGAAGCCTAATTTGCTAACTTTGTAACAAATCTATTTAAAATAAAATGGGTACAGAAATAAAACTCAAAGGTGACAAGGTCATCGAACAGATTCCTTCTATAAAAGACAAAGCTTTACGCATTAATTTAAACGAGAATATTTACGGGACATTTGCTGAAATCGGTGCTGGACAAGAAACCGTTAGACACTTTTTCAGATCCGGAGGTTCATCGGGAACAATTGCAAAAGCAATGTCTGCCTATGACAAAGATTTTAGTGATGCGGTTTACGGAATTGAAAGTGATGGAAGATATGTGACGGAAAACCGTCTGAAAAAAATGCTGACTTTTGAAGGGGAGCTTATTGAAGAGCGTTTGAGCCGTGAAAAACATCCAAACAAACTTTTCTTTAGTTATGCGAATACCGTTGCAACTATTGATTTTGCAAAACAATTTAAAGGTCATGGTTGGGTTGGAATCCGATATCAAATTGAGCCGGACGAAGCTTACAACGAAATTATTCTACACATTCGTTTTAAAGAAACCGATGCCAGACTACAACAGGAAACACTTGGTATTTTAGGGGTAAACTTAATCTACGGTGCTTTTTACAAATACAATGATCCAAAACGATTACTTCGTTATTTATACGATCACTTAGACAAAGATCAATTAGAAATTGACACGATTAACTTCTCAGGACCTCGTTTTGCTGATGTTGACAATCGTTTGATGAGTTTACAATTGGTTAAAAACGGAATGACTGATGCGGTAATGTTCAATCCTGAAGGAAAAAACATCTTACCAGCTGCTATTTTATACAAAAAGAACCTTTTAGCTTTAAGAGGAAGTTTTCGTCCCGTTACAAAAGTTAACATGGACATGTATGAGAAGTCATTAAAAATGTTTCTCGAAGAAAACAAAGTTGACAAAGACAATACTTTGGTGGTTTTTGAAATCACACTTTCAAATTTACGTTCAGATGGTGAAATTGACGAGCGTGACTTTATGGACAGAGCCGAACTACTTTGTTCGCTAGGTCAGACAGTTATGATTTCGAATTTCCAGGAATATTATAAGGTTGTTGAATATTTTGCAAACTATACCAAAGCACGTATGGGATTGGCAATGGGTGTTAACAATTTAGTTGATATTTTTGATGAGAAATATTACCGTCATTTAAGTGGAGGAATTCTCGAAGCTTTCGGAAAATTATTCTACCGAGATATGAAAGTATTCTTATATCCGATGTTAGATGAAAACGGAACTCTAATGAATTCAACGAACTTAAAAGTACATCCACGAATGAAAGAATTGTACAAATTCTTTAAATTCAACGGAAAAGTGGTTGATGTCGTTGGTTACGATCCACATAATTTGGAAGTTTTCTCTCGCGAGGTTCTAAAAATGATCAATCAAGGAAAAACCGGCTGGGAACATATGTTACCTCCAGGTATCGCCGAAATCATAAAAGAACACCATCTTTTTGGTTACCATCCGGAGAAAGAGCTGAATCAGACAAATTAAAAAAAATCCCCTTAGAAGAAATTCATTCTTTTTAAGGGGATTTTTTTTTAGTATTCAGTCGCAGTACTCAGTTTTCAGTCTCAGTTTTCAGTCTCAGTTTTATACTGAACGCTGAGACTGAGACTAAATACTGAGACTGGGTACTTATTTCAAAATCTGCGCTGCGTGTTCTTTTGTTTTTACTTTTTCGATTACTTCGTCGATGATACCATTTTCGTTTATTACAAAAGTAGTTCTGTGGATTCCATCATACTCTCTTCCCATGAATTTTTTAGGTCCCCAAACACCAAAAGCATTGATTACCGATTTATCTTCATCGGCAATTAGTGGAAAAGGAAATTCATATTTATCTTTAAATTTCCCTTGTGCTTTCTGACTGTCTGCACTTACACCTAAAAGCTCATAATTATTGGCTTTAAAACGCTCGAAATTATCTCTTAAATCACAAGCTTCTGCCGTACAACCCGGTGTACTAGCTTTGGGATAAAAGAAAACCACTAATTTCTTACCCGCATAATCCGCCAATTTATGCACTTTTCTATCCTGATCTGCTCCCGAAAATTGCGGCGCCTTATCTCCTTTTTGTAGTGTTGTCATATCTTGTTTATTGTTTACTATCGTTCTGTGAAAATGCGAAATGCCAAATGTTTGATGTGAAATATGTTTGTACGATCTGAAATTTTCAATTTTATTAATTTTAACTTCTCAGAATACGCATTTTACATTTCACTATACACATTTCACTAATAAAATTATGCTATTTTTACGGGACTAAAATTACGGAAATGAATAAAGAAGCTCGCGTACAATTTGTTATAAATACGTTAAAAGAACTCTATCCTACTATACCAATTCCTCTTGATCACAAAGATCCTTATACTTTATTGATTGCTGTTTTACTGTCAGCGCAATGTACAGATGTGCGGGTGAATCAAATTACACCTTTACTTTTTGCAAAAGCGGATAATCCGTATGACATGATTAAAATGTCGGTGGAAGAAATCAAAGAAATCATCCGCCCTTGTGGATTATCGCCAATGAAATCGAAAGGGATTCATGGTTTATCACACATATTAATTGACAAACATGACGGAAAAGTTCCGCAAAGTTTTGAAGCACTTGAAGAATTACCGGCTGTCGGTCATAAAACGGCAAGTGTAGTCATGTCACAGGCTTTTGGAGTTCCGGCATTTCCGGTTGACACGCACATACACCGATTGATGTACAGATGGAACCTTACTAATGGAAAAAATGTAGTGCAAACCGAAAAAGATGCTAAAAGATTATTTCCAAGAGAAATATGGAATGATCTGCATCTTCAGATTATTTGGTACGGACGTGAGTACTCCCCTGCACGTGGCTGGAGTTCAGAAAAAGATATTATCACCCGAACCATTGGGAAAAAGTCTATTATCGAGGAGATGAATAAAAAATTACAAGTTTAACCGCTAAGTTCGCGAGGGTTTCGCAAGGTTCGCAAAGTTTAATTATAACATTGCAACTCCTTTTTAATTTTATACCTAATTTTTTTCACGCAGATTTAGCAGATTGCGCAGATTTTTTTTCAAGAGTTAAAGAAGATCCGCTTAATCTGCTAAATCTGCGTGAAAAAGAAAATCTTTACGAGCCTTGCGTTTATTTTTTTAATCTTAAAGTAAAAGCAAAGTTAACGTAAAGGTTTTAAAATAAACATGGATTTTGCTGTTTGGAATTTAATTCCCCTTATAACAAATACCGATACCTATTCTAAAACCTTTACCTTTTTGTACCTCTGAACCTTCAAACTTATTCCCTACATCCCTCCTTTCAAAGAATTATACTCATTGGTCATATCCAGTGATTTATAAACTCCCAAAAGTGTTTTTGTAACGGACGTATTTTTAGGTTCAATAAGAAGTGCTTTTTTAAGATAAGGTATAGCACTTCTGGTTATATCATCTTTTTTAGCATTTAGCTTATCATACTTTTGCATTTCTGCTGCGCTGGTACCTAAAGTCGCAATCTCGTCTGCCAATACCTTTTTTAATTCCAATTTCAAATATGCCAGATTGATATACGCATCTATATTGTTAGGATCTAACTCCAAAACATTATTATAGATTACTTCTGCTTTGGCGAAATCCTTTTTTTCCAGATAGGCATAAGCCAAATTCTTATTGACTTCTGTTTTCTTGGATGGAATAGACTCCGTTCTTGGTTTTTCGTAAAGCCCGGCCTGAATAGCTGATTCTCTTGCTTTCGGTGAAATAAAAGTATCTTCTTCTTTTGTTTTTTTATTTGTAGCGAAATAAAGGATTCCTTTTCCTGAAAACTTAATCTTTTTTAACTGTTCATAATATTTTATGGCTAAGTCATAATCTTCTCCGTTTATAGAAGCTGCGGCCGCGTTATATAAGTTCAAAGTATCTTTTTTATCAAACAAATAAACCTCGTAACTCTTTTTTGCACTTTCTTTGAAATTACCAGTTTTAAAATCATTCATCGCGCCGTTAACGAGATTCGATTTCATTTGTTTTAATGCGGCATTCGCTTTTATACTGGATTTGTATTTACCGGATTCGTTTTCGTATAACAAAACATCCTGATAAGCTTGCGAGGCCAGAGTGAAGTTATTGGCTGCATCTATATTTTTGGTCGCTAAATCCTTTAATACATTTCCTTTTAAAAAGTAAAAATCAGATTTGTCTTCATCGGATGCATTAAGAATAAGATACTCGGTTTTATTCAAAATCGTAATCGCATCTTGGGAATTACCTTTTTCAAAAATAGATTGGGCTTCTTTTATTTGTGCATTTTGTGCATGCGCACCAACATTTACCAGTAGTATGGATACTATTATAAATTTTATTTTCATTGGAGATTAAGTTTGATTTTTAAAATAGATTTTGGGCCTAATTTTGCGACCAATTTTTAGCAGTAAGCCAGCTTAAAAAATTACCATTAGAATATTTTAAACAAAATATCCTTTATGATTCCAGACAAAACGAAGGTTTCTCAATGTCCGGTGGCTTTCTTTTAAGCAAAATTGTGTCTTCCTTTTAATATCCTCTCGTGGATTCAAAAGTGTATCAAACTAAAAAATTAAAAAGGGTAGTTTTTTATCATACTGAGCATTTTACAGGTTAAACATATCGCATTACTTCTTTATCATAATTATAGAAAAAATATCATTTTAACAATATTTAAGCTATAAATATTTTTTAATCAATAAATTATTAAAAAGAATTTATTTTTAACTAAAATAAAATTAAAAACTGAATGCACAAATAAAATACGGGCAATTTTTTAACTAAAATATAACATTTTAGTTAAAATAAGTAATAACTTATGATTTACCACGCATAAGAAAGTATTTTACTATAAGAATAGTATTGAATTACATTTTTGATCCTATTTGAACATTTTGTTCTTTTTAAAAAGGCGAATGGATCAAACTTTAAAATTATGGAGTTTGTGCGAGCTCTTCGGCTTTGCTCAGAGTGCTCTTCGACTTCGCTCAGAGTGCTCTTCGACTTCGCTCAGAGTGACAGGCTTATTGGTTTTAACAAACCTTTGTTTTTTTGTTGGGAATGATAAAATTATTTAATCCATTGCTTGTTTTTGTTTTGCCACAGATTAAAAAGATTAAATAATCTGTGAGAATCACTTTAATCTGTGGCAAAAAAACAATTCGTGACAATTGGTGCAATTCGTAGCAAAAAGATCACCCCTTAATTGGCTTATTCTTTCTACAGGTAAAACTAATTCAAGTTTTGCAGTTTCCAAAAACTTGAAACCTGAAACCTGAAACCTTAAACTTAAAACCTGAAACAAACAGAAAAACTCACTAGCTGTACTTACATACCTATAGTGAGCTTTCAACCAAACGACCAGTTGGTTTTTCTTTTTAAAATATATCCCGTTAAAAGTACCGGGCAGTTTAATTCGCTATTATCTCAAAACTTTTGCCTTCCACTTTCACAACAGAAAGTGCTTGTGAATAGCTTAATAAAAAAGAAACAACTTCTTTTCTAGGTTTTAGGTCTTTAGAAGCTAACGCTTTTTTAGAGTAAATTTTCGCCATACTATTAAAATGATTTGTTTTATAGTATAACGAACTAATACTCAAAATAGTATTAGTTGGTTAAAATAATTTGATGTTTGTCAATTATTTTTCTCAAATTCATTAATGCATAACGCATTCTTCCTAATGCGGTATTGATACTTACCCCTGTAAGTTCTGAGATTTCTTTAAAACTCATGTCTTGATACATGCGCATTACCAAAACCTCTTTTTGATCTTCAGGAAGCTCCTCGATTATCTTTTTCAAATCTACCTCAACCTGATCAAAGATCATTTTGTTTTCGATTGTCAAAGAGTTGTCCGACATTACAGAGAAGATAGAAAACTCTTCTGTTTCTCTGTACATGGGCATTTTTTTGGTTTTACGAAAATGATCTACAATTAGGTTATGCGAAATACGCATTACCCAAGGCAGAAATTTTCCTTCTTCATTATAGGAATTACTTTTAAGGGTTTTGATTACCTTAATAAAAGTATCTTGAAAAATATCATTTGAAATATCTCTATCAGCGATCTTCGAATATATAAAACCATATATCTTAGATTCGTGTCTTTTTATTAGTGTCGCCAAGGCAGTTTCGTTGCCTTCGATATAATTTTTTACTAATAGAGCGTCTGGAATATGCAGATCAACCATAATACTACTTTTTTAGTTTCTGTTTAAAATTTGGAGTAATTTTTTCTAAAAAGTAATTTTATGTAATAGGCGGATCTTTTTTTGTGAGTTATGTTAATATTCTGTTCAAATTTAACAAATTATTATTCTAAAAAGCAAATTAGAGCGACAATTAATTAATAATAAAAAGGGCACTATTGCAAATTAAAAGTAATTTTTCGGTGCAAAGTGCTTAAAATCACCAAATAACAGCGACTTCTTTAACAATTTAAAATGAAGAATAACAAGTTAAAACATTCAGTACAAACAAGTTATCCTTCATTTTTTTGTACTATTTATAGTACTTATATTGCTATTGATAAACACGAATATAATCGATATAGTACTTTTGAGGCAATATACTATCATCAACCTCAGGCCCTCCAAAGTTACCTCCGATCGCTAAATTGACAATTATATAAAAGGGCTTATCAAAAGGCCAGGTATTTTCATCTTTTACCTTAGGGTCGAAAGTATAAACTAAAGAAGTGTCTACAAAAAAATCAATTTTATCTTTAGACCATTCTATTGCGTATACATGGAACCCTTCTTCAATATTAGGAAATTCCGTTCTTTTGGTATTGATTGTATTCCCATGACTGTCTTGTGTATGCAGAGTTGTATACACCATATGAGGATCTCTTCCGATATATTCTAAAATATCAATTTCTCCTGTTTTTGGCCATTTTACCTCATCAATATTAGCGCCCAACATCCAAAATGCCGGCCATAAACCGTGACCTACAGGCAATTTTGCTCTCGCTTCTATTCTGCCATATTTAAATTCTTTTTTCCTTTTGGTTGTAATTTTAGTTGACGTATACTTATTTCCTTCTTTTCTGGCTTCAATAATCAGATTTCCGTCTTTTATTTCATGGTTTGTCTTGGTATAAATCTGTCTTTCATTATTACCATAACCACACAAATCCGGACAGCCGTCTCCCAGTTCAAAATTCCAAAAGGTCTCGTTTATTTTCTTTTTGTTAAAATTTTCTTCCCAGATGAGTTTTCTGTTTGTCTGCTGTGCAAAACAAAAGTTGCTCATTAATACCAACACGATTATTTTTTTCATACATATGTTTTAAATTTCTACAATTAAGAAGGTCAGCCTGCAACTGACCTTCTTCTTTTATTCTTACTACTCAACTCGTTATTATTGTTTTAAATCACATCCAACGGATTACTTTATTGATACTCTATTGATACACTCTCACATAATCAATCTCCATAGCCGACTGTGTAAAGGCAGAATCAATCGCACCTCCGAAGGTTCCTCCCATCGCAACATTCAAAATCAGGAAGAAATCCTTATTGAATGGCAAAGTGGCATCATTCGGAACAGAGTGAATCAATTCTGTGTCAACGTAAATTTTTACCGATGCAGGTGACCAAATCGCTTTATATACATGGAACTCTGTGGATACATTAGGAATGGTTTTAGATCCCGTATTCGCATTTCCTCCGGAACGTCCGGGATAATGGAGTGTTCCGTGTATCAGGTTTTGACTGTTTCCAACATGTTCCATAATATCTATCTCGCCACATGCCGGCCATGCATTTGTAGCATAATTGGCACCCAGCATCCAGATGGCAGGCCAGGTTCCTCCTCCTATTGGAAGTTTGGCGCGAACCTCAACTTTACCATACGTAAAATCAAATTTTCCTTCTGATTTTAAACGTGCCGAGGAATAATTGAATCCGCCTGAGGCTTCTTTTTTAGCAGTGATTTTTAAGTTTCCTCCTTGTACTACTACATTTGATGCGGCATTGGTATAATTTTGTTTTTCGCTATTTCCCCATCCGTTATCGCCATTTCCTAAGTCATAAACCCATTTGGAAGGATCCGGTGCTCCATCCGTATTAAACTCATCAAACCAAACTAAATTGGTGTAATCTGTAGTTGGATTTTGATTGGGCGGTGTTGTGGTAAAGGTATGATACCAGGCCAATGCTGTGTTGCCTCCCATTACGGCTCTAACCGTCATTCTGTTTTCGGTTATTGATAAAATCTCGTAAGAACTTTGTCCAATATAGTACCCCATAAAACCTCCATCAGAGAAATTCAGCATCGTTCCTCTGGTTTGCTCGGCATGTTTTGGGTTTTTCATCACTACCGATTCTGAAGGACCTAGTAAAACCGATTTAATTCCGCTCGCATCGTACGCCAAACAAGCATCAGAACCGGAACTTCCGCCACCGATAGCTTCGAAAGCAGCGTTAAAGAATGTAGCTCCGCCGTTGTCTAACTGATATTTTAGCTGTCCATCTACTAAAGAGAAAGTCAATACGTTTTCGTATAAACAGCTGCTCGTTGGCGAGCCCGCTTTTTCAAAAGGAGTGGCTTTGTAGTAATCCGGAATCCAGTTTTTATCGACATTGTCATCATTTGGACCTACACCCAAATGCCCTACTTCTGCTGCGGCCCAATACCATTTTTTAGAAGTTCCTGCTGTTAAGAACTGTACAGCTTGCTCGTCTTTGAAATCACTAAAAACCTCAACCTCCATTGTTATATTGGTTGCGACACCACCTCTTCCATAAGCAATAACAGTAACCGTGTATTTATTAATTCCGGTGGTGTTGAATCTCTTTTCAGAAATTCCATTCGGCGAATTTTCCGAGCCACCATCACTAAATACGTATTTATACGAAATAACCTTATCTGCAGTGGCTTTAAAATTAACTTTTCCTGATCCGTCACCATAAGGCATCTCGGCCGTCTTACCTACTATCTCAGCGGTTATCTTAAGATTTGTTGGCGTGTCTATTGCCCCAAACGCATAATCTTCTTTTTGACAACTTATTGCCAGTAGTGCAAAAAGGAACACGAAGTATTTAATATATTTTTTCATTTCGATTTTTTTATAAAATGTAAATTCACTTTAAATGAATCAATAAGATTTACTTTCTATTTATGAAAATAAACGTTATCAATATAAACAGTATGACTTCCGGCAGGCTTTCCTGAATAGATCAACTGTGCAATATGCCCTCGGGTAGTTAATCCTGTAAAGTCACTGAGAGGAATATCCAGACTCACCCAGCCTCCCTGTACAGGTGCCGTAAACTTAATTTCGTGTTCAACATCATCACTTCCTGCTCCGTTATAAACGCCATTTGCTCCAAAATCGACTAGTTTTATTCTAAATTCTGTAAAATCAGAAGACCATACATCTACGTGAAAATGTGTCATTGCAGTGGCATCAATTGGTGCAACAGGTTCAACACCTACGAAATCTAAATCTGCGTATTTTTTTACTGCATTTCCACTAATGGCGGTCTCTTCCAATACAGCACTTGACCATGAAGTTCTCCAGGTACTCATTGGTATATTGGTATACGCATCACTAAACAATGAAATAACGTCTCCGGCTGCTTTTGTTGGTGTTGGAGCGGGGGTTAAACTCGTACCTTCTTTATAAAAATAAATATTATCTATAAAAACCGTTCCTTGTGCCCAAGGTGTTCCAACCAATTTCAATTGGAAAATATTGGTCACGATGAATCCATCTTGACTTGTAAAGGCCGAAATCGGAATGTCTATACTAGTCCATTGATTTGCAGTAAGATTTTTTACAACCGGTCTTTCTTTACCTGCTGTATTGATTAAAGAAGTTTCAATTTTCTCTACATCAGCTGTCCAAACATCCATATGAATGTAATCCATACCGGAAACATCTATAGAAGTCCCCTCTGCTAATGCAATCCCTTGGTAACTCAGCTTGATATAATTCAGCATTTTATCGCCATTCAGATCAAACTCACTCCAACTACTACCCTGGCTTGCTTGTCCCCAATCCGGGAAATAATTGACTCCGGCAAGGTTAGTATATTTAGACCCATAAATCGAAATTACATCTCCGACTTGTCTGTTTGGAGGCGTTGGCGCTGATGCTGTCGGGTTTAGAATAAGGATCGCTTCAAACTGCTGTGTTTTTTCTGTAGTCTGAATTGCAGCACTTTTTGAAACAACTCGTATCGTATAAACTCCGGCTTGCTGATAGGTATAAGAAACAGGATCTCCATTGTTTGCCGAAACAGGGTCCGGTTTTCCTGCTTCTCCAAAATAAACATCGTAGAACAAAGCAAAATCGGCTGTTGCCTTAACGGTTACTTTTTTAGAGATAGCGATATCATTTGTAATAAGAACCACTAAATTTTCGGGAGCTCTGAAAGAAACTACCACTTCTTTGTCTACTGCGGTGATTTTTCCGTTAATTCCCATTGCGGTGATTTTAGCTTGATACACGCCTTCGGCATAGGTATGTACGATTCCTTCTCCGGGAGCTACATAAGCCGACTCGGCGCTACCATCCCCAAAATTGATTTTGTATTGCGTTGCACCTTCACCTTTCGGAACAAAAGTTACTTTACCGGTATTATCCTGCGTTACGGTCGTCAAAGCCGAAATATTTGCCGGCGCGCTAACTCCATCTAAATCAATTGTACCACCGTCATCGTTTGCACAACCTATAAGTGTGGCTAAAACGAAAAGACTTATAATAAAATGTATTTTTTTCATAATTACTTTTTTTTTAATAACCCTGATTTTGAGGCCAGTTTCCATTAGCAAATTGAATTTCTTCAATCGGCAGCGGAAATAATTCGTTTTTATTTGCTTTAAAACCAGGTATGGTTCCAGCAGCTTTTCCGGTTCTTACTAAATCAAAGAAACGGTGTCCTTCTCCGAAAAGTTCTACTCTTCTTTCATTCAAAATCACATCCGTCAAAGAAGCTCCCGTAAGATTTACATCATGATTGTTGTCTCCAAAAGCGCGTCTTCTGACCTGATTCAGGTATTCTTTTGCTTTACCATCGTCGATTGCGCCTCTGTTGTAAGCTTCTGCTGCCATCAATAAAACATCTGCATAACGAATGGCTCTGTAATTATTTGGATTTGTCAGGTTCAAATCTCCCTGAGAATTGGTACTTCTTTTTCTTGGAATGTATTTTCTGTTAAAGAAACCGGTGTCTTCATTCCCTTTTCCGAATTTAATTCCGTTACCACCATCATAACTTGCATTTGCCAAAGCCCACGCATTAATATCCAAAATAGCAACCTCTTTGCGTTTGTCTCCTGCCGCAAATGCATTTGCACTTTCCTGCGTTGGAAGATTAAAACTAAAACCTGATGTGTAAAGCGGTCCGTCATAACCTCTTACTCCGCTAAAACCTACGGCAACGTTTCCTTCACTACATTGTAAACAGGTAAAAGCTGCTCCTTCAACATCGGTATATTGAACTTCAAAAACAGATTCATTTCCGTTTTCTTGCTCTGCTTCAAATATTTCATTGTAATTAGGTAGTAAGGAATAACCTCCCGTAGTAATTACAGTTTGTAAAATATTCGCAGCCGGAACAAATTTATTTTGGTACAAATACACTTTACCAAGCAATGCCTGAGCAGCACCTTTTGTAACTCTTCCTTTTTGTGAAGGTATTGGAGATAAATTAGCTGCCGCGAAAATCAAATCGCCTTCAATAGCAGCATAAACTTCTGCTACTGATGAACGTGGTATCTTCGTTTCATCTCCAATTTTAAACCTCGCGTCGCCTTTCATCGGAATACCACCAAACCATTTCACTAATTCAAATTGGTAGTAGGCTCTAAGAAAACGGGTCTCCGCTATAAGTTGTGTTTTACCTTCAAAATCTATTTTATTTTGAAATTCAAGTATATAATTAGCTCTTTGAACACCTGCAAACATCCAGTCCCATACATCTTTAAGGTTACTGTTTGTCGGTGTATGAATCATATCATCTATTTGCTGAAAACCAATTACATCTGTTGGGCTTTCTCCTCCACAAAGTGTATTGTCTGATGCAATTTCACCCAATAAAACATTTACATATGTGGCTTGAAGTAAATCGTAAGCTCCGATCAAAGCCTGATCGTAATCGGCCTTTGAATTGAAATAATTCTCAGAGTCGATGGAATATGGCGGAGTGGGATCAACAAAATCATCCGAACAGGAAATCGTTACGGCTGAAAACAGTGTTACCATTACTATTGTTGTAAAAAAATATTTTTTCATTTTAATAAAAATTAAAAATTAATGTTTAAGCCTAACAAATAGGTTCTTGGAACGGGATAGAATCCATAATCGATTCCGGCTCCAATAGGAGATTGTGATACTCCATCTCTATTTTGAGGTCCAAAGGAAGCTCCGGGATCAAAACCTTTGTACTTTGTAAAAGTGTACAGATTATTTACTCCTGCATACAGTCTTAGTTTTGTTATTCCGGCCTTCAGCGTTACTTTCGGGTCAAGTGAATATCCTATCTGTATATTTTGAATTCTCAGATAAGAAGCATCTTCAACAAAATAATCGGAGAAAACATTGTTTGCCGTAGCTCCTGTTGTAACTCTTGGTGTCGAATTACTGGTTCCTTCTCCGGTCCAGCGGTCTAAAACATAATTTAAACGATTGGCGTTTGTAACGGTTCTTTCGTAGTTTCTTACCATGTCATTTCCGACAGAGGCAAAAGTAAAGAGCGCAAAATCTACATTTTTATAATTCAGTTGTAAATTGAATCCCATTGTGGCTTCAGGAATTGGGTCTCCAATATTTGTTTTATCCTGAGTATCAATTTTTCCATCACCGTTTACATCAACAAAACGAAGATCTCCCGGCGCCGCATTGGCTCCCAACGCTAATTGAGAAGGATGCGCTGCAACTTCTGCCTGATTCTGAAAAATCCCATCGGTTTTATAGCCATAAAAATAGCCAATTGGTTTACTTACTTCCATACGGGAAGGCGCCAATTGCCCTACTCCAAAGGCTCCTCCGGGAATAAATCCGGTACCATTGTTTACTTCCAACACTTCATTTTTCAAAAACGTTACGTTGTACCCCACACTTAATGAAAAGGAATTAGAAAACTTTTCTTTATAATCTATTGAAAATTCAACACCGGAATTTCTAACGGTACCTGCATTCACTGTTGGCGGACTTGCACCAGGTGCTCCGGTACCATTAATTCCTGAAACAGGAACATTGGGGATCAACAAATCTTTTCTCGTATCAATAAAGTAATCGGCAACGATGGAAACTTTGTCGTTAAAGAGTTTTAAATCTAAACCTGCATCAAATTTTTTCGCCTCTTCCCATTTTAAATCAGGGTTTGGCACTTGTCCTGTTGCCTGGCCACTGGCCAAAGAACCTCCAAACACATAGGTCGCTTCACCATTTAATAGAGAGATATAGCCGTAATTTGGAATCTGATCATTCCCCAGCGTACCATAACTCGCTCTAAACTTTAAAAAATTAAATGTTTCAGATTTACCAAAGAAATTTTCGTCAGAGATCACCCATCCTGCGGTAAGAGAGGGAAAATAACCTACTTTGTTCCCGGGACCAAACTTAGTAGAGGCATCACGTCTGATCATAGCCGAAAACAAGTATTTTCCTTTGTAGTCGTATTGCACTCTTCCAAAATAAGAAAGCCTTCTTTGATCGTACACATATCCGGCTGTATTGACCGCGACCGGCACTCCTCTTGTTAAACTAATGTCGGCATACTCCCAGGAATTGTTCGGAACATCAAAACCGGTAGCATTAAAACTGTTTCCCCATTGTTTGTAGATGGTATTACCTATTGTAGCGACTATGTTATGATGTTCTGCAATTTTAGTCGTATAAGTTCCAAAAAGGTCAAATGAATAGTCATTGTCATTCGTTGCACCCTGATTAACGGAACTTCTCAATACGTCAAATACTTTATCACTAGGATTAATCCAGTATAAAAGTTTTTTCGCAAAAGTTTTTGATTCACTGTTAGCCGTATTAAAACCTATAGAAGACGATAACGTAAATCCTTTAAAAATTTTATAATCCAACCCAAAATTTCCATTGATTTTTTTATAATTATAGTCATTATAAGTATTTTCAATTTGTGCTAATGGATTTATAATTTCGTTTCCAAATCCGGCTATAGGCACTTTGGTAAGTTCACCATTAGCATCGTAAGGAGTCATCGTTGCAGGCACGTTTAAGGCATTAAATAAAACCGATCCTAATCCATTTTCATTTAATGTTTTTCTGGTGAAATACGTATAAATAACATTGGTTCTTAATTTGAATTTTTCACTTAAATCAGCACTAAGGGCTATCCTGGCTGTGTTTCTTAAAAAACCTGATTTATCACCGCCCACTATACCTTCCTGATCTAAGTGAGAACCACTAACAGAATACGTGATTTTTTCTGAACCTCCTGAAATAGTCAAATCGCTATTGAGAATAGGCACTCCTGTTTTAAAAACCTCATCCTGCCAATTGGTTCCTTTGCCTAAACCGCTTACGTTCGGGTAAAGAACCGGTTTTCCTCCATTGGTATAACTTTCGTTTAACAATAAAGCATATTCTGTGGCATTCAACATTTGTATTTTTCTGGATGTTTCCTGAAATCCGGTGTAACTGTTGAAAGAAACTTTGGTTTTAGAATTTTTCTTCCCCATCTTGGTCGTTACTAAAATAATTCCGTTTGCTCCAATCGTCCCGTAAATGGCGGCCTGAGCATCTTTTAAAACGGTAATAGTCTCAATATCATTTGGATTTAAAATCCCTAAATCTCCCACATAACCGTCAATAATTACGGTAGGTGAATTTTGTCCATTAGTAGCAATACCACGAATACGGATATCCAACGGAGCTCCCGGCGAACCTGATTGTGTGGTCACATTTACTCCCGAAATAGTTCCTTGTAAAGCTTGTTCAATTCTTGCTGGTTTTAAAATATCAAGTGTTTTACTGTCCAGAACCGCTACTGCTCCCGTTACTTCTCTCTTTTTCTGGCTACCATAACCAATCACAACAACTTCGTCCAGTGATCTGGCATCCTCACTCAATTTCACCGTTATTTTAGGTCCCGTAACCGCTACTTCCTGCGTCCGAAAACCAATATAACTTAAAACAATTATAGTCCCTTTTGGAACACCTGATAGCTTAAAAGATCCATCAAAGTCTGTGGTTGTACTTTGTGATGAACTTTTAACTTTTACATTCACACCAGGTAATGATAAACCTGATCCATCCAGTACTGTTCCGGTTACATCAAAAGTCTGCGAGAATGCAAAAGATGTAAACAGTAACAATACCATTAGTAATAATTTAGATTTCATAATTAGTTAGTTTTTATTGAAAGTTAAATTTATCGCATCCTTTTAACAATAACCCAAAATTAACCTCAACAAAAAACATACATCATAAAAAAATAAGACTAATTTTTAAGATATCATAAAACAAACCCTTATTTAACTGTAAATTACAAATGTTAATTTTTTTAACATTTACATCGAAAATGCACAACAAAACGTTAATGTTGTGGTGATGTATAGGTGTTTTGGGGTGCTCTTGGGTTTCCTATACAGCCAGAATGTACTCTACTAAGCCATTTTCGTGCTGTAAATCCATTTTTTTGCGTAAACGATATCTTTTTATCTCCACACTCCGAACAGAGATATTAAACAAGGGAGCAATTTCTTTTGAAGAAAGATTCAATCGTAAATAAGCACAAAGGCGCAAATCGTTGGGTGTTAATAAGGGATGTAAAAGCTTAATTCGTTTTAGAAAATCTTTGTCGGCACTATCAAATGCTTCTTTAAAAACCTTCCACGAATCTTCTTCGGTGATGTTATCGTTTATGGTTCTGATTACCGATTTGATGTTTTTAGTATCGTCCTGAGCAGTTTTCTTTAAATCTTCTTTGATAAAAGCCAGAAGTTCATTTTTACTATTCAAACTCATAGTCGAAACGGCCAGCTCTCTGTTTTTAGTATCGACATCTTGTGACAGCTGTTCATTTCTTAACTTCATGAGTTGCTGCTCGTTTTCCAGTTCTTTTATCTCCAGCAAAAGATTGTTTTCTTCGATTAACTTCTCTTCTTGCTTTCGGTAAAAATTACGATAGGTTTTGTTTACAAAATAGGCCAGAATAAGAATTAGCAAGAAATAAATAAAGTAAGCCAGATAGGTTAAATACCAAGGTTTTAAAACCACAAAAGTATAAACCGCTGTATTTTGCAGGATCGTATTGGCGTATTTAGCTTTTAATTTGAATGTATATTTGCCCGGTGCCAGATTTTTAAAATTAACCGACGATTTTGTACTCCATTCGCTCCAATCGTTTTGAAATCCTTCGAGTAAATATTGATATTCTGTGTTGATGTATTTGTTGTACTCGGGAACGGTGTAGTTTAAGGTGATGTTATTTTCATTCGATTTAAAACGTCCTTCTTCATTGAGCACAACATCCTTCAGCGTTTGATTTTGCTTATTTATTGAAATTTCCGAAATCAAGACGGTATAGTTTTTAAAACTTAAATCATCAATATCCAGCATATAATAACCATCGGTAGTTCCGATTAAATAAGTTGATTTTGAAATTTGTGTAATATTCTCGAAACCCAACATCGAATTGGTCAGAGAGGACGGAATCGGAATTATGTTTTGTTTTAACTGATTGCTAAGTTTGCTGGCAGAGAAGTAATGAATGTAGTTTTTAGAGAAAAGCCATATTCTATTGGAATTATCTACAATTAATTTACCGGAAGTATATTCGTCTTTTTCAAAAATAGAACTTAGTACTTTCTCTTTTTCAAATTGTTTTGTGGCAGGATTCAGTTTAAAAATCCCTCCTTTATAAGCATAATAAATCGAATTATTGAATTTTATTAAACTTGCATTTTTTCCTTTTTTCGGGGCTGAATAGGCATAGAATTCTTTTGCTTTTAAAAGGTTTTTATCCAGTTTAAATCTAAAAATCCCTTTGTATTCGTGGCTAACATAAACCTCCAGATTATTTGTTATTTCGAAATAACGGGAAGAATAATCAAATCCCTGAATCTTATTTCTAAACTGCCATTGATCCCCTACTTTTTCTAAAACCGAAATTCCGTAATAATTCCCTTGTATTAACTGGTTTTTCGCATTCGGAACGGATTCAAATTTCCAGGTTCCTGAACCGGAGAAAATAGTTCTTGCTGAGGTATTCGCCACGATAAAAGTCCCTGAATCGTGCCCGCAAAAAAGTGTATTATCATAAACAAACAGCGACCAAACTTGTCCTTTTGTTCCGCTTATAAACTGAAAATCTCCATTGCTTTGGTATTTTTTACAAAACAATCCCTGATTGGTACCTACATACAACATTCCGTTATAGGTAATCGATGCGTATACGGTTCCCAAAACGCCGGTATCGTCTGTAAAATTATGTACAGGTGTTTGCAGATTGATGCAATTAATTCCATTATCAAGACCCACCCATACATTCTGATCTTTATCTTCAAACAAAGACAGGGCGGTATTGTTACTCAAACCTTTACTTTGCGAAATATGGTATCTTAATTGTCCTTCTTTTGACAGAATATAAATACCATTTGACACGGTCCCTAAAGCATATCCTCCATCCTGCAAGCGCTGACTGCTGTATACAAAACTTGATTTCAAATCTGCATCTACAGCGGTTTTAAATGGTGTTAATGCAGTTCCGGTTAACTTATAAAATCCGTCTAATTGGGTTTGAACTAATAAACCATCATCAAGTGTAAAAACATTAACAATAGTATATTTTTTAAAAACGGGATGATCTGAAATTAGTTTTCCTTTTCCGGCTTCAATTTCAAAAAGACCTTCGTTTGCGGTTTGATAATAAATCGAATTTTTGGTACTGAACGATTTTATAACCCCTTTCTCGGGCGAAATGATTTTGAAATTTTTTGTTTTTGTATCGTAAATATAAATTCTGTTTAAGGACTGAAACAAAATCCATTGATCGTATTTTAGAATGTTCCAAAACTGTTCGTCGTCCAGAATTTTTGATTTAATGGTATCACTTAGCGATGTATACGTCAATTTTCCGTTTGGCTGTCTTGTCCAATAGCCAAAATTCATATAACAACCTGTGTAGATCTTATTGTCGATTACTTTTACCGAACGCATTATGGTTTCGTTTGGCGTCGGATACAATTTCCAATTGGTACCATTAAACTCCAGAAGGCCCTCGTTGTTGGCAAAATACAGGTAATTTTGCTCGTTCTGAGAGATCATCCAACTTTGATTTCCGGCACCATAAACGATGGGCGGATATTTTACAATTGGCGGCAGCTCTTGCGAAAACACCGTAAAGCTGACCAAAACAAATAGCAGATGTAATTTTGATTTCAAACTGGAATGGTATTAATTTACTATAAAAACTGCTCTAAAATAGCTTATTTTATACTGATACAATAACTTTTTAATAAAAAAACCAATATTAAAAAATGAGAAACCAAGCTGTAAATTGTTAAGATTTGGATCAATCTCATTAACTAAACTCACGTCAAAATTGATTACTTTTGTAGAAATTGACTTTTTTTATGCAAATCGACCTTTCTACACTCGACCCAAAACATAATATCATCATTAAAGGCGCACAAGTACATAACTTAAAAAATGTAGATGTAGCTATTCCCAGAAACAAACTCGTGGTTATTACAGGACTTTCAGGTTCCGGAAAATCGAGTTTAGCCTTTGATACCTTGTATGCCGAGGGACAGCGTCGTTACGTAGAGAGTTTGTCTTCTTATGCGCGTCAGTTTTTAGGTCGTTTAGACAAACCAAAAGTTGAATATATCAAAGGGATTGCGCCGGCAATTGCGATTGAGCAAAAAGTAAATACCACCAATGCGCGATCTACTGTAGGAACATCGACTGAGATTTACGATTATATGAAACTGCTGTATGCCCGAATTGGTCGTACGTACTCTCCGGTTTCAGGTCAGGAAGTAAAGAAAAATACCGTTACCGATGTTGTTTCAGATGTAAAAACATTGGAATTAGACAGCAAATGGCTTTTATTGGCTCCGATCCATTTGGAAGAAGGAAGACAATTGGAAGACAAACTAAAAGTACTGCTTCAACAAGGTTTTGCCCGTATTCTTGTGAATAATGAAATGGTTCGTCTCGATGAATTTGCTGAGGCAGAGTTACATCAATTTGACAATAAAGACATACTGCTTATTATTGACCGAATCGTTGTAAAAGAGGAAGAAGAATTCTATAATCGTCTGGCAGATGCGATACAGACTGCTTTTTTTGAAGGAAAAGGGATTTGTTATCTGCAAGAATTAAACTCAGATCGAAGATTTTCTTATTCTAATAATTTTGAATTGGATGGCATTACGTTTTTAGAACCGAATGTTCATTTATTCAGTTTCAACAACCCCTACGGTGCTTGTCCGGTTTGTGAAGGTTATGGAAACATTATCGGAATAGATGCCGATCTGGTGGTTCCGAATACTTCTTTATCTATTTTCGAAAGCGCCATCTATCCCTGGAGAGGTGATAGCATGAGCTGGTACAAAGATGAACTGGTTAAACATGCTTATAAATTTGATCTTCCTATTCATAAACCCTACTTTGAACTGTCAGAAGAACAAAAAGAGCTGATCTGGAGTGGAAATCAATATTTTCAAGGGCTAAATGATTTCTTCAAAGAATTAGAAGAAAAAAATTATAAAATCCAAAACAGGGTAATGTTATCCCGTTATCGCGGAAAAACAAAATGCCATGTGTGTCGTGGTAAACGTCTACGCGAAGAAGCATCTTATGTAAAAATCAATGGAAAAACGGTTTCTGACTTAGTCGATTTACCGATTAAACATCTGGTTACTTTTTTCAAAAATATAGAACTAAACGTTTACGAACATCAAATCGCAAAACGTCTGATGATCGAAATCAATAATCGTTTGTCATTCCTAACCGAAGTAGGTTTAGATTACCTTACTTTAAACCGAAATTCAGCAACGCTTTCGGGAGGAGAATCACAAAGAATTAATCTGGCTACCTCTCTCGGGAGTAGTTTGGTTGGGTCAATGTACATTCTAGACGAGCCAAGTATTGGTTTGCATCCAAAAGATTCAGAACGTTTAATAAAAGTTTTACTCTCTCTACGTGATTTAGGCAATACCGTTATTGTCGTAGAGCATGACGAAGATATCATGAAGGCTGCCGATATGATTATCGATATTGGTCCCGAAGCCGGTACTTTTGGTGGACATCTAGTGGCGCAAGGTACATATCCTGAAATCCTGAAATCAGAATCTCTGACTGCAAAGTATTTAAATGGAGATCTGGAAATTACCGTTCCGAAAAAAAGAAGAAAATTCAAAAATCATATTGACATTGTTGGCGCCAGAGAAAACAACTTAAAAAATATTAATGTTACTTTTCCGCTGGACGTTTTAACAGTCGTTACTGGTGTATCCGGAAGTGGAAAAAGTACCCTGATAAAGAAAATTTTATTTCCGGCCATGCAAAAAATGCTGGAAAGTGCTTCTGAAAAAGCGGGGCAGTTTAGTGAAATAAAAGGCTCTTTTTCGCAAATAAAACACATTGAGTATGTCGATCAGAATCCGATTGGAAGAAGTTCGAGATCTAATCCTGTTACGTATATCAAAGCCTATGATGATATTCGTGATTTATACTCCAAAGAAAAACTATCAAAAATAAGAGGGTATCAGGCGAAACATTTTTCTTTTAATGTTGATGGAGGCCGATGTGAAACCTGTAAAGGAGAAGGTTCTATTAATGTTGAAATGGTCTTCATGGCCGATGTTCAGCTACCCTGCGAAACTTGTGGAGGCAAACGCTTTAAAAAAGAAGTCTTAGAAATTACTTTCGATGATAAAAACATCAACGATATCCTGACGATGACGATCGATGATGCTATTGCTTTTTTCGAAAAAAACAAACAAGCCAAGATCACTCAAAAATTACAACCGCTTCAAGATGTAGGTTTAGGGTATGTACAATTAGGACAGTCTTCTTCTACTCTATCAGGTGGTGAAGCGCAACGTATTAAACTGGCTTCCTTTTTGGTAAAAGGAGCTACAAAAGACAAAGCTTTGTTTGTATTTGATGAACCTACTACCGGTTTGCATTTTCACGATATCAAAAAATTACTTGCTTCGTTTGAAGCATTGATAGATAAAGGTCATTCGATAATTGTTATTGAACACAATCTGGATCTCATCAAATGTGCTGACTGGATTATTGATTTAGGTCCGGAAGGTGGAGAAAACGGAGGCCATTTACTGGCAGTAGGAACTCCGGAAGACATTGTAAAAGTAAAAGAGTCCGTAACCGGAGTATATTTAAAAGACAAACTGTAGGTTTTGCACAAAGCTTTACGAATACTATTTCGTTTAGTCAGTGCAAAAATGACAAAATAGTAAAAGGAGAAATCAAAAACCTTAGATCAAATCCTTTTAATTAGTGTAATTCGTGGCCAGCTTTTCTTTGTATTGCTATCACTCTGAACCAGCGTACTTATTTTTGTACCACAGATTTCGAGAAAGTACATTTTTGGGATAGGAAATACAAAAGTAGAATAGCACGCAGATTTTGCAGATTTAACAGATTTTTTCAAAAAAAAAATGAAAAAAAATCTGCGTGAAATAAATAAATTGCGTTTAATACGTAACTAAATAACTCAAAAAATAAAACGGCCAGAAATCCTATTTCTGGCCGTTTTACTTACTGTTAGCTGTTACTTTTAAGCTACTAAACATTTCTCTTCAAAAGGAAACCCGTCTTCATCTATTGCGACTAATATTTTTTTCTGTTTAGACGCTTCCAGAGTAAGATAAAGCCATGCAAATGACCATAACCCCAAAGTCAGACAAAAAATTGTAAAATTCAAACTGTGATTGACCACTTTTCCCCCTTTTGAAAGAACTGCAAAAAGCAATTCATCATTTCTTTCTTCCAGTGTAAATCCATTATGAACTTTATTCGATATCATATTAGAAAATACTTGTAAGCTTTGTTCCTGACTAAGTTGATTGTGCTTCATAATTACCAAATTAAATTAATCCCAATACTTCCACTCTCATTGTTAATTTTTCTTAATTACTATCAATTATTTCAATCTACTAAAACACCATTACTTTATATTTATTGCATTTTATTAGATTTTTTTAATCATACTAATTAAACTGCTATTAAATTCTCACCTAAAGTTAGTTTTTATTAAGCGAACAACAAAATAAAAAACTGTTAAAATTTCAATACTTATATCTGCTTATCAGCGACTTAACTCTTGTTCTTTACATTAAAGGTTGGTGCTTCATAGTCTGTTTTTAAATAATTTTCAGGAATTGTTGTTGTGTTTCCGTCCCTTAACGCTTTATAGTGTGGAGACATGATCTCTATCCCGGCAGCATTAAAAGAGTCCTGAATATTTTGATGCAACGACGAATAAATCCTCGGTTGTTTTGTAGGTTCTTTAGTATAAACATTTACCTGATAGGAAACGTAAAAATCATCCAGACTCGTTTGCAATACAAAAGGAGTCGGAGTTTGTTCTATCATGTCTGTTTTTAGTGCTGCTTCAATCAAAGCTTTATGAATATCTTTCCACGGAACATCGTATCCAATTGTCACTGTAGTGTGAATTAACAAGCCATTTGAGGCATTTTTTGTATTCGCCGAGAAGTTCGTCGATGTACTAGATAATACGGTCGCATTTGGAATCGTAATGTCTTCAAACTTCGGAGTTCTTACCCGGGTTACTAAAGCTGTTTTTTCGATCACTTCCCCGCTTACATCACCAATCTTTATAAAATCACCAATCTTAAAAGGACGCATATAAGTAATAACTAATCCCGCCACCATATTAGCAATAGCGTTTGAAGAACCCAATGAAAACAAAACCCCCACAAATACGGAAACTCCTTTAAAAATCGGAGAATCGGAACCCGGCAGATACGGGAAAATAATAACCAACATAAAGGCCATCATTAAAAACCGTATGATATTAAAGGTCGGCATTGCCCAATCGCTGTAAAAACCATCGATTTTTATGTTCTCCTTTTTTATCTCATCAAAAAAGAATTTGATAATTTTCAGTGCGTATTTGAATATTACAATGATGACTATAATAGCAAATAAACTTGGCAGAAAACCAACAAATCCTAAAAAAGCAAGTTTTGCCGGAGAAAGTACCCAGCGAAGTAATGTTGTGGTGTAATCTTCTGTAGCCGGAAAAATACTAAACAATAAAGGCAAAGAGAAATAAACGATCAGAATCAGCGCAATAATCTTGACGAATCCATATAAACGCATCACGACAAATTGCTGTCTTTGCGGCGAAAGCATCGTGATATTATTATAAACAAACCCTTTAAAGTGTTTGTCGCTGTTCTTTAAAATGTAAAGTTTAACTCTATTAAAAATCTTGCCGACAAAAAACAGTATAAAACCAACAATCAGAATCAGCAGAACCGTATAACCCAATCTTTTTGGAAGCTGGGAATGGTTTTCGTTCTGGCCAATAATTGCTTTCTTAATTAAGTTTAGATTCCGTTTTGCAAGATAAGCTGCGGACTGTTTTTCGGACTGGGCATCAATATCCAAAACAGACATAATAACAAAATCGCCTTTATAGACAATGTCCTGAGTAATATCCGACGGCACGACCTGAATCGAGTCTGTATCGAAAAAAGAATCTTCGTAGATTTTTTTTATCTTTCCTGTAATGGTGTTTGCTCTGTCTTCTGCAGAAAACGAGCCTACTCTGTTGTAAATATAAAAAAGCGTGTCTTTAAAAGGGCTTACGGGATAACCTTTTAACTTAACTGAATCTATAGCTTTTGCTGACTCTTGCGGCTCTTTTTTCTGAGCAAAACTGACAGAAGAAGACAGTGCAATAAAGAGCACTAAAAAACAAACTAATCTTTTTTTCATATGCTATTAGAAATAAATTAATTATCCTTTCTAACAAATATAAAAACAATTAAGTTTCCTTTTAACATTTCTTTTTATTTTCTGTAAAATCTTATTAAATGCTAATTCCGATTCTTTTTAAAAGATTCTTAATAACCTGATTAATTTCGGGTGAGATATTGAACTTATAATTGAAATAAACATAAAAAACAGTTACTATAGCGGATTTTAATGCAATGCTAATCAATTGATAAAAAGGAAATTCCCAAAAATAAAACACTAAAAACAAAGCAGCTGTTATTAAAATCGAATGTACCGTCTGTTTTGTAAACGGATACAGATGCAGTCTCTTAACCACAAATTGCAATTTAGCTAAACTGTATAAAGTAATAGACAATAAAGTCGCAAATGCAGAACCGAATATTCCCCAATACGGAATAAAGATCATGTTTAAAACAAAAGTTAAAAACACCAACAGTAATCCTAAATACAGCACCATTCGGTAGTATTTGGTATTAAAAATAATGGCATTATTATTTCCAAGGATCAAATCGAAATATTTAGACAATCCAATCATAAACACTACAGGAATTCCCCCGCTGTATTCTTTAGGAACCAATTCGTACAACTGGTTGATGTTTACAAAAATACACAGCATCACAAAACCACCCACGAACTGGAGGTTTATTGAGGTTTTTTTATACAAAACATTCAGTTCATCATGTTTATTTTCGTGCATCAATTTTGCGGTAATTGGATATACAATCTGATGCATCGCCCGACTTGGAACCGAAATCACCAACGCAATATATGTCGCAACAGAGTAATAGGCAATATTCTCAATTTTCATGTATTGATTCAACATCAGTTTATCCCCGTCCAAAAGTAAATTTGCAACACTTCCTGATAAAATAATAAAGAAAGTATATTCCATTACACTTTTTACATTCGCCGGAATTGTAATCTGAAAATTGGGTCTTTTTATGTAAAAGGCATAAAACATCGTCACCAGAAAGCCAATAAAATAAATTACTGCCGTCACGTAAACAAATTGCACTAAGGTGATCCAATGAAAATACAAACCAACCAATGCAAACGAAGAAAACAATCTCAATCCTACTTCTTTAATGAAATTTCCAAAAACCGAATGCATGTGTACTCTTGCCCAGGCATAAAAAATTTCAAAATAAGCCATACAAATTCCGATAAAAGGAATCAGAAGCATAAATTCCTTTACAACAGGATTTTCTTTAGAAACAAAGGCCGTAATATCGTCAAAGAAGAGCAAACCAATAATCCCTAACGGAATACACATTATAATAGGAAACAATGCCGTAAACGACAGAAATTGCTCTCTTTCTTTTTCTGTTTTATACTGGGAATAAAATTTAACCAGTGTATTTTGCATTCCGATGGCAAACAATGGCATGATTACATTGGCCGCAGAAAGAACATAATTGGTTAAAGCATAATAGGTAGCACCTAAAAAAACCGGATACAAATAAAGGGTATTGATGGCTCCAATTCCGAAGCCTATATAAGTAATTATGGTATTTTTGAAAGACTGATTTAAGACAATGCCCATTTGTAATTTTAGATTGTAGTGTTCTGATAGTTTATTCGCTAATCAACTGTGCTAACTGTTTGGTTAAGTTTTTTCTCGAATATTGTTGTAAACCAACGCCATTCGCTTGTAATTTCCCTTCCAAATATTGATTATAAAAGTCCAAAATTACACTTTTTAGTTTCGCTTTTTCAGAATAATCAAAAAATACACCTGTATTTGTTTCCTTTATAATATCCGCGAAATCAGAACCTTGTGGTCCAATTGCAATTATAGGTCTGTTTGACACCATATATTCAAACAATTTACCCGGAATAATACTTCTGGTATCTTCTGAATTAATTTCGATCAGCAGCAAAACCTGTGATTTTTTCTGATGCGCAATAGCTTCATGATGTGAAACATATCCCAACAGGTTTAAATACTCCTCCAGATTAAACTCCTTGATAGCATCTAATACTTCCTGACTTACGGCACCAATTAATTTTATTTCTAAATGTGTCTTAAAATCCGGAACTTCCTGAAGCAATTCGATCAGACTTTCCCATAAAAAACGCGGGTTACGATCTGAAAGAAAGGATCCGATATGAGCCAAAGTAAACTTGGTATCCAGCGTTTGTTTTTCAACATTTTCTATATCATAACCGTTTGTAATTACCGAAATTGGTTTACTGGTGATCGCCTGAAACTCCGTTTTCGTCGTTTTACTGGTTACAATAATCGTATCTGCCGAATTAAGCACTTTATGTTCTAATTTTTTATGTTTTTTCGCAGCGTAAGCAGATAAACGCAATGCTTTATGATAGCCAATTGTAGTCCACGGATCGCGGAAATCCGCAAACCATTTTACATTCAGTTTCTCTTTTAATTCTAATCCGATTAAATGCAAACTGTGCGGTGGACCGGAAGTTACAATCGTATCTATATTGTTTTCTTTGATGTATTTTTCAAGATAAGAAACAGAAGGTTTTACCCATAAAACACGGGCATCCGGAATAAAAAGATTCCCTCTGACCCAAAGAAAAAGTTTATCCAAAAAAGTTTGTTTTTTCTTTTGTGGAAAGATTCCCGAACTGATTTTCTTTGTTTTATTTTTAGAAAAAAGAGCCGCCAGTTGGTAAGGCTCCATAATTTTATTTTTAAGAACAATTACCTGATCCGACACTTCATTAACCAAAGCTTCATCAACGATTGGATAGGTTGGATTTTCAGGAACATAAACGATAGGCTGAACATTAAAGTCAGGTAAGTACTTTACAAATTTCAACCAACGTTGTACACCAGGCCCTCCGGCAGGTGGGAAATAATAGGTAATGATTAAGAGCTTTTTTTGTTCCAAGAAAAATTGGTTTAAAGTTTTAAAAATGCAAATTTAAAAGTTATTAGAATCATTTATGTCTTTTTAAAATCAATTTCTTATATAAATTAAATAAAAAATACAATAACAGAATACCGTTTAAGATAAGCCAGAAATTACTAAAGACATAAACTACTTTATATTTCATTTCCATGCTTGAAAAACTAAAATACTCTCCTTGACTTTCATCATAAAAATCATCGTATCCCATCATAAAAAGACCACAGAAAATATAAACTGAAAGATCTAAAATCAGCAGACCAATAATTGAAAAAACGTTCAAAGACAACTTACTCAAAATCAACCATTTCTAATTAAACTAGCTTTTATATATATCTTTAAAAGTGTACTTTTTTGCCTTTCTCAACATATAAGACAACTCTATCAGAGCCATTAATTTTTCTAATATTTCCACATAAGAAAGCGCTTTTTAGATTCTGCTTTCCATTCATTTTTTATTCAATTTATTCAATTCTTCAATATCCAACTGATCTTTTAATCTATTAGTCGCTTTTTTTGCAATCATTAAATTATCATAATCAATAAAATAGACTGGTGTTTTTTGTAAATAAACAATAGTAGCTTTTTGATGTAATTCATCAAATTTCACATTCTCTAGACCTTTAATCGAAGTCATTACATCTAATCTCAAATCATAAGATATAGTAAAATCAGTATATCCTGCTACAAATTGCATCGTTTCAATTTGTGGAAAATCACCTAATCCTATTTTTTTAAAAGCAGCACGAAGGTTTAATCTATTTTCAACAGAATCCTCAATCAATATATCAATATCTCCTGTATTTCTTACATACCCATAGATATTAACAGCCAAACCTCCAATAGTAATGTAACGAACATTCTCTTCATTAAAAATTCTCCAAATATTTAGAATTTCCAGAAGCATTATTTACTCTGAATAATTTTAGGAGAATGTTTTAAGACATATGAAAGTTCCACTAAAGCCATAAAACGCTCTATCCTTTCAACGTATAACTGTTGCAATTCCGAATTAACGGAAGTATCATTCACTTGAGGTTTCTGATTTTTTTTTACAGTAGTCGTTTTCATGAAAATTTACTCTTTATGTAAAATTACTCTTTTCCTTTCAAAATAAATCCCACCAATCAACAATAATAACATTCCGATTGAACTTATCAAGGTAATCGTACTTCCGGTTTTTACAACCTGAGGCTCAAATTTAAACTCAATAGTGTGTTGACCACCCGGAATCTCCATCGCTCTTAAGACATAATCTACAGGGAAATGATCTGTCAATTGTCCGTCGATATAGGCATTCCAACCATTTTTATAATACATTTCAGAGAAAACAGCCAAACCGTCTTTCTTATTATCTGATTGGTATTTAATATAATTTGGTTTGTATACTACCGTTTTGATCGTTCCGGTTGTATCCCATTGTTTTTTCAAACGCGCATTTCTGAATTTGCCTTCGTGTTCACGCACATTAAAAACAGCGACCCTTTTAGTATCGATATTGTCTAATGCTTTCATCACATCATCCGGTTTGTTTACCAGTCTAACAGAACTTACAAACCAGGCATTACCATTGGTATTCGGGTTTACGGTCGGGAATTCTTTTCCTTCTTTATCGGTCTGAATAATATATTTCACATTCAACATGTCCAGTACTTCCATATTGTTTTTCGCAATTTGGTAATCAAACAACTGTTGAATTCTTCTTGGTTTTGCCGCATGGTATCCTCCCAATGAATGATGAAAATAAGAAGCACGTGCACTCGACATATTTCCGTTTACTTCAAAAACTCTGTAATGTGTGGTATCTTTTAAAATCTGAGCATCAGATGGCGTTTCCTGAAATGGAGCTGCAATTTGTACCGGACTCACGAAATCTTTGGCTGAAACGTATTTTTTATCTACAAAAAACAAATCAAAAATCATTAAAACACCAACAATAACCAAAGTTGTATTTTGCGAAAATTTGTTTTTAATAAACAACCACAGAATTGCAAAAGTCACTACAATAAAAAAGCCTGATCGCAATAAATCTGCCGAATACAAACTCATTCTGTCTTCTTTTAAAGCGTCAACAAAATCAGGTCCGTAACTTTCTAAGTAATAACTATCGCTGCTTCCTGAAAAATGAAACATGCTTTTGGTAATTACTAAAATCAACAAAATTCCAAGACCAAAAACTCCGGTTTGTACCAATGCTTTCTGTTGTAATTTTGGCTCTTCTTTCGCTTTAAAAAACGATTGTAAGCCCATAACAGCCAAAACAGGGAAACACAATTCAAGTATCACCTGAATAGAGGAAACGGCTCTGAATTTATCGTACATCGGTACGTAATCGATAAAAAAGTCTGTTAACAGAGAGAAGTTTTTCCCCCATGAAAGTATAAGTGAAACTAATGCTCCAGAAAGAAAAACGTATTTTATTTTTCTGTCATCAATAAACAATGCCAAAACGGCTAAAAAGAAAACTACAACCCCAATATAAGCCGGAGCTGCAACAATAGGTTGGTCTCCCCAATAAGTAGGCATCCCGGATACAAAATCTTGTGCTTGTTCTGATGGAACTCCTTTTTCGATCATGAAAGAATACATGCGACTGTCTGTCCCTAAATTTTCATGATTTGAACCTCCAAAAAGTCTTGGCGCAATTAGATTCAAACTCTCCGCAATTCCGTAACTGTATTCTGTGATATATTCACGGCTTAGCGCATTCTCGTTTGTCTTTTTGGTTCCGTCCGGATTAAAAGTCAATTCGCTATTGCTTCGTGTACTAAATTTAGCATATTCGCTAGTCGCCAATAAATTAGTTGCATTGGCTCCAATAGCCAAAATTCCTGCAGCTACCAAAACACCAAACGAAATTAAAAGTGGCTTGTATTCTTTATCTTTAATGAAATTGAACGCATAATAACCCGAAAGTATCAGCAGAAAAATCAATAAATAATAGGTCATCTGGAAGTGGTTGGCATTAACCTCTAAAGCCACCGCAAACATGGTGAGCAAACCTCCCCTAATGTATTTTTTCTGAAAAACCAATATAAATCCGGCAATAACCAATGGCATATAAGCAATCGCATGTGCTTTTGCATTGTGCCCTACTCCCAAGATAATAATTAAGTAGGTTGAAAAACCAAATGCCAATGCGCCGATAAAAGCTTTTAAAGGATCTGTTTTTAAAACCAACAACAAACCGTAGAAACCTAAAAAGTATAAAAATAAATAATCAGCCGGACGAGGTAAAAAACGCAATGCATCGTCTAATTTCCCAACATAATCGTTAGGGTA
This sequence comes from Flavobacterium sp. FlaQc-52, assembly GCF_044007495.1. Taxonomy (NCBI): domain Bacteria; kingdom Pseudomonadati; phylum Bacteroidota; class Flavobacteriia; order Flavobacteriales; family Flavobacteriaceae; genus Flavobacterium; species Flavobacterium sp. FlaQc-52. The sequence goes on along the minus strand of NZ_JBIPCV010000002.1, from coordinate 170,190 downwards.
ATTGGCACCAAGCTGGTATGTCGGCATCCCCCCAAAAGCAGAATTTGTCCAATAAGGCTCGGCATGTTCTGTCGCTCTAAAATCATTTTGCTCCTTTGCCATTCCGGTATATTGAGCAATATCAGACTGGAAAATTTGTTTTCCCTGCAAAACCGGGTAAAAATAAATTAGGGAAACGAGAATAAAGCCCAAAACAACTAGGGCGTGCGGATAGAACTTATTTACTATTTTCAATTTAGGCAAGTTTGGTTAAATGATGAATCCTGTTTTTTCAGGACACAAACTTAATCTATTTCTTCGTAATCAACATAATCTCCCACTTTTTTGGTTTCACGGGGATTTTTCGCATTCGCAGTATCGATAATTATCTCATCTTTATTGCGTTGCGTATTTTGCCATGAGTTACCCTGGCTATATTGTTGTTGTCTCTGAAAATTCTCTCCTGCTTTTTCTACAGCCTTTTTAACCAACACAGGCAAAAAGATTCTAGCTAAAAATTTAAAAATATAATAAAAAGCCAAGATGTAAAAAATAGCTTTTATTAAACCTGAAAAAGATGCTTCTTGCATAATTGTATATTTTTTTTTCAAAATTAAGAAATCTGTTGTTTAAAATTAAAATATCAATCTTAAATAAATAATAAAATATGTACATTTGAAATGCGTTATTACTTTTTAATCAAAAATTACGTTTATGTTAAAAGTTAAAAACTTATTTATTGCTACTCTCTTTTTTACACCACAATTCTTTTTCGCACAATACACTGATATCATTAATTCTAACCGTCCAGGGGAGACAATGTCTGCCTTTGCTGTTGGAAAAACTGTTATTCAGGCCGAAATTGGTATCTACGGAATAAAGGAAAAACATGATTTATTAAATTATGATGCGAATGGTTTTGGTACCGATTTAACATTCCGTTATGGTGCATTTTTAGAAAAACTTGAATTTGTACTTGATTTGCAATATCAAATGGAAGCTTTTAATACACCCTACAACAATTCTAAGAGAAATAATTTCAGACAAACCGTTTTGGGAGCGAAATATTTAATTTACGATCCTTTTAAAAACTACGAAAAAACAAAAAACATATACAGTTACAAAGCCAATCATAGTTTTGACTGGCATCAGTTAATACCTGCCGTATCTCTTTTTGCAGGAGCCAATTTTGTTGGCGCAGACAATCCGTACTCGTTTTCCCCGAAGTCCAGTATTTCGCCAAAAATAGTATTAATTACACAAAATCAGTTTGGTGGCGGGAAATGGGTATTTGTAACTAATATTATTGCCGATTATATCACAACAGATTACCCAAGTTATGGTTATGTACTAACTTTAACGCACGGTTTCAACAACAAATGGTCCGGTTTTGTTGAAAATCAAGGTTATAAAAGTGATTTTTACAGCGATGCCATCGTGCGCGGTGGAGCAGCCTATCTGATTAACCCAAACTTACAGGTTGATGCTTCTGTAAGCACCAATTTTAAAAACACACCGTCTATATTGTACGGAGGAGTTGGGGTTTCGTGGCGTTATGATGGGAAATATAAAGAGAACCAAATAGAATCCAAGAGACAGTCCCGAAAAGACAAAAAAAATCCTAAAGATGCTAAATCTAAGAAGGAAACAGATTATCAGGCACAAGAGAGAAAACGTAAATCTAAATACGAATAAAAATTTAATAACCTAAATCTCAAAACAAAGAGATATTTCACAATACGATCTTAATGATTACAATTAAAGAAGCCAAAAGCAAAAAAGAATTAACAGATTATATCAAATTCCCGTTTTCACTATACAAAGACAACCCGTATTGGGTTCCGCCTATAATTGCTGACGAACTGGAGTCTTTTGATAAAACCAAAAATCCTGCTTTTGAGAATGCCGAAGCTTATTTTTATCTGGCTTACAAAAATGATGAAATTGCTGGTAGAATAACGGCCATCATCAACTGGTCGGAAGTAAACAATCAGCACAAAAAGAAAGTTCGTTTTGGCTGGTTTGATGTTATTGATGATATTGAAGTGACCAAAGCTTTATTAGAAAAAGTATACGAATTAGGGAAACAAAACAATCTGGAACATGTTGAAGGTCCAATGGGCTTCTCTAATTTGGATAAAGTTGGAGTACTTACAGAAGGATACGATCAGATGGGGACTATGATCACCTGGTACAACAATCCTTATTATGTAACCCATTTTGAGCAATTAGGTTTTCAGGTGGAGAAAGAATATCTCGAAAGCATCTTCCCATTCTCTAACGTAAAACCTGAATTTTTCCTGAAAGCACAGGAATTAATCAAAAAAAGATACGGTTTAAGATCGCTTACCTTTACCAAAACAAAAGACATTATGCCGCACGTGGATAAAATGTTTGATTTGTTTAATGATTCTTATGCAAACCTGGCTTCATTTGTTGCCATTTCTGATGTGCAGAAAGAATATTTCAAAAAGAAATACATCAGTTTTATCAATCCGGAATACATCAAATTTGTTGTTGACAAGGAGGATAATTTAGTAGCGTTTAGCATTGTAATGCCTAGTTTTTCTGAAGCTTTACAAAAAGCTAAAGGAAAACTTTTCCCATTTGGCTTTTACCATCTGTTAAAAGCCAGAAAACACAGTAAAGATGTTGTTTTCTATTTAATTGGCGTACATCCCGACTATCAAAACAAAGGAGTTACAGCGATTATCTTTGATGAGTATTTTAAAACTTTTTCAGAAAAAGGAATCGTAAACTGCATCAGAACTCCGGAATTAGCCGAAAATACGGCCATTCATTTACTTTGGAAAAATTTCGACCCAAAAGTACACTGTCGAAGAAAAACGTATAAAAAGGATCTTTAAAATAAACTAAACCCTACAGGTTTGAAAAACCTGTAGGGTTTGATTTTATTATTTTATTCGACCTTACAATCGACCTTCGTCAACGCATTTTTCTGATCAAACTTCAGTTTTGTTTTATCCTTAAAGGTTGCTTTATCATTTACCTCGACAATATCTCCATATCCTTCAATAAATGCACCGTCTTTTTGAAGAAAAACAACTTCTCTGACAGACGAAAGTCCTTCCGACATAAAGGTATAATCTGCAATTAGCGTATCTCCCTTCATATTTCCGATAATCGTTCCGTCATTCTTATCCTTTCCCGATAAAGCATAACTCAATTTTCCGTTAACTTCCTGATGTGAATTTACATTAAAACTAAGTTGCACAATACTGTTATTAGCAATCGAAGCATAACATTGATCTCCGGAAGGCTCTACAATCTCTGCCTCTTTTGGCGGATTTGGCGCAATCTCTACCGGTTCAGGTGCTTTTTTACAGGATGTTAAAACAGCCAAAGTGACTATCGTTAGTGCGAGTATTTTTTTCATAATAATAATTTTTATGTTTTACTATTATAAATTTAGCTGAAATAAAAAAAATCCATTCTTATGCAGAATGGATTTTTTTACATAATTCCCACTATTGGAGGAATCTATCATTTTCAGCAATTAAGCATCTAAATCAACCTTAGTTTTACTTGCTATTTCTTTGTAGGTACCGTTTTCTAATTTCTCACGAATTGCTTCAAAAGCAACTAACGTTTCATCGATATCAGCTAAAGTATGTGAAGTTGTTGGAATCATTCTCAATAAAATAATCCCTTTTGGAATTACCGGATAGATTACAATAGACAAGAAAATACCGTAGTTCTCTCTTAAATCATTCACCATAACCATTGCTTCAGGAACACTTCCTTCTAAATAAACCGGTGTTACACAAGTATTAGTATCTCCAATATTGAAATTTTTTGAACGTAATCCGTTTTGTAATGCATTTACGTTTTCCCAAAGTTTATCTTTCAATTCCGGGTGGTTACGCAACAATTCCAAACGTTTCAAAGATCCAATAGTTTGAATCATTGGTAACGCCTTAGCGAACATTTGAGAACGTAAATTGTATTTTAAATAATCGATAATATCTTTATCTGCAGCTAAAAAAGCTCCAATATTAGCCATTGACTTTGCAAAAGTAGAAAAATAAACATCAATACCGTCCTGAACTCCTTGCTCCTCACCTGCTCCGGCTCCTGTTTTACCAAGAGTTCCAAAACCGTGTGCATCATCAACTAACAATCTGAAGTTGTATTGCTCTTTAAGCGCAACAATTTCTTTCAATTTTCCTTGTTGACCACGCATTCCAAAAACACCTTCTGTAATAAGTAAGATTCCACCACCAGTCTCTAATGCCATTTTAGTAGCACGCTGCAGGTTTTTCTCTATACTTTCAAGATCATTGTGCTTGTAAGTAAAACGTTTCCCCATGTGCAAACGAACTCCGTCAATGATACAAGCATGAGAATCTACATCATACACAATAATATCATTTTTAGTAACCAAAGCATCAATAGTAGATACCATTCCCTGGTAACCAAAGTTCAATAAATAAGCCGATTCTTTCATTACGAAAGCAGCCAATTCATTTTCTAATTGCTCGTGGTATTTAGTGTGACCAGACATCATACGTGCTCCCATAGGATAAGCAGCACCATATTCTGCAGCAGCATCAATATCTGCCTGACGTACTTCAGGATGATTTGCCAAACCTAAATAGTCGTTTATACTCCAGTTCAAAATATTTTTCCCACCAAATTGCATTCTTGGACCAAGTTCTCCTTCTAATTTAGGGAATACAAAATACCCTTCAGCTTGTGAAGCCCATTTTCCTAACGGCCCTTTATTGTTTTGAATTCTTTCGAATAAATCTTTTACCATAATATAATGAAGTAATATTTTTAATTTTAAACGCGAGCAAAAATAAATATTTATTCTATGTTATCATAATAATTTAAAAATGAATCGGATTCAAGGCAATACTTTAATATACTTTAAGAGTAAAAACCAATTTATTTGTAGTGTTTTTCCTTTAAAAAAATATAACCAACAATAAAAACCGTAATTTATACCTGTTATAAATTCCGCTTAAACGAACGAATTTGTTTTATTTTTTATTAATTTTAAAAGCATTTTACAAAATGAACATTATAAATTCTAATATCTAAATAATGGCTTTAAGCACCTCAAAAGATTTAAAACTAGCCGTTCTTATTGATGCCGACAACGTTCCTTATAGTAATGTAAAGGGTATGATGGAAGAGATAACCAAATTTGGAACACCAACCACCAAACGTATTTATGCCGACTGGACCAAACCAAACGCTAACGGATGGAAAGGGGTTTTACTCGAGCATGCCATCACTCCCATACAACAATACAGTTATACGGTCGGTAAAAACTCCTCCGATTCAGCACTTATAATCGATGCCATGGACTTGCTCTACTCCGGTAAATTGGATGGTTTTTGCATTGTTTCCAGCGATAGCGATTTCACTCGTTTAGCAATTCGTCTTCGGGAATCCGGCATGAAAGTGATTGGTATTGGGGAAAAGAAAACACCAAACTCTTTTATTGTCGCCTGTGATCGATTTATTTATATTGAAGTTTTAGACGGCGCCATTCAGAAAAAGAAAACAAAAACCGCCGTAGCCGATATTAAAAAACCGGTCGAAAAACCCGCCGAAAAAGCCCTTCACAAAATCGACAAACAAACTATCGAACTTATCGAAGCCACAATTGAAGACATCGAAGACGATGACGGCTGGGCATTCCTTGGTGATGTCGGAAATCTGATTGTAAAGAAAAAACCCGAATTTGACCCTAGAAACTACGGTTTCTCAAAACTTACGCCGATGTTGAAATCCTTAACTGATATTCTTGAAATTGACGAAAGAGAATCAGACAAAAAAGGCATTAAACACGTTTACGTTCGTTTACGCTTCAACTAATTACCAAACTATTCCATTTTAATTTCAAAAAAACATGAGAAAAAAATTCTTTATTTACGGATTCTTATTGTTTCTAATTGTTGCTGCAATCTATTATTATACAGATCGTGGTTTTTTACTCGTTATCATTCTGCCGATTCTATTGGTTGTCGGAATCTATAACACTGTTCAAACCAAACATGCCATTCTGAGAAACTTTCCGGTTTTAGGCTATTTCAGGTATTTATTTGAAATGATTGCTCCGGAAATTCAACAATATTTTATCGAAAGATCTACAGACGGAAAACCTTTTTCCAGAAATCAACGCTCCTTAGTCTATCAAAGAGCCAAAAATATTGATTCAAACACCCCTTTTGGAACACAACTCAATTTAAATCAGGACAGCTACGAAGGAATCAAACATTCTATTTTTCCTGCAAAAGTAAATGACGAACTACCACGTGTATTAGTTGGAGGAAAAGACTGCAAACAACCTTATTCTGCCTCTCTCTTTAATGTTTCGGCCATGAGTTTTGGCTCCCTAAGCGAAAATGCTGTTCGTGCATTAAACATTGGCGCACAAAAAGGAAAATTTTATCAAAATACCGGTGAAGGAGGATTAACAGAATTTCACCTTGCCGGCGGCGGCGATATTACCTGGCAAATTGGAACCGGTTATTTTGGCTGTCGTGATGCTGAAGGAAATTTTAGTTCGGAAAACTTTAAAGAAAAAGCCAATCATCCAAATGTAAAAATGATTGAGATTAAACTTTCGCAAGGTGCAAAACCAGGTCATGGTGGTGTTCTTCCGGCAGCAAAAAACACCGTTCAAATTGCAAAAATAAGAGGAGTTATTCCACATACGCTGATCCTCTCCCCTCCTAGCCACAGTGCTTTTTCTGATGCAAAAGGCTTAGTTCATTTTATAGCACACTTACGTGAATTGTCGAACGGAAAACCAATCGGTTTTAAATTATGTATCGGAAACACTGCCGAATTCGAAGCCATTTGTCACGAAATGATCGCAGAAAACATCTTCCCTGATTTCATTACAGTAGATGGTGCAGAAGGTGGTACGGGAGCAGCACCTCTGGAGTTTTCTGATGGTGTCGGAATGCCTTTTGAACCTGCTTTGATCTTTGTAAACAAAACATTGGTTGGCTTAAATATTCGTGACAAAATACGCATTATTGGCAGTGGAAAAATTATTTCAGGTTACTCTATCCTACATGCTGTTGCTTTAGGCGCCGACATGTGTAATAGTGCCCGTGGATTTATGTTTTCTCTAGGTTGTATCCAGGCATTACGTTGTCACAATAACGAATGTCCTACCGGAGTAGCAACTCAAAACAAAATGCTTATGAAAGGTTTGGTAGTAACCGATAAATCAGATCGTGTCTATCATTTTCATAAAAACACTTTACATGCCGCAAATGAACTTCTAGCCGCAGCCGGCAAAAAAAGCTTCGCCGATGTAGACATTAATATATTCATGCGTGGTGATGAATTCAGCAATTTATCAGACAGTTATTTCCCTGACAACCTAACGAATGTCACCAAACATTAAAACAACAAAAGCTACTTTGCGGTTATATTCAACCGAAAAGTAGCTTTTATTTTTAGTTTTCAGTCTCAGTTTACAGTCTCAGTCACAACTTGAAACCTGAAACTTGAAACAGTCTCAGTCTCAGTTTACAGTCTCAGTCCCAACCTGAAACTTGAAACCTAAAACAGTCTCAGTTTACAGTCTCAATCTCAACTTGAAACCTGAAACCTGAAACCTGAAACTAAAAAAAACTTCTCACCCCTCTAGCCTCCTTTGATAAAATTATTTTTTCAACAAAACAACAACAGCTTCCTTATCCAGAATTTCTTTTACCAGAACCGTATTATCATTGGCTAAAAAATATACGTCAAATCGCACTCCTTCTTCGATTAACTCTTTGGGAATTTGATTTTTACGGATCATTTCTTTCAATAATTTAGGAAACGATTCGGTGGCAGCTACTTTATTAGGTTCGTTTTGTTCTAAATTGGTTTCAAATCGCAGTTCAATCTTATTATCATTAACATATCCTCTTGCAGTAGTTAATGTTACGTTTTCTGCTTTAAAGCTATTAGCAGTATTGTTATATTCAACCACATACTCCTGAAGTTTTTGTTTAGTGTTTTTACAACTTACCAACAGTACCATGATACTAACTGCAAACAAAATCCGACTTATTTTCTTCCTCATAATTTTTAGAATTTTTACATTAATCGCTTTACTCTTAAAAGTGTCTCAAGATAATAATAATCCGTCTAATATATAAAGACCGAAAAGAAACCTGATCTGTCGCTCTTTAAATCACACTACTTTACGCCCCTTTTTATATCTTTGTTTAACTAAAAGACTACCAAGACCTAAATTAATACAGAAATTGAAAAAATTAAGAATCTGCTATGCTCTCGTATTTCTTTTGGTAATCTGTCTTGGAATACTCTCCAGAAAAATCACACTAATTCCACTATGTTTTGGAGACGGATTATACGCTATAATGATGTATACTTTAGTTAGAATTGTATTCATTAATAAAAAAGCACACTTTATTATACTAATTTCTTTATTGATTTGTTATAGTATTGAAATTTTTCAACTCTATCAGCAAGAATGGATTATCGCTCTGAGAAAAACACTCTTTGGAAGGTATGTTTTAGGACAGGGATTTTTATGGAGTGATCTCCTAGCTTATACTTTTGGAATTGCAATTGCTTATACAATAGAAAAACTTACCTTAAACTATACTACTTATGAATCTCGTTTTCGCTTCAAACAACAAAAATAAAATCAAAGAAATACAAAGCATCCTTCCGGATTCTATCAAAATATTAAGTCTTGAAGAAATTGGCTGTCACGAAGATATTGCCGAAACTGCCGATACCATAGAAGGAAATGCAATTTTAAAAGCCGATTATGTAACTAAAAACTATGGCTACGATTGTTTTGCAGATGACACAGGCCTTGAAGTTACTGCTTTGAATGGCGTTCCGGGTGTATACTCCGCCCGTTATGCAGGCGAACACCGTGATGCAAATGATAACATGGACAAACTTTTAGATGCGCTATCAGATCAATCAGATCGCAGCGCCCAGTTCAAGACCGTTATAACCTTAAACATAAAAGGAGAACAACATCTTTTTACGGGAATCGTAAAAGGAACTATCACACTTACCAAAGCAGGAAATGAGGGTTTTGGATACGATCCGATTTTTCAGCCCGAAAACTATACGGAAACTTTTGCGCAACTGCCTTTAGAGATCAAAAATAAAATCGGTCATCGCGGAAAAGCAACACAGCAACTAATTGATTTTCTGAATTCAGCAAAATAATCGTTTAAAATACAACATTTTAAACTCAAAAAATTATATTTCACGACGTATTTTTTTTCTTTTTTAACGATTTCTTACTCAAAATGATTTTACAATTTTTATAACTTTTTGATAATCAAATCATAACAAATCCATAATTCTTAAATAAGCATTAGTTTATCTGAATAATTAACAGTAATTTTGCACCCTATTTTAAAAATACATATGAATAAATTTGAACAATTAGGATTGAATGAATCGTTACTGAAGGCGATTTTAGATCTAGGATTTGAAAATCCGTCAGAGGTACAGGAAAAGGCGATTCCCCTATTATTGGAAAAAGACACAGATATGGTTGCGTTGGCTCAGACAGGGACAGGGAAAACGGCAGCTTTCGGTTTTCCGCTAATTCAAAAAATTGATGCTGACAACAGAAATACACAAGCATTAGTTTTATCGCCAACACGAGAACTTTGTTTACAGATTACCAACGAACTTAAAAACTACTCAAAATACGAAAAAGGTATTAATGTGGTAGCAGTTTACGGCGGGGCTAGTATTACAGAGCAAGCCAGAGAAATTAAAAGAGGAGCTCAGATCATTGTAGCTACTCCGGGGAGAATGCAAGACATGATCAACAGAGGTTTAGTTAACATTAAAAATATAGATTACTGTATTCTTGATGAGGCTGACGAAATGTTGAATATGGGATTTTATGAGGATATCGTATCTATTTTATCCGATACTCCAGACGAAAAAAGTACATGGTTGTTCTCTGCAACTATGCCACAAGAGGTAGCCAGAATTGCAAAACAATTCATGAGCGAGCCTGTTGAAATTACAGTAGGTGCTAAGAACTCAGGTTCTGCAACTGTTTCTCACGAATTTTACTTAGTAAATGCACGTGACCGTTACGAAGCTTTAAAACGTATCGCAGATGCTAATCCGGACATTTTCTCAGTAGTTTTCTGTAGAACAAAACGTGATACACAAGCGGTAGCTGAAAAATTAATCGAAGATGGATACAGCGCTGCTGCGTTACACGGAGATTTATCTCAAGCGCAACGTGATGGTGTAATGAAATCTTTCCGTGGAAGACAAATTCAGATGCTTGTTGCTACTGACGTTGCTGCACGTGGAATTGACGTTGATAATATTACTCACGTAGTAAACTATCAATTACCTGACGAGATTGAAACTTACAATCACCGTTCAGGACGTACAGGTAGAGCTGGAAGATTAGGAACTTCTATCGTAATTGTTACTAAAAGTGAATTGCGTAAGATTTCTTCTATCGAAAGAATTATCAAACAAAAATTCGAAGAGAAAGTTATTCCATCTGGAATCGAAATCTGCGAAATTCAATTATTACACTTAGCTAATAAAATTAAAGATACTGAGGTAGATCACGAAATTGACAACTACCTACCGGCTATCAACAACGTTCTTGAAGAGTTATCTAAAGAAGAGTTGATCAAAAAAATGGTATCTGTAGAATTTAATCGTTTTATCGCTTACTACAAAAAGAACAGAGATATTTCATCTCAAGCTGGAGAAAGACGCGAAAGAAGTGATTCTGAGCCAAGAGAATTCAACAATAACGGAGCAGTTCGTTATTTCGTAAACATCGGTTCAAGAGACAACTTCGATTGGATGTCACTTAAAGATTACTTGAAAGAAACATTAGACTTAGGTCGTGATGACGTTTTCAAAGTAGACGTAAAAGAAGGTTTCTCTTTCTTTAACACGGATCCTGAGCACACAGAAAAAGTAATGGAAGTATTAAACAACGTACAATTAGAAGGACGTCGTATTAATGTTGAAATTTCTAAAAATGACGGTGGCGGAAGACGTGATCATAATGGACGTTCTGGTGGCGGAAGAAGCTCTGGAGGACCAAGAAGAGAAGGAAGTTTTGCTCCAAGACGTGAAGGTTCTGGTGGTGGTGGATTCAGAAGCGACAGAAACTCTGCTCCTAGAGAAGGTGGTTTCAGAAGCGACAGAAATTCATCTGCTCCAAAAAGAGAAGGTGGTTTCAGAAGTTCAACTCCAAGAACTGAAGGTGGTTCTGACAGAGCCCCAAGACGTTCTGAAAGCTTTGGTGATTCGCCAAGACCAAGAAGACCAAGAAGAGATTAATTCTCTTTGTTAATTTTCTGATAATTATATTTGGATACTGCGAAATATTTAATCTTGATTCACTACTTTTAGTGCTTTAAATCAGGATATGAAATATTTCGCAGTTTTCTTTTTTACATTACTATCTACTATTGCTTTTGCACAAGACACCCCGTCTACAATACCACAAAGAGTTTCGGGCTACATTATTAATGACAACAGCAAACAACCTCTTTCAGGAGTTAACATCATCAACACCAACAAGGTTAGAGGTGCAAAATCTGATGAAAAAGGATATTTCGAAATCGACGTACAAGTCAATGATACCCTTCATTTTTCGATTTTAGGATTTCAATCGCTGCGTATCAGAGTAACCAATGACTGGATAAAAAATAAAGTAACCAGAATTCAGCTTACTGAAAAAGCAATTGCGCTTGAAGAAGTTATTATTGCTCCCTTTAGCTTAACGGGTTACCTTGAAGTTGATTCTAAATTAATTCCGACTAAAGAAAACTATCGTTATAGCATTTCAGGCCTTACACAAGGGTATGAAGCCGGTGAATATTCTCCAAATGCCTTTGGAAAAGTACTCGGTTCGATTTTTAATCCTGCAGATATGCTTTATAATTTCTTCGGAAAAAATGGTAAAGAACTCAAGAAGCTTAAAGAGATGAAGAAAGACGATACGGTTCGAAATCTTTTAGAGTCGAAATACGACCGCGAAACAGTTTCTGTACTATTAGGTATCAGTAAAGATGAAATTCCGGAGATTATGCACCGTTGTAACTATTCTGATTCTTTTATTCAGACTGCAAACGATCTGCAAATCATGGATGCCATAAGTGCTTGTTATGAACAATATAAAGTATTAAAACGAAATTAATTACTACATTATAAAAATCAATCCTCAATTGTCTAATTGGGGATTTTTTTATTTACGGCATTATTCTTTCAAAATAATGGTATTTCAACAAATAATTGATTAAATTAGTCATTATACATCTCTTAAAATCGTCATCGATTTTAAAAATCAATTTAAAATGATAAACATAACCGATAAGATTCTAAATTTTATAGATCTGCATAAAGGGGAAGAAGACAAAAAAACAGTAATACAAAACATTAGCAGCACGGTATCTTTTAGAGGATCAAATCTCTGGATCTTAGTATGCGCTATCATCATTGCATCTGTAGGGCTAAATGTCAACTCTACCGCTGTGATAATTGGCGCCATGCTTATCTCTCCTTTAATGGGACCAATCGTTGGCGCTGGATTTGGCTTAGGCATGTATGATTTTGAATTACTAAAAAAATCGATTAAGAATCTATTAATTGCAACAATCGCAAGTTTAGCAACTTCTACCATTTACTTTTATATCAGCCCTTTTAAAGAAGCACAATCTGAATTACTAGCCAGAACATCTCCTAATATCTACGACATCTTAATTGCCTTTTTTGGAGGTTTGGTTGGTGTGATAGCCGTAACCAGAGTCGAAAAAGGAAATCCAATTCCGGGTGTTGCTATTGCTACGGCTTTAATGCCTCCTTTATGTACCGCGGGTTATGGTCTTGCTTTAGGTAATTTTAAGTTTTTCTTAGGTGCCATGTACTTATATACCATCAATTGTGTTTTTATCTGTATCGCTACTTTTGTAATTGTTAACTACCTGAAATACCCTATAACCAGACAGCTTGATACTGTACATCAAAAACGTGTTAAATACATTATTACGATTCTGATTTTATTTTTAATAGTTCCCAGCATCTATTTTGCTTACCAATTATTCATTCAAAAAAATTATACCTTTAAAACAGAAACTTTTATCCGAAAAGAATTTCTGGATAACGATTATCCTATTATCTACAAAAACATCGAATACAATACTAATCCAAAAAGAATAGAACTTGCATTTTTAACAAAGAAATTTAACGATGCCGAGATTATCAATTTAAATAAAAAATTAACGGAATACGATCTGAAAAATACCCGATTGATTATTAAACAAGACACTTTTAATCTGTCAAAAGACATCATGAATAAAATCAACAGCAGCAAAAACTTAGTCGATCAAAAAGATGTTCTGATTAACGATTTAAGAAATCAATTGTCACAATATCAATTCAAAAACCTTCAGATAGGAAGCGAAGCCAAAATTCTGTTTCCATTTGTAACCTCACTGTCTATTGGAAATTATTCGTCTGAACACAAAGACAGTAGAACCAAAATTATCCCGATAATCCTTTTTCAAAGCAAAAAAGACATCACTTCAGAAACCAAAGAAAAACTAAAGTCCTGGCTAAAAGTGAGACTTCAAAAAGACTCTATAGAAGTATATAGACAAAGTGTACCCGAAATAAAAACCCTAAAAAAATAAATATTATGTCAAAAAGTCAAGATGCAAAAAAAACGGTAAAAAAAGAACCGTTAAAAACGGCTAAAGAAAAGAAAGAAGAAAAGAGAGAGAAGAAAAACAATCCTAAACGAGATTGATAGCAGTATTCAGTCGCAGTCGCAGTTTTCAGTTATTACCGAAAACTGTGACTGCAAACTGAGACTAATTACTTATTTAACCGGAATATTTGATAGAATTTCTAATACAAATTTCCAATATTTCTTAGCAGAAGAGATACTTGCTCTTTCGTCCGGAGAGTGCGCTCCGTGAATGGTTGGTCCAAAAGAAATCATATCCATATCCGGATAGTTTGTTCCTAAAATCCCACATTCCAAACCAGCATGACAAGCCACTACTTTTGGTTTCTCGTTATTTTGCTTTTCGTAAATCTCTTTTAATACTTCTAGTATTTCTGAATTTACATTTGGTGTCCAACCTGGGTAAGAACCTGAAAGTTCTACTTCACAACCTACTAATTCAAAAGCAGAACGCAATGCATTTGCCAAATCAAATTTTGAAGTTTCTACAGAAGAACGTGTTAAACATCCAATTGTGATTTCACCGTCTTTTATTATTACTCTGGCAATATTATTTGAGGTTTCAACTAAATCCTCCATATCAGCACTCATTCTGTAAACACCATTATGAGCTGCATAAATAGCACGAATAATACCTTCCTGGACCCCTAAATCCATTACTTTTTCCGGTAAATCACATTTCACGATTTCAATAGAAAGATTAGGTTCAGTCGTTTTATACTCGGCTTTAATATCGTTGATAATTTCCTGCATATCAAAAATATAAGCTTCATCAAACATTTCAGAAATGATTACTTTAGCAACACTTTCTCTTGGAATTGCATTTCGTAAACTTCCTCCGTTTATTTCAACCACCTGTAAACCAAAGTTTTCAAAGGCATCAAATAACAAACGGTTCATAATTTTGTTAGCATTCCCAAGACCTTTATGGATATCCATTCCTGAATGACCTCCCTTAAGCCCTTTTACGGTAATAATATGTCCAACAGAACCTTCCGGAACTTCTTCTTCATGATAGCTTCTTGTAGCCGTTACATCAATTCCTCCAGCACAACCAATATCAATTTCATCATCCTCTTCAGTATCTAAATTTAATAAAATCTGCCCCTGAAGAATTCCTCCTTTTAGGTTTAAAGCTCCTGTCATTCCAGTTTCCTCATCAATTGTAAACAAAGCTTCAATCGCAGGATGCGGAATATCTTTACTTTCTAAAATAGCCATAATAGTAGCTACCCCTAACCCGTTATCTGCACCAAGTGTAGTACCACGCGCACGAACCCAGTCACCATCAACATACATATCAATTCCTTGCGTATCGAAATCAAAAACGGTGTCTGCATTTTTTTGGTGCACCATATCAAGATGCCCTTGCATTACAATCGCCTTACGATTTTCCATTCCAGCAGTTGCCGGTTTTCTAATTATAACGTTGCGGATATCGTCTTCAAAAGTTTCTAAACCTAAGCTATTTCCAAAGTTCTTCATGAACTCGATCACTCGTTCTTCTTTCTTTGACGGACGTGGAACGGCATTCAGATCAGCGAATTTGTTCCATAGCGCTTTAGGTTCCAGATTTCTTATTTCCTGACTCATTATTTTGTGTTTGAAGTTTAACAATTAAGAGCATCAAAGTTAAGAAAGTATTACCTCTTAAAAAAAAGTATCTACCATTCAATCAACAAATAAAATGAATCATTGGATATTACTTCCAATTAACAAATAAGGAAGGTTATAAAAAGTAATTTTCCATTTAAAATTGTAAAATTTTACTTACTTTTAATTACCTTTTAATTTTTAAACTAAAAATCATTTTATGGAATCTCTCCTTTCAGAATTTACAGTTTCCACTCTATTCTTCAATATTATTTGCAGCTTCTTTGCTTCGTTCTTTTTTATCTTTACTCTTTTGATTTTTTTCAAACCCAAATTTGAAATAGTACCCTTAATAGCAAAAAACAATAGTCCTTTTGATAATATTGACCAAATTTGTTATTCGTTCAAAATTATAAACAAATCACTTTTTGGTGCTTATAACATTGAAGCCAGAACCAATTATTATTACATCATACAAGGAGAGAACGGCATCATTAATAAGATCTTTTCCAGAATTGAACTTAAAACAGATACAATCAATTACATACCCGGTTATATTCCTTTCAAAAAGAATTACGGTCATAACTGTATTCAGTTTTTTACTTATGAAGATTTACCTGAAAAAATGAAATACTCCCCTACACACATACAATTTCAAATTACCGCCCGTCATAGTTTAACGGGGCTAAACAACATATTTACTCATGAATTTGTCAATAAAGCCGCGATCCGTGAAGGAAAATTTAAAGAAGGAAACTTCAAAGAAATCTTACAATGTTAATTAACTTTTTAGATCAATAATAAATACATACATTTACAATATTAAACTTAAAACAAAACAGTTATGAAAAATGATATCATTGCAATGTAAGCTCATCAAAAAATAACACTTAAAAAATACAACCAAAAACCGAAGTCTCTTCGGTTTTTCTGTTTTTTAATACTTCGTATCGCCATAAATGTATCTTTACCATTTACGATCTGCCAGAATATCAAAAATCTCTTATAGAAAATTAATAATTGTATTTATATTTACGTAACCAAAATTTACATTGTGAAACGAAAATACATTCTACCTTTATTACTTCTCCTGCAGATTATTCTTTTAAAGATTCTTCCCTTTTTTCCGGAATTCATCGAACGCTTTTATAGCAATGGAATCTATTTGAAAATCTCTCATTTCTCGAGAATTATTCTAGGCTGGATTCCGTTTTCTATAGGCGATTGTATATATTCGGTTTTAATACTCCTTTTAATTCGCTGGGTTTGGAAAAACCGTAAGACCTGGAAATCAAATTGGAAAGACCATCTCTTAAGAACACTAAGCGTAATTTCTATATTTTACTTTTTCTTTCATTTGCTTTGGGCTCTCAATTATTATCGTGAACCTCTTTTCGAAAAAATGAAGATTAAAAGAGAATACACGGATGCCGAACTATTGGTTTTCACTAAAAAACTAATAGCAAAAACGAATGAAATTCAATTTCAAATAACAAAAAAAGACAGTTCAAAAGTCGTTTTCCCGTATTCACAGCAGCAAGCTTTTCAGATGAATTTAAACGGATATCAAAATCTTGCAAAAGAACATCCCTATTTTGCTTATCAAAATCTAAGCATCAAAAAGTCGCTATTCAGTTTGCCTTTGACTTATATGGGATTTGGAGGTTACCTGAATCCGTTTACCAATGAAGCGCAAGTAAATAACTTATTGCCAATGTATAATTTCCCTGCAACGAGTTGTCACGAAATGGCACATCAGATCGGGTTTGCCAGCGAAAGCGAATGTAATTTTATTGGCGTTCTGGCAACCGTTAAAAACGATAATTTATATTACCAATATTCCGGTTATAGTTTTGCTTTGCGTTATTGTCTTGGCATTTGGCAGGCAAAAAACGAACCCCTTTTTAATCAATTAAAGAAAACGGTTCATGTTGGGATTTTAAAAAACTATCAGGAAAGTCAGGATTTTTGGAAACAATATGAAACCCCGATCGAAACTGGTTTTCATATCTTTTATGATAATTTCTTAAAAATAAACCAGCAAAAAGACGGTATGGAGAGTTACAGCAAATTTGTCGATTTGATGGTGAATTATTATAAAGGAAAAGAATTTTGATTGAAGTGTAACAAAAATTAAAACAGTACTACTAATAGATTATGAGCGAAAATTTAGAACAGTCATTTGTTGTGCAATTGCAGGCAAATCAGAATATAATCCACAAGATTTGTAGATTATATACTGCTGGCGAAGACGCTCATAAAGACTTGTTTCAGGAAATTACTATTCAATTATGGAAAGCTTATCCTAAATTTAGAGGCGACAGTAAATTTTCGACCTGGACGTATCGCGTTGCTTTAAATACCGCCATTACCTTATATCGAAAAACCAAAAGAACCATATCTACTGTAGATTATGAAAGTCATCAGCATTTTGTAAAAGACGTTGATTACAACTATGAAGAGGAGGAACAAATTAAACTGATGTACAAAGCCGTTTATCAGCTTAATGACATCGAAAAAGCATTAGTTTTTATGTATTTAGAAGACAAAGATTATCAAGAAATAGCAGAGACCTTAGGAATCAGCGAAGTGAATGCACGTGTGAAAATGAACAGAATAAAGGGGAAACTTAAAAAAATATTAAATCCTTAAAAATTATTATGAAAGAACTGGATTTATTAAAAAAAGACTGGAAAAAGAATGCCGATTCTTTTGAGCAAATTTCAGAAAATGAAATCTACAAAATGATACACAAAAAATCTTCTTCGATCGTGAAGTGGATTTTGATTATCAGTATTTTGGAAATTTTATTCTGGACCGTTTCAAATTTATTCTTCAGTACTGATGAAATGTTAATTAAGATAAAACATCCTGAAATGATTTTTTATCTTGCTGTTTTAACCTACTTCAACTATGTAGTTGTGCTTATTTTTGTCTATTTTTTCTACAAAAACTACAAAACAATATCGACTACGGGGTCTACTAAACTATTAATGAGCAGTATTTTGAAAACCCGAAGAACAGTTCAATATTATGTGTGGTATAATTTGGGAATGGCCGTAATCAGTTCGATAATAAGTTTCTTTATCGCCTTTGTATACAATCCGGACATGAGCTTTTTAAGAGATAAATTAGCTACAAACGGTAAAGCAATGTTTGTTACCGGTGGGATTTTACTTTTGGTTACATTAGCTTTCTTAGGGATATTCTGGTGCTTTTACAGATTATTGTACGGTACACTTTTACGCAGATTATACGCTAACTATAAGGAGTTGAAGAAGATTGATCTGTAGTTTTAAAAAAGGTTCTGAGGTGCTGAGTTGCTAAGGTTCTGAGTTTTTTTTCTTAGGCGCAAAGGTTTAGAGTTGCAAAAGGTTTCTTTGAGTTACTATGTCTATTGTGGTACTAAATCTAGACAATAGACCAACAAACTTTAGAATACCGACTCTGCTGTCCGCAAACCAAAAAAACTTAAAAATTTTCAATCAAAAATCTACACTCCAAAATCTAAAATCTACACTCTAAAATTCTAATACCCCCATCTTCTCATTTGGTTCAGTTCTTCCTGCACTTTTAATTCTTCTGCGGGAATTACTTTTAAGAATGACGGGTGTTGTTCGATTGCGTATTCTACCTTTTCTACGATTTCGTCGATCGTATCGTTTTCGTAATCAATGTCAAGAGGTTCTTTGATTATAAAGGACTGTAGAATCCCTTTCTTTTTCATTCGCAATCCTTTTTTATCAAATGAACGACGAAAACCGTCAATGACAATTGGAATTACAACAGGTTTATGCTGTTTTATAATATGAGCGGTTCCTTTTCGAACGGGTTTAAACGATTTTGTAGTTCCTTGCGGGAATGTGATTACCCAGCCGTCTTCCAGTGCGATTCTAATGTTTTCGGTATCATTAGGATTCACGTCTCTTTTTTCGGTAACATCAACCCCTTTTGCACGCCAGGTTCTTTCTACTGTAATTGCACCAACATAAGCCAAAATTCTTGGCAATAAACCAGCTTGCATCGTTTCTTTGGCAGCAACATAATACAGATTCATTTTAGGTTGCCACAAATAACCAATATTCTTGATCGTATCCTGACGACCTGATAAACTTGCATTAAAAACATGAAACATGGCTACAACGTCAGCAAAATAAGTTTGGTGATTGGATATAAACAAAACATTAGTATCCGGCAAGTTTTTTATGATTTCAGATCCTTCAATCTGTAATTCATTAAAACCTCTATATCTTCGGTGCGTCATGGCACCCAAAACACGGATTAACCATTTCTTGATGAATAATATATGTCCGAAAGGATTTCGTTTAAACAATCCCATAGCTGTGTATTGTATTTTTTAGTTAAGTTCGCAAACATACAAAAATTATTCTTTTACCTATAGTATTAAGCAATTTCTAAGACAAATGCTTATCGTAATGAATATCAAATTGTTAATTTATTGTTTTTACGAATTTTCTGCAAAAGTCAATTTTAGCACATCTCTTAATTCACTTAATATCATCGCTGTTGCTCCCCAAACGATATGATTTTGAATATTAAATGCCGGAACCAGAATATTTGATCCGTAAGAAGTTGACAATGTGGCCTCGATTATAATTTCGTCATTCAAAAAAACAGAAAGAGGTAATTCTATAATGTCCGCAACTTCTCTGACATCCGGATAAAAAGAAAGTTCTTCTGAAGAAACTCCCAAAAAAGGATGCACCATAAAATTACTCGGCGGTATAAACATCGGCGTAAATTCCTTAATTACCTTTATTTTCTCCGGCAAAATCCCTACTTCTTCATGTGTCTCTCTTAAAGCGGTTGCTGCAAATCCGGCATCAGTCGTTTCGTATTTTCCACCCGGAAAAGCAATTTGCGAAGAATGAACTCCATTATAGGCATTTCGGACTATTAAAACCAAATGTGTTTTTCCCTTTTTAGGATAAAACAACATCATAACAGCTGCTATTCTGGGATTTATCGCTTCTGCATTTAAGTTCTTTAATGCCTCTGCCCGCTCTTTTGGAGCCATTTTCAAATGAGCCAGTATAGCCGGCAACTCTACCGGAATTATATTAGGAACATAATGCAAGAAATCTTTAAAATCCATATTATAGCGTTGCGAATACTTTTAAATAATATCTAAAGATAGTTTAGAATTCATCGCCCCACAAATTTTAATGCAAACTACTTCTGAAAATCTTAATGCGTAAATAAAAAGTGTACTTTTATAAAAGGCAATTTTTTAAACGAATAATAAAGTCACAAAAAACTAATTTATGATTAAGAAAACCTTACTCCTCTTTTCTTTTCTATTTATTTTACTTATTTCCGGCCAAAGGATTAACGCTCAAAATCAAATCGTTAAAGACACTTTGGTTTCAAAAAACAGGCTTACCTCAAAAGGCAATATGTACAGTGGGCTAACTTTTAATTTCTCAACAAAAGATACCGATGTCAAGCAAGGCTTGCTTGTAGACGTTAGTGATCAATCACGAAATCAGTTTAAAATGAGCGTTGATGCGGGTTATTTTATCAAAGATAATTTTGCTTTGGGAGCCTTAATTAGTTTCGAAAATGATCGTCATAATCAAACCGAAACGGATCAACAAGGCACAAAAACAGCAGTGCAATATGCCAAGGATTCTTATGGACTTTATGGCGGAATGAAAAATTTCATTCCCCTTGACTCAAAAAGACGCTTTTATTTGTACAATTTGGTTCTCTTGGGAACCAGTTTTAAACATATAATTGAAGAACGAACTACAAACGATTTGCTAAAAAGAAGTTATACCAAAGATGTCGCTCTTGAATTGCAGATTAATCCGGGGATTATGGTCAATGTTGTAAAGGGGTTTTCTATTGAAGTAGGGGCTCAAATTGCCGGTTTTAGCTCAACTTGGTCAAAGACTACGCTCAACAATGAAGTTACGGAGAAATCGCATGCAACCGATGCCGATTTTAGTATCAATTTATTACGGTTGAATATTGGTTTTTATTATTATTTTCCCATTAAAAAACACTCAAAATGAAAAATATAATCTTTAAAATTTTCAGCTTTTGTTTGTTTCTGCTTACCGCTGCTTGCGTAAACGATACTTATTTTGGTAAATCCGACAAAAACGCTATTCGCTACTTTACAGTCACAGGGCAGTCAGGATTTTCTACTATCAACATCGCAACAAAAACGATTCAGATCACGGTGAATTCTGAAGCTGATATCACAAAACTGGCAATCGATTCACTTGCTTTATCAACTTTTGCTACAATTTCACCAGTTAAAGAAACGATACGAGATTTTACAACTCCTCAGACTTATATAGTAACCGCCGAAAATGGAGATCAGGCAGCTTATCTTGTTACTGTTACACAAGAAGGTGCTAACCCGCAATTAGACAACAGCGCTTTTGATGCCTGGTATCAACCTTCGGGAAAATCATACAAACAACCCGGAACCAATGATAATACCATTTGGGCTACCGCCAATGACGGAACCACTACTACCAGCAGCGCCAATGTAACCACTTATCCTTATCTGAATACGGGCACTGATTATGTAGCTCAAATTATTACAAAAGATTTGGGCAGTGTCTCGGGAATTGTAGGGCAACGTATGGGATCGGGTACTTTATTTACCGGAAAATTTGTTTTGAATGTTGCAAATCCGCCTGCTTCGGCACAATTTGGAATTCCATTTACCGCCAAACCCAAAAGTTTCTCTGCCGAAATTAAGTACACGGCCGGAACACCATATCAGGATGGCAAAGGCAATGTTTTAGACAAAACCGACCAAGCTGATATTTATGTTATTCTTGAAAACAGAGAGGATCCTAATGCGATCAAACGTATTGCAACAGGTTGGTACAGAACCGGGACAACAACAGGTGTGAATCTTCAAAATATTAATGTAGCTTTGACCTACGGAACGTTAAACGCAACATTTCCTGATTATCAGAAGCCTGGCAATGGAATTTATGGGAATTCTAATGATAAACCAACACACATCATCGTTGTTTTTGCCTCCAGTGCTGACGGAATCTTGTATGAGGGGGGTGTAAACAGTACGTTATTCGTAAATAATTTTGAACTTAAATATTAAAATAGTTTCGACTATACCAATTTTTAAAAATGTACAGTAAAGAAGAATCACAGCGAATAAAAAGAGAATTTTGGGTGGCTTTCGCCGAAAAATACCCGCGTAAATGGGTACTTTATGATACCAAAATTAAAGACTTCTCTTTTAAGTTTTATGTAGACAATAAAAAAGCACAGGTTTTAATTGATATCGAGCAACGAAACGATGAGAAACGAATTGCTTATTTTGAAAAACTGGAAGCCCTAAAAAATATTCTGGAAGAAGAATTCATCAAAGATTTGGTTTTCGAAAAGGAATATACCCTTGAAAGCGGCAAAACCATAAGCCGAATCTGGGTAGAAATAACAGGTGTTGGCTTTAGCAATCGCACTAATTGGGATACTATTTTTGATTTTTTCAACGAAAAAATGCACGCTCTTGAAATGTTCTATCTTGAGTATGATGAATTTATTAAGGATATTGAGTAGTTTTTTTTTTAAGATTCTAAGGCTCTGAGTTTATAAGTCGCTAAGTTTTTTAGCCTTTTTAGATGCAAAGTTGCAAAGGTTTAAAAAAATAAACCCGATAGGTTTTAGAAACCTGTTGGGTTTATTTTTTTGTCTTATACCGTAACAATATTATAAACTATAATCTGATTATCGTAATTAATGTAAAGCTGTTTGCGATAGTCTTGTTTTTTCCGTGTAATTATGGAGAGCTTACAGTCGTTTCCGTTATTATCTTTACATAAAAATGAATACACTATGTCGGTGTCGTTTTCTTCGCGTTCGATATAATTGGTGATCGTGTACAACTGAATTTCCTGAGAATACACCACGATTCGGTGTTTATCAGTATCCAGAATTACAGAAAGGTTGACCAGATCAAGCGTGGACCACTCTCCCCATTTTCCTCTTTCATTTTTTTCTAACACACTAAATCCGGATGTTTTAAAACGATAAGACTGACTATAGGACTGCTGCAAACCCAGTCCAAGGAAAAGGAATAATATGTAGGTACGTAAAGTATTCATGATGTAATTTAGGGCTATTAAAACTCAAATTTAGCTTTTTCCTTGCTTGCAATTTCAAAATCGGCCATCATTTGTTGAATAATTTTTTCTACAGGCAAAATTTCATGAATAATTCCGGCAATTTGACCTATTTCAAGTTCTCCTTCTTCTAAATCTCCTTCAAACATTCCCTTTTTAGCTCGTGCTCTGCCTAAAAGCTGTACCAATTCTTCTTTTGACGGGCATCTTTCATATAAGACCTGAACATCCTGGTAGAATTTATTTTTAATCAATCGTACCGGTGCCAATTCTTTTAATGTTAGTTGGGTATCCCCTTCTTTCACATTCAAAATGGTCTGTTTGAAATTATCATGAGAAGAAGATTCTACAGAAGCTGCAAAACGGCTTCCAACCTGAACACCATCGGCACCTAAAATCATAGCGGCCAGCATTCCTCTTCCGGTTGCAATACCTCCGGCAGCGATAAGCGGAATCTGAACTTTTTCTTTCACCATAGGAATCAACGTCAGCGTTGTGGTTTCATCTCTCCCGTTGTGTCCTCCGGCTTCAAAACCTTCCGCCACAATAGCATCTACACCTGCTTGTTCCGCTTTTAAGGCAAAAACACTGCTACTGACCACATGCACTACTGTAATACCTTTTTCTTTCAAAAAAGAAGTCCATGTTTTAGGATTTCCTGCTGAAGTAAAAACGATCTTCACGCCTTCTTCTACAACGATATTCATAATTTCTTCAATGTTGGGATACAACATTGGTATATTGACTCCAAAAGGTTTATCTGTAGCTTTTTTACATTTCTGAATGTGTTCGCGTAATACTTCAGGGTACATAGAGCCGGCGCCAATAAGTCCTAAACCTCCCGCATTACTAACTGCACTTGCTAATTTATAACCGCTGTTCCAAATCATTCCTCCTTGAATTATTGGATATTTTATTTTAAAAAGTTGTGTGATTTTATTCATTCAAAAATGCTGTTATTGTTTGATAATCTTTCCTGTTTTATGTAAGCCTTCGGCATCAAAAGTATAAAAATAGAGACCGCTTTTTAAGGTTTGTAAAGAAAGAGTTGAATTTTCATTTGTAATTTGTTTCTCCAAAACTTTTTGTCCCAAAACAGAATAAATCGTTATGGAAGCTGTATTTTGATCTGAAAGGGCAAATGTAACTGTGGCCTGAGTCGGATTTGGATATACCGAAAAAGAGGAGATCTGAAAATCATCAACTCCTAAAGTCGACCCGAAATTAGGGATTCCGTAACCATAATCATTATTTGGAACGGTATATCGATCTGAAGATTTCAGAATCATTTGTCTAATTTCCTGATTCGTTTTGGAAGGGAAAGCCTGCCACAAACAAGCAACCATCCCCGCCATAATAGGACACGAAAATGAAGTCCCATCAATCGTAGTAATAGTACCGGCAGGGCTTGAAACAACTGCTGAGCTTCCTTGTGCCATAACTTCCGGCTTAATTCGACTATCAAAACTTGGCCCTATTGAACTAAAACTTGATCTAACCTTTGAAGCGGTAACGGAACCCACTGCTATAACTGAAACAGCATCTGCCGGCCCACCAATATGTCGTTCTGTTGTATTTCCTTCATTTCCTGCTGAAGCAAGCACCACAATACCTTTGCTAAACGCCATTTCGGCACCACGAGAAATAAAATTCGTCGTTCCATTCATATCACTATAGGTATGACTGTAATTCGCATTATCAAAACCAAAATATCCCAATGAAGTCGTAATGATATCAACTCCAAACTCATCTGCTTTTTCTGCCGCTTCAACCCAAAGTGATTCTTCCACCGGATTTTCTGTAGCATCAATTTCTGTAATGAACAAATAATAAGAAGCATCCGGAGCTGTTCCTACTAAAGAATTCTCTTTGTAACCACCCATTGTTGAAAGCACCATCGTACCATGCTCGTCTCCGGCATAAAAATTGGCATTACGGGTTGTAAAATCATAACCGCCTAAAATTTGGTTATTATTTATCAGTCTTTGAAAAGGTTGTGCCACGTCTACTCCCGGAAAACCGGCATCTAAAACAGCAATTATTTTTCCCGATCCGGTATAGTTCTGCTGGTGCAAAACCTGACCATTCAACATCTGAATTTGATTTGCGGAAGCTCCGTAAGCATAGTTAACGGTAGCTTTAAACTTATCCTTTGTTTTCGCTATTTTATTCTCCGTATCCTTTTTTGAAGTCGTATTTAAAATCTTATTGGCAAAAACTACTTTATCAACGAAAGTAAAGTTTTTCAAAGCATTAATATCGGCCTGACTCCCCCTGATATGAAGTGCGTTTAACCACTTGGATTGTGCCATTACCGTAATTCCGGTGCTTTGTTTTACCTGAGTAACAAAGGTAGTTTCTACAGGAACGTCAGTACTGCTTAAGGCAATATTCTGATTGGTTCGTCGATCTAATGCTCGTTGTGAAAGCATTTGCAGTGGGTTATCCAGATAGAACTGTGCATTGGGCTTTGCATTAAAATACACCCACGCATCTTCTTGCGCAAACAGGGCAGAAGAAAATAACAATAGAAAAAATAGGTAGTTGTTTTTCATAGTATACTTTTTTAAAGGCAAAACCTTCTTAAAAAGTATAAAGCTAAGAAATTACTCCCGAACCAACTAATTCATTCTCAAAATACCAAGCTGTAAATTGACCTTCTGTTATAGCAGATTGAGGTTCTTCAAAAGAAACATACATCCCCTCTTCAAACTGATGTAAAGTTGCTTTTTGCAAAGGCTGACGATAACGAATTCTGGCCATTACCTCCATCGTTTCTCCAACTTTTAAAGCCAAATCAGTACGAATCCAATGTACCTCAGACTTTTCGATAAACAAAGCTTTCTTAAACAATCCCGGATGCTGACTTGTTAATCCTGTATAAATAGTATTAGTTTCAACATTCGTAGCAATAATAAATAACGGATCAGTTGTTCCGCCTACATTAAGGCCTTTTCTTTGTCCGATTGTAAAATAATGCGCGCCTTGATGTTTACCCACTACTTTCCCCATTGTAGGAAGGTAATTTCGTTTCTGAGACTCTAATTTTAATTCTTCTTCTATAGATAAACCAGTTGGTTTTTCGATTGTATAAATCGGATCGTTTTTATCAATCTGTACAATTTTACCCTCTTTTGGTTGTAGTTTTTGTTGTAAAAACTCCGGCAAACGAACTTTTCCGATAAAACATAATCCTTGGGAATCTTTTTTCTCTGCGGTTATCAAATCCATTTCGGCAGCAATTTCGCGAACCTCCGGTTTGGTTAAAGCGCCAATTGGAAACAATGATTTAGCTAATTGCTCTTGTGACAACTGGCATAAAAAATAAGACTGGTCTTTGTTTGTATCAGCACCGGCTATTAATTGATACACCGGCTTTCCATCTACTTCAATTTCACTTTTTTGACAGTAATGTCCTGTGGCCACATAATCGGCCCCAAGACTTAAAGCAATTTTCATAAAAACATCAAATTTGATCTCACGGTTACAAAGTACATCCGGATTTGGTGTTCTTCCTTTTTCGTATTCGTTGAACATATAATCAACGATTTTTTCTTTGTACTCTTCGCTCAAATCAACAGTTTGAAACGGTATTCCAAGTTTTTCGGCTACCAATAAAGCATCATTACTATCTTCCAACCAAGGACATTCGTTAGAAATAGTAACCGAATCATCGTGCCAGTTTTTCATAAAAAGGCCAATAACTTCGTACCCTTGTTTTTGCAGCAAATAAGCAGCAACACTAGAATCAACACCACCGGAAAGTCCAACAACTACACGTTTCATTTTAACTCGTTTATATTTTTACAAGGGTGCAAAGGTAAGCCAAATTATAGATAATTGTAATTCTTTTGATTACTTTATATAATGCTGCGGTAGATAAAACTTATTGCATTTTTTGTTTACCTGCAAAAATCACCAAAGTCAATGCAAGGCACCTATTTTTTTTCTTAAAGAATGTGAAGTTCTTTGTATTTCTTTAGGAATTTCTCTAAGTCGTTTTTTGGATAAAACTTAAATACGCTCACCACTATTCAAACTTTACTACTAAAGATGAAATTATACTTTTTATTTTTCTGTCTAAAAAATTTTGGAATGTATTTTTTTTCTGAATCAAAATCATTACACCTGATTTTACCAAACCATTCAGGTCTTACTACAGGCAAAAATCAGGTGTAATGACAGATAAAAAGATATTTTCTAAATACTAGTTTTTCACAAATTTATGAGTGATTAATTTTCCTTCCCTTATTTCACAAATAAAATAAATACCATTAGCTAAATTTTCGACATTTACTATTTTATCTACCTCTGCTACTACTTTAAATGTTTTAATGATTCCTCCCAATGAGTTAATAAGATTTAAATCCGCATCATGATCTGACTTGATCGTTATAATTTTATTACTTGGGTTTGGATGTAACATAAACTTTACAGCTTTATCGAACGATACTGTACTAAGATTGTTAAAGTTTATACAATCGGAAGAAACAGTACAACCATTTAAAGTCATTACAACTTTATAGGAGCCATCTATCTTTGGTTCAAAGAATTGACCTGTTTCTCCATCGATTGATGATATAGGACATTCGTACCATTGGTAAGTCGCACCGGATTGATCTGCAATTAAAACTTCAGTTCCAACCGTTACATTTGAATTTAAAGCCGGAGGTTCTGTTATATTAAAGGTTCTCGTTTTACTTCCCCCTTTATCATCCTTAACTATTAGGCTATAAATACCTGCTTTTAAATCGGATGCGGTGGCAGTTGTTCCTCCGAAAGGCGTCCAAGCATAAGTGTAATTACCGGATCCTCCCACAACGCTTGCACGAACAACTCCGTCAGCTTCCCCATAACAACTTACGTTTGTTTGTACTCCGGAAATAAAGATATCCGAAACAGGGGTGTCCGAGATCGAAATAAACCCTGAAATAGAATACCCCCCAACCGAACCGTATGCAGAATAACCGCCATATAAAATATCGCCAGCTCCAATTCCACTCACGCTGATAAAATATTTACCTGCCGGCAGGTCTATACTCATTGACGCATTGAGCGAATAAGGGTTCGGATTCCAAAATTTTTCTATTTCAGCACCAGTCGAATTATGCAACGTAATTGCAACATGGAGATTCCCTTTACCAGATCCGTTTATTGCATTAGCGTTGATTATTACATTTCCTCCTTTGGTGGTAAATGCAAAGAAATCACGATCACTTTCTTTTTCGATTACGCCCTCTTTTTTAATAATCAATCCTGTATCATCGTGAGTTAAACTAAATGCTGAAGATACATCATTACCATAATCATCCATTCTGTACCCCACTCCATATTCCCGTCCGGAAATAACATCAACATCACTCTCTTTATTATTTGCGCTATTGTATTCTCCCTTGCTCCATTGCGCAACAGGTCTGTAATAACTAAACCCCATAATTGGTGCCCAGGAAGTATTGTCTAATCCGTAAAAATATTCTTCCGTCGGCAAAGTACGTCCATCATGTTCTAACCCAAAAGTATGCCCTATTTCATGAGAACAGGTATCTCCAGCATCCTTACCATTATTAAGATTAAAACACCAGGCCGGAACATCATTATCCCAGCCAAAGGACCCCATATAAGCTACTCCACCCGCTTTTGGACTTGCAGTTTTTGTTGTGGTCAGCACTATACGCATCCTTTTCGATTTAGGATACTTATTAAAAACGGCTTCATTTGTTGTTATATTCAGATTAAATGGTCTGAAATCTTCTGCAACAATTTCAAAAAGCTCCATTATATAAGCGCTTCTCAATCCAGCCGGAGCTGCATTAATTGCTTTCCCTTCATTCCAATAATTTCCTGCAAGCATATTGTAACCGTCAAAATCCAACAGTACACAACCTTTTCCGCCTGGCAAGCTTTCTAAACTAAATATGTTAGCACTCAACTCTGCAACATTATACTTTGTAGTTGTGGTCTTTTTTTGTGGCAGTTTACTATATTCCACACAAATCAAAGAATTTATGTCTACTTTTGAAACGTAAGCATTTCCATGAGCATCAGAAGAATACTTATATGCTTCTTTTGTTTTTCTTAAAATAATATGCCCTTCCAATGACTGCCCAATTACTTTAATATAAAAAGAAGACTCTGAAATATCTTTAATTTCTCCAATCAAAAATTCACTCGAAGGAGTTGATTCCTTGTAATTTATTTTTCCATTAAACTTTTTTGAATCGACAGTCTGAAGTAAAACACTTTTCACTTCCCTTTTTCCGGTTGAAACAATAAACTCCTTCTTTAAGCTATTCATAAAGCTTGTACATGTCCCTAGAGAAGTTTGAGAGATAGCGACATTATTATAAAAAAACATTACTAATAAAATCAATAAAAAATGGTAGTTTTTCCTCATATATATTCCTTTTTTTTCATACAAAAAGAAGTCTAATTAAACACTTCTTTAATTAAAATGCAAAATTGCGATTAAGCGGCGAATATAGATATTTACTTACCAAAAAAGAACATCACTCCATTTTTTTATTAAAAATTAAAAAAAAATACTGTCAAAAAAAAATCCATATATAAACAACTCAATCTAGACAAAATAGAATACAAAGTAATTCTCATTGAGTCGAGCTATAATCCGAAATCACAGTTACAAATTACCAATCAAAAAAAAAAATCCTTAGCATCTATTTTACTTTAGTCCGAAATAGGAGCCTAAAAATTTTGGCATAAAAAAAGCCTCAAATTTGAATTGCTACCAAAAAGTTCTATTCCATTTTAGGTTTTGAGTCAGACTGGTAATTACTTTTCGGGTCACTCATATTCACTTCTTTCGTTAGTTTTCCTTTTAAGTAAAACTTCCACATTCCGGCTTTTTTTCCTTTCAAAAATTTTCCTTCAGAAGCCACCACTCCATCAGAATCATAGAAAACAGCATCTCCGTTATATTCGTCATTCTTATAGGTACTTTTCTCCAGAATAATTCCGTTCTGCCCGTACTTTTCATAGATCCCTTCTTTCTGACCATTCACATAAGTCATTTTTTCTGCGACTTTAGCATTTGGGTAAAAAACGGTCCTTGCACCTTCCAATTTCCCATTTTTATAATTTTCGGTGGTCATTACTATAGCTGAAGCTTTATGGTAGTACGTCCATTGCCCTTCATAATTTTTACCGATCACTTTTCCTTCACTTACTTTATTTTTCTTCTGATCATAAAAGATATTATAAGCACTCCCGTCGTTGGCACTAAAATCTCGTGTTGCGACAACATCTCCTTTTTTCGTGTCATCAAAAAACTTAAATACTCCGGTTTCTTTTCCGTGGCTGAAAGTCCCTTCGTATCTCGGACGTTTCGAAACTTCATAAGTCCCTTTCCACAAACCTTCTTTTTTTCCGTTTGCGTCTAACTTATTAAAGTCTGTTTGAGCATTTATTACTATAACATTCAGTAAGGCTAAGCCAAGTAGTATTCTTCTTAAAATCATCTTTTAATTCCTTTTAAACTTTAACGAAATTACACTTTATAAAGTATATCTGTCGTAAAAAAAAATCCCGATAAATCGAGATTTTTTTTAGTACTTATTTCTTTTTATTCTGACCTTTTGCGGCCTCTTGTTGCTCCATTACCTCCTGAAGACGTTGTTGAAATTTACTTTGCTTTTTAGGCTCTTTCAACTTGTTCTCCTGAATCTGAGCATGAATTTTATCTGTATCCACAATATAGTTTTTAATTACAAACATAATTCCGATTGTAATTAAGTTAGAGATAAAGTTATACAAACTCAATCCTGCACCATAACTATTGAAGAAAATTAACATCATTAATGGTGAAACGTAAATCATGATTTTCATCATTTTCGCCATATCCGGCATACCTTCTTGTTGAGGAGCTGCCATTTGTTGGTCACCTGAAGTCATTTTCATATAGAAGAAAATCGCAATTGCGGCCAAAATTGGAAACAAACTGATATGATCTCCATATAAAGGAATGTGGAATGGTAAGTTTACAACCGCATCAAAAGATGATAAATCGTCTGCCCAAAGGAAACTTTTTTGTCTTAACTCAAAAGCAGATGGGAAGAACTGGAATGACGCATACATAAACGGAAGCTGAATCAATGCCGGAATACATCCTGCCATTGGGTTCACCCCTGCTTTATTGTACAATTTCATCGTTTCCTGTTGTTTCTTCATTGGGTCCTTTTTGAATTTTTCTCCCAACTCTGTAATCTCCGGACGTAAAACTTTCATCTTAGCCTGAGACAAAAATGACTTATAGGTAATTGGCGACATTGCCAATTTGATGATAATTGTAAAAATGATAATCGCAATTCCATAAGCAATATAAGAGCTTAAGAATCCGAATAATGGAATGAAAATCCATTGATTAATCCATCCGAAAATCCCCCATCCTAGTGGAATAATTTTTTCGAAGTTTTTATCATATGCTTTTAAAACCTTATAATCAGCTGGTCCAAAATACCAACTCATTTTATAATCTACTTCTCCATTAGAAAAAGCTAAAGGAACTGTTGCTTTAAATTGTTTGATAAAAGTAGTATCTATTTTTTCATCTTTTACTAAAGCATCAGATTGTAATTTAGATTTCTCAAATGGTTTATCAGTCGCCAAGATAGCCGTAAAAAAGTGTTGTTTAAAAGCTACATAACTCACTTTTTCAGGAGTATCTTCTTTTGCTGTACCGTCGCTTACCGAACTGTATTTTTCATCTTCATATTCGTATTCAAGTTGTGCATAACGCTTCTCGATAGAAATACTTTTCTCGTTTCTGTATGATTTTAAATCCCAAACTAAATCTAATGGCTTAGACGAATTTAAAATCTTATTCAAACCTTGAGAGCGAACATCAAAACCAACTAAATATTCGTTTGGTTTTAAAATGTATTTGTATTCTAAAAATTCGTTCGCTCCAGCTTTCAAACGCATTGTTAAAATCTGATCTGCTCCAACTTTAGTTAGTGTTGGCTCAAAAAACAAATCTTTCGAATTTAAAGTTCTGTTATCTGTTGTTTGTAACTGAATGTTTAAATTAGAATTATTGTCTTTGATTAATTCCACTAATTGTTTTGAACCTTTTTGAAATTTTTCAAATTCTTTAAGAGTAGCTTCAACAATATAACCCCCTTTATTAGCGATTTTTAGTTTAATCTTCTCATTTTCGATTGTTGTAAAAGACTCCTTTGCAGAAGGAAGTGTCGCTGAGTAAGCAAAACCACCTAAGGTTTTTTGCAATTGTGCTAATTGAACTGTATCGCCTGGAGTTGTTGCTGCAACTGGCAAAACTGCCGTTTTAGTTTTATCCGCTTTAGCTTGAGCTTCTTGTTTCGCAACTAATTCTTTCTTGGCTTTTTCAGCAGCAATTTCCTTATCAGAAGGTTGATTTTGGTACATAATCCAAATCAAAATTCCAAATATCAATACAAAACCAATGATTGAATTAAGGTCAAATTTTTTTTCTTCCATTATAGTTTAAAAAAGGTTATTCGTTAAAGGCTATTTGTCTTGAGTTTAATCCAAACGTTACAACCTTACAGAATATTAATTATTGTTTTTTATGTGAATTTACAGCAGCAGCTACAAAGTTTACAAAAATCGGATGTGGATTAGCAACCGTACTTTTGTATTCCGGATGGTATTGCACCCCTATAAAAAACGGGTGATTTTCAAGTTCCACAATCTCCACTAAACCGGTATCGGGATTAACTCCTGAAGCCAATAAACCTGCTTTTTGTAATTCTTCAGCATATTTATTGTTGTACTCATAACGGTGGCGGTGACGCTCTGAAATCGTTTTTTCTCCGTAAATTTTATGTGCAAGCGTATTGGGTTTAATATCACATTTCCAGGCTCCCAAACGCATTGTTCCACCTTTATCTGTAATTGTTTTTTGCTCTTCCATTAAATCTACAACAGGATGTGACGTTTTATCGTTCATCTCTGTAGAATTCGCATCTTTGTATCCTAAAATATTTCTTGAATATTCGATCACTGACATTTGCATACCTAAACAAATTCCGAAAAACGGAATATTATTTTCACGTACATAACGAACGGCTTCGATTTTTCCTTCTATACCTCTTTCTCCAAAACCAGGAGCAACTAAAACACCATCAAGATCTTTTAGTTTTTCTACGATATTGTCCGCATTAATATGCTCTGAATGAATAGAAATTACATTTACTTTGGTTTCATTAGCAGCACCGGCATGAATGAACGCCTCTAAGATCGATTTGTAACAATCTTGCATTTCTACATATTTCCCAACCAAACCGATGTTTACGGTATGCTTTGGATTTTTTAATCTGCGTAAAAAAGTATTCCAGTTTTTAAGGTCCGGCAATGCTTTTTTAGGTAAATCTAATTTTTTCAAAGCCACTACATCTAATCCTTCTTCAAGCATTAAATTAGGTACTTCGTATATCGTTGAAGCATCAATAGACTGAATAACCGCTTCTTTTTTCACATTACAGAACAATGCCAATTTTTGACGTAGTTCCTGAGACAATTCATGCTCGGTTCTACAAACCAGAATATCGGCTTTGATACCACTCTCCATTAATGTTTTTACCGAGTGTTGTGTAGGTTTTGTCTTTAACTCCCCTGCAGCAGCTAAAAACGGAACTAATGTTAAGTGAATCACGATTCCGTTATTTTCACCTAATTCCCAAACCAACTGACGAACAGACTCTATATAAGGTAGTGATTCAATATCACCAACTGTTCCACCAATTTCAGTAATAACAATATCATAATCACCGGATTTACCCAGCAATTGCATTCTGTCTTTGATTTCGTTGGTAATATGAGGAACAACCTGAACTGTTTTTCCTAAAAATTCTCCTCTTCTTTCTTTTTCAATAACCGAAAGATATACTCTTCCTGTTGTAACATTATTCGCCTGAGAAGTAGGAACATTAAGAAAACGCTCATAATGACCTAAATCTAAATCGGTTTCAGCACCATCATCAGTCACATAACATTCCCCATGCTCATATGGATTTAACGTACCCGGATCCACATTAATATATGGATCAAATTTCTGAATAGTTGTACGATACCCTCTTCCTTGTAACAATTTTGCCAAAGATGCCGCGATAATTCCTTTTCCTAAAGATGAAGTCACACCACCTGTAACAAAAATATATTTTGTCTGATTCATTCTGTTGTTGTTTGTATTGTAGTTGTGTAAAAAACTTGGCAAAAGTACAAATTTAATTGGACATTTTGGCAAATAGCGAATGAGATAATTTGCAAATTTATAAACAGATCGTTTACTTGTTTCCGTAATCCCTAATTTTAGATGTTATAGTGACTTATTTTTGAATAATTTATTGGTCTCACTTAAATCCTTCTTTGCTATAAATCTAAAATACCGAATAAGTAACCCGTATTTTTATTTAAAGTTAAAAACATTGCTCCTACTATTCGGAAGAAATTCTATTCTAATTTATATCTCAAATTATCAAAGAAACGTTCGATCAATCTCCTGTCTTCTGTTATGATTTCGGCTGTCCCTTTAGCTTCAGCATGAAAGTTTAATACAACATCATAATTCGTTTTTAATCCGTAGGGCAGATTTACATCAACCAGATAGTAACTCATTTTCTTTTGATTATCAGAAAGAACCTGCTGATTTGTTGCAAGTGATATTCTTACCACCTTACCTTTTATCGAGCCATATTCATTATAAGGATAATTATTCAGTTTAATTATAACATTTTGTCCAATTTTCACTTTCCCTGAGCCATTTTCAGGAAGATTAACCTGTCCTATTATTTGGTTATTATCCGGTACTATCTTAAATAATTCTTCTCCGGACTGAATATAATCGTTGTCTTTAAGAAAATTCAAAAAATCTACTTTTCCTTTTATCGGGGAAAGAAAAACATACGTCCGTTCCCATTTTTTTATGGCATCAATTAAGTCATAATAACTGTTAAATAACCCAATAATCAATTCTCTTTCTTTAGCTGTTTTTTCAATTGCAATTACTTGTGATTTATTATGAGCTTCATTGATTTGATAATCTGTATTATTAATCTCTTTATCAATTGCTTTATAATCCAGTTCACTATTTGCTTTTGCTATAATTGAACGTTCTATATCTGCTTTGGAAGTGACATTTTTACTATATAGTGTCGAATCTTTATGAAAAAGACTCTGTGAAACTTCGTGTTTTATTTTTTGGCTCTTAAAATCATTTTTTAACTGCTCAAATTTCTTTATCTGTAGCTCGAGTAATTTTTTATTAATTTGTTTTTGAACCTCATAAGGCTGTTGATTCGTGTAATCTAAATATTGATACAGCGCATTTAAAAAGTTATAGTATTTATTATTTATATCTCCTAAAGATAAATTTTCAGGAAATAAATGACGGTGTTTTTGAAAATCGACTTCATGAATATTTATATCACCAAGTGTGTTTTTCAACAGTTTGACATCAGCTAAATTGGCTTCATTTTTTATGTACGCAATGTATTCTCCGGCATGTACATTAGCACCGGAAGCATGTTCTAACAATATAATATTCCCTTGAGTCGATGCAACTAATTTAACCGGAGCCTGTCTTGTATTTATCACAATTTGCCCCATTAATACTTCCGGATATTTTATAAGCCAGCCAAAAAGCAACAACAGTAATACCAAACCTATAACAACTGAGCTAATTAAAATTCCGAATTTAGTCGGCATTTTTTCAATAATCCAAGCTACCTCTTCGGTTCGATTTGAGTTTAGTGTTTTATGAAATCCTTTATTATCCATTTACAGTATCTCCTGTCTGTGTTTTAACCAATTCATAATAATGCCCACCTTCTTTTGTCATCAACATATCGTGATTTCCAATTTCACTAATAAATCCATTTTTAAGCACTATAATCTGATCTGCCTTACGAATCGTACTCAATCGATGTGCCACCACGATTACTGTTTTATTTTTAAAAATCTCTTCTAATGCTGTCACAATTTTTTGCTCATTTATAACATCCAGTGAATTTGTTGCCTCATCAAAAAACAAATAGTCGGGATCTTTGTACAAAGCTCTTGCTATCAGAACACGTTGTTTCTGTCCTCCGCTTAAACCTCTGCCGTTTTCTCCCATCATCGTTTGATATCCTTTGGGCATAGCTTCTATTTCTGCTGCTATATTGGCTACCATTACCGCTTTTTTCAACCTTGCATAATCAATATTCTCATCGTCCAAGACAATGTTATTTTGAATCGTATCGCTAAAAATTTTGCCGTCCTGCATCACCGCTCCGCAACTTGCTCTCCATTGTTTTAGATTAACGTTTTGAATATTAAGATTCCCCATAGAAAGTTCACCATGGGTCGGTTTATACAATCTTAAAATAAGTTTTAACAAAGTGGTCTTACCGCTACCGCTATCTCCTACAATGGCAGTTACTTTTCCCTCCGGAATCAATATTGAAATATTAGTCAAAATATAAGGACTATTTCTACTGTACTGAAAACTAACATTTCGCAATAGCAAGCTTTTATCTTCCGGAAGTTTGATACTGTTATTGGTTTCGTTTTCTTCTTCTTCCTCTAATTCGTGTATTTCGTTAAGCCTTAAAAAACTAATTTTTGCATATTGAGCAGATTGAACAAAAGAAATGAAC
Source organism: Flavobacterium sp. FlaQc-52 (assembly GCF_044007495.1). Classification (NCBI taxonomy): domain Bacteria; kingdom Pseudomonadati; phylum Bacteroidota; class Flavobacteriia; order Flavobacteriales; family Flavobacteriaceae; genus Flavobacterium; species Flavobacterium sp. FlaQc-52. Next base: position 133,126 of record NZ_JBIPCV010000002.1, on the reverse strand, counting down.
TGCATAATCGGACCATTAAGCATCCCTATTATAAATTGTGTCGAAATCATTACACCAAATGTAATATCACCTTTTATCACTGCTTTTGCACAATAAAACGTAATCATTAAATTGGTTAATTGATTAATAAATTGCGCTCCCAGGTTTTGCGCATTGGTAATTCGCAATATTTTTTGGTCAATCTTAAATAATTGAACTTGCAAAGCTTCCCATTTCCATCTTTTTTGCTTTTCGTAATTATTGATTTTTATATCCTGAATACTTCCAATAGTTTCCACCCAGTAACTCTGATTTTTTGTGTGAACGTCAAAATACTCCCAATCCAGTTTTTTCCTGAATTTAAAAAAAAAGACCACCCAACCAATAAATAAAGTACTACCGATCAAATAAATCAAACACAAGACCGGACTGTAAACAAACAGAATGATCCCGAATATAAAAAAGGTGAGAATAGAGAAGATAAAGTTGAGCGAATTGTTCATTATAAAATCCCGAATACGCTCATGATCTTGCGCTCGTTGTAAAATATCTCCAATCAACTTATTCTCAAAAAAAGTAATAGGCAGCTTCATTAATTTTATCAGATAATCTGATATCAAAGAGATGTTGATTCGCGAGGTAAGATGCAGTAAAATCCAATCGCGAATCATGTTACTCAATAAGATACTCAATATAATGGTAATATTGGCGATTAAAACAAGATCAATAAAATCTAAATCATTGGTCTGAATTCCAACATCGATAACTGATTTTGAAATAAAGGGCAAAAAGGCCTGTAACAACGTCACTACAAGCATCACTACAAACAGGTTTACAAAACTTCTTTTGTAAGGTGTAAAGTACCCCAGAAAATTCTCTAACGTTTTTCTTCGTTCTAATTTATCATTTATAGAGCGTTGTTTAAAATCCGCCATGGGCTCTATAGCTAAAACAGCACCCACTTTTGATTCTTTTAACCAGTCTTCCTGAAAACTCTCGTACGAATATTTACACAACCCTTTTGCGGGATCTGAAACATATACTTGTTTCTGTGTTATTTTATAAACCACAATAAAGTGACTCTCCTTCCAATGTACAATGCAAGGCAATGGAATTGTCTGCAAAACACTAAAATCTACTTTAACACTTTTAGTACGCAAACTAATTGCTTCACAAGCATCGCTAAGATCTAAAAAACTGACCCCTTCGCGCGTGATACCACATAAATCACGTAAAAAAGGCAGGCTATAAAACCTGCCATAATATTTTGCAATAATTTTTATACAGGCAGGACCACAATCTTTAGCATCGAGCTGAAACTCGTGGGGGAAATTAATCATAAGTGGTCTATTTTTTTAGCAGCTCGAATATCTCACCTTCACCTGTATCGTAACGTATTAAACCTTCTCTTTTATCCCAGTAAAAAGATTTTAGATAGTTATTACCAAAGTTTTTTGCATTGATACCGTCTTCAAAAACATACACATGTGTATACTTTTTTAAAGATGTTCTCAAGACAACCCAACTTTCTGTCGGTATAGGTTTTACTTGAACATCCGGATAAAATAGGCCAAAAACATTAAAAGTAGGAAAAGACTTTTTATTTATTTCGTCTTTACTAATTGATACTCCGCTAACACAATAGGAATCATTGTGGCAAATTCTGGACTTAAAGTCAATATGCATCATATTGTATTGTAAATTACCTACTTCGTAACAATTACATTCTTTATTATCATATGTTTCATATTTATCCGCTACAAAAAGCGTGTCCAATTTCCCCAGATTGCTTTTAAAAATTATTTGCTGCCCTTTTTTGTAAGCCGAAAACCACTCTTTTTCGTCTTTAGATAAATGAGTTTTAGTACACTTGCAATTGCATGAACTTAATGTAGACGCTACAATAACAAATAACATAATTACTTTTTTCATCTCACTTTGATTTTATACCCAGTTCTATTGCCATTTCATTTACACCGTGTCCCCCTGATGTTCTGGTTGGTGTAATAAAGTGTTTTTGCCCTCCCGCTGTTGTTAACCCCGGCATCACCATTTGCGCTATATTTAAAGGATCATTTGTCATAATATAAGAATGCGTATCTGACACGAACCCTATTCCTAAAAGTAAAGCTGTTGAATAACTCAATCCTGCCGCATTAATTGTGACAGCACTTCCTCCCGTAGCACGGGCATTGGCTTCTGCCATACCTCCGCCTAAAGAATGCCCTGAAAAAGATAATGCATCACCAAACAGAGCCTTTAATGCCTTAGCATTATCCACAGATTCTTTATATTGCAGAGAAATCCCCGCTGTTTGTAAGACGTCCGCAGCATAATCTCCTATCTCAGGTTCTGTACCAGCAGTTACATAACAATATTCTTTTTTGCCAGCTGTAATTCTTTCATATAATTGCGATTTAAAACCTGAAGAAGCATCATTATATTTAATACCTTTTACTTCATTGGAAACTTTCCATCCGAAAAGCTTATCAGGCCCAACCGTGTCCTTACCGCCATAAACTGATTTCGATAGTAATGCAGCTTCTAAAGGTGAAGGTTTTGAAGAACTGCCATGTATAGGCATTACATACCAAGACGCATTTGAATTTGTCGTATTGGTTGTACTTGTGCTTCTTGGACCATTGGAAAGATTAATTTGCAATGTCATATTATCAATTACAGTACCTTGTTTTATTGTACTTGGTCCTTTGTAATAATTCACTACAGTAACATTATCTAATCGTGTGCCCGGCAATTGAATATTATACTGAATAAAATTTTGCTGCTGTCCGCTTGCCGTTTTTTCGTTATTTACGAAGGCATTTATTTGATTCGCATTTACAATCCCATTATTTGCGCGAATAAATTGAAAATAACGATCTATAGCAATTGCACTTGTAGTACTTAGATTGCCTTGAGCATTGACAAACCAATCATTATTATAATTGGTATTAGAAGTAGAAGAATTTAAATTATTTGTTCCTGAACCAGAATTTGTGCCAGCCCCTGAATTAGAGTAATTCCCACCAAAGGAAGTATTACCATAACTGCCTAATTGAGAAAAATTGTTAGCACTCCCGCTAACAAAACCTCCTTGGCCAAAACCTGTCAAGCCAAAACCACCGTTTCCTCCAATATTATCCGCTTCACCAGGGGCTTCCTGGTCGTTAGTATACTTTATAGGTCCTCCTCCCAAAATTCCCTTTGCTTCATCTGCCTCTAACATTCCTGTAATGTCAGAAAATTTCATTTTTTTAAGATTTTTCATAATAGAGATATTTCAATATTTATTCAAATATATAAAATATTTCTTACAAATAATAGAATTTATGTAAAATTTCTGTAGTCTTTATATTTCAAAATAAATACCTCCCTTATACGTCAGAAAATCACTTTTAAAACCTTGATAATCTTCCTCCTTCACATTATAATGAAGTTTTTACGAATAAGACTGTTACCAAAAAGAAACAATTGTTCAATTATTATTTTTCTATAACAGCCTGTTTTATTTATTTTTCACAACACTACCGCTACAAAGTAAAATCAAGACATAAATTAGCCTCTACGCGTAAGCAAAATCGTGGTATATTAATTCCGTTAAAAAAAAATCGATAATTGAAAAACAAATACAAGTGTAGCTCTAACAGCTAACCCAGAAACTACTTTAAAGGCTTAGGATACTGCATTTTGATATTACGGATCAACTCTTCTAATCCGTTTAGTTTTAGTTCATAGATCAGTTGTAGTTGTTGCCCCAGTTCTCCTTTCGGGAAACCTTTATTTTGATACCAAACAACATAATACTCGGGCAAGTCTATTAAGTAACGTCCCTCGTATTTTCCGAAAGGCATTTTGGTATGGGCTAATTTTATGAGAAGTTTACTGTCTTGTTGCATTTTTTTTAGAAAAAAGAAGCAAGAAAAAAAGAATAGACTCATTCTCTTTTCTTGCTTCTAATTATGCAAAGTTACTTTTATTTTTTATTTTTTTGCCACAGATTAAAAGGATTAGAATGATTTTTTTTACCACTAATTACACGAATTTTCGCTAATTTCTTTGTGTGCCGGAAAATTAAATTATCTTACCTCCTTAATTTTTTATCCAACTTTTTTAAAGTCACAGTAAAAAAGTAATTTTTGTCTCGTATTTTTTTTAGTTAGCCACAGATTAAAAGGATTAAAATGATTTTTTTTTAATCTGCGAGAATCCTTTAATCTGTGGCAAAAAAAAAAGCCACGAATCACACCAATTATCCCGAAAATAAATTCGCGAAAATTCGTGTAATTCGTGGCCAAAACTTTTTTTAGCTCAGAACCTTAGCAGCTCAGAATCTTAGCACCTTCTAACTAGTAATGCCATCTCACAAAAGCTTCCATCGCCGCATAAGTCGCTAGACCTAATTGCTGATACAAAGCTGCTGTTTCGTGGTTTCGGTCTTCAGCTCTTTGCCAAAATTCTCTGGCATCGGTTCCCTGAAAAACAACACCGTCTTTTTGTGATTGGTGTTTGAAGATTCCATGGCGTTTTGCCAAAACCTGATCCGGGCTCATAGGTACCGCCATTTCTACTTCGTCAATACCCCATTCCTGCCAAGCACCACGATACAACCATAACCAACAGTCGTCCATAAATGATTTTGGTTTTAAGGCTTTCACGGCTTCAAAAATAGCATCTAAACATACTTTATGTGTTCCGTGCGGATCTGCTAAATCTCCTGCAGCATAGATTTGATGTGGTTTAATTTTTTCAATTAAATCCATCGTCAATTGAATGTCTTCTTGTCCGATTGGTTTTTTCTCGATAGTACCCGTTTCATAAAATGGAAGCTCCATAAAATGAATCTGATCGTCTGTTAAACCAACAAAATGACTTGTTGCTCTTGCTTCTCCTTTTCTGATTAGTCCTTTGATATAACGGACTTCAGGGATGTCAATTTCGCTGTTCTTTTTATTTTTTAAGAAGTTAACTGCTTTTTCATAAATCGCATCGGCTTCCGGGCTTTTGATTCCGAATTTCTCATTGTAATCAATTACGAAACTTGCAAAACGCAAGGCTTCATCATCGGCAACGGCAATATTTCCTGAAGTCTGGTAGGCTACGTGCACTTCATGCCCTTGCTCTTGCAAACGCATAAACGTTCCTCCCATACTGATAATATCATCATCAGGATGTGGACTGAAAAGCAATACACGTTTTCTGGCTGGCTCCGCTCTTTCAGGACGATTAGCATCGTCTGCATTTGGTTTTCCACCTGGCCAACCTGTAATTGTGTTTTGTAATTTATTGAATATCTTAATGTTAATATCATAAGCAGGACCTGAATCGGCCAATAAATCACTCATCCCGTTTTCGATATAATCGGCATCGGTAAGCATTAAAATTGGTTTTTTAAGATCAAGCGCTAATCCTAAAACAGCTTTACGGATTAATTTATCACTCCAGGTTACTTTTTCTACCAACCAAGGTCTGTTGATTCGGGTTAGTTTTGAAGACGCTTCTTTATCTAAAACAAAAACAGCATTATTGTGTTCCTGTAAAAACGAAGCCGGAATCTGATTGGTCACCTCATCTTCAACCGATTTTTTGATCACATTAGATTTTCCTTCTCCCCAAGCCATCAAAATAACTTGCTTGGCTTCCATGATTTTTTTAACTCCAAGTGTGATTGCAGTTCTAGGCGTATTACTTAAACCGGAGAAATCTTTACTTGCGGCAACTCTGGTAATATGATCTAGAGCTACCAAACGCGTTTTAGAGTTTTGAAGAGAACCGGATTCATTAAAACCAATGTGTCCGTTTCCTCCAATTCCAAGAATCTGCAAATCGATTCCACCTAAAGCTTCAATTTTAGCTTCGTAATCATGACAGTAATCTGCAATTTGTTCTTTGGTTAAAAGTCCATCGGGAACGTGGAAGTTTTCAGGTAAAATATCGACATGGTCAAACAGTAATTCTTTCATAAAACGAACATAACTGTTGATAGAATTAGGTTCCATTGGATAATATTCATCCAAATTAAAACTAATTACGTTTTTAAAACTCAAACCTTCCTCTTTATGAAGACGCACTAACTCTGCATACAATCCTTTTGGAGAAGAACCGGTTGCAAGACCCAGAATACAAGGTTTGTTTTCTTTTTGTTTGGATTGAATTAAAGCTGCAATTTCCTGAGCAACCGCTTTAGAAGCCTCATTAGAATTTTCAAAAACTACTGTATTGATGTTTTCAAATCGTTTTTCGAAGCCTGTTGCTTTGTCTATTTTACTTTTTAACATGATATATATCTTTTTTTATTCCTGATTCTAAATCTTCCAACTTCTGTATTTATGACCTTTTATTGCATAAAAAAGAATCATTAAATACGAAGGCAATAATATTAAATAAGCAATTTGATTCCCGCTTTTTGAAGTTAATGCTACTCCATTTTCGATATTTGATGTATTTACGTGCTCCACAATCATCCCATAAAACAGCGGAAAAACAGCACCACCAATAATTCCCATAATCAAAATTGCACTTGCAATTTTAGTATAACCTCCTAAATCCTGAAGGGCCATTGGCCAAATTGCCGGCCAACAAAGTGCATTTGCCAATCCAAGTAAGGCTACCAAAAGAATTACAATCGGTAAATTTGGAATTCCGGGCAACTGAATCATTAACTTTGGAGAGATTAATACAATCGCTAAAACCAAAATTAAACCTAAAAATCCCGAAGCTTTTAAAGCTGTAACCTGCGAAAGATATTTTGGAATTAATGTGATTCCCAATACATAACCCACTACCATAAATGACATAGTGAATGAGGTTAATTTCAAATAAAAGTTCCCTTCATCGCCATAAACTCCTAATTGTTTTCCGAAACCACCTATTGAATCACCGGCCAAAACTTCCGCTGATATGTACAGCATCAAAGTTACAACACCTAAAACCAATTGCGGGTACTTAAATGCGTTTTTTATTTGCTGAAAAATACTCAAATTTGTTACATTTCCGTCTTCATCCAAATCAATCTCAGGAAGCGGAGAAAACTTAACCAACAACGCTAAAACCATAATGATCAACCCCATATAAAGATAAGGTCTTTGCAATTGTAGTGCAAGTGAATTTAAGGCAGCAGTTTTTGATGCTTCATCTAACAACGCAATCTTATCGGCAGTAAAATCCTGCATGTTTGATAAAACCAAGGCTGTTAATACAATCGGAGCCACAAATCCGGCCAGTTTGTTTGCAATTCCCAGAACACTGATTCTTGCCGCAGCACTTTCACGAGGACCTATAACGACAACATACGGATTAGAGGCAGTTTGCAAAACAGCTAAGCCTGTTCCCATCACAAATAATGCAATTAAAAACAGCAAAAAAGTACGGCTTGACGCAGCGGGATAAAACATAAATGCACCGGCTGCAATGATCAATAATCCTAAAGAAATACCATTTTTATACCCTACTTTTTCGATAATCCAAGAGGATGGAATTGCCATCACAAAATAGGCAATATAAAAAGCAAAAGTCACAAAATAAGCTTGTGAAGAGGATAACTCACAGGCCAATTCGAAAAATGGAATTAAAGGCCCGTTAAGCCAGGTAACAAAACCCAGAATAAAAAACAATAAGGTTAAAATAACCATCGGAATAACCGGATTCCCTCTCTCTAAACGGACTGCATTTTCAATGTTTGACATACTATTTTTGGTTGATTGTTAAAAAGATTTTGATTTCAAATCTAAAGTAGAATCAACACTAAATTACCTATTGCGGTTTTTACGCAAATGTTTTGCATTTTTTTTGCAAAACAAAAGTAATACAATAAGTTGGTCTTATTCCTAATTCAGATATGAAAATTTTGTTAATTTTTTGTTTCCCAATTTAGATCAGGGTAATATTTTTGAAGGTATTCCTTTACGTCTGCAATATCTTCTTTTGCGGTTAAATCAGGTACATGCTCAGAAAATGCGATACCAATTGTTGTACCCGGGTTTTCTTTAACGGAGTTCAAAAGTACCGTTGGCAATTCTTTCTCGTCTCTTTCGGGATGAACCGGACAGTTTTTAAGATGCGTATATAAGGTTGCACCATTAAATTTAAAAGCATTCATGCTCACTCTGATTTTCCCGTCAACATCTTTATATTCTTCTAAAACATCAGCCGTAGGTTTTTCTAAAATATCCAACAATTGATTGTTTTTATCCAGTTTCGCAATCGCAAAACGTGAAATTCGTTCTATTGGAAACGCCAAAGCATCACGATCGTAACTAATAAAAGCATTTGGACTTTCGGTTTCACGAAGTGCCAATAAAGCGGCAGCTGAATACAGGTTATCACTGTTACAAACGGAATACTGTTGTGTATTTAATTCCGGATATTGCTCAACAGCCTGAAACAAAGCATCAGCAGTACCAAACGGTTTTTCTCTTCCTTCCGGAATATACTGTACAGCGAATGAGATATTGAGTCCATGAAAATCATTATTCTTCATTTCACTTCCGTAAAACTCTTTAAACAAACCTCCCTGTTCTCCGATAATAATGTAAATATTTTGGTACCCTGCTTTTTTTGCATTCAACAAAAGATAATCCAACAGCGGTCTTCCACTGGCTCCTACTCCGATTAAACCTTTACTTCTTTCGTTTGCCTGTGCTATTTCTTCCGGCGATAAATTAGTGGTAATCGCTTCTTTTTTCATGCGGGAAGAAGCTCCTCCGGCAAGAATAACTAAATTGTTGTGCATCTTATTTTTTTAAATTTCAATATTTTCTAAAATTCTTACGCCAGCATCTACATTTACAGCGTAAGCCTCCTCTGCTCCGGCTTTTAAAATGGCCTCTATAACCAAATTTTCCACTTTAGGATCGGCAATAACTACAATACTTCCGCCACCGCCTGAACCAACGATTTTGGCTCCGTATGCACCCGCTTTCAAAGCTGCATTTACCATGTCGTCAATTCTTGGAACAGTAATTTTCAATAAATCACGCAAGACGGCATGATGATCATTCATTAAAGAACCTATTTTTTTAAGATCCAAAACGGGTTTTTCGAACTCTTTTAAGGCTTCTTTGGTATAGTGATAATTTTTAATCGCCGCTTCAAAAAACGGAATTAACCGATCGGGAAGACAATTTCTGTATCGGTCTATATCTTCAATTTCAGTAGTATATAAATCAAAATCGGGAAAATTTTGCTTCACCACATCAATAGCCATTAAAGCATTCCCTTTTAAGTCCCCTAACAAACCGATGGTCTCTTTTGGAACCCCGGAAACTCCGGTAATCAGACCTTTTAATTCAGCCCCGATAACTTTATAAGAAAAAGGATCTTTTGTATTGATATACACTATATTGCCAACACCAATGCTAAAATGATCCATCATTCCACCCGGCTCTCTATGCTCTAATACTTCTGATTCATATCCGATTTTTGAAATAAACTCAGGAGTAACCTCATCATTAACTCCGAAAGCTGCAATTAAAAAACGAATCCAAGCCATCAACAAAGCCGATGAACTTGACGTTCCCGAATTGATCGGAATATCTCCTGTTATCGTGATATCGTAACCAACTGTTGGTATACAGCCGTATCTGCGCAAGACCCGCAGCGAGGAAGCAAAATAATCACGTGGTTCCAACGTCGTAAAAGCGGCATCTATAGCAATCACTCTAACTTCGTCAATATCAACCATATTAAGAACAAATGTTTCTCTACCGTTTTGTTCTGCCGTTAGGCTAATTTTTCTATTGATGGCGCAGGCTATAACAGGTAATCCTAAATAATCCTGATGGTCTCCAAAAAGACATGTTCTTCCTGGTGCTGATGATATGATTCTTTTCACTTACATATATGATATTAAAATACTGAATTTCAAAAAAATACAGTATTACTTGATTATAAATTCGGCTCTGATTTCGGGTTTTGATTCTACGAAACTATAGATTATTTTTTGATAAAACAAGAAAAAACAAAAAAATGTGCTCGAACACACCTAAAAATGTTCTCGAGCACATTTTAATATTTCCTTAAACTATATACTGAAATAATTAAATCAAATTTATATATTTGCTAATATGGATAAGAAATACACTATTAAGGATATTGCAAACATGGCCGGAGTTTCTAAAGGAACTGTTGATCGTGTATTACACAAAAGAGGAAAGGTCTCTCCTGCAGCACTTGAAAAGATAAACGAAGTCTTAAAGGTAATAGACTATGAACCCAACCTTATTGCGAGAAATTTAAAAAACAATAAAATTTATCGCATCTGTGTTTTACTACCTGATCCTAAAATAGATTCCTATTGGCTTCCGTGCGTAAACGGAATCCAGGATGCGGTAAAGGAGTATAAAGCTTACAATGTCAATATCACCATCCATTATTTTAATCCGGAAAGCAAAAAATCATTTATCAATACCAATGATGTGGTGGTCAAAATTGCACCTGAAGCGGTTTTGATAGCACCCCTATTTCACAAAGAGACTTTAGAAGCTGTAAAACAATATGATGAGTTAAACATCATGGTCAATACGTTTAACAACCAGGTGGAGTCTGATACCATTAAAAGTTTTGTCGGACAGGATTTATACAAGAGCGGTCGTGTTGCTGCCAGTTTAATGAATTTAATTTTAGAAGACGGTCATATCGCGATTGTGCATATTGATGAGAGTCTAAAAAATGCCGTTCACATGCAGGAAAAGGAAAAAGGTTTCCGGAATTATTTTGATGAAAAAAAACTAACCAACTTTTCCTTAACCACTTTAAAATTAAAACATGCGAATGTAGAAAGTAAGTTTTTAAATTTCACAGAAGAACATCCTAATCTGAAAGGAATTTTTATCACCACTTCCAAAGCTTACGAAATTGCTTCGATACTCGCCGAACAAAAGAATAAAAAAATTGCCTTAATCGGATACGATTTAGTTGAAAAAAATGTCAGTTTCTTGAATCAGGGATTGGTTCATTTTTTAATTCATCAAAATCAAAAGAGACAAGCCTATTTAGGTGTAAGCACCTTAGTAGAACATTTTTTATACAGCAAAGAAATTCCTGAAACGGTGTTACTACCAATTGACATTATCAATGTCGAAAATGCCGGTTTTTATATTTCATAAAAATACCTGATGTTAAGTTTTAAACCATATAAGTAATGTAAGTTCATTTTAGCGATACCTACATTTTCTTAAATATTGTTATGCGAAAAATCTAAAACCATATTAACATCGTACTTCTGTTTTTTTTGTCATTTCGAAGAATGAGAAATCACACTAAGTGCTCCGCTCCTATTTTCCACAATTTTGTCATACTGAGGAACGAAGTATCTTCACAAGTAATTCCGTAAAGTGAAGCTCAACGGTATCGATTCAGCAAATGTAGATCCTTCGTTCCTCAGGATGACAAACTGGACGGAGTTTCTCGCTTGATTACGCCTCCTCAGGATGACAAACTGTGCGGAGTTTCTTGTGTGATTTCTCGACTTCGCTCGAAATGACAGAAGTTGTGGGGTAATGTAAGTTCATTTTAGCAGTATCTACATTTTCTTAAATATTGTTACGCGCAAAATTTAAAACCATATTAACATCGTACTTCTGTTTTTTTTGTCATTTCGAAGAATGAGAAATCACACTAAGTGCTCCGCTTCTATTTTCCACAATTTTGTCATACTGAGGAACGAAGTATCTTCATAAGTAATTCCGTAAAGTGAAGTTCAGGGGTATGGATTCAGCAAACGTAGATCCTTCGTTCCTCAGGATGACAAACTGTACGGAGTTTCTCGCTTGATTACGCCTCCTCAGGATAACAAACTGTGCGGAGTTTCTTGTGTGATTTCTCGACTCCGCTCGAAAGGACAGAAGTTGTGGGGTAATGTAAGTTCATTTTAGCAGTATCTACATTTTCTTAAATACTGTTACGTGCAAAATTTAAAACCATAATAACATCGTATTTCTGTTTTTTTGTCATTTCGAAGAATGAGAAATCACACTAAGTGCTCCGCTTCTATTTTCCGCAATTTTGTCATCCTGAGGAACGAAGTATCTTCACAAGTAATTCCGTAAAGTGAAGTTCAGGGGTATGGATTCAGCAAACGTAGATCCTTCGTTCCTCAGGATGACAAACTGGGCGGAGTTTCTCGCTTGATTACGCCTCCTCAGTATGACAAACTGTACGGAGTTTCTTGTGTGATTTCTCATTCTTCGAAATGACAGAAGTTGTGGGGTAATGTAAGTTCATTTTAGCAGTATCTACATTTTCTTAAATATTTTGACGCGCAAAATTTAAAACCATATTAACATCGTACTTCTGTTTTTTTGTCATTTCGAAGAATGAGAAATCACACTAGCTGCTCCGCTTCTATTTTCCACAATTTTGTCATACTGAGGAACGAAGTATCTTCACAAGTAATTCTTCCATAAAGTAAAGTTCAACGCTATCGATTCAGCAAACGTAGATCCTTCGTTCCTCAGGATGACAAACTGTACGGGGTTACTTGTGTGACTTCTCGACTTCGCTCGAAAGGACAGAAGTTGTGGGGTAATGTAAGTCCATTTAAGCAATACTTCTGTTTCCTTAAACACTTTTATGGTTTAATAAAAAACAACGGCTCTTCACCACCCTAAATCAACACATCCTCTTTCATTATCTTGCACTTTACATTTCACATCACTCCAACTTCATCTCTTTAAAAGAATATTAAAATCCAGTAAACTCCTTAGAAATTTTCTATTCTTTTTTTGCCAAAACCACTTGATATTCTTCCAAAACCTTAATTCTTAATTTTTTGTTAATTTTTATTTTTCTAAAAATTGAAAATAGTATCAAAAATGATCCCTTATTTATATCAATTCCAACATAGTTTTCTAAACTAGAAATTTAAACGCAAAAAAGCTTTTTTGAAACCCCTTTTTCGCAAAAACACAAGTCTCTTTATCGTACATAACATAAGACTATACAATATAAAATATTCAGCATTTTCACACAAATACCAATGATATAACAAGTTATAGCAATTTAACATTAGAAATACTCAAACTAATAAATCTTTTTAAAATCAAAACATTTTATACAAATCACATCATTTTAAGTTAATAATTACAATTTACAACTATTTATGTGTTCGAGAACATTAATTTAATGTGTTCGAGCACATTTTTCATGTTTTTTCTTGTTTAATAAAAATATAATCTATAATTTCGTTAGGTACTATTCTTAAAATTAAGTTAATAGGTGAAATTTTTAAAGCGTTTTATAAGGTTTAAAGCGAGTAAAATGGATTAAGTAAACCAACATTAAGGTTGAAAAATGAAGCAGTGATTTATTGAAAAAAAAGATTCGATTAAAGAATACCATATTATTCCCAATCAGAAAAGAAATCCAAAACCTACAAATAATAAAAAACAGATTATTAATTAACCAAACTCGATTAAAGTATGAAATTTTTAACCCAAAAAAAGCCTAGAGATTTTCGGATTAACATTCTATCCGATAAAAAGGTCCAATTAACAGTTCTCTCGTTATTAGTTTTTGCGTTTCAGGCTTCGGCTGCTTCCTCGATAACTACTTCAGACGAAAATACTATAGTTATTCTTTTTGAAAAAATAGTAAAAGGAACTGTCACTGATCAAAATGGTGTTCCTTTGGCGGGTGCCAACGTTGTAGTAAAAGGAAGTTCAAAAGGCGTACAAACTGATTTTGACGGAAACTTTGCAATCACAGTACCGGACAATGCCGCGAAACTTATTGTAACGTATGTTGGTATGGAAGACCAGGAAATTACCATAACAAATGCTCCTCTGAAAATTATGCTGAAAGAAGCAGGACAAAAATTAGATGAAGTTGTTATTGGGTACGGAAAACAAAAGAAAAAAGACCTTACGGGCTCTATCAGTTCGATCAGCAAAGACAATTTAAATTTAGGAGGTACGATTGCCAATGTTGGTCAAGCGCTACAAGGACGTGCTTCAGGAGTTCAGGTACAGCAGAACAGCTACGCACCTGGAACAAACCCGTCAGTGGTAATCAGAGGAGGAAATTCTATTAATACTTCCAACGCTCCATTATATGTTGTAGACGGATTTATTACCAGCACAGGTGCTTCTATCAGTCCTAATGATATTGAAAACATCCAAATTCTTAAAGATGCTTCCTCTACAGCTATTTATGGTGCCAGAGGAGGAAATGGAGTTATCATCATTACAACTAAAAAAGGAAAATCAGGAAAAATGCAAATTGAGGCCGAAATTTCGGATGGTTTTCAAAACATCATCAATGAGCCTTCTTTATTAAGCGGACAGCAATATGCCAATATCCAAAATGCGATTGCAAAGGAAAATGGAAGACCTCCCGTTTTTCCTGCAAGTTTCCCAATCGCCAATACCAATTGGTTTGAAGCTGCAACACGTCCGGGAGAAGTGATTAACAGAACAATTAGTTTTAGCGGAAGCGATAAAACCTCTAAATTTTTTCTTTCCGGAAATTACCTGAAACAAACCGGAGCTATTGAAAACACTGATTTTAAAAGATATAGTGTAAGAATGGGTGGCGAGAAAAAATTCAACGACAAATTAAATGTCGGCACTAATATTTATGGTGCGGCAAGTGAAGGGAACAACAGCGATTTTGGCGACAATATCCTATCTCCTATGTTTACGATTCAGACCGCTATTCCAACTATTCCTATTTACAATCCTGATGGTTCTTACTACAAATATCAGGGAAAAGACAATGCTTTGGCCTTGTTATTGGAACCTACAGACCACGTCATCAACAGATTGGTAAACGGAAGTATGTTTATGGACTATGAAATTATTAAAAACCTTACGTTCCATTTTGGTGCCGGAGCAGAATGGCAGGAAAATATCCAGGGAAAATATACTCCTAGTACGTTAATTGCCGGAGCTGCCCTGCATGGTACCGGATCTGAAGAGAATAAAACCTATTTCAGATGGAGTACAGATCAGTATCTGACTTATAAATTTTCAATAAAAGAACATTCCATAACAGCAATGATTGGAACTTCTAATCAAAAAGATACTTACGAACGTCTAAAAGCTTCCGGTTCCGGTTTTTCTAATGATTTATTGACGTATCATAAACTCGAAAGTGCTGAAGTATACCTAAGACCGGAAACAGAAAAAACAGAAACGAAGCTTACCTCTTATTTTGGCCGATTAAACTATTCTTATTCAGATAAATATTTAGCCTCCTTTACAATAAGAAAAGACGGTTCTTCCCGATTTGGCCCAAATAACAAATTCGGAATTTTTCCATCCGGAGCCGTTGCCTGGAAGCTTTCCAACGAACCTTTTATAGAAAAACTAAATACATTCTCTGAGCTTAAATTAAGAGTGAGTTACGGTATTACAGGAAGTGATGGCATTGGAGACTATGCCTACCTGAGCAGACTGACTCCATGGGGAACAGTAATTGGACAAGGCGGTCTTTCGGGTGGTAACGAGCCTGCCAATTTAGCAAACCCTGATCTGAAATGGGAAGAAACAGCCCAAACCAATATCGGATTGGATATGGGTTTCTTTAACAGCAGATTGAACATCACTATCGATGCGTACAAAAAAAGAACAACTGATGCTCTTTTGAATGTTCCTGTTGGTGGATGGTGGGGCTTTGGTACCCTAAGATTCAATTCCGGGGTTATTGATAACAAAGGAATCGAGTTAGGCATTAACACTGTAAACTTTAGCAATGATAAATTTACCTGGAGTACTTCTCTAAATTTTGCTTACAACAAACAAGAAATTGTATCCCTTGCTGATAATGTTAAAATAATCAGTAACAGTACTTCTAACCCAAGCGGAACTGTTTCCGGACAAGAATTTACAAGACTGGAGCCAGGTAAGGAAATGGGCGTTTTATTCGGTTATAAGTATGCAGGGGTTATAAAATCAGGAGAAACGTATGCTCCGCAGCCGCTTTCTGTACCCGGAGATCCAAAATATGAAGATCTAAATGGTGACGGAACCATTACAGCTGCCGACAGAACTTATTTAGGAAATTCTACGCCGCATTTTATTCTCGGGTTTAATAACGATTTTAAATATGGAGATTTTGATTTGAATATCTTCTTTCAGGGTGCTTTCGACTATTCCGTTTATAATATGACTGCAATGGTTGGTGAGTCTACTACAAGTACTGATGCTTTAAATCGCTGGGTTGCCAATACAAATGAAAATACGGATATTCCGAGAGATGGTTATTACAAAAGTAAATATGGCAGTTATGTCAATTCAAAATTTGTTGAAGAAGCTTCCTACCTGCGTCTGAAAAATGTTTCTATCGGTTATTCTATTCCGCAAAGCGTATTAAAAGAAGTTAAATTCATAGATAGTATCAGATTGTATGCTATTGGACAAAATTTGCTGACTATTACAAATTATTCCGGAAATGATCCGGAAGTAAATGGACATTTTACCACTGATAATACCAAACAGAACTTAGGCGGAGGAATTGATTTCAACTCCTTCCCGGCTTCCAGAACGTTTATTCTAGGTATTAAAGTTGCAATTCATTAGTCTAAAGGCTTTTTAGTAACATTAAATTTATTAAAATGAAAAAATATACAGTACTCTTACTTTTACTTGTCGCAGGTACACATTTTTCGTGTAATGAAGATCTAGACCCCACCATATACAGTAGTTTAACAACTGCGAATGGCTATCAAACAAAATCGGATGCCATAGCGGCTATAAACGGAATTTACGGCAGATTGAAAGGTCCGTCTGTAGGTGACAACTTTTCATACTGGGCAACACGACATTTTGCTTTAACGGATATTGCAACAGATTTGGGACATTGTCAGTACGGCGGGGATCCGGGTCAATTATCTTTAGGGACCTGGAGTTCTACTAATGGATTGCTTTTAGAAGACTGGAATGCCATGTACAAATTGATTGCCAATGCCAATAATGCCATTTTCTACATCAATCAAATGCAGGAAATTTCAAGTTCAGATAAAGCGCAATTTATAGCTGAAGCCCGATTTCTAAGAGCTTCCGGTTATATGGACTTAACAGATTCCTGGGGACCTGTAATTTTAATTACGGAAGCCGATTTAACTAATCCGGATTACTTGGCACAAACCCCTCCAACATCGGTTGAGGCAATTGATGCTTTTCTGATCAAAGAACTCAACGATGCTGCTGCTGTACTTCCTATAAATTATCAGGACAATCCTATCTATGGTGGTAATGATGTAGGACGCGCTACAAAAGGTGCTGCTTTAACTTTATTAGCGAAATTGTATTTGCGTGCGCACGACTGGCAAAAAGTCGCTACGCTTACACAACAAGTAATGAACTTAGGTCAATACAGTCTTTATCCTAGTTATTCAGGATTGTTCAAAGAAAGTAACAAATGGTGCAGCGAAAACATTTTTTCTTCTCTTAGCGATGCCAATACAAACGGAACGGAGTTATTGAACCATTTTGGACCAATTGATCATCCTGTTGTTGAAAACAGATGGCAGTATTATACGGTAAACTGGGATTTCTACAACACCTTTGGTAATGAAGATGACAGAAAACAATGCTTTTTTCCAGAATTTATGGGAACAGATAAATTGCTGCACAAACAAGCACCATCTTTGGGTGCAGAGCCACCGGCAGGCGTATTTTACATGCCCGATGTATCGACCAGAAAATACGCAGATGATGAAACTACCACCTATTATGATGGTCACAGTGTCAACATTTTACGTTATGCAGATGTATTGTTAAGCAGAGCCGAAGCACTAAACGAGATCAGTGGTCCAACCATTGAAGCTATAGATCTTATCAATCAGGTGAAAGGAAGATCTCATGCCAAATTATTGGTTTTAGCAGATTACAATCAAAGTACTTTGAGAGATGCTATTCTGCAAGAAAGAGGATGGGAACTTTTCTACGAAGGTAAACGCCGTCAGGATTTAATCCGAATGAATAAATTCGACGTTCTTGTAAATGCCTATCACCTCAGAGTTGGAGAAACGGCACAAATCAAAATGCCGCAAAATAAATATTACACCTATCCGCAAAGCCAGGTTGATCTAAACCCCAATTTAAGCAATGCTAATAGATAAATAAGAGCAGGAAAATCAGGAGTAGACAACGTTTTCAGCGTTGTCTGTTCCCGATTTCATACAAAAGAAGTACCTTTCTGTTTCACAAAAGAAGCTTTTCCTATGATCAAAAAATTAATTGTAAAATGGAGTTTTATTTTGGCATTGCTTGTATTGACAAGCTGTTCCAAAAATCAGAATCGCATTCTAAATATTGCCATTGGAACTCATAGCAACAACGAATTGAAGATTCAGATCGATGTTACTACGAGTGACAACCTTTCGGTTTATGCAGAATATTGGGCTGATACAAAAGGAATTAAAAACAAAGTAGCTACTCCAATTTCAAAAACAGGACTTTCACATTCTTTGATACTTTGTAGCGTTAGTCCCGAAACTAGTTATAGTTTTCAGGTGGTTACGGTTGCAAACGGAGAAAAAAAGACAAGCAAAATATATCATTTTAAAACCAGAAAATTACCCGAATGGTTACAAAAACAATTTAAAGCCAATTTTCAGAAACCGGAACTTTTGCCTCAAAATTTCAAAAAAGGTTTTCTGCTAATGGGCAAAAGAGAAACGCCGGGTACCGCTTATATTGTTGATTATAAAGGTAATTTGAGATGGTATCATACCGTAGAAGGAACCGGTTTTAAAGTCACTCATTTTACTAAAGACCAAAGTATTATAGCTATTTTAGGAAAAAACAATGAACCGACAAGCTACGGCAGTGAAATTCTGGAAATCAATTTACAGGGAGACACTTTAACACATATTAAAAAAGGACAAGGTGATTTTAAACAAGTAATCCATCATGAAATCATCAAAAAATCGACTAATGAAATTGTAACCTTGTTTGTTGATGAAAGAATAACCGATTTAACGGCTATTGGTGGCAAAAAACAAGATACGATCAATGGAGATGGCATTCTTATTTTGAATAAAAAAGGAAAACAACTCTGGAAATGGAGTGTTTTTGACGACTTAGATCCAATGAAAGATAAGGCCTTATTGAAAACCAAAAAAGACTGGATGCACGCCAACAGTCTGAATTATGATAAAGATGGAAACTTTCTGATCTCTTTTTACAATAACGGTCAAATTTGGAAAGTAGATGCCAAAACCGGAAAAGTGATCTGGAAATTAGGAAAAGGTGGTACATTATCGCAAAAAGAAAATTCCAGTTTCTCGCAAGCACATGCCGCACACATTAATCCCGAAGGCAGTCTACTTTTTTTTGATAATGGTGTTGATAAAAAACAATCCTCGGTATTTGCTTTGAAAATAAATGAAAAAGACAATTCCGCGCAATTGGATTTTCAGATCAAATTGCCCAAAGAAATTTATAATGACAGAATGGGAAGTGCTTATATGATTGATAAAGAAACGCTATTGTGCTGTTGTTCAAAAAGACATATAACGGTTCTGACGAATAAAAAAGGAGTGTTACTTTGGGCTTTAGAGTCCGAAATCCCTCCTTATCGCGTTGAGTTTATTCCGGAAGAAAAATTAAAACCGTTTCTTTTCAATTAAAAAAAATAGTCACAATTAATTTTAACACATAGAGACATAGCTAACAAAACTTAAAAAAAAAGGGCGTTTTACTTTAAATAAATCACAGGAGACGAGGTGAAAAAATTGTGATTTTCTTGAAATTTCTCCAATTGTAAAATGCCAAATCTATGTTCCTAATGTGTTAAAAAACATTTAGCTAAATTATAACCAACGGGTTAATAATAATAATGACGTAAGTGAATCGCTTTTTTAGTATTCGAGTATCAGATTAAAACTAGTAAACATGAAAAAAATAATTCTTATTGGTTTCTCTTTAGTGCTGCCAATTGTAGTGTTCAATTCGTGCAATACCTCTAATTCTCAAACATTAGCAAAAGAAACCTCAGACGATGAAGGTTACATTACCATAGATACCTCCAAAATTCCGGACGATCCATTTGGTGAATCCGTTCGATATGGAAGAGAATTAATGCTAAAAACAGCCTATTATATTGGGCCAAACGGCATTAAAGGAAAATATTTGGGCAATAAAATGAACTGTACCAATTGCCATCAGGATGCCGGTACAAAACCGCATGCTTTCAACCTGATGTCTTCGCATGACAATTATCCACAGTATCGCGGACGTGAAAATAAAGTACTCACACTTGCTGAACGGGTTAACAATTGCATCATGCGTCCTCATTCCGGTAAACCTCTTCCGCTTGACGGAAAAGAAATGGTCGCTTTTTTATCTTACTTTAAATGGATTAGCAAATTTGTTCCTAAAGACGGGCAATTCAAAGGGGCTAAAAATCTGGAAATCGATTTTCCCGATGTAGCTGCCAGCCCTGAAAGAGGAAAAACATTATTTATCGAAAACTGCGTTCGTTGCCACGGAGCTGATGGGGAAGGAAAATACAACGAGGACAAATCCGGTTATGTGTATCCTCCGCTTTGGGGACAATACGGCTATCAGCCGGGCTCAAGCATGCATAGAGTTATCAAACAAGCCCAGTGGCTAAAAAGCAACATGCCATACGATAAAGTAACGCTAGGAAAACCTTATCTTACAGACACAGAAGCACTGGACATCGCCGCTTACGTAAATGATGATGCTATACACACGAGACCAAATCCGAAAACATTTGACTATCCGAATAAAATGGGCAAACCAATCGATTATGCCCACAGTCCTTTTAGTGATACTTTTTCTGAAGAACAACATAAATACGGTCCATACAAACCCATTATTGCCTATTGGAAACAAAATGGATGGAAAGCCGTTTATTAACTTTATATCAATATCTCCCTTTAACTTGAACAAAAAAATGAAGCCAAACCTAAAAAACAACCCAATTTTAAGTCGAATAGTGCTAATGTGTTTTTTCATTATCAGTATTCCATTAAGTGCGCAACAAATAAAATATACCGACGGTAATGACAGTTGGAATCCAAATCAATTAGGAAATCATCGCGCTGTGGTGGTCTTTTCCGGTACTGGCGCCGTTGCCAAAACGACTATCGAATGGCGCCGAAGAGATGAAAACCCGGATCAGAAAAAAATTATCATTCAGGATGCCACCGGAAAAGAAATTACAAACCTGAAAACAGTTAACATCACGAGAGAAAGCGGTACTATTTTCTTTGAGCCAGTTTCGGGTCAGACGACTTATTATGTGTACTATATGCCTTATATTGATGAAGGTGATGCAAACTATCCAAAAGGAGTGTATGCCAAACCCGAATACAAAGCCGATGCGCAATGGCTGGCCAAAATAAAAACAGCTGCGGCGGACAATACTACTGTTCAGGAAATCCAGAGTGTAAATGCTTTTAACAGTTACTACCCTATGGAAGTTATTGCTACAGCGGCAGAAACACAAGACATCATTGCTAAAAACAGTGGTAGTTCTTTTATCGTTTTTCCCGAAGACCGATTAAATTCAATCCGAATGAAAAATGATCTGCCACAACGCTGGATCCAAAAAGGAATTCAAAACACCTTTGCTGACACCGCATTAAAAGGAGAATATTTAGCTTTTCAATTGGGGGTTTACGCCTTGCAAGACATTACTAATTTAAAAGTTACTTTCTCCAATTTAATCAGCAACAACGGAGCAATCATTGAAGCTAAATATTTAAACTGCATCAATACCGACGGAACCAGATATGACGGATCTGTATTTGCCAATACCGTTTCAGTTTCAAAAGGAAAAGTACAGGCAATGTGGTGTGGCATTGACATTCCGCAAACTACTGCCGCGGGAACCTATACCGGAAAAGCAGTCGTGAATTGTGATGGGAAAACAAAAGAAATTACCCTTCAAATAAAAGTAACGAACGAAGTGACTCAAAACGGAGGAATCGATTTTCCGGAAAAAATGACGCGTTTAAAATGGCTCAACTCAACTTTGGCTCAGGAAAATACGGTTATTGCACCTTACATTCCATTAGTTGTAAAAGATACTGAAATCTCTTTATTGGGGAGAAAATTAGTCTTAGGTTCAAATGGATTCCCAGTCCAAATCCAAACTTTCTTTACGCCCGAAATGACTTCTATCGGTACAAAACCAAATGATATTTTGACCGCTCCGGCAGCATTTCATTTTATAGATGCAGCAGGAAAAGAATCTTTAAAATGGAAAAACTCAGGCCTTAAATTCTTAAAAAAAGAAGCCGGAACCGTTTCGTGGGAAAGTAGTTCTACCTCACAAGCCCTTCAAATGGATGTGACGGGAAGCATCGAATTTGATGGATTTGTATCGTATGCTGTAAAAATTACCGCTTTGGAAGATGCTGTTTTCAATGATATTAATTTTCATATGCCATTGCAATCTTCTGCTTCAAAATACATGATGGGATTAGGCCAAAAAGGGGGTGATCGTCCTCAGACTTTCGACTGGAAATGGGATGTGGCACATAAAAATCAGGATGGTGCCTGGATCGGAAATGTGAATGCAGGATTGCAATTTTCATTAAGAGATGAAAAATACAGCCGTCCGTTAAACACTAATTTTTATTTGCAAAAACCTTTATTATTACCTTCTTCATGGGGCAACGAAAACAAAGGTGGAATTACAATAACACCAAACCAAAAAACAGTTTTGGTCAATGCCTACAGCGGCAATCGCACAATGAAAAAAGGGGATGTTTTATACTACAACTTCAATTTATTGATCACACCATTTCGTAAAATAGACACTGATTTTCAATGGAACACGAAGTTTTATCATAAATACAGTAACCTCGACACTATAGCCCAAACGGGAGCAACGGTAGTCAATATACACCATGCCAATGCCATTAATCCCTACATTAATTATCCTTTTATTGAATTCAAAAAAATGAAAGAGTACATTGATGAAGCACATCAAAAAGGATTAAAAGTAAAAATTTACAACACCGTAAGAGAGGTTTCTAATAAAGCGTATGAAACTTTTGCTTTAAGAAGTTTGGGACACGAAATTTATTCTCCGGGTAAAGGAGGCGGATTCTCCTGGCTACAGGAACATGTGGGTGATGATTATATCGCAGCCTGGTTTGTTCCCGAAATAAAAGATGCTGCCATTGTAAACAGCGGTATGAATCGTTGGCACAATTATTATGTGGAAGGAATGAATTGGCTGACACAAAACGTTGGCATCGATGGTGTTTATCTTGACGATGTGGCTTTTGACAGAATTACCATGAAACGTATCAAAAGAGTACTTACCAAAGACGGTCACCCCGGAATCATCGATTTGCACAGTGCCAATCAATACAACAAAAGTGATGGTTTTAATAATAGTGCCAATTTGTATATGGAACACTTTCCATACATCAATAAACTGTGGTTTGGAGAATATTTTGACTATGAAAAAAACAATCCTGACTTTTTCTTAACTGAAGTGAGCGGTATTCCTTTTGGATTAATGGGAGAAATGCTGCAAGATGGAGGAAATCCATGGAGAGGAATGGTTTACGGAATGACCAACAGAATGCCTTGGAGTCACAATGCAGACCCAAGACCAATTTGGAAATTATGGGATACTTTCGGCATTAAAGGTTCTGAAATGATTGGTTATTGGAGCGAAAACTGTCCGGTAAAAACAACTAACGAAAAAGTATTGGCAACGGTTTACAAAAAGAACGGTACAGCCTTAATTTCAATCGCAAGCTGGGCAGATGCTGATGTAAAAGTAAAATTAAACATCGACTGGAAAAAACTGGGAATCAATCCTGCCAAAGCGACAATTACAGCATTGGAAGTGGCTAATTTTCAGCCTGCGCAAACTTTTACGGCAAAGGATGAAATTCCCGTCGCTAAAGGTAAAGGGTGGTTGCTTATTGTTAAGTAATGCTTTATCCAGATTTAAACACGAATTGCACGAATTAACACAAATTGAAAATGGTTTTTTGCCACTGATTTCACAGATTAACACAGATTAATTTATTTAAAAAAATCCTTTTTAATCTGTGAAATCTGTGGCAAAAGTAAAATCGTTTTTAACACAGATGTAAAGATAAAATAGCACGCAGATTTTGCAGATGCTAAAAAAAATCTGCAAAATCTGCGTGAAAACAAAAAAGAAAAAAATCTTTTCTAATCCTTTTAATCTGTGGCAAAAGCAAAATCGTTTTTAGCACAGATGAAAAGATAAAATAACACGCAAATTTTGCAGATGCTAAAAAAAAAATCTGCCAAATCTGCGTGAAAAAAAAAAGAAAAAAATCTTTCCTAATCCTTTTAATCTGTGGCAAAAAAACACGAAACAATAAATCGCTCCCTATGAAACTTAAACTATTCGTTCCCTTTCTGCTCTTCGGAAGCCTTTTTTCAAATGCTCAAAACCAACCAACAATAAAAGAATACCAAAAAGTATTCACCACCTATCCATTCTCAGATCCGGATCCGGTTCCGAAACCGGATACCAAAATTTACCCGTACTTCCGTTTTGATGGTTTTACTGATAAACCGATTCAAAAAGAATGGAAGGTCATTGAATTGGAGAATGACTATATCAAATTAATGATTCTGCCCGAAGTAGGCGGAAAAGTTTGGTCAGCCGTAGAAAAAGCTACTGGAAAAGACTTCGTTTACAACAACCATGTAATCAAATTCAGAGATATCGCCATGCGTGGACCTTGGACAAGCGGTGGTGTAGAAGGCAATTATGGAATTATTGGGCATACTCCCAATTGTGCTACTCCCGTTGATTTTATAACCATTAACAGAGCAGACGGAAGCGTGAGTTGTGTGATTCAGGTTTTAGATTTACTGACCCGTACGTCCTGGAAACTGGATATTAATCTGCCAAAAGACAAGGCTTATTTTACTACCAATTCGTTTTGGTTTAATTCAACCGAATTCGAACAGCCTTATTACACCTGGATGAATACGGGAATCAAAGCCGCCGGAAATCTGCAGTTTATTTATCCGGGCACTACCTACCTGGGTCATGACGGCGAGCACAATGCCTGGCCCATCAACAAACAAAATGGCAAGGAGGTCTCTTTCTATAAAAACAACGATTTTGGCGGTTATAAATCTTATCATGTTTTTGGAAAATATACTGATTTCTTTGGTGGTTATTGGCATGACGAAGACTTTGGAATGGGAAGATACAGCAATCACGATGATAAAGCAGGTAAAAAAATATGGATTTGGGGACTGTCACAACAAGGAATGATCTGGGAAAAATTATTGACCGATACCGACGGACAATATGTAGAAGTACAAAGCGGAAGATTGTTCAATCAGGCAAGCGAAAACAGTAGCTTCACTCCTTTTAAACAACGCTCTTTTGCACCCTACCAAACAGATTCCTGGACCGAATACTGGTTTCCTGTAAAGCAGACCAAAGGTTTCGTAAAAGCAAACAACTATGGTTCTGTAAATGTAAAAAATGAAAATGGTTGGCTTAAAATCTATTTTTCGCCACTTCAAAAAATAAAAGATAAACTCGAAGTTTTTGATAATGACAAGAAAATCTATTCTAAAGACATTTCGCTTTCGACCTTAGAAACCTTCAAAGATTCTGTTCAAGTTTCGGTTAATCCAAATAAAATAAGACTTACGCTTGGCGAAAATAAATTAGTTTGGAATTCAGATCCTGAAGACGGAAATCTAAGTCGTCCTTTAGAAATACCAAAAGATTTTGACAACAATTCCCTTTACGGATTGTATCTTCAAGGAAAAAATTACATTAGTTTTAAAGATTACATAAAAGCAGAAGAAAAATTGTCGGCTTGCCTGAAAATAGATCCGAACTACGCTCCTGCTCTATCCGATCTGGCTTCTTTACAAATTAGAAAACTGCAATACAAGGAAGCAGTTGCAACCGCAAGTAAAGCTTTGGCAATAAATACCTACGATCCTGCGGCAAACTACTATTATGCTTTAGCCAATTTACATTTAGGAAATAATACGGATGCTAAGGATGGTTTTGACATCGCAGCCTCAAGTGTCGAATACCGCTCTGCCGCTTACACGCAATTGAGTAAACTTTATTTCAACGAAAATCAACAAGCAAAAGCAATCGAATACGCGGAAAAAAGTCTGCTAAACAATCCATATAATTTAGAAGGTTTACAATTGCTGGCCGTGATTTATCGCTTGCAAAACAATTCTGAAAAAGCCACCGCTTTATTAAATCAAATAAACTCCATTGATCCGTTGAATCATTTCGCAGGGTTTGAAAAATACCTTTGGGAAAAATCAACAGCTTCAAAAGTGCATTTTACTTCACTTATTCGAAATGAAATGCCGGAACAAACTTATTTGGAATTAGGGATTTGGTATCAACAATTGAATCTTAAAGAAGAAGCTTTAAAAGTTTTTGCTCTTACCGTTCCAAATGCTGAAATTATCTATTGGATGGCTTTTTTAGAAAATAAAGCCGTTGATTTAAGTAAAATACAACCCGGAACCAGTTTTCCTTTCCGTCCCGAAACTGCTGAAATTCTGGAGAAATTAATCCAAACCAACGGGCAATGGCAATTGAAATATCATTTGGCTTTAATAGAATGGAATCGCAATACGCTTTCAAAAGCGAAAGAATTGTTTCTGCAATGCGGTAGCCAACCAGCAGATCCGGCTTTTTACGCGGCAAAAGCGGCTTTAATGAAAGAAGACGCACCATTGGTCGTATCGAGCCTGCAACAGGCAATTAAATTAGATAATCAGAGCTGGAGATATCCTAAATTACTGGCAGAGCATTATATCAATCAAAAACAATATGATAAAGCACTGGCCATTGCAGCTCCTTTTTACAAGCAACATTCCACGAATTATATCATGGGAATGTTATACGCCAAAACTTTATTGTTAAACAAAAAATATGCAGAAGCAGATACGTTTTTGACTAAATTAGAAATTCTTCCGTTTGAAGGAGCAACTATAGGACGACAACTTTATCACGAAGCCAAACTCATGCAGGCATTAAACCAAATAAAAAACAAACAGTACAAAAAAGCCTTACAATTTATCGCCGATGCCAAGTTGTGGCCTCAAAATCTGGGTGTTGGAAAACCATATGAGGAAGATATTGATGAAAGACTTGAAAACTGGTTAGATTATCACTGTTATACCAGCCTTAATAATTTGGATTCAGCAAAACAATCCTTAGAAAAAATTCTTACTTTTAATCCAAAAATAGACAATACCGTTATGAATTTTTTACCGGCAAATCAGCTTGTGTCCGCTTGGGCTATTGAAAAAACTTCTTCAGCAGAAAAAGCAACAGCATGGTTAAAAAATCAAGCTTCGTTATATCCTTCCAACAAAATTATTCAATGGACCTTACAAGTATATACTAAAAAGCAATCAACTCCTTTGACCGAGGATGAAAAAGACGGTGAGGTTCGAATTATTGAAAAACTATAAAAACTACCCATATAAATTAAAATACCATGAATAAACATTTTTTAAAATACACCTTTTTTAGCATTGTCTTGTTGGGCTGCCAAAATATAGAGGCACAAAATACAGATCAGAACAAAAGCGATCTGTCGATTTACAGAGTTACACCGTTAAAAGTTCACGATATACTACATACCAAACTAGAAGTGTCTTTTGATTATGGAAAACGTTTTTTGTATGGAAAAGAATGGCTTACGCTGAAACCTCATTTTTACGAAACCGATGCGCTTACGCTAGATGCCAAAGGAATGGACATCAAAGAAATTGCAGTTATTGACGGAAAAAAAAGTATTCCTTTAAAATACAGCTATAATAACGAACAACTTTTTATTACGCTAAACAGAAAATACAAAAGCACAGAAAATTATACTATTTACATCGATTATACGGCAAAACCGGATCAATTGAAAGCCAAAGGGAGTAATGCCATCACAGATGCAAGAGGATTGTACTTTATAAATCCGGACGGAAAAGGAGACAAACCCGTTCAAATCTGGACACAGGGTGAAACAGAAGCCTCTTCGGCCTGGTTTCCTACTATTGACAAACCCAACCAGAAAACAACTTCTGAAATCGCTATGACGGTTGAGGGCAAATACACCACCTTATCCAACGGGAAATTAACCGCGCAAAAAGTAAATAAAGACGGAACGCGTACCGACACCTGGAAAATGGAATTACCGCATTCTCCTTATTTATTTATGATGGCTGTTGGTGATTTTAAAGTTTATAAAGACACTCCCTATAAAGGAAAAGAAGTAAGTTATTATCTGGAGCCGAAGTATGCGCCTTACGCCAAACAAATTTTTGGAAAAACACCTGATATGATGGCGTTTTACAGCAAAATGTTGGGCGTGGAATATCCTTGGGCAAAATATTCACAAGTAGTAGCCAGAGATTTTGTTTCGGGAGCAATGGAAAATACATCTGCCACTTTACATGGCGAATACGTACAAAAAACAGAAAGAGAATTATTAGACGATAACCAGGAGAGTACCATTGCTCATGAACTTTTTCATCAATGGTTTGGAGATTATGTTACCGCTGAATCCTGGTCAAACTTAACCATGAATGAATCTTTTGCCACTTTTGGTGAGGTACTTTGGCACGGACATGATGCAGGACAAGACGCAGAAGATAAATCTCGTTATGAAAAATTACAAAATTACCTGCGCTCTCAAAAAAATGGAGACAGTCCAGTTTTAGCTCGTTTTCATTATCAAAACCAAGACGACATGTTTGATAATATCAGCTATTCTAAAGGATCGATTATCTTGTATGCGCTAAAAAATCAAATGGGCGATGAAGCCTTTTTTAAATCCTTAAATCATTATTTAACGACAAATGCTTATAAATCGGGAGAATCACACCAACTGCGTTTAGCTATGGAAGAGGTTACCGGAAAAGACTGGAGTCCTTATTTTAATCAATGGTATTACCAAGGCGGAAACCCAATTTTAAATGTTGAATACAGATATGCTGACGGAAAAGCTACCATTGCCGTAAAACAAATACAAGACAACTCGGTTCAGACGTTCAGCTTACCGCTAAAAGTGGATTTTTATGTGAATGGAACTAAAATTAGAAAAGAAATTTTAATTGACAAAAGAGAACAAAATTTTACTTTTGATGTACCGGCACAGCCCAATTTTACAGACCTGGATCCGGATAAAATCTTAGTTGGTAAAATTATTGACAACAAAAAAATAGCCGATTATCTTTTTCAATATAAAAATGCTCCCTCCTATTTTAACAGAATCGAAGCCGTAAAATTTGCTGCTACAGATAAAAGTCAGGATGCCCAGCTTGTTTTGTTGGCAGGTTTAGAAGACCAACAAGACGATGTACGCGTTTTAAGTATTAAAGCAATTAGTTTAGAAGACAATCAAACTAAAAATGCAGCCTTAAAAAGCCTGCTTAACATTGCCAAAAACGACAAAAAGACAATTGCCAGAGCAGCTGCGATTATAAAACTTGCCAGCACAGCTAATCCCGAATACAAAGGATTGATGCAAGAAAGTATCAAAAATCAATCTTACAACGTAATTGCGGCCGGTATCTGCGGACTAACTAAATTCTCAGCTGATGAGGCAGATAAAACACTAAATTCTTTAGACGAGGATACCAAGAACCATGTAACTCCGCTAATCAAAAAGTTTAACAGTCAGAAATACTAAAAAAGACAACAAGAAATTAAAACCTAAGTAAGCGATCTTATTTAGTATTGTTTGTTTTTGAAGAGATTATCTCGCAATCCGTGAGATAATCTCTTTTTTTATAAAGTTTTTTCCCCATCTGTCAGGCTGAGCGGAGCCGAAGCCCCCCTTTACCTATCCAGCCTTCGACTTCGCTCAGGGTGACAATAGTACAGAAAAGAGAGTAGAATCAAAACGATACTCTTTAGTAAATACCTTTAACCGCAAAAGAACACAAACATTTGTTCTCCCTTCGCGAAAAAACCTTGCGAACCTTGTGTAAACCATTGCATCCCTTGCGGTTAAACCTAAAACTTGAAACCTGAAACTTGAAACCTGAAACTTAAAACAATCCACACCTTACTCCACCAAAACAAACCTCCCAAAAGAAGAAGCAATATGAAAATTAGGCGTTTCAGTTTTAGGATCCACCCACGAAATCCAGGTGGCTTCATATTGTGAATCCGCTTTTTTAGAAAATTTAGCTCTAAAAACACCAGTTTCAATTGTATTATTATGAATTAAATCTAAAGCTTTTAAAGACGCCATACTGATCTTGCCCTGCACGGTAAAAAAACCATTCTCTTTTGACGCTTCGAGCTTTAAATCGATTCTGGGCCAATTCCACTTAAAATCAAAATTATGATTGGGAAAGGCTTCAAAATCCATTATTCTGGCCGCTGTATCCATCTCCAAACAATAATACGGGCTCATCGCTTCATTTTTCCTAAAAAATAGCTCTACCCTATCCGAATTTCCAATACAATCGATACTATCATCTTTTTGGTCGATATGGATATCACCATCAAAAACCTTAAAATTAAAATACAGATTATCGAAATCCCACAGCGCTCGAAATTCGATTTTTGAAAAGGGATCTGTATTCCAAGGTGAACAAAAATCGGTTAAACAATTGGCTTTTTCCCAGCACTGAAAATCCAAATCTGAAGCATTTATTTTTGCGTTTTGATCGGTAAATTTTACTTGATATTCTTTTAAAATTGTGCTCATATTTTTTTAGATTTTCAACGGTTCATTAACCCAAATTGACTTCTGTTTTTTCGAAATTTCAACCTCAAAAAAAAGACTGTTTTATTTCATTTTTAAAACACTAATATAAGGTAAACTTTCCTTAAAACGAACACTGTTTTTTACGTTATTTTTAGCTTCAAAATCAAAAAATAACAAAAATACGGAATCTCACTTTGCGAACGAATAATCAATTTATTGGCAATATAAATATCAAAAAATTAATATATTCTTATTTAATAAAATCAAATAACGATTATTCACTAAAAACAAAATATTCAGCTTAAGATTCCTGTTAAATAAAAGAACTCTGTCTTTTGTATTATATTTTGAAAAATTGTCATCTTTTTATGTCAAAAAAAGCATTTATTGCATTTTCATGTGCTCGAGAACACGAATTTTGTGTGTTCGAGCACATTTTTCACATTTTTTCTTGTTTAATAAAAATATAATCGATAGTTTCGTCGAATAATTAAAATTTAGTGGTCTTTTTTCAGTTCAATTTCACTCTTTTTTTTGTGAATTAAAACGATCCTAAAGACCTTATTAAAAACTAAATTTTGACTGTAAAAAAGAAAAACCTACTAAACAAAAGATTCAATTTATTAATCAAAACCAAACCAGAGTATGAAAAAAGTATTTGCAAAAAAACCTGGAAATTCAGGTCTGCATAGTGTACTTGAAAAAAGCTTAAAAGCGACTTTAGTTTCACTTTTGTCATTAAGCTTTCAGACAGCCGATGCTGCTGCTCCTGCTAATGAAAAAGCTTTGAACAAAATCAGTTTATTAGCATTCCAAAAAATAGTAAAAGGAAAAGTTGTAGACGAAAAAGGGGTTCCAATCCCAGGCGTAAATGTTATTATAAAAGGATCCAAAACAGGTGTTCAGACTGATATGGACGGTAGTTTTGCTATAGATGTGCCAAATGCTTCTACAATATTAGTATTCTCTTTTCTGGGAATGCAAGAAATAGAAGCCCCTGCAGGAAACGGTGGTCTAAAAATAACTATGAAAGAAGCCGGACAACAAATGGACGAAGTAGTTGTTGTTGGATACAGCAAAATTAAGAAAGAGAGTTTAACCGGGTCCTTACAGACTTTAAATAGTAAAAAACTACTTGACGTTACCACTCCTTCTGTCGAAAATCTTTTGGCAGGAAAAGCAAGTGGTGTTTTTGTAAGTACCAGCGGTGGTCAACCCGGAGGTGCATCAAAAGTGGTAATTAGAGGACGCAGTACTGTAAATGGTAGTACAGACCCACTTTGGGTTGTTGATGGTGTTATTGTTGGAAACAGTTCCCCTCCGATGAATCCTTCAGATATTGAGAGCTTAACCGTTCTTAAAGATGCTGCCTCTACAGCAGTTTATGGTTCTCAGGGTGCTAATGGTGTAATTGTAGTTACCACAAAAAGCGGTAAAGGTGGTAAAGCAACTATAAATTTCTCTGCTAAAACCTCTTTGGCTACATTAGATTCAGGGAATTTTAAAATCATGAATGGAGCTGAATTATACGATCTTTACAATTCTTTCCCAAACAAGCAGATTTTTCAAAATGCTTCATGGTGGACACCTGAATTAAAAAACAAAAACTATGATTGGTGGGACAATGCCACCAAAACGGGTCTTGCAGAAGATTATAACTTGTCTATTAGCGGTGGAGGAGAAAACTTTAAAAGTTATGTTTCGCTGGGTCTTTATGACGAATCAGGAGCTGTAAAAGGTTATGATTACAAAAGATATAATGGTCTGTTGAAATTTGAATACAAACCAAACAGCTGGTTGACCATCAGGCCTCAGGTAAATTTAACCCGACAAACAAGTTACGACCAACAGCACTCTGTTAGTGACATGTATCGCAACCTCCCATGGGACAGTCCTTACTTACCGGACGGGACCTTAGTAGGAAATGCTCCTAACCCAACGTGGGTAAATACTACAGGATCAAACTATTTGTATGATTTACAATGGAATTTTTCTGAATCTGAAGAATACAACGTACGTTCCAATCTTGATTTTGACGTTAGACTTACTAAATGGTTGACTTTTGCCTCAGTAAACAATTATATTTTTGGCAACTCTAATTTCTCTTCTTATGAGGATCCGAGATCATCTTCTGCTTTATCAGTAAAAGGTAGAGTTAGTAACTACTACAGCACTTTTAACAGATTATATACCAATCAATTATTAAAATTCAACACCTCATTTGATAAACATCAGATAAACGCTATTGCGGGTTATGAGTGGAATGAATACAGTTCTAAATTTAGTAATGCTATTGCAACAGGAATCCCTCCCGGAATTATCGTAGCAGACCCTGCCGCTATCCCGGAAAAAGTAGATGGAAACCGTTCTGAATGGGCTGTACAATCGCTACTGTCTAATATAAACTATTCTTATGACAATAGGTATTTAGCACAATTCTCTTTCCGTCGTGATGGAGCATCTAATTTTGGAAAAAATGCACAATATGGTAATTTCTTCTCTATCAGTGGTGGATGGAACATTCATAATGAAGCTTTCTTTAAAGCCAAATGGGTTAACACCTTAAAATTAAGAGCCAGTTATGGTTCAGTAGGAAATCGTCCAAACAGTCTTTACGGACACTTGCCACTGTATTCTTTCTCTGAAAGCTACAATACAAATCCGGGAGCTTTGATTTCTCAAATAGCAAATCCTGATTTAAGCTGGGAAAAAACATATACAGCCGGTGTAGGTTTGGATGTAAGCTTGTTCAATAGAGTAAACCTTACTTTTGATTATTATGATAAAAATACTTCCGATTTGTTGTATGCAGTTCCGCTTCCGGGTGTGATCGGTGTAACCAGTATCTGGAGAAATGTTGGAGCAGTAAACAACAGAGGTTTCGAAGCTTCTATTAGTGTAGATATCATTAAAAACGAAAACCTGAAATGGACTGTTGATGCTAATATTGGTACAAATAAAAACAAAGTAACAAAACTTTACGGTGATCGCCAGGAAATTATTGCTGGAGACGGTAGTGGTGTTGCAGGTTCTGCTAATAAACTATTAAAACCGGGTAAAGATGTAGACAGCTGGTTCTTAACCGAATGGGCAGGTGTTGATCCTGAAAACGGAAAACCACAGTGGTATACAACAAACGCTAGTGGAGAACGTGTAAAAACTTATAATTACGCAGACGCTTCAAAAAACAGAAAAACAATCGGTTCTTATACGCCTGATTTCTTTGGAGGATTTTCGACTACTTTGAATTATAAAAACTTTGATTTTTCAGCCATCTTCAGTTATTCTGTTGGAGGACAAATTTACAACTATGCCAGATCGGAATTTGACTCAGATGGAGCTTATACAGATAGAAATCAAATGAATCTGCACAGTGGATGGAGCCGTTGGGAAAAACCAGGCGACATCGCTACACACCCACAGGCAATTTATGACAATACCAGTCAATCAAACAAAGCATCCTCCCGTTTTCTGGAAACTGGTACTTATCTAAAAATGAGAAGTGTTTCAATTGGCTATAATTTACCACTAAAAAGTATAAATATTAATAGCCTAAGGTTATTTATAGCGGGAGAAAATTTATTTACAATCTCTCATTTTTCAGGGGTAACTCCGGAACTTTCACCAAATTACAATAGTGCAACCGGTCAATATGTAATCTCAGGTACTGCTACACAAATTTACCCTCAAACGCGTAGAATTACACTTGGACTTAACCTAACACTTTAAAAAACAAAATCATGAAAAAGATATTAATATTAGGTGTCGCGATTAGTTTTCTATCCTCATGTGAGTTAGACAGAGAGCCATTTGCATCCTATACACAAGAAAAAATACAACAAGATAAAGAGGCTTCTATCGAAGTTTTATTAAACGGATGTTATGCACAGCTAAAAGGCTGGTCAGATGTTATGCACCGTGTGGGAGAATATCCCGGAGATAACATCATGATTAGAGGAACTTCGACAGATTCTTTTTACTCTTTTATCTCCTACCAGCATATTCCTGACAATGGCAGATTATCTACTTTCTGGAATAATGGTTATAAAATCATCTCGCAATCCAGTGATTTGATTAAACTGATTTCAGAAGGTGAAAGCCCTGCTGTTGATCAACAATTGGGAGAAGCTTATTATCTGAGAGGTATGATTTATTTCTACTTAGCTCGTACTTACGGAAGGCCTTATGCACAATCTCCTGATTCTAATTTAGGTGTGCCTATTGTAAATGGTTTGCCAGATGATTTAATCAACCTGAAATTACCGGATCGTTCAACAATAAAAACAACCTACGATCAAGCGATCAATGACTTGAAAAAAGCTGAAGCGTTAATGACGGTAAGCAAAACTGCAAGTTACGCAACCAAACAAGCTGCGCAGGCTATGTTATCACGAGTGTATTTGTATATGAGCGGAACGTATGAAACTCCAAATCAAGAGTATGCAACGCTTGCTATAGATTATGCACAAAAGGTTATTACCAGCGGAAAATACAGTTTACTAAGTCGTGCAAACTTTATGAAGTACAACACTTATGCACCGGATTCAGCCGAACAAACTGAAACTATCTTTGCTGTAAAAAGAGTTGCTACAGAATATTCCGGATTTGATCATTATTACGGAATTGGCGGAATGTATGCTAATCTTCAAGGACAAGGATGGGGAGAAATGTACGCGAGTGGAGAATATCTTGATTTGTTGCGTAAAGCCGGATTAAAGAAAGATGCACGTTGGGCCTTTATCGATCCGCAATACACCAAAGACGCTAGTGGGAATAAAACAGACGCATTCCGTTTTATTGTTGATGTTAAGGATGCCAGCGGTACTCAAACCGGATACAATTATATCCAGCAACCTTTAAAAACAAAAGCAGACGGGTCATACTATATCACCATTTCAAATGCAGATTACAATCTTACCGAAGTAAATGTTGCAGAAAACCAATATGCTATCTCTTATCAAGGTAAAACGTACACAGGTGAAAAAGATTTTATGATGTTATTAAATCGTGTATATCCAATGTTCTACATTACAAAATGTTCGCTACAGGATAATGATTCACACCTGCACTCGCCTATTATTTCGAGATTAGCAGAAATGTATCTGAACATGGCTGAGGCTTATGCTAAAAAAGGAGATTACAATAATGCATTGACAAACCTTAACATCATTAGAGAAAGAGCCATTGTTGGTGGGGGTTATACTTCTTTAAACAGTACAAATGCCGTACAAAGAATTGATGAAGAGCGTCAGTTAGAATTGGCTTTTGAAGCTCATCGTGGGTATGATGTTTACAGAAACGGACAAACCATGACACGTCGTTATCCTGGTCCACATTTGCCAATGATAGACGTTCCGGCTTCCAGCCCACGTGTAGTACAATATATTCCACAATCAGAAATAAATGCATATCCGGGGACTTTAACCCAGAATCCGTAATCATTTTAAATATTTGTTTTTTGTTTGTTTATTACCTCTCTAATTAAAAAGGATTAGAGAGGTTGTTTTAAAAATAGTTGAATAAATTCTAATCCAATAACCTCAAATTATGAAAAATATATTTTACTTGTTTTTTGCAGCTTCTTTAGTATCATTTTCATGCGCCAGCAATAATAATGATGATACCCAGCAGGATACACCTCCGAAAAATGAAACAATTCAAAACCCAAAAACAACAATTTCTCTGCCACTCGGAGGAAATGCCTATAGTTCTAAACATTTAGACGGAAACAATACGATTACAGACAATGGAATAGAAAACTGGACTGATTCCAACGAATTTTTTACTGCTTATTTTAAAATTTCGACTCCCGGAACATTTCAAATTACTGTTGAAGAATCTGTTGAAGTGAATGGGAAATCAGAAGTAGAATTTTCGATAAACAACGAGTCTAAAAAAGTAAATTTTACTACCACAAAAAAAGCAGTTATCGCGGGAACCTGGACGATTAAACAAGCCGGTTATGTAGCTGTTAAAATAAAAGGAATCAGCAAAACAGGCGATCGTTTTCCGTCTATTAGTCGTTTAACGATTGCCAGTGCTGATTATGATAGTAAAATAGCCTATGTCCCTAATAACGAAGGCGACTTTTATCACTGGGGAAGACGTGGTCCATCTGTTCACTTAAATTATCAAGTACAGGAAAGCATCAATGCCGAATGGTATTACAACGAGTTGACAATTCCAGAAAACGAAGACAAAATCGGTTCTTATTTTATGGCAAATGGTTTTGGCGAAGGTTATTTTGGAATTCAGGTAAACTCATCGACAGAAAGAAGAGTTTTATTCTCTGTATGGAGTCCGTTTACTACTGATGATCCAAACAGTATTCCTGATTCTCATAAAATTAAAATGTTGAAAAAAGGAGAAAACGTATATACGGGAGAATTCGGAAATGAAGGTTCAGGCGGACAGAGTTACCTAAAATACAACTGGAAAGCAGGTACAACCTACAAGTTTTTACTACGCGGACTTCCAGCCGGAAATAATACCACTACGTACACTGCTTATTTCTTCGCTCCTGAAGTAAACAAATGGTTGTTAATTGCGAGTTTTAATCGTCCTGAAACCAATACTTATTTAAAAAGATTTCATTCTTTCTTAGAAAATTTCGTTCCGGAACAAGGAGATTTCTCGCGTAAAGTGTTATTCAACAATCAATGGATTTGCGATGATAAAGGTGCTTGGTCAGAAATTAATACTGCTCGATTCACAAACGACAATACGGGTGCAAAAGAATACCGAATGGATTTTGCCGGTGGTGCAGAAAATGGTTCTTTTTTCTTGAAAAATGGTGGTTTCTTTAATGATTTTACAACTCCAAAAACTACATTTACAAGACCATTAACGAATAAAAAACCGGAAATAAATTTCACTACTTTACCGTAGATAATCTTTAATAAAAACAAAACTACTTATATTATCGATAATCGATCTAGTAGATTATCAAATCATTTAAAATCAAATTAATTATGAAAACTAGTAATTTAAAATTCATTTTAACCGTTTGCATTTTGTTTTGTGGAGCAATTGTATCGGCGCAAATGATCAAAACCAAAACCCCGTCACGTGCAAAAGGTCAAACTGACGTTTTACGTTTGGCAGCAACACCACTACCAACCGTACGTGTTGCCTTTATAGGTCTTGGAATGCGCGGCCCCGGAGCAGTAGAACGCATGACTCATATACCCGGTGTTGAAATTGTCGCTTTATGTGATATGACACAGGAAAATACTTCTAAAGCAAACGAAATCTTAACCAAACAAGGACTTGCAAAAGCACAGGAATTTTATGGCGACGAAAATGCATGGAAAAAAGTTACAGCATTACCAAATGTAGATTTAGTATACATCGCAACAGACTGGAAACATCACGCTATGATTGGTGTTCAGGCTATGAAAGATGGTAAAC
The DNA here is from genome assembly GCF_044007495.1 of Flavobacterium sp. FlaQc-52. Lineage (NCBI taxonomy): Bacteria > Pseudomonadati > Bacteroidota > Flavobacteriia > Flavobacteriales > Flavobacteriaceae > Flavobacterium > Flavobacterium sp. FlaQc-52. The sequence goes on along the minus strand of NZ_JBIPCV010000002.1, from coordinate 95,097 downwards.
ACGTTGCAATAGAAGTTCCTGGAGCAATGACAATGAAAGAAATCTGGGAACTGATCGATACTTCTGAAAAAACACGTAAACACTGTATGCAGCTTGAAAACTGTGTGTATGATTTCTTCGAACTTACGACATTAAACATGGCCCAACAAGGTTTATTTGGAGAAATTCTTCATGCAGAAGGATCTTATATTCATGGTTTACAACCTTTCTGGGGTGAGTATTGGAACAACTGGAGAATGGATTACAATATCAAACATCGTGGTGATATTTATGCTACTCATGGTATGGGACCGGCTTGTCAGGCACTTAATATTCACCGTGGTGATAAAATGAATTTCTTAGTTTCTATGGATACGAAAGCTGTTGGAAACCCAGCTTACATCAAAGAAAAATCCGGAAAAGAAATTAAAGATTTCAGAAATGGAGATCATACAATGACGATGATTCGTACTGAAAACGGAAAAACTATTCAAATTCAACACGATGTTACTTCTCCTCGTCCATACAGCAGAATGTATCAATTGAGCGGAACTAAAGGTTTTGCTAATAAATATCCAATGGAAGGTTATGCTTTAGACGGTAAAGAATTAGGGGATGACGTAAAACCAAATCACGAAAAATTAAGCGCTCACTCTTTTGTTCCTGCAGAAGTTAAAAAAGCGTTGATGGAAAAATACAAACACCCAATTGTAAAAGATATCGAAGAGCAAGCTAAAAAAGTAGGCGGTCACGGCGGAATGGATTTCGTAATGGACTACCGATTGATTTACTGTCTTCAAAAAGGATTGCCATTAGATATGGACGTTTACGATTTAGCAGAATGGTCTTGCTTAGGTCCGTTAACAGAAATTTCACTTGACAACAATTCAGCTCCTGTAGAAATTCCTGATTTCACACGTGGGGGTTGGAACAAACTACAAAAATTAGAGTTTTCAAATTAAATATTTCTTGGTTAGTTAGTGAGAAAGGGCATCTTAAATTTATTAGATGCCCTTTTTTCAATTTTAATATTTATTATTGTTGCGCTTATTTAACCGCTAAAGGCGCAGAGAAAAAACGTAAGCTCCCCAAAACTTAGTTATGGCTTTGTGAACTTTGTGAAAAAAAAACTTAACGTGAGGTTAGACTTCACAAAGCATGCAAAGGGCACTATTAAAAGAGTTTAAAAAAAATATGCACGCAGATTCGGCGGATTTTAACGGAAGATCACAGAAAAAATCTGCCAAATCTGCCAAATCTGCGTGCAAATCTTATTTCCCTTCAATCAATTTCCCCAACTTTGCCATCATCTCATCTTTTTCCCTCAACATACTTTATAGAGAGCGATCTTTTCATCGTGAAGCTGAATGATCTTTTCGATTGGATAAAAAGTGTAATTTTCGTTTTTCTAATCTGATAACCGAGTTATATCGAACCTCTATAGTATAAGAAAAAAAGCCGTTTTGGGCTTATTAATAAAAAAAGAGGCTGCTACACTAGTGCAACAACCTCTTTTCCTTTATTTTAAAACACAAATTACTACTTCCAATTAAAAGTAATTCGTTTTTCAATCTCACTGTTTAAACTCAAAAACACCGGACAGGTCATGGCAGCACGCTCTAAGATTGTTTTGCTTTTTTCGTCTGTCGTACCTTTCATTTCAAAAACAATTTCGATTGCTCCGATACGTCTTGGTTCAGCGTTCATTATTTTAGTTACTTCGGCTGTAGAATCGTTGATATTGATTTCCATATCACGAGCTTTGATTCCCATAATTGTCATCATACAACTTGCTAAAGCGTTTGCTACGGTGTCTGTTGGAGAAAACGCTTCTCCTTTTCCGTTATTATCTATTGGTGCATCCGAAATGATTTCGCTTCCGGATTGCACGTGGATTGATTTTGTTCTTAAATCCCCTAAGTAGGTTACTTTTGATGTCATTAATTGGCTACTTTTAAAGTTAAATCTGAATCGTAATATAAAATGTAAACACCTTTGTTTGCGTGTCCGCCATCTTCTTTTTTGTAATATTGAAATTTATTGTCCGCTTGTTCAGTCGTCATTAAATCTGCTGTTTCCTGATAGGTTTTACCCTGAACCAAACGCATCATAGTATCAAAAGTTACATCGAAACCACGAGTCGCATACGTATTTGGATTTATTTTGTTTTTCAATCGATATTCTTTTTTAAAGATTGAAACACCGGATTCATCACTTTCACGGGTTACTGACGGATACATTAATTTTAACTTCACTAAATTTTCAAAACTAATTTCGTCTGTATCTAAAGTGCTGTTTGGTTCTAAAATCACCAATTGCACCTGACAAGTTTTTTGCGCATCAATCAATGCTTTAATTGTTGCTTTCACCATAGCGGTATTAGCCGTTTCCATTACCACATAATTCATTCGGTTAGGCAATAACAAGCTTTTTAAGTTTGCTGCATCTAAACCTCCGGTCTCTGTTAAAGCAGCAAAAACAACTCCTTTTTGATTTTGCTTAATATAGGTAACAACCGATTCTTTTTTCTTATCTACTACCGCAACAATGTTTCCGTTTTTAGCACGCATATAGTCAAAAACTGCATTTTTAACGACATCGTTTGTTGGAATTGACTGGTACAAATTATCAATTGGATTGGCCGCATCTTTTGATAGTGGTGAAATTACCGGTACATTGTATGAATGCAATGCATTAGCGGTACTTTCTGCATTACCTTGATAAAAAGGTCCTACCACTGCATCGGCATCCTGCAATTTATTCTGTGCAATTAAACTCAATACATTGGAAGTACTTTTTGTTTCTTGCGAATCGTAAATCGACACATCAATTGGTAATTTTAAGGTCTTCGCCGAGTCAATTGCCATCATCGCTCCTGAATAAAAATCAAGAGTCATGTTCAAAAATTTATCGCTTTTAATTCTATTTGTAGTACTTACGGTATCAGTCTGCATTTTTGCCAAATTAAAAGGCATTAATAAAACTAATTTTTTACGCTCACCTTGTCCTCTTTTTTTAGTCAACTCGACTATTTCAGGATTCGCAGAAGTCGTTTCCGATTTTACTTTTTCAACAATTTTTATTGCTCCTGAACCGGAATTATCAACTGGCTTTTCTACCGCTTTTTCAGTTGGTTGGTGCTGAACAATAATTGGAGTTGGTGCAAGGAATCCGGATGGTACTTTTAAAACCATTCCTTCTTTCACTCCTTCAGAAAGAGAAGGATTCAATTCTGTTAATTCTGCCTGAGTTAATTGAAATGTTCTTGACAAACTATAAAGTGTTTCTTTTGGTTTCACTTGATAATCCATATAAGTTGTGCCTTTTTTTGAAGACTCATCAACTTTTTTAGTCTCAACCGGTTTTGCAACTTTAGCAACAACCGGGGTAGCCACTTCTGTTTTTGGAGCGGTTCCTTTAATCGTTACTCGGTGTCCAACTTCTAAATTTGCTACAATATCCGGATTACGTTTCTCTAAATCTTCAACCGTTGTATTGTATTGTTTTGCAATAGAATATTTGGTCTCTTTTGGTACAACATCATGATATATGTATTTTTCAGGAGCTGGTGTTTTAGTGGCTTTAGGACTTACTGCGGCAGTAGTTTTAACTGCAGCTCCTTTTGATGGAATAGTAAGCGTCTGACCAATTTGCAAACCATTAGTCACTAAAAACGGATTAGCGGCTTTTAATGCTTCATCCGAAATACCATATTTTTTTTCGATGCCAAAAAGTGTTTCTTTAGGTTGTACTTCATGCACAATTGTTTTTCCTGATGTACTTGGCTTCGTTGAAGTTACTTCCGTTTTAGCAGGTGTTGATTTATCTCCTTTAGTCGGGATTAACAGTACGGTTTTAGGAGCTAAAGCTTTTCTGGCATCCGGATTTAACTGATAAATATCGTAAGGAGTTACCTTAAATTTTTGCGCAATCTGATTAATTGTTTCTCCGCTCGAAACTGTATATTTTACTACCTTTTCCTGAGAAAAAGCAGAACAGGTTACTAAAAAAACGAGAGACAATAATGTAAAATAATATTTCATAATGGGGCTTAAAACAATTTAATTTTTAATTCAAAAAACAAGATACTAATTTTTGCTTAAAGCAGGATTCGCACGGCTTGTTTTTTTTTTGATTATTGTCTTCAGTCCATTCCGATCTTAACAATAATCCTTTACTTATATAACTCCAGTTCTTCCTTTTTCTTGCATTTATTCGCATAAAAATTCATCCGTATTTTTGATATACGTACCGGAGTTAAGAAAATAAGGCGTTACAAATTGTAACGCCTTACTATAAAAATAATACTATTCCCACTCAATTGTTGCAGGTGGTTTAGAACTTATATCGTATACCACACGATTCACTCCTTTTACTTTATTGATGATATCATTTGATACTTTCATTAAGAAATCATAAGGTAAATGTACCCAGTCGGCAGTCATACCGTCGGTAGATTCTACGGCTCTAAGCGCTACTACTTTTTCGTAAGTACGCTCATCTCCCATTACACCAACACTATTTACAGGAAGCAGGATCGCTCCGGCTTGCCACACTTTGTCATATAATCCCCAAGATTTTAATCCATCGATGAAAACAGCGTCAACATCTTGTAAAATCTGAACTTTCTCAGGAGTGATATCTCCTAAAATTCTAATGGATAATCCTGGTCCCGGGAAAGGGTGTCTTCCCAATAATTCAGGATCTATTCCTAAAGTAGCTCCAACTCTTCTTACTTCATCTTTGAAAAGCATTCTAAGTGGTTCTACAATTTTCAATTTCATATAGTCCGGTAATCCACCAACATTGTGGTGTGATTTAATTGTAGCCGATGGTCCTTTTACAGAAACCGACTCAATCACGTCAGGGTAAATAGTTCCTTGAGCCAACCATTTTACGTCTTCGATTAAATGTGATTCATCATCAAAAACTTCAATGAATACACGACCAATTGTTTTACGTTTGGTTTCAGGATCACTGATTCCGGCTAATTCGCCAAGAAAACGATCTCCTGCATCTACTCCTTTTACATTCAATCCCATTCCTTTGTATTGATCTAATACATTTTGGAATTCGTTTTTACGAAGTAAACCGTTATTTACGAAAATACAGTACAAGTTTTTACCAATTGCCTGGTGTAATAAAACTGCCGCTACAGTAGAATCTACTCCTCCTGACAATCCTAAAACAACTTTATCATCACCTAATTTCTCTTTTAATTCTGCCACCATTTCTTCTACGAAAGCACCTGGCGTAAAGTTTTGAGGAACTTCGGCAATGTTAACTAAAAAGTTTTCTAACATTTTTGATCCATCAGTAGAGTGAAAAACCTCCGGATGGTATTGAATCGCGTAAGTTGTCTCGCCTTCAATTTTATAAGCTGCATATTCTACATCATGAGTACTTGCCAATTTTACTGCATTTGTCGGCAAAGCTTTGATACTATCGCTGTGACTCATCCAAACCTGGCTGTTTTCTGAAACGCCGTTAAAGAAAACTTCATTCTCCTTAATATAAGACAAATTAGCTCTACCGTATTCTCTGGTATTAGAAGCAGCTACTTCTCCACCACTAAAATGCGCTAAATATTGTGCTCCGTAACAAACTGCCAACATTGGAAGTTTACCTCGAATTTGAGACAAATCAGGATGTGGAGCATCTTCTGCACGAACAGAAAATGGGCTTCCTCCTAAAATTACAGCTTTATAAGGTGATAAATCACTTGGAAAGTGATTGTAAGGGAAAATTTCGCAGAATATATTTAATTCGCGAACTCTACGCGCAATAAGTTGAGTATATTGCGATCCGAAATCTAAAATAAGTACGTTGTGTTGCATGCGCAAAAATACTTTTTATATTCGAATTTGAAAAATCAGAACAATGAAAAAACTAATATTTTTTTCATTGTTCTGATTTTAGCTACAAAGATTCGAAGTTACAAAGGTTTAAAGGTCTTAAAAATTAAATAGTAAGTTGATTTTTCCTTTCATATCTTTGAAACTTTATGTCTTTTTGAAATTATTTCACAGATTTTATGAGAGCTTTTTTCTGTTTCACAATGACAAATTTTGCTTTAAATCCTGTATCCAGGTTATTCCAATAATCAGATAAGATCAGATTACCTTCGGCATCGTAGATTTCAAATCCACCCGTATTTCCTCCAAGGCTTCCGATATTAAGTGCTTCTAATTCGAAAGTATTAAAACCTTCATTAAAAGTTATTTTAAATTCCTGATAGTTGGACTCTAATACCATTCTCTGCACTATAACATTTTCATTAAAAACGGCCTTTATCATATCACCATCAATCGCCCCGGCATCACGACATTTTATTATAAAATAAGTAGAACTTGTATAAATATCACCAAATTCAAGGTTTTTTCTAACTAATGGTCCTCTGCCTTCTTTTAATCCCGCTTCTTTTACGGCCTTATCCAAATCCTTTTCCATTTTCCCAACATAACGATCTCCGGGATTGGCAAAATCAGTTTCGGTTGACATTGTAAAAGTACTTTTCTGCTCTCCTACTTGAAATTTAGACTTAGGTGTAATACTGGTATTATCAAAAACATTGGGTGTTTTTATACTTGGAATATCTAAGTTAGTCCCTGCAGGATTTTTGATTTCCGGAGACGGGATCTTTTTAGGTTTCGCACTAAATTTTGGAGCCGGAATCGACTTAAATTTTGTACTGAATTCAGTTTGGGCTGATACAGTTACAGCAGTAAAAAATAATATGAAAAATAGAATTTGCTTCATTGAAAAAGTATTATCGAATAGGCTTTTATAATTTTTATAAAATCAAGTGTAGCTTCACAAAAATAGCATAATTTAATTAGGCACTACAACTTTAAGACTTTTATAACAATATATTAGGCTAATTTTTGGAAACAAAAAACCTGCCAAAAAATCAAAAAACTAAATTTTTAATGCCACAAAAATATACCGATGCTATTTTACGTCTTAGTTAAATTCTTCTTTTAAAAAAATATATCATTTTGATAATTAACAACTTATTCCTAATTTCAATGTTTTAATCTACCTTTATTAAAAACTAGAAAAATGGATTATATCGACTACTATAAAACATTAGAAATTACAAAGTCTGCTACTGACGCCGAAATAAAAAAAGCCTATCGAAAAGCGGCTCGAAAGTACCACCCCGACTTGAATCCAAACGATAAAGAAGCGGAGAAAAAGTTCAAAGAAATCAACGAAGCTAATGAAGTCCTAAGTAATCCCGAAAACCGAAAAAAATACGACAAATACGGAAAAGACTGGAAGCATGCGGACGAATTTGAAAAGGCAGGTTACAATCCCAATCAACAACAGCAAACCAGGCAACAAAGCAGTTCTGATTATAACGACTTTTCAGGAGGTGATTTCTCAGGCAGTGATTTTTCTGATTTTTTCAATTCCATGTACGGTTCAACTGGCGGCAACAAAAGGCAATCCAAATACAGAGGCCAGGATTATAATGCCGAACTACAATTAGATTTAGATTCTGCTTACACCACCCACAAACAAAATCTGACGGTAAATGGTAAAAATATCCGGATTACGATTCCTGCAGGAGTAGAAAACGGTCAAATCATAAAAATTCCGGGACATGGCGGACCTGGAGCAAATGGAGGCCCCAGCGGTGATCTGTACATTACCTTCACCATAGAAAACAATTCTAATTTTAAACGCGAAGGCAATAATTTATACGCCGATGTTGCTCTCGATTTATACACCGCTATTTTAGGAGGTGAGATTTTCGTTAACACTTTTGACGGAAAAGTAAAAATAAAAGTTCCTGAAGAAACGCAGCCCGGAACAAAAGTCAAATTAAAAGGAAAAGGTTTTCCGGTCTACAAAAAAGAAGGTCAGTTTGGAGATTTATACATTACTTATACTTTAAAACTCCCCACAAAATTATCAAAAAAGGAAAAAGAATTATTTGAAGAATTATCTAAAATAAGCAATCATGAGCAGTAAAAACCTAATCCAAATCAAACAATTTTGCACGTATCACGAAATTGAATACACCTTTATAACCGAACTAAATAATTACGGATTGGTAGAAATTATTGTTCAGGAAGATGACGAATACCTGCACCTTAAACACCTGCCTGCCATAGAAAAAATGATCCGGTTGCATTATGATCTGAAAATTAATTTTGAAGGAATTGATGCCATAGCGCATTTATTAAGTAAGATTGAAACGTTACAACAAAACTTAACGATAACTCAAAATAAACTTCGCCTTTTCGAACACCAGCAAACCAAGTAGATCTTAAAAAACGATTTCTTAAAATATCACAAAAAAGCTTGATTTTGAAAGTGATTTCAAATAAAATTTGCGCTTTTCAGTTTCCTATTTTATAAATTGCAGCCTAATTAACTAACCGGGATTTGTTTTAAAAAAGGAATAAAACAATTCAATAAAATACTACCAAATGAAAAGAGAAAACATCTTAACAGGATCACCTTGGGAAGACAAAATGGGATATTGTCGCGCTGTACGCATTGGCAATATCATTGAAGTTTCAGGAACTGTGGCAATTGTTGATGGCGATAAAGTAAAAGCTGACGATGCGTATGCACAGACTTTTAACATCCTCGAACGTGTAGAAAAAGTACTGGAAGATTTGAATGTTGGAATGAAAGATGTAATCAGAACCCGTATTTTCACAACCGATATTACCACTTTTGAAGAGGTTGCCAGAGCGCATTCTTCTTTTTTCAAAGATGTAAAACCGACAACGGGTTTTTATGAAATCAGTAAATTGGTTGCTCCAGAATATTTAGTTGAAATTGAATTTACGGCTGTAGTTCAGTAACTTTTCTTTTTCCACGAATTACACGAATTGTGCTAATTAATTTTGCCACAGATTAAAATGATTAAAATGATTTTACAATCTGTGCGAATCTTTTTAATCTGTGGCAAAAAAAATAAATTCGTGTACATTTGTGAAATTCGTGTTTAAAAAAACTAAACCTACAAATGGCTCTACCTGATTCTAAAACTACACTCCTGACAGTCCTTAAATGGATTCTCATTTGTCTTTTAATAGGCTTTTTTTCAGGATCGGCTTCAGCATTTTTTTTAGTTTCGTTAGAATGGATTACACAATTTAGAATCCACCACAACTGGATCATCTGGTTTTTACCCATTGGTGGATTACTTGTTGGATTGAGTTACTATTACTGGGGAGAATCTGTTGTAAAAGGCAATAATCTATTGTTGGAAGAATACGAAACCCCAAAGAAAACCATTCCGTTCAAAATGGCTCCTTTGGTCCTTGCGGGAACCCTACTCACCCATTTATTTGGTGGTTCTGCCGGACGCGAAGGCACAGCAGTACAAATGGGAGGCGCTATTGCCGATCAGTTTACAAAACTTTTTAAACTAGAGCAATCTGAGCGAAAAATTCTGATTATTCTCGGGATCAGTGCGGGTTTTGCATCTGTTTTCGGAACACCTTTGGCGGGAGCAATTTTTGCTTTGGAAGTACTGTACTTTAGTAAAATCAACTTTAAAAGTATTATTCTATCCTTCTTAGTGGCTTACGCCGCTTATTTTACGGTTGAATTCTGGCAGGTCAAACACACGCATTACAGTATTCCCGATGTACCCGAAATCAATTTTACGAACTTATTTTATACCATTCTAATTAGCCTCTTATTTGGCATTGCAGCTTTGCTGTTCTCGAGAACTACTCATTTTTGGAGTTCTTTATTTTCAAAAAACATTAAATACCCACCATTGCGTCCGTTTGTTGGAGGAATCGTTTTGGCCATTGCCATTGCAGGTTTCGGATTTACCAAATTTGCTGGCTTAGGTGTACCTGTCATTGTGGATTCCTTTTCAAATGCAAATCCGTGGTATGACTTTTTACTCAAAATTCTATTTACGGGATTCACGTTAGGAGCTGGTTTTAAAGGCGGAGAAGTAACTCCGTTATTTTTTGTCGGAGCTACTTTAGGAAGCGCACTTTCTCTTGTCGTTCCTATGCCAATAGCCCTTTTGGCCGGAATGGGTTTTGTAGCCGTATTTTCGGGTGCCACCCACACTCCCATTGCCTGCACCATTATGGGAATGGAGTTATTTGGAATTCAACCCGGGCTATTTATTGCGATCGCCTGTACCATTGCTTATTTTTCTTCAGGCTCGGTAGGGATTTATAAATCGCAGATTGTCAAGGGTGCCAAATATAAGTTGTATCAGAAGTGGCTTTGATTTTTTTTTGTAGTTCAAGATTAAAATTGTGAATTATGAAATGTGAATTGAAAACTGAGACTGAGACTGAGACTGAGACCGAAAACTAAGAACTGAAACCACGGCTATAAACTGAAACCCAAGAATCTCTAAAATCTTTTCAGCATTACATTAAAAAAATGTAAATTCGCACACTATGAAAATACAAGATATTCAAGCGATACAATTGTTGCTCGCAACCCCAAAGAAAATCGCTATAATCCCGCATAGAGGTCCAGATGGTGATGCCATGGGGTCTACGTTGGGTTTATACCATTTTTTATTAAAAAACAATCATCAGCCAACGGTGATTGCACCTAATGATTTCCCTGATTTCTTAGCTTGGTTACCAGGTTCGGAAACCGTAAAAATATTTGAAAAAGACACCGAAAACTGTACTAAAATATTAGAAGAAGCAGAGATTGTATTTACACTCGATTTTAATGCTTTTCATCGTACGGGTGAAATGGAACACACTTTAGCCAAGCTAAAAGTTCCGTTTATTATGATCGATCATCATCAAAGACCTGATGATTATGCGACTTATATGTACTCTGATACTACTTTTGGTTCTACTTGTGAAATGGTTTACAATTTCATTTCCTTTTTAGATAAAAAAGAAGATCTAGACCAAACCATTGCTACCTGTATTTATACCGGAATTCTAACCGATTCAGGTTCTTTTCGCTTTCCTGGAACTACCGGAAATACACACCGTATTATAGCCGAATTAATTGATTTAGGTGTTGAAAACACGCAGATTCCAGTACTTTTATTTGATAATAGCTCGTACAGCCGTTTACAATTGTTAGGTCGTGCTTTGCAAAACATGAAAGTATTTGAAGAGCATAAAACCTCTTATACAACGCTTACACAGGACGAATTGGATTCTTTTAATTACATAAAAGGCGATACAGAAGGAATCGTTAATTATGGATTAAGCATCAAAGGAATTAATTTCACAGCTATTTTTATAGAAAATAGAGACGAAAAAATCATCAAAATATCATTTCGTTCGCAAGGAGGATTTGATGTAAATCAGTTTGCCAGAGATCATTTTAATGGTGGAGGTCACAGCAATGCCGCTGGTGGAAGATCTGATGTTTCTATGGAAGAGACGATCAAAAAATTTGAAGATTTAGTAACTAAACTAAAAATATAACCCTATATGAACTACTTAAAACTAAGCAGCTGTGCCCTACTTTTTGCCGTTTTATTGGTAGGCTGTAAACAACACGAAGAAGCCAGAAGACCTATTTCAAGAACTTCGGGTACTTTCATAAAAAAATCAGCTGATCGGAACAAAAAATTAGTTGCCAGTGAAGAAGATATCATCAAAAAAATAATCAAAAGTAATCCCAAAGTAAAGTATTTTGCTTCACAAAAAGGTTATTGGTATGCTTATGAGGAACAAAATCTGATTGATACGTTACGTCCAAAAAGAGGAGATATAGCTTATTATAATCTGGAAATAAAAGACATACAAGGTAAAATTATCTATCCCGAAGCTGAACTTGGCCCGCAAACGTATCATGTAGACAAACAAGAAATCATGATGGGATTGCGCGATGGAATTAAATTAATGCGCAAAAACGAAACTGTAAACTTCTTATTTCCATCACATATCGCCTATGGTTACCATGGAGACAATAAAAAAATAGGAACCAATCAATCCTTAATTTGTACCGTTACCCTTAAAAATTTCACACCTGAAGAAGCTCCAAAAGCAACGACACCGAGTACACAAACTCCAAAACCGGTCGCTCCAAAGCCAGTAGTTCAGACTAAAAAAGACACTTTAAACCCATAAAACAACATTTAAAAAATGAAAAAGAGTATTTTAATATTACTATTAGCCGCTACCTCGTTTTATTCTTGTAAAGACAAACACAGTGACTTACCGGATGGTTTATACGCTGAAATTGAAACTAATAAAGGAAGCATTATTGTTGAGTTAGATTATAAAAAAGCACCTATAACGGTTGCCAATTTTGTAACGTTAGCAGAAGGCAAAAATGAATTTGTAACGGATGAAAACCTTAAAAAGAAACCATTTTTTAACGGATTAAAATTCCACCGTGTTATTGAGAATTTTATGATCCAGACCGGAGATCCTTTAGGAACAGGTTCTGGAGATACCGGATACAAATTTAAAGACGAGTTCACTGATTTAAAATTTGACAAAAGTGGTGTTTTGGCCATGGCAAATAATGGTCCGGGAACAAACAGCAGCCAATTTTTCATCACACATGTTGAAACGCCTTGGTTAGACGGAAAACATACTATTTTTGGTCATGTAGTGGACAAAGGAATGGATGTCGTTAATAAAGTAGTTCAAAACGATAACATCACCACTGTTACTATTATCAGAAATGGTGAAGCTGCAAAAAAGTTTGATGCTGTAAAAGTATTTCACGACTATTTTTCAGAAATAGCAAAAGAAAAAGGTAAATATGCAGAAGTTCAGAAAGAAAAAGTAGCTTATTATGCTTCTTTAAAACCAAAAGCTACCAAAACAAGCACAGGTTTAGAATATGTTATTACTGAAAAAGGAACGGGTAAAAAACCGGCGATCGGAACACAATTGTACATTCATTATGCAGGATTTTTAGAAGACGGAACTTTATTTGACAGTAGTATTGAAGAAGTTTGCAAAACTTTCGGAAAATTTGATGCTGCAAGAGCTGAAGCAAAAGGTTACCAGCCAATTCCATTTCAGGCAGGTCGTAAAGACGGTATGATTCCGGGATTTATTGAAGGAATCGAGAAACTTTCTTTTGGAGACAAAGCCGTTCTTTTTATTCCGGCACACTTAGCTTACGGAGAAGCCGGAGCTGGAGGAGTTATTCCACCAAATGCGAATATCATTTTTGAAGTTCAATTATTAGAGAAACCACAATAATTAACATAGACTTAAATTCTAAATACAATGAAATTTAAACTTCTATTCTTATTTTGCCTGGCAGTAGTCAATATTCAGGCACAAGCAACCAAAAAACCGGCTGCAAAACCGGCCGCAAAGACAACTACAACAAAAGTAGCTCCGAAAGCAGCAAATCCTGCTGAAGGAATTTTTGCAACAATTGCTACAACTAAAGGAACTATTGTTTTGTCTTTAGAGTATGTAAAAGCGCCTGTAACAGTAGCCAACTTTATCACTTTAGCTGAAGGAAAAAACCCTAATGTAAAAGTGGAAAAACTAAAAGGAAAGCCATTTTATGACGGATTAAAATTCCATAGAGTTATCAATGATTTTATGATTCAGGGTGGTGATCCGGACGGAAACGGTTCGGGAGGTCCTGGATTCTCTTTTAAAGATGAATTTGTACCAGATTTAAAATTTGAAAAAGGGGGTGTTTTAGCTATGGCCAATTCAGGTCCGGCTACCAACGGAAGTCAATTTTTTATCACACATAAAGACACACCTTGGTTGAATGGCAAACACACTATTTTTGGTCACGTAGTTTCAGGAATGGATGTTGTGAATAAAATTGTTCAGGACGATGTGATGACTAAAATTACCATTACACGTAAAGGTGCTGCTGCTAAGAAATTTGATGCTTTAAAAGTAATCAGTGATGATGCTAAAAAAGGAGAAGCTAAAAAAGCCGAAAGTCAAAAAGTGGTAACCGAAAAAGCAGCTTACTTTGCCGCTACTAAAGCTACTGCAACTGCAACGGTTTCGGGTTTAAAATATAAAATCACTCAAAAAGGTTCCGGAGTAAAATTAGCAGAAGGAAGTAATATCTATTTCCACTATGCAGGTTATTTTGAAGATGGAAATCTTTTTGACAGCAGCATTGCCAATGTAGCAAAAGCATATGGTAAATATGATGCGAACAGAGATGCACAAAAAGGATATCAAGCTTTTCCGTTTGCAGTTGGTAAAAAAGACGGAATGATTCCAGGTTTTATCGAAGCATTAGACATGATGACGGACGGAGAAAAAGCAATCTTCTTTCTTCCTTCTAATTTAGCCTATGGAGAAAAAGGTGCCGGAGGAGTGATTCCACCAAACGCAACTTTAGTTTTCGAAATCGAAACTTACAATACGCAACCTGTGAAATAAATATTTCAGACTTCGGTTGTTATATAAAAATTAAACCATCAGGAATTGTTTTCTGATGGTTTTTTTATTGGCTAAAACTTAAACCTTGTCTGCTAACATTTAACACATCTTCTTATCTCCTGCAAGCTCTTTTTTTCTCACCATCGCCATTTCAACGAACGAGAAATCATACTGAGAAAGAACTAGCCCCTGATACTTAAGGACTAACAAGTTTATCACAGTTTTAACATTAAATCCTAAACAAAATAGCTTACCTTTGCCGGCTTTAATTTTTTAAACTAAACAAGTCAGAATGTCACAAAACAATGTATTAAAAGGAGTATTTTTAGTTGCTTTAGGCGCTACAACTTTCGGAATGTTAGCCACTTTTGTAAAAATGGCCTATTCAGAAGGATATACCACAGCCGAGGTAACAACATCTCAATTTGTACTTGGAATTGCAGGGATTTTATTAATCAATGCCTTTCAGAAAATAAGAAATAAAAATCAAGTAGTAAAAGCTACTCCTAAAAATATCATTAGCTTAATGACAGCGGGAACTTCTCTGGGAATGACCAGTTTGTTCTACTACCTGGCTGTAAAATATATTCCGGTTTCAATTGGTATTGTTTTATTAATGCAAACCGTTTGGATGGGGGTTTTACTTGAAATGATTTTAGAGAAAAAATTACCTTCTAAACAAAAAGTGCTCGCCGTATTTATTGTACTGGTAGGAACGGTACTGGCAACCAATATCATTCAAAATGATGTAGTCCTTGATTGGAGAGGTATCGCCTGGGGGGTTATGGCTGCAGCTTCTTTTACGACAACAATGTTTACTGCTAATCGTGTTGCAACCGAAATTTCATCGGCACAACGTAGTTTGTACATGCTATTGGGTGGTGCTGTAATTGTGTTTTCTTTTGCTTTTTTTACTCAGGTAACGCCTTTTAACCTTGCAATTTTCCTAAAATGGGGAATTGTATTGTCATTATTCGGAACGATTATCCCGCCAATGCTTATGAATGCTGGTTTTCCACTAACAGGAATTGGTTTAGGAAGTATTGTTTCGGCACTTGAACTTCCTGTTTCAGTAATGATGGCTTACTTTTTACTGAATGAAAAAGTAATCTTTTTACAATGGGTTGGAATTGTCCTAATCATTCTGGCTATCATTATAATGAATGTAAATTTTAAAGGCAAAAAATAATCTATTTTATATAGTTCCAAAAAAAAGAGCTTAATAATACAATATTTGTTAATTTTTTTATAAATTCGTGATAAACAAGATATCATGAATTTACCTTGGCACTTATATTTAATGGCTTTTCTATATATAATTGCCGGAATTAATCATTTTAAAAACCCGGGAATGTACATCAGAATCATTCCCCCTTATTTTCAGAATCCCAAATTATTAAATAGTTTAAGTGGAGCTGCCGAAATTATTCTAGGTATCCTCCTCACCCTTCCTTTTTCGAGAGTTATTGCTGCTTGGGGAATTATAGCTTTGTTGATTGCTGTATTTCCTGCCAACTGGTATATGTTTCAAAAGAGCAAAAAGGGTTTTTCTTTGTTAAATATCATTCTATTAGTACGCTTGCCCTTACAAGTCGCATTGATTTTATGGGCGTATCTATATACCCGTTAACAACTAAATATTAATTAAAATTATTTACTATGAAAAAATTATTTGCAGAGTTCTTTGGAACTTATTGGCTAGTTTTTGGAGGTTGTGGTAGTGCAATTTTTGCAGCAGGAATTCCTGATTTAGGAATTGGTTTTGCCGGTGTAGCACTTGCTTTTGGTCTTACGGTTCTGACAATGGCTTACGCTGTCGGGCATATCTCAGGCGGACATTTTAATCCCGCTGTATCATTTGGTTTATGGGCCGGAGGCAGATTTCCTGCAAAAGACCTGATTCCCTATATCATTGCACAATGCGTTGGAGCTATAGCAGCCGCTGGTACTTTGTTTACTATTGCATCCGGAAAAGCGGGTTTTGCAATCGACAATACCAAAGCCGGAGCCTTTGCCTCAAACGGATTCGGAGCTTTTTCTCCTGATGGTTATTCTTTACAATCTGCCTTTATAGCTGAATTTGTTCTGACTTTATTTTTCCTATTAGTAATTTTGGGTGCTACAGATAAATTTGCCAACGGAAAATTCGCCGGAGTTGCAATTGGTTTGGCACTAACCTTAATTCATTTAATTAGTATTCCAATCACAAATACTTCTGTAAATCCTGCAAGATCTTTATCTCAGGCTGTTTTCACTGGTGGAGAACCATTATCACAAGTTTGGTTATTCTGGGTGGCGCCGATCTTAGGGGCTATAGTCGCAGGGTTTATATACAAAACCTTACTGCAGAATCACGACGAAGCGTAAAACGAAGATTCAAAATCAATTAATAACTTATAAAACATAAACTTATGGGCTTTTTATATTTTTTACTTATCGGAGCAATCTCAGGATGGCTAGCAGGTCAATTATGGAAAGGTGGTGGTTTTGGCCTTTTTGGTAATATTATTGTTGGAATAATTGGTGGAATCTTTGGCGGATGGCTGGCAGCTAAACTTGGCATTGGCGGTGGCGGGCTCTTATGGCAGATTATTATAGCCGCTGGAGGTGCATGGGTTTTGTTGTTTATTATCAGCCTCATAAAAAAATCATAATCCCGAAATAAGTAGGCATACAGTACTACTACAATCACATAAAAGAGAAAAGTGAAGTAACCCCTTCGCTTTTCTCTTTTTTTATGTTTAACTACTAACGAACATCATATAAAGCGACACAAATTCAAAAGTTACAGGAAGTAAAAATCCCGCAGCGTCGTAAAATCGCAACCTTTTTAATGAAATAGCAGAAAAAGAACTTTGAGACTCCATGACATTTCCAGAAACTCAAAGTGGAAAGCAAAAAGGTAAAGCTTAAAACTAAGTAGAAAAAACTTAGCGACTTGGCGACTTTGGGAGATCGTAAAGTCGAAACAATCACTTCTTTTGTCCCTATATTTCAATAAATTACTTAAATTTGATAAAATCCTTTATAGAATCATGAACGAAATAATAACCTATTTTAGCACGATTCCCTCTTCCCACCGAAGTTTAATTCTGATTGGAGGAATAACCCTTTTTTGGTTAATTGAGAATGCCTTTCCCCTATTTCAAATGAAATATAAAAAATGGAATCATGCAGGTCTCAATTTCTTTTTCACCTTTACGACGATTATTGTCAATTTTATTCTGGCTTTTATTTTGATTCAAACTGCCAATTGGACTACGGAACATCATTTTGGAATTTTAAATTGGCTACCCGAAATCCCGATCGCATTATACACCATTATCGGATTATTGCTTTTAGACTTAATTGGCGCTTATTTGGCCCATTTTGTACAGCACAAAGTAAAATTCATGTGGCGCTTTCACTTAATACATCACACCGATACCTGGATAGACACCACAAGTGCCAACAGACATCATCCCGGAGAAAGTGTCATCCGTTTTGTATTTACTACACTTGGGGTTTTACTGGTTGGAAGTCCGATGTGGATGGTGTTTTTGTACCAATCCTTATCCGTAATAGCTTCTCAGTTCAATCATGCCAATATTTCGCTGCCTGTAAAACTGGATGCTTTTTTAAGTTATTTTCTCGTTTCTCCCAATATGCATAAAGTACACCATCACTATGTTTTGCCTTATACAGACAGTAATTATGGAAATATATTCTCGATTTGGGACCGTCTTTTCGGGACTTTTACCTCACTTCCGAAAGAACACATCGTTTATGGCGTAGACACTCATATGGAGCCTGAAGAAAACAATAAATTAAAAAATCTACTTCATATTCCCTTTCAGGAATCCAGATCAGCAAAAAACAGTTAAAAACACAAAAAAAATATACTCGATCGAACCAACTAATTATTTTTTTTATTAATATTGATATATAAATTGAAAATCAATCTACTAATCATTAACCCCTATTTTTGAATTAATTTTCACGAGATGAAAAAGAGTAACCGCAAAGAATTGAATTGGGAGCAAACGGAAAAACTTGTTTCGTTAGCCCTGGAAGAAAAGAATCCATTTGAAATTATCAAAAAAGAATTTGGATTGGCAGAAAAAGAAGTACTGGAAATCTTGAAGAAGAAGATGCCTCTTGAAAAATTTGAGATGTGGAAAAAGAAAGCTTTAGCAAATAAACCGAAACCAAAACCCGTTAAAATTGATGATTTTGATGAAGATTTGGATGGCAAATATTATATAAAGAACAAACTAGACTAAAATAAAGCTCCTGTGAATCAGGAGTTTTTTTTATTTTTAAAAGTTTCCTGACAATTCTGTAACAATTTTACATTTTGTCAGTCCAACACAGATAACTAAACTCAAACATAATGAAAAAAATAATTTACACTTTAGCGCTCGCCATAACATTATGGAGCTGTAAAACCGGTACTTCTTCCGGAGCTGCAAAATCAAATACGGTCGACGTTAACATTAACCTTACAGATGTTAAAGACGATAAGGTTTTAGTAACCGTTACACCTCCACAAATCAAGACAGACGAGGTAATTTACAGTATTCCTAAAACAGTACCAGGAACTTATTCTACTGATAATTACGGTAAATATTCTGATGATTTCAAAGCTTTTGACGCTAAAGGAAATGCATTAACAGTAAAAAGAATTGACGATAATTCATGGTCAATCTCAAATGCTAAAACATTAAAAAAAATCACCTATTTAGTTGGTGATACTTTTGATACTGAAAAAGGAACCGGATTTGGTAATGACGATGTTTTCTCACCGGCCGGAACTAATATCAACGCGGGAGTGAACTTCATGGTCAATACACACGGTTTTGTTGGGTATTTTAAAGATAAGTTAGATGTTCCTTATAAAGTAACCATCACACATCCTGAAGCACTTTGGGGAGCAACGTCAATGACAGACGAAGATGCAAGCAAAACAAGTGATGTGTTTTCTACGCCACGTTATGCCGTTTTGGTTGAGAATCCGATTATGTATTCTAAACCGGATTACACTACGTTTAATGTAAACGGAATGGATATTTTGATCGCGGTATATTCTCCAACAGGAAAATTTACGGCTGAAAGTATCACTCCGGAAATGAAAACGATGATGACCGCTCAGAAGAACTTTTTAGGAAAAGTAAATGCTACAAAAAAATACACGGTTTTATTGTATTTATCAAGCATGGCTAAAGATGACGCTCATGGTTTTGGAGCTTTAGAGCATCCTACTGCTACGACTGTAGTTTTACCGGAATCTATGCCAAAAGAAAAGTTGGTAGAATCGATGAAAGATGTGGTTTCTCACGAGTTTTTTCATATCGTAACACCATTAACGATCCATTCAAAAGAAATTCAATATTTTGATTATAACGCACCAAAAATGTCTGAGCATTTATGGATGTACGAAGGGGTAACAGAATATTTTGCGAATCTTTTTCAAATCAATCAAGGTTTAATTGATGAAGCTGAATTCTACACTCGTATTGCTGATAAAATCGAACAAGCTAAACGTTTAAACGACACGATGTCTTTTACGGTAATGAGTGCGAATGTTTTAGAGCAACCTTATAAAGATCAATACCTAAATGTATATCAAAAAGGAGCTTTAATCGGTATGTGTATTGACATTATCATCAGAGAAAAAAGCAACGGAGAAAGAGGAATCCTTGATCTAATGCATAAATTATCTAATGAATACGGTATAGACAAACCGTTTAACGACAATGAACTTTTTGCAAAAATCACAGAATTGACGTACCCTGAAGTGGGTGAATTCCTGAAAACATATGTACAAGGTACTACTCCAATTCCTTATGACACTTATTTAGCTAAAGTTGGTGTAACAAAAGCAACAGAGAAAAAACCGGGCTCAATTTTCTTAAAAGGTCAAACGCCTTATATCACAATTGACAAACAAACCAAAGAGATTGCGGTTCGTTCGGATATTGAGCCAAATGATTTTTTCAAAAATCTAAACTTAAAAGGTGGTGATATCATTGTATCTGTAAACAATAAACCATACTCATTAACAAACATCTATGAGTTAATTACAGAAAGTGAAAACTGGAAAGAAAATGATGCTATCACGCTTCAAATTAAACGTGGTGGTGCAGCGCAAACTATAAAAGGAACTGTAAAATTACCATACGAAGAAACAGAAACTTTTAAAGCTACCGATGCTTCAAAAGAGAAACTTAAAAATGCTTGGTTAAAAGGATAATCTTTTTAATCTGAATACATGAAAACCGACAAGTGATTGTCGGTTTTTTTTATGAAAATATGTTTTATGGAAAAATTGCCATTCGAATAAAGAATCTTTACAAGTAACTCGACATTTTAAGAATGCACAACCTATTTTTTGAGAAGATTTCTAATATAGGTATGACCATTTAAGGCTACAAAACAAGAAAAAAAGACAAAGATTAACCGCAATCTTGTCATCCTGACGAAGGAAGGATCTTCGTAAGTAACTCCACAAAGAATTCAAATACAAAATCTCTACAGCACTAAACAAATAAATAATTCAAAAAATCCAAATCGGGATTAATTGTTTTAATCAGTTCCATTTTCTTATCCCTTCGCCAACCTTTTATTTCTTTTTCCCGACTAATCGCTTCTTGAATCCAAGTAAATTTTTCATAGTAAAGCAGAAACTCTACTTTGTATCTTGACGCAAAAGTTATTTTACCCGTTATGCAGTTTTCACTGTGCTGATGCAAACGAGTCTTTAAACTGTTGGTTACTCCAGTATATAAAACAGTCTTTGATTTGTTCGTAATTATATAAATGTAGTAAGTATGATATCCTTCTTGTAATTTCATAAAGCTAAAGTAGTAGTTTTAATTTGTTTTTGAAATAAAAAAGAAAGATTTTTCTTATTTAAATAATAAAAAAATATAATACACATCTATTTAAATAATACTTTGTGGAGTTACTTACGAAGATCCTTCCTTCGTCAAGGATGACAAGATTGTGGAAAAGGTTAGCGGAGTTTCTTGTGAGGATTCTTCGTTCCTCAAGAATGACAAGATTGTGGAAAAGGTTAGCGGAGTTTCTTGTGAGGATTCTTCGTTCCTCAGAATGACAAGATTGCGGAAAAGGCTAGCGGAGTTTCTTGTGAGGATTCTTCGTTCCTCAGAATGACAAGATTCTGGAAAAGGTTAGCGGAGTTTCTTGCGACGATTCTCCTATCACGAAAATGGCAAAAACGTCCATAGAACAACCGAATTCACGAGCTACATCTTTAGAATAACAACCTTCCCAAAAACAACAAAGGCTTTCAGTTTTACTAAAAGCCTTTGTTTTAAAATTATTTTTTTACCGGGAATTTCCAGTCAAATTCGTCTTTGTCGTTGATAATTGCTCCAACTTCAAATTTTACTACTTCATCAAATTCGGTTTGAAGAATAAACCAGTTGTCTTCGTTGAAGTAATTCTCGAAAGTATCAAAAGTTTCCTGATTGTATTTTGTGATTCCTTTTGTTGCCAAATCTTTCTTTACATCAGCAATTTTTCTTCCGATTAGTTTGAATCCAAAAACTTCTAAATCATTGGCTGAAGCTACTAAATAACCTAATCTCATGTCTTCTTCCTGATAAAAAGTCAGTCTGATTTTTTGGGCATTATATACGAAAATTACATTATCATCTTCATCATTGTAATTTTTATCCGGTTTTCCTAAAGCAGCCGTTACATCATTTTGCTTCATTCCGAAAAGCAATTTATCAATTCCCGATTTTAGATTTATTTTCATAGTGATTGTAATTTTATTTGAAAGGCAAATTTCGTGAAGTTTTTTGCAAACTCCATTATGTTTGTCTTTTTTGTTTGCAATGTTTTTTTAGCCACGAATTGCACTAATTTTCGCAAATTTCAATACCACCCGATTGTCAGGCTGAGCGAAGTCGAAGCCCTCTACGTTTTAAAAGCTCCCTTCGACTTCGCTCAGGGGGACATTAACTTATGAGGAAATCTGACAGGTTTTAAAAACCTGTCAGATTAAAAATTCTTCTTTATTAGTTTTGGTACTTACAACCCATAACTCTTATTAGGTTTACTACTCATATAAAAAGTGATTTTTCCTCCGTTAATTACATCTGAGTGTTTTAAGAAAGGTTTAGAAAGTAATTTTCCGTTTAGAAGAACTTTGCTCACAAACACATTTTTATCTGATTGGTTTACCGTTTCTACTTCGAAATTTTTACCGCTTTCCAGATTAAAAATTGCATTTTTTACTAATGGACTTCCTAAAGCATATTCGTCAGAACCGGGAGCAACAGGGTAAAATCCTAAGCTACTAAAAATATACCAGGCGCTCATTTGTCCGAAATCATCATTTCCTCCTAAACCGTCAGCTCCGTTACGGTACATTTTTTTCAAAATCATTCTAATTTTGTCTTGTGCCTTCCACGGTGAATTGGTCCAGTTGTACAGATAAACTACGTGGTGTGATGGCTCGTTTCCGTGAACATAATTCCCGATAATTCCTTCTCTTGTAATGTCTTCTGTATTTTCGAAATATTTCTCCGGCAGATGCATATTAAATAAAGAATCTAAACGAACCTTAAATTTATCATTACCCCCCATTAATTTTATCATTTCAGCCGGGTCGTGCGGTACATACAAACTGTAATTCCATGAATTTCCTTCAATAAAACCTTGTCCGTGTGTATCTAAAGGATCAAATTCTTTTTTGAAAGTTCCGTCATTTAATTTCGGGCGCATGAAACCTGTTTTGACATCATACACGTTTTTATAGTTTTTTGACCTTTCAATAAATTCATTATAGATTTCGGTTTTACCTAATTTTTTAGCGGCCTGAGCAATTGCCCAGTCGTCATAGGCATATTCTAAAGTTTTAGAAACCGAAGCTCCGTTTTTGTCTTCCGGAACGTACCCTTTTTTCATATAAAATTCTAAACCGTCGTAATAAGGAACTTTAGCGGTATTCACACAAGCCTGAAGTGCCTTTTCGGGATCAAAATTGGTATTTCCTTTTACAATAGCATCTGCAATTACCGAAACGGAATGATAACCGATCATACACCAATTTTCGTTGGCATAATGCGACCAGATCGGAAGCATTTTATGTACACTTTGATCTGAATGTGCCAGCATAGAACTGATCATATCTGAATTTCTTGCCGGTTGTACAATATTAAACAACGGGTGCAAAGCTCTATAGGTATCCCATAAAGAATAACTGGTATAATTACGAAAATTATCGGCTTTGTGTACATTCATATCCAAACCTTTGTACGTACCATCAAGATCCATGTATTCTGTTGGCCCTAAGAAAGAATGGTACATCGCGGTATAAAAATTAACCAGATCTTCTTTTTGAAGGGCTTCGATTTGAATTTTATTCAACTCTTTGTTCCAAACTTCCTGACTTTGTTTTTTAACACGTTCGAAATCCCAGTCCGGAATTTCTTTCTTCATGTTTTCAAGAGCACCAGCGGAACTCACAGGAGATAAAGCCTTTTTAATTTTGATTTTTTCGCCTTCCTGAGTATCAAAATCAAAAAACAATTTCAGGTCACGTCCGGCCATTTCAGGAAAATTCTTTGTTTGATCAAATCTTCCCCAAAAACCTCTGTACACGCTTTTTTCAAGAGCACCTTGTCCGTAACTCTTAATAGGTTTGCTGAAAGACATGGCAAAATAAACCGTTCTGGTTCTTGCCCACCCGCTTGTTTGGCGATATCCTGTTATTAAAGTATCGTTTTCTACGCGAACAAAAGTCCAAACATTCTTTTTATCATAGTTGTAAATCCCTGAAGTTAGATCGAGAATAATATGTGCCTCATCTGACTTAGGGAAAGTATACTGATGCATTCCAACACGCGTTGTAGCCGTGAGTTCTGCTTTGATTTTATGATCTTCCAGAAGAACACTGTAATAGGCCGCTTCTGCTTTTTCCGTTGCATGCGAAAAGGCAGATCGATAGCCAGACAAAGGCTTGGAAGCTGTTCCGGGATTCAATTGCAATTTTCCGGTTGTCGGCATGATTAAAAAATCTCCTAAATCAGAGTGACCTGTTCCACTAAAATGAGTGTGGCTGAAACCTACAATTGTTTTGTCTTCGTATTGGTACCCGGCACAATATTTATAAACTTCGCCATTGTATTTCCCGTTTGAAGCGTAAGCAATTGTATCGGTTTCGGGACTTAACTGTACACTTCCAAACGGAACTGTGGCACCCGGATAGGTATGCCCCATTTTGGCTGTCCCAATCATTGGATCAACATACTGAATCAGATCTTTTAAATCTGTCTTTTTTTTCTGTGCTTCGATAGTGTAAGAACCTGCGATCATCAAAAATGATGATAACAAAAGGGTTTTACGATACTTCACCGCTTTTAAAATGCTTGGTTTAATCATTCTTTTGGTTTTATTATTCGTTAGAAAGTTAATACTCCTCCATAGAGGTTGTTTGTGCATATATTCGAAATATTAATTAGAGTCACTTTCAATAAAGAATTAATTAATCGACCGGTTCCTAAAATGCGATTACAGCACTCTATTTTACGCCCAAAAACCAATTAATTAACCTACTGAAAATCAATTACAAAATCGATTTAGTAACTCCGTCTTAAAGTTTTAATTTTCGGGTAGAAAAATACAATAAAATTGGTTTCTAAAAAATTAAAATGACTGTAAATTAAATCCCTTTTAAATATCTTGGTTTAGCATCAAGTGAAATAGTAAGAGTTAGGTAGTTTTTTTTCGCTACGAATTGCACCAATTTGCACTAATTTCTTTGTAAGCTACAGCATTGGCCAAATCATATTAATCCTTTAATCAGTGGCAAAAAATTTCCCACAAAGAATATCAATAATTAATTCGTGAAAATTCGTGCAATTCGTGTCCAGCCTTTTTTCGCCACGAATTGCACCAATTTTCACTAATTTCTTTGTGAACTGTAGCATTGGCTAAATCATTCTAATCCTTTAATCAGTGGCAAAAAATTTCCCACAAAGAATCTCAATAATTAATTCGTGAAAATTCGTGTAATTCGTGTTCAACTTTAATTGCACCTAAAATTACAATTTTTGCTTTAGATTTTCTTTTACCTCATCAAACCATTCGTTTCTTAGAATACTCAAAACAATAGAATCACGACGGATTTCACTATTAGCTGTTGGCATGTGGCTGCGTAAAACACCTTCGACTTTACAGCCGATACTTTTCATGGCGGCAATACTTCTTTGGTTATTATTATCGGCACGAAATTCAACGCGTTCCATCCCCAGCGTTTCGAAAGCGAATTGTAGTAGTAAAAATTTGCAGTGTTTGTTAAGTCCTGTTCCTCTAAAAGCAGAACCGTACCAGGTATATCCTAATTGCAGGGTTTTATAGTCCAGACTCATATCGTAAAAACGAGTTGAACCTGCATATTTCTGAGATTTTTTATCGAAAACAATAAAGGGAAATTCCTTTTGATTTTCTCTTGCTTTTATAGCTGACTGAATATAGTTAATCAGATTTTCTTTCCCATCGGCACCTACCAAAGAATATTTCCAGGTTTCAGGTTCATTAATAGAAATTTCCAATAGATTTTCTACATCAGATTCCTGTAGCGGACGCAGTAGAACGGAGTCGTCTTCGAGTATTATGGTGGAGGTAAAACTAAAATTCATTGCAGTATTTATTTTAGAAAATCGTTCTTTTTTAATTTAATGAAATCCGATTACTCACTCATTTCATCATAACGTTCCGGTACTTGTGGGTCGTACAACGGACATTTGAATTCTTCCATCAGGCTTACCAACTGATTCATTGTTTTGCCTTCGGTTCCGTAACAATCGATTCGTACGCTTTGTGGAGTGGTGATTACTTGAAATGCTCCTTTTCCTTTTGGATTTTTCCAACTGTTTTCATCGACTTTTTCCCATTGAGAAAATACCGATTTGATTCGGTTCATAATTACATCTACCGGAAGTTTTTCAAGTCCATTTACCTCTTCGTTCTCCACAAGAGCTTCATAAACTTCATGATGGTTCAGGTAAATTTCGTCTAAATATCTCCAAAAAAGTAATTCGTACATAATCTAGTGTTTTTTTTTAACCATATAAGTTATGTAAGTTCATTTAAATTGTTGGCGTTGTGCCTGGATGAACTTACATAGCTTATTGGATTAGTATTTTTTTTTAGCTCCTGTAGAAGCGTAACTGTTTAATTAGAAAGTTCTCGGTCTCAGTCTCAGTCTCAGTTTTCAGTCTCAACTGTGCTAACAAATCTCAGAAACTTAGCAACTTTGTAACTCAGAACCTTTACAAAAGTTTGCAGTCTCAGTTTTCAGTCTCATCTTTGCGAACAAATCTCAGAAACTTAGAAACTTTGCAACTCAGAACCTTTACAAAAGTTCGCAGTCTCAGTTTTCAGTCTCATCTGTGCGAACAAATCTCAGAAACTTAGAAACTTTGCAACTCAGAACCTTTATAAAAGTTTTCAGTCTCATCTTTGTGAACAAATCTCAGAAACTTAGCAACTTTGCAACTCAGAACCTTAAAAAAATTAATATTCGAAAGTACCGTACTCGCTGGTGATCGTCAATTTTTTAGCATCAGCAGCTTCTACTCTACCTACAATTTGAGCTTCTACATTGAATTCTTTTGAAATCGCGATGATATCCTGTGCGATGTCTTCCGGTACATAGATTTCCATACGGTGACCGCAATTGAAAACCTGATACATTTCTTTCCAGTCTGTTTTTGATTGCTCCTGAATTAACTTGAACAATGGTGGAACCGGAAATAAATTGTCTTTTATAATGTGTAAATTCTGAACGAAATGTAAAATTTTAGTTTGTGCTCCACCACTGCAATGCACCATTCCGTGAATTTCGTTTGGTGTATAGGTGTCTAAAATTCTCTTGATAATCGGCGCGTAAGTTCTTGTTGGAGAAAGTACCAACTGACCTGCGTTTATCGGGCTGTTTTCTACTTCATCCGTTAAGTTAACCTGTCCGGAATAAATTAATTCTTCGGGAACTGCAGCATCGTAACTTTCCGGATATTTGGCAGCCAAATATTTCCCGAAAACATCGTGACGCGCAGAAGTAAGTCCGTTACTTCCCATACCGCCATTGTAACTTTTCTCGTAAGTGGCCTGACCAAAAGAAGCCAAACCAACAATTACGTCTCCTGCTTTGATGTTTGCATTATCAACAACATCACTGCGTTTCATACGTGCCGTTACGGTAGAATCTACAATAATGGTACGAACAACATCACCAACATCTGCGGTTTCTCCACCTGTTGAATGAATGGTTACGCCAAAAGATTTTAATTCGTTGATCAATTCTTCTGTTCCGTTGATAATCGCTGAAAGCACTTCACCGGGGATTAAGTTTTTGTTTCTTCCAATTGTGGAAGAAAGTAAAATATTATCGGTTGCACCAACACATAATAAATCATCTATGTTCATGATTAAAGCGTCCTGAGCAATTCCTTTCCAAACCGAAATATCTCCTGTTTCTTTCCAATACATATAGGCCAAAGACGATTTTGTACCGGCTCCGTCTGCGTGCATGATTAGGCAATAGTCTGAATCCTGGGTTAAATAATCAGGAACAATTTTACAAAATGCTTGTGGAAATAAACCTTTATCAATATTTTTTATGGCGTTGTGTACGTCTTCTTTTGATGCCGAAACACCTCTTTGTGCGTACCTTTTGCTAGAATCTGAACTCATGAAAATTAGTTTGTGTTGATGTGGTGCAAAGATAATCAGTTTTTTTAATTCTTTGGTTGATTCAATTGTTTGATTCGCAAAAAAATTCGGCATGTTTTTAGGCAATGCCGAATTCTGCTATTAAATCTGGTTTTGAAACTTTTAGCATTCCTTAAATCATTCCCAATCGGACATCGAACTTCCCGAAAACAATAGCTGTCTGGAATTGGCAATACCGATACTGGTTTTTAAAATATTTTTGGCTGAAATACCATCATTAGACGTGTTCGTGAAAATTAATTCGGATTCATTAGGCGAATAGCGAACGTCTAAATCATTTGTTCCTGATGTCTTCTCCGTTACAATCTGGGTCGAAGTCGACGTTAGAAAACTATATTCAAAAATTCTGGTATCTAACTGTCGGTACGTTGAATTTTCAAATCCTGAAACATCTTTGGTATAAACGAGCTTTTGTCCGGTAACTGAAAAATTCACACTGCCCAACGCTCCGTCTTCTCCCGAAGTAATTGATGTTGTTAGTACTCCAGACAAATTAATGACATAAATTTCAGCACCATAACCATCTGAATCATTTACTTTCAAAGCAATTTTCTTTCCATCAGCACTCCAATCACATTCTGATATAAACTTACCTGTTGGTGTTTGGTATATTTTTGTGAGACCACTTCCGTCACTGCTTATTTTGTACAATTTATCAAAGTTGGGGTAAATCAGTTCACTACCGGAAGTATTCCAAGAGAAACCTATATAATTTGAATTGAAACCCGCAATTGGAACCGAACTGGTTACTTTTTTTGCTCCTGTTCCGTCTAAATTCATCGTATAAATATCATTTTGAGAGCCATTTGTTGCGATGTAAGCGATTTTATTGGCCTGATTATTTCTCCTTGGACGCCAGCTGTTTTTATCAGAACTTGTTAGTTGGTATTGTTTCCCGGTATCATCGGCTGCATAAATTACATTATTATCGTTTACCTTTTTAACCAATAAATAGCGTGCCGTTGGAAATGCCATTGTTGTAAAACTACTTAGAGCACTTAAAACGGGGGTATTTACACCATCTGTTACCTCAACCTGCCAATAGTATTTTACACCGTAGAGCAGATCAGTCAAGGTTAGTTTTTTCTCTTTTACGGCGTCATAGACTTTTACGTCACTGTTTTTATTGTTCCTTACTGTTATTTTAAAAGTCAGTTCGTCTGCATCGGGATCGGTTACGGTCCAAGTCAAATCTAATGGAATCACCTGCCCCGTACTATTATCTGTCGGTGCTGCCAATACCGGAACGGTTGGCGGTTTGTTGTTTGCTGTTGATTTTTTAAGTTCGAATACAATTTCTGCCGCTTTATTAGCTCCAACCGTCACAGCTTCAAACTTGGCAATATACCCGTCTTTTTGAGCCTGAAAAGAATATTCACCCACTTTGACGTTTGGAATAGTAAATTTTCCATCAGCACCTGTAAATACAATACTGGAAGTTGGACTCGAAAATACTTTTACGTTTTCCATAGGGGTAAAAGTATCTGCTGAAACTACTCTTCCTGAAACCGTTCCAAACTGAGATTCGTCTATTTTTTCTTCACTGCATGCCGTCAAAAACAATAAAAAAAGTACGCTTGCTATTTTGTATAAATACTTCATTATTCATTTGTTTTTAAGTTTAAACTTCCTGCTGTCTCCTCCTTTATTTTAACGTATAGAGTACCCTCTTTTTTCGAATGCAACTCCATAGATCCTTTTAGTTTTTCTTACTTGCTTTATTTTTATTTTTAGCAAAATAATACGTCAGACCCAATCCGAATTTATAATAGTAATCGTCTCGGGTTCCTGCTTTTATATAATCGACATTGTCGCTAAAATTTACATTTTGTTCTGCGAATACTTTTATTCCGATTCTTCTCGATGCCAGATATTCAAGACCTAAACCGTATTGAAATTTGCCGTAAACGTTTTCAAATTTTCGATTCATCGCATATCCGCCACCACCGTAAACATAAGGCGTAAACCTATCCCGGGGCAGTATAATCCATTCCAGATTAAGATCGAAGGTGATGTAACCAACGTCGAGTAAGTTTTTATTCGCAAGATTTACCACGTTTGTAGAAGCACTGATATCTAAACTGGGTGAAATAAAAAACTTCAATGCTCCTCTACCAAAAGGTCTCACAATTGGATTGGCATAATCACCGTCCATTAATGTTCCTCCACCGGAAATTTCCATAGCAAATTTGCTTCTTCGTTCTTCTAAAAGCCTTCCGTAAAGTGCCGTTGCTTCTGCTGTTTCGGTTTCTTTACTGTAGGCTTCCAACAGCGCATCAACTTTTTCTTTTGGTGCATCAGCCTGCCAGATATTGTCTTTAATCCCTTCTAAAACCAAAGATTCTACCGCTTTTTCTATTGCTTCTGTCACGGCCATATGAACCGGTTCATTAGTAGTATAACCGGTTTCTACTTCCAAAAGTCTTTTAAAATTCACATATCTAAATAAACTCTCATCAATTGCCTGTGATAAAATAGTTTTGGAAACATAAACTGATTTTAAAATTTTTCCATTGGAAGTTGAGATCATCCGCAAATAAACCGTCACCCGATCCTGACGGTATTTAACCGAACCTCCCGCTCCAAAATAACGTGCTCCAAAACCTCCGGTAATAATATTTGAATCGTACGAAACGATACCACCCTCCAGTAAAACTCCGGCATACAGCAAAGGCGTTAATTGTGGTTCATTTGGATTTGCATTTTTAATATACTCCTGGCGGGTAGCCCGAATTAGATTTCGCTCCTGAAGTAAGTTGCCTATATTCTCCCTTTCGATAGGAATAAACCATTTGGAATCTTCAAGCGCTTTAATCAAAATTGAAGTGGCACCCTGAGTGACCGCCGTACTAAAGCTGCTTCCGTTTTCCTGCGGTTTATATTGTCCGGTCTGGTCTCTGAACTTATAGACTCCTACTATGACTGGTTCTTTTGGCTTAGGCAATTCTTTTAGCAATGAGGTCGCCGGCGTACTCTCGCCTAAAGTAGCTTTTTCTACTCCTGTAGGCTGATTGAAATAGGCACCGCAACCGGTAAAAAGAATTCCGACTAGGATACATAAATAGTGATGCGATCTCATGTTATTGATTTGGGATAATTACCTGAGTCTGCTCTCCTGTATTGGTATCTAAAATATTAAGTGTTAAACCATCTGCCGACGGGTAAACATCTATTGAAAAGCTCCCAAAAGTATAAGATCCTTCTTTGATTCCGTCTGTACCAAATTGCTGTTTGTAGAGTGTACTGGAAATCTGACTCAATAATTGCGAATTTAAATTGGCTTTAAATCGCTCTAAATCGGTTTGTGGGGTCGTATCTACTGTTTTATCCTTTTGCTTATTTTGGGCTTCTGCACTACTTAAAAGCCATTGATAATTAAAGGTATCTCCTCCAAAAGCCGGATTGACAGGTTTATACACCAAGGCCTGGGCTCTTATAGACAGAGGGATCAGAAATACTACTATTGCGGTGGTTAAAATAAATTTCATATCGCTAATAATAAAGTTAATACTGAGTGAAATATTTGCTTTGTTTTTCTTTCTCTTTAAAATAGGCATAGGTCGCGTTTACAGATTCTTCTGCGACAGCATCTAAAAAATCATCATCGGGTCTGGCTAAAAATTCATAAATAACTTCATTATCAATAGTGATTGATATGGAGGTATTTCGTGCAAAACTATATTCTTCGCCTATTGTTACTATTTTTTCAGCATTTATTCCAATATCATTGTATCTGTAATAATAGCGATCGTAAAAATCCTTTCCTATTTTAGTTTTCGTATCGTCTGTAATGATACCTCTCAACTCAAACCCGTCCACAGGAAGAACTTTCACATCATCTTTTTTTTTTCATCCCCAATCACCACACGATCTTTTGCTATGATTTGTTTATTTTCATCATAAAACAATAACAAAACTATTACTTCATCATCGGGTTCCAGATTTACCTGAGCAGTAGACAATTTTTTAATTTCGCTTGGCTGGAGGGTAAAAATCCCTTCCTGAGAATTATTAGACTGATTATTACTTTTATTATTATTTTTTATGGCAGACAATCTATAACTAGCACTTCTAATTACTTCTGTGAGATTTTCAGCACTGGCCGTAATTTTTACGTTTCCTTCTATTTTTTCAATCTCTATTTTTGCCTTTATTTTATCCTGAGGAACCTGTCCATAGCATATCGCAGTAAAAACAAGTAATAAAAGGGTTATATGTCTGTATAAAAAATGCATACTTACTTATTTATAAGAATTAATGAGGCACCATTTCCGGTTTGGGTAATCTTCATGTTTTTTGACATGGAATTGGTTCCGATACTTTTAATATTTTGATTATCTCCATTCTGAATCATCTGCGTATTTACCTTATAATTGGTATGCAAAGTGAAGTCAGAAATAACATTGTCGTTCCCTTTTTGGATAATATTCTGCGTAATTGTTTTTGCATTTTTATCTAAAAACAATTCGTTACCATTCCCTTGTTGATTTACCGAAACTTTTACTTCTGTTGCTTTTAGATTGGCGTTTACAGTATTATAATCTCCAATCTGTTGGATCTGAACTCCTGATTGGATTCTTGCATATAAATCATTCTGTGCTTTTTTATCCAAAGAAGAAATCACGCTCAGCGCCACTTCTTTTGTATTAAACACAGAAGAACTGTATGGTCTGAAATAAGGACTATCTTCTTTCTCCTGTGCATAAAATGCGGACGAAAAAAGCAAAAGCAAGACACTATTTAAAATGTAAGTTTTCATCTTTACTCTTTTAAAATTAAAAAATGAGATAGTCGTTCTACGACTATCTCATCTATTTCATTCCTTACATTCCTGATTGTGTCACCAAGATCGTATTTGAATTTCCTTTTGAGAAAGAAATACTACTGTGAGAAGCTCCTGTTTGAGTTACAGTTGCTTTGTTGTAATCTCCAATTTGTAGTGTGTTTTCAGTCAATTTAGTACCAGTTTGAGTACTTTTTGCTTCATTTTCATTTCCATATTGATAATGGTTGGAAACGTTTTTATCAGCTGCAGAAGTACCGGTTGGAGAAGTTTGAGTTTGCCAAGATTTGTTTTTAACTCCACCTTGACTAGCATAAGCTACATTGTTATCTCCATTTTGAGTTTGGGTTGCTTCGTTTTGGCTGTGAGGAGCAAACGGAACACTAACTGCTGCTGCATACCCTAATTGAGTAGCATTGAAAGGAAGTCCGGTTGGTTTTTCGTTTCCTGTTGTACCCTGATCTACGGTAGCTGAATTATAGTTTCCTGTTTGAGTTTGAGTTGCTTTATCCCATCCTCCAAGAGCTGAAGCCGGTGGTGCTATCTGATCTTGCCAGATAGTTGCGCCATTACTGTTTCCTGTTTGAGTTTGATACGCTTTGTTATCGTGATTACTTTGAGAAATAAATGCACCATTGTTGTCTCCTTTTTGTTTCACATCTGCCATATTACT
Organism: Flavobacterium sp. FlaQc-52; assembly: GCF_044007495.1. Lineage (NCBI taxonomy): Bacteria > Pseudomonadati > Bacteroidota > Flavobacteriia > Flavobacteriales > Flavobacteriaceae > Flavobacterium > Flavobacterium sp. FlaQc-52. Next base: position 61,601 of record NZ_JBIPCV010000002.1, on the reverse strand, counting down.
TTTAGCATTGTAAACTCCCGGCATAATACCTTGATAAACTTCTGATTTATTGGTATTTCCTAATTGATCAATTGTAGAAGCATTCGTTTGTCCGTTTTGATTTACGATACCTTGGTCAGAGTTACCAACCTGATTTACAGAAGAAGTGTTTCCCTGAGCAAAAGCTGCTGCACCTACAAATAGCATCGCGGAGATGCTTAAAATTACTTTTTTCATAATAAATATATTTAATTGGTTATTAATACAACTTATTATGTAGGCTAAAGCGAATCTTGGGGTGAAATTCTTTAAGAATCTAACATCATTTGAAAACAAATTTTTGCACTTATTTTCTCTTTTCTGATTCAAAATTAGAAAAAGTTACCCAAACAAAAATCAAGTACAAATACCTATTTTACAATACATTAACGTCTTTTCGATGAAATGTAACACTATCTCGACGAACTACTATTTTTGTTATTTTGGGTCGTCAGAAATTAATTACTTATTGCAATTTCCTTACATTTAATCCAAAACATTTGTTAAAATTAAAAAATAACCGACTTAATTTTAACATAATCGCAAAAAAGCCTGTCTTTTTGAGACAGGCTTTAAATAAATGTTCAGCAAATGTTATTTTGTAAACAACAATTCTCTGTATTTTGTTAATGTCCAGCTTTCATCATCTACCAATAATTCTAATTTATCACAGTGATTACGAATATCTTCAAAATAAGGTTTTACTTTATCACAGTAGGCTTCTGCCATTTTTTGCGCATCTGTCAATTGATTGGCTGTTTTTCTTTCGTTGGTCATCGCCTCAACTTTAGAATTAATTCCTTCAATGTGACCGGAGATTTCTTTAATCAAAACAATCTGCTCTTTTGCAATGGTTTCAAATTCTTTTCCGAAGATTTCTTTTAATCCTTTTACGTTTTCAATCAAGGTATTTTGATAACGAATTGCAGTAGGAATTACGTGGTTTCTTGAAATATCACCCAAAACTCTTCCTTCAATCTGAATTTTTTTGGTGTATTCTTCCAATTCAATTTCGTAACGTGCTTCTGCTTCGATGTGATTTAAAATTCCCAATTCACTAAACAAATCTAAGGCCTGCTTAGAGACTTTGGCTTTAATGGCTTCAGGTGTAGTTTTAAAATTACTTAAGCCTCTTTTTTTGGCTTCTTTTTCCCAGGCTTCGCTATAACCGTCCCCTTCAAAAAGTATTTTTTTAGACTGTTTGATGTATTCTCTTAAAACATTAAAAATAGCATCGTCTTTTTTCATGTCTTTTGAATCGATCAACGAATCTACTTCTTTTTTAAAGTCTATTAATTGTTTGGCAACAATAGCATTTAGTGTAGTCATCGCGTTCGAACAATTGGCAGTTGAACCCACCGCTCTGAACTCAAATTTATTTCCTGTAAAAGCAAATGGCGATGTTCGGTTTCTATCAGTATTGTCTAAAAGAACGTCTGGAATTTTCCCTACCACATTCAGTTTTAAATCTGTTTTTTCTTCCGGTGATAATTTTCCTGTGGTTACACTTTCTAATTCGGATAATACCTTTGTCAATTGTGCTCCGATAAAAACAGAGATAATTGCCGGTGGTGCTTCATTGGCTCCTAATCTGTGGTCATTACTTGCTGTTGCGATAGAAGCTCTCAACAAAGTTTCATTATCATTTACGGCTTTAATTGTATTGATAAAGAAGGTTAAAAACTGTAAATTACTCATTGGCGTCTTACTCGGACTTAATAAGTTTACTCCCGTATCGGTTGCTAATGACCAATTGTTGTGTTTTCCGGAACCGTTTACTCCTTTAAATGGTTTTTCGTGAAATAATACTTTAAAATCATGACGCTCTGCCACTTTTTGCATCACGTCCATCAATAAAGAGTTATGGTCTACGGCAAGATTGGTTTCTTCAAAAATAGGCGCTAACTCAAATTGGTTAGGTGCTACCTCATTGTGACGGGTTTTTACCGGAATTCCCAATAACATACATTCTTGCTCTAAATCTCTCATATAAGTTAAGGCACGAGTGGGGATAGAACCAAAATAATGATCGTCTAATTGTTGCCCTTTTGCCGAAGTATGTCCCAACAAAGTTCTTCCGGTCATCATTAAATCCGGACGGGAATTTGCCAATGCTTTATCTATAAGGAAGTATTCTTGTTCCCATCCTAAAGTAGCGGTTACTTTTTTGACATTTTTATCAAAATATTTACATACTTCTGTTGCAGCCTCATCCATAACAGACAACGCTCTTAACAATGGGATTTTATTATCTAAGGCTTCTCCTGTATAGGCTATAAAAACGGTTGGAATACATAAAGTGGTACCATATATAAAAGCGGGAGAAGTAGGATCCCAGGCTGTATACCCTCTGGCTTCAAATGTATTTCTGATTCCTCCGTTCGGAAAACTTGAGGCATCAGGTTCTTGTTGTACCAATTGTGCGCCTCCAAATTTTTCAACAGGATCACTGCCATCATAAGAGGTTTCAAAAAAAGCGTCGTGTTTTTCTGCAGTTGTCCCCGTAAGTGGCTGAAACCAGTGTGTATAATGTGTTACTCCTTTGGCAAGTGCCCATTCTTTCATTCCCATGGCAATATAATCTGCCAGTTTTCTGTCTATTTTAGCTCCGTGCTGAACGGCGTCTCGTACCCCTTTTAAAGCGTCTGAAGTTAAATATTGCTTCATTGCTTTCTCATTAAACACATTTGAACCAAAAATGTTAGACTTTCTGTCTATTTCCTCAAAATGTACCGGCTTTCTTGTAGAAGCTTCTTTTAAAGCTTGGAAACGTAATGTTGACATGTATATAATTTTAAAAATTCGTACTCATTTTCACTAAAAAAAAGAAAAACAAATATAACGAATTAAACCCCCTGTTTGAAACTTAAATCACAGAATTTTATCCAACGATTTATCAACAGAAAAAGCATTTTACCAAGAATAATTAATCTGAATCGAATAAATATAACAAAACACCGCAGTATTCTTCATTAAACAAACATTTTTTCGCAATTCAGCAGACAGAAAATTCAATAAACAACCTCAATTTTTACGAATTTGCCTTTTTAAGCCTTTAAAAATGCTTTTTAAAAAATACACCCCTATCAAAATTATGCTTTTCTAAAAAATTATAGTCATTCAAACAAAATAGCCCCCTAATTTTCAGGAGTAAAAAAATAAATATATCTTTGACCCAGCGAAAAAACAAAAAAACAAAAATTTATATTATTATGGCTAAAATTAAGTTAGAGTACATTTGGTTAGATGGATATGAACCAACTCAAAATCTAAGAAGTAAAACTAAAGTTGAAGAGCACGAAAATTTCAAAGGAACATTAGAAGAACTTGGAAACTGGTCATTTGATGGTTCGTCAACTAAACAAGCTGAGGGAGGTTCTTCAGATTGTCTTTTGGTTCCTGTTGCCATTTATCCAGATCCAACTCGTATTAATGGATACTTAGTTATGTCAGAAGTAATGTATGCGGACGGAAAGCCACACCCTTCTAACGGTAGAGCTACGATTGATGATGATAATGATGATTTTTGGTTTGGTTTTGAACAAGAGTATTTCATCATGGATACTAAAACTTTATTGCCATTAGGTTTCCCTGTTGGAGGTTATCCTGCTCCACAAGGTATGTACTACTGTTCTGTTGGTGGAAAAAACACACACGGAAGAAAATTAGTAGAAGAACATGCTGATTTATGTATTGCTGCGGGAATTAACTTTGAAGGTATTAACCAAGAGGTTGCTTGTGGACAATGGGAATTCCAATTATTCGCTAAAGGAGCTAAAAAAGCCGGTGACGAAATCTGGATTGCCAGATACTTACTGGATCGTTTGACTGAAAAATACGGTTACTATATCGAATACCACCCAAAACCACTTGGAGACACCGATTGGAATGGTTCTGGTATGCATGCTAACTTCTCTAACGAAGTTTTAAGAACATGTGGAGATCAGGCTACTTACGAAAGAATCTGTGAGGCTTTCAGACCTGTTACTGCTGAGCACATCGCGGTTTACGGAGCTTACAACGACTTACGTTTAACCGGTAAACACGAAACAGCTTCTATTCACGATTTCTCTTATGGAATTTCTGATAGAGGAGCTTCAATCAGAATCCCTTTAATTACAGTTCAAAAAGGTTGGAAAGGTTGGTTAGAAGACAGAAGACCTGCTTCAAATGGAGATCCATACAAAATTGCAGCAAGAATTATCAAAACTGTAAAGTCTGCTTTGTAATTCATTGCTTAAATTATATTCAAAAGTGCCATCAAAATTGATGGCACTTTTTTTTTTAGCCGTTTTCGTTATCTAAACCTAATAGGTTTTAGAAGCCTATTAGGTTTTTAAAAACGATTCGTTGTCAGTTCGAGTGAAGTCGAGAACCTTTTCATCTTAAACCTAACAGGTTTTAAAAACCTGTTAGGTTTAGAAATAACTTTTGGATAATTACTTTTTAAGTTTAATTTCAAAAACTATCTTTGTAAATCACTAATAAATAGCATCATGACAGTCTGGATTCTCTTCTTGTTAGCCGTAGTTTTTATTTTAGCTTTGGATTTAGGTGTTTTCAATAAAACGCCACATATTATTAGTACTAAAGAAGCCAGCAAATGGACCCTGATCTGGGTAACGCTTTCTTTTCTGTTCTCCGGAGTAATATACTGGTTGTACACTACCGACTATATTTCAAATCCCGACAATCTGAAACCTGCTGTGGCTTCCATGAAATTCATCACAGGATATTTAATTGAATTGTCCTTGAGTGTTGACAATATCTTTGTGATTGCTATTATTTTTGCTTCTTTCAAAATACCTCAAAAATACCAACACCGTGTTTTATTCTGGGGAATTTTAGGTGCGATCGTTTTCCGCGGACTAATGATTTTCTTTGGTGTACTATTAATCAATAAATTTACCTGGACAACTTATGTATTTGGTGCTTTCTTGCTTTTTACCGCCATCAAAATGTTATTCTCGGGTGAAGAAGAAGATTTCAACCCCAAAGATTCTTTCGTATACAAAACCTTAGGGAAGATTATTCCGATTACTTCCCATATGGATCATGAGCGATTTTTCATTCTGACCGACAAAGGAAAAAAAGCCGCTACCCCCCTATTCGTTGCTTTGATCGTCATTGAAGTTATGGACGTACTTTTTGCCGTAGACAGTGTTCCGGCAATCCTGGCCATTACATCTGATCCGTTTTTAGTGTTTAGTTCTAATATCTTTGCGATTCTCGGATTGCGTTCGATGTACTTTTTTCTGGCCAATATGCTGGAAAAATTCAGTTATTTAGAATACAGTTTGGTCGCTATTTTAGCCTTTGTGGGATTAAAAATGCTGTTACACCATTATATCTACATTCCAGAGTGGGCTTCTTTAGGGTTTATCGCACTCTCGCTTTTAGTTGGGATTTTGGTTTCTTTGAAGTATGGTAAAACCAAGGAGGCTGTAGAAAAAGAAAAATAAGGTTTGCATCTGTATTTAGAGATACAAAAAAAGGAAATCTTACGATTTCCTTTTTTTATTTATAAACTAGACTATTAGTTTAATTTCTTAATATTACTATCATCAATATTATATTTCTTGATAACTGCATTATAGTCTAAGTAATCAGATTTACTAGTTGATTTTTTCGCATTAACTCCGTCGTCACCTGGAATAATAACAATCCTAAATGTTTTTCCTATCCTAAAATTAGAAGGCAGTTGGGAGAGATCACTCAAACTACCATCAACAAAAATCGTAACATTATTTTTCGAAAAACTAAAATTATACTGAGCAGTTTCAGTTCCATTATTAAAGTAATATATCTGAGGTAATAAAGCCCATTTATCAGTCTGATTTGGAGCACTAACTAACTCATACACTAGAATATTATCTCCCGACAACATTCCTGTTAACGAAACATTCTTATTATAATTTGGACCAACAAAGTCAAATGTAGTTTCAGTAACAAAAGGAATTGGTGCATCATATCCCGGAGGCCCTTCAGGTCCTTCACAACTAGAAAACACAATTAATCCAACAACTGCGAATAAGGTAAGTATCTTTTTCATAATTTATATATTTTTAAGTTTCTATATATAAAGGTATTCCAAAAACCAAACCAAAAAAAGCGATTGAGGGTATTTTACCTTAATATTTTTTGCTATTTCTCATTATTTCTTACTAACTACCTGATTTTTAAGTAGTATTTTATTAAAAAACAACACATGGTACGGCAATGAATTCTCCCAATAGTCCCAAGTGTGTGCTCCGGGGCGTTCGGTATAGTCATGATCTACTTTATTGTAAACCAATCTGCGGTGTAATTCTCTATTGGGCTCAATCAGAAAATCGTTAACACCACAGTCTATAATTAAAGGTAGCTTATTGGCTTTTAATTTATCTATCATCGCCAATACAGAATTCTGCTCGTACAATTCCGTATTACTGCTTTTATCACCAAAAACTGGCTGCATCAATTTTATCACCTGAGTAGAAGAATCTCTGTTGAGCATCGCGCTCATGTCTACTGCCCCACTCATGCTTCCGGCTGCACAAAACAAATCAGGATGCCTGCCGGAGAGATACAAAGCACCGTGTCCGCCCATGGAAAGCCCTGTAATGACACGACCATTTCTATTGCTTATCGTTCGGTATGTTTTATCTACTTTCTGAATCACTTCCTGTGTGATGAAAGTCTCAAACTGACTTTCTTTATTCATAGGACTATCCAGATAGAAACTAAATGTTTCTCCTTCGGGCATTACAATAATCATATTGTATTGGTCCGACAAATTTTGGACTAGCTTTTTGTTCGGAGTATTTTTCAACCAGTCACTAAAATGACCGTAAGCGCCATGCAATAAATACATCACGGGATAAGTCGATTTGCTTTTAGCATAGGTATTCGGCAATACAACGGCGGCTTTGTAGGTTTTGCCCATCGCTGTACTTGCAATTTGTAAAGTATCTACTTTTGCCGCATAACTCACTGAGGTGATGCCTATAAGAAATACTACTACTAGAGCTCTGATCTTTTTCATATTGGTGTTTTTTTTGATTAGGGATTGTAAATATAACTTTTTCCAGGTAAAAGATTATTTGTGTGTGTGTTTTTTAACCGCAAGGGTCGCAAAGGGTTAACGCAAAGTTCGCTGAGATTTTTTATTTTGGAAATGGTTGCTTTTTTTTAAACTACAAGGGTAGCAAAAGCATAATTTTAGCTCGTGGAATCGTAAGGTTTTTTTCTCTGGCGAGCAGATTAAGCAGATTTATTTACCTTTTATCAACGGAACAAAAAAATCTGCCAAATCTGCCAAATCTGCGTGAAAAAAAAAATCAAGCACCTAAAAAAGTCTTTACTTGATAATTATCTTATGTTCATTACGGTACTGCGAGGCGCTTTTACCCGTATATTGCTTAAACGATTTGCTAAAGTGACTAAAGTTATTAAAACCACTTTCGTAGCAGACTTCATTTATGGTTATTGGTTTTTCCGCCAAAAGTTTTGAGGCGTGAACCAAACGATATTCGTTTACAAATTCTGTAAACGTTTTGCTGGATATTTTCTTAAAATACCTGCAGAAAGAAGGCGTAGTCATACTCACTAAACTCGAAACTTCATCTATGGCAATCGATTCCTGGAAATGATCTTTGACATAATTAAAAACCACATTTATCCGGTCACTGTCCTGCGCATTTAATTCAAGAGAGAAACCATTAGCATTAAGCACTGTATATTCCTCTGAAGATTCTAACTCATCCAAAATACTCAGGAGTGTTAATAAACGTTCGAAAGGAAGCTGATCCCCCATCATTTCTATCTTTTTGCCGATATTTTTTTTTGTATCCCCGCCAAATGCTATTCCGGCGTTGGCTTGGTTAATGACACTTAACACCCTTTTCATTTCGGGAGCGACAAAAAAATCAATCCCTAAAAATTCCGGTTTAAGATGAATTACGATTTCATTTTTATTTCCTGTTTGCTCATTAGTAAAACCACAATGAGGCATATTCGAACCGATTAAAAGTAAATCTCCATTTGTATAATACGAAATATGGCTCCCAATTTGTCTTTTTCCTGCTCCTCCGTTTATATAAACCAATTCAATTTCAGGATGATAATGCCATAAATGTGTTTTGCTATTGGTCTTTTCAGCATGTTTCGTATAGGTAAAAGAACTTCCGTATGAATTGGATATTATTTCAAGAGTCGGAACGATAGTCTTCATGCTAAGGATTTTAAAAAATAATAACAAATTTAACAAAAACGCCTATCATAATTCATATTTTAACCTATATCGGTTTCGTAAACAAGAATATAGTGCAAAAAATCAAAAATAGCTAAAACTGAATAATCGTCGAAATAGTCATTTTTTTTGCATCTGATTTTTTATCACTACTTTTTTTTTACAAATCGTATTTAATCCGCTTATTTTATACAAATACGGTAATTTTTGTAAGAAAGACGGAAGAAAAAACGAAACACTATATTTAATAAATAATTAAAAAATAATTACTCAATCAGCCAAAACACCTACAATACTTTAAATTTTAACCTATAACGGTTTCGTAAATGAGAATACAGCATATAAATCAGTCAATAGAGTTGTGCAAAAAAAACTAAAATCGAAGTACTTTAGCAATAGAAATACAAGCATGGTAACATGCTGGTAGAGTTTATACTGCATAGTATAAAACGAGGTTTGATAGTTAGTAAAGTTTAAAAACATTTAATTGTTTTTCAAAACAGCTCTTTGTGGTTACTGAGCTGTTTTTTTATGCCTTATTTGGATCAGCTTCAAAAGGATCAAAACATATTGTTGTGGAGGAACAAATATCTTGTAACTCTGTAATTTCGAATCAAGTTAAAAAGTTGTGAAATAATTTTTAGAAATTTCTTTTGTTTAGAAGTAGCAGATCATATACTTTTTGGCCAGAGCCTTTTATTAAGTACCTTATTTTCTAACTTCTCGCTTTGATGATCTCGCAAAGACGCCAAGCCGCTAAGTTTTTTCCTGTTTTTAAGTTCCACCTTTCTGTTTTCTACTTTCTCGCTTTGGATTTCTAAAAATAGTATAGAGTCTCAAATTTTTTTTCTGTTTTTTCATTAAAACTTTGCGATTTTGCGACTCTGCGAGATTTTTACTTCCCCACAACTTTAAGACTTGATCCCTTCAAAGGTCAAAAAGGGACAAAAGGACAGAAGTTGAAAAAGCAGACAAAGACTTGGTCGCTTTGTATTTTCCCGAACTACTATTTGACACAATAAAACATATTTTATTTCACTCGCCTTTTTTTTTTGTAAGAAGAACAGAAAAATAAAAAATCAATCCACCACATACAAACATTAAAAAATAACACCATAATTAACAAAAACGCCTAAAATAATTCAAATTTTAACCTATAACGGTTTCGTAAATGAGAATACAGCATCACAATTAGCCAATAGAGTTGTGAAAAATCATGTAAGACTGGAGTAATTTAGCACCATAGAATTAGAACTATTAATCTAAAAAACAACAGTCATGAAAAAGATTTTAAAATTAAGTTTAGTATGTGCAGTGCTTTTCACAGGAATGAGCTCTTATGCAATCGACGGGAATGAAGATTTTAATCTTCATGTATTAAAAGCAAACGGAAAACAAATTACGTTTGCATTGAATCAGGTTAAGAAAGCCCATCTGGCGATCTATGACAAAGAGAATACTCTTATTTATTCTGAAAATGCTTCCGGCACAGTTGGAATTTTGAGAACTTTTAACCTGGAAGAATTACCGCAAGGAACGTACTTCTTAGAAGTGGAAGATAATGCAAAAAAAGTAAGACATGAGATTACAATTACGGATGACACATCTGTTTTATCCCGAAAAGCAGTTTCATCTGTTTACAAAACCGGTTTGTCTGCGAAAAACAGCAGCATAGCGGTACGTTAAAAAACATACCTATTATCTGGTATAAAAGTGTTTTTATATTGTTAGTTATATAAAACGATTGTTTAAGAAACAGCTCCTTGTTAATCATTGAGCTGTTTTTTTATGCAGAACGTTATTGAATATTTCACAAAAGCCTAAGCGAGCCTTGTGTTTCATTTTTTAACTGCAAGGGGCGTGAAGTTTAATCATGGTATAGTAAATCCTTTTAAATTTTGCACCTATTTTTTTTCACACAGATTTAGCAGATTAGGCTGATCTGTTTACCTCTTATAAAAAATCTGTTCAATCTGCTAAATCTGCGTGAAAAAGAAAAACTTTGTAACTCTGAACCTCTAAGCCTATTTCCAAAAGCCTAACCCCTTGCGCACTTAGCGTTCAACACAAATAAAAGCCTTTGCGGACTTTGAGATTAAACTTCCTAATCGCAAAACCCACAAAGGTTTCGCAAGAAACACAAAGAACAATCTTAAATGAGCTTTTATCACTTATATGGTTAAAAAAAAAATCGCTGTTCTTTTTTGTATCCCGTCACAGATTAAAGGATTAAAATGATTCACTAATCTGTGCAAATCTTTCTAATCTGTAGCAAAAAATAATTCGTACCAATTCGATCAACGGAGCAGTTATTTTTGTCAGAAATTACATAATTTAAAAACATACTTCGTAGTGCTTTTTTTCATTTGAAAAATTATTCTTAATAATTTTTAAGATCCTGATTTGTATTGCATTAAAAAAAAACACCTACAAAAACATCCGGAAATCCAGTAATGACGTACATAGTTCGTACAAAACACCGAAAGCGTTTTAATTCAACTACTTATGTCTTTTAAAAAAATATTTTTTTTATATGAAATTCAATTTCTATTTGTAGTTTTGCGCGGTTCACGATTTAAATTTAAAAAAAATGACAAGATTTATCAAATTAGGCTTGGTTGTAGCCGTGTTTTTAACAACTGTGTTTACTTATGCAATTGATGGAAAAGGGGATTATATCTTGTATATAAAAACCGGAAATGGAAAGGTAGTAAGCTTTACTATAAACACCGTTGAGAAATCAAGTTTTTCAATCTTCGACGTAAATAATAATTTAGTCTATACAGGAACTTCTGCTACAGATGAATTAGAAATTTCAAAAACATTAAGTTTAGAAGCTTATCCAGCTGGAACTTATACCTTGGAAGTAACTGAAAATGGTAAAATCACAAAGCATGAAATTACGGTTTCAACAAAGAAAACAAAAACCGTTAAACTTGACGAATCTGTAAATAAAAGTCCAGCATTCCGTCGTTAATTTTTTGCCTGAAAAAACAAAAGCAGCTCTTTACGGAGCTGCTTTTTTTGTTTACCACAGATTTTTATTTTACAATTACAGTATAATTAATATCTGTTGTTTGACTTTTATAATAAGAAACAGCGATATCCTTAATGGCATTTACTCTTTGTTTTTCTAAACTAACTTCGTCGTTGTATTGTTTCATTTGAAAATCCCATTGTTTCTTTTCCTCCGCGTTCACTTTTGTTTCTACGGTTTTCGCCATAGTTTGTGACTCTTTAAAACAAGGGGAAGAAGGATCAATTTCAGCTAAAATATTCAATGCTCCAACATAATCGTTTGTTGCGATTGTTGTTCTCGCTAATTGCATTTGTTTCGCACAATTATTTTTCTGAAAACCTTTGTACGCTTCAATTGCTTTCACCTGAACTTGGCTATAGCAACTCACAGCGTCAGGAATTGACATCAGTAAACCTAAAGCTTGTTCATATTGCTGCGTTTTTACAAATCCATCCGATTTTTTAATAAGCTCAGTGCATTTGGTTTCGTAATATTGAAAAATTTTCTTTTTACTCTCCTCAATAAACTTTTTGTAGCCCGGATCGTTTGTTGCAATTTTAGAAATCGCATTGGTGATGGCCAATTCTTTACTACTTCCACTCCCTTTGATTGCTTTGGTAATAGTCGAAAACAAAATATTGCTGTCTACTTGTTTCACAAACAAACTAAAATCAATAGTAACAACTGTTATGTTTTGCATTCCGCCTTCCACAACATTAGTTTCGTTAACGGCAAATTTCGGATAAATCACAAAATTATTACCATAACCCGAATCCGACAAACCTGAACTTGTCACGATCTGAGAGATTTTTGTATCTAATTTTGAGAGTTGAGAATCGCCTAAATCCTCCATGTATTCAGGTACTACTACCGAAAGAGAAATTTTTCCGATATCATTGGTTGTTTGTGCTTTTGCCACTAATGAAAAAAGCCAAACAATTAGTATAAAGTAAATATTTTTCATCTCTATTTATTTAATTGTGATGTAAATAGTACTGCTTTTAACATCTTTTGCCGGTTGCAATCCTAATCCTTTGAAGAATTTAAAAAGCTCAAGCGCAAATTTATTTGGATTGTAATTATTACCCGTTGCTTGATCCTTTAATGGGATTTTAACATCGTCAAGTATCATTTTCAAGTCAGTTGTTCCCTGAATATGATAATTGTTTTTAAAGGCATTTTTTTCCATCCAGGCCTCGATTTGGTCAGATAATGGTAAACCATCAGAACCAATTTCCGACGCCATATTGTGCTGTGAACCTGCATCAAAACTAATGTCAACAATTACGGACTTACCATTATTTACAATGTCTGTAAATTTGGCTTGCATAACATTAAGAAAATCCTGAATACAACTTTCAACCGCTTTTGAGGCTAATTTGTTGTAATCTTCGGTGTAAAATCTTCCGCTTTCCCCAACTTTATTGGCCAATGAATTTCCCGTTGATGCTTCATAAGCCGTCAAAATTAACTTAACTGAATTTCCCGAACTTGTATTGTCAATAATAACTTCTGCCTGCACATAAACATCTGCACCGGACATTTGAATAATCTGCGACTTAATATCCGTTTGATTATCTGAAGTAAAAACGTGATTGTCTTTGGCAGCTTTTAATTTTGCAATAAAATCTACAGTTGTAAAACCTCTGCTGTCAAAACCTTCCTTTATTTTTGTTATGGCAATTCTTTTGTTTGGGTCATCTTCTAAAACAGTTCTCAAATCTTCCCCTTCTCTTGTATAAGGGATTACCATTATTTTAGGTTGAACTGTTACTACTTGCCCACCGCTATTTGTTGCAGGATTTTGACTAAATGCAAAATTTGTAACGCATAACGTTACAAATAAAATCATATAATTAATATATTTATATTTCATAAATTTTATTTTAAAATCCAAACTTGCGGATTATGTTGTTTTGTTCAAGGTCTGTTCGCAATGCCGTCAGATTAACTTTAACATCTAAAGTCATACTTTTTGCCCCTCCCTTTTGTTTTGCAAAATCACTTACCGGAATACTCGACATAAAGAAAGTTTTATATCTTTTTTGAGTATAAAATTTTTCAAAATAGGTTTTATGCTTTTCTATCTCTTCTGACTCATTAGTTCCAACTAAGGCCGACTTCTGCTCTGATTCCGGAAGCCCTCTAAAAAGCAATACGTTAATCGCATTTTTTTCTGCTTCACTAATTGCTTCAGACTCATTTGAACCATTACCAATGGTTCGCATCGTAATCGTTCCTGCATTTCCTGAAACATAATTAACCTCAGAAGTTGGAAGTGTTTTTTGACTACAGCTATACGTGAATGAAATTAAAATCAGAAGAACTAAAACACCTATTCTTTTTGATAAAGTCATGTTGTACTTATTTTACGATTAGTTTACACGTCAATTTTTCTGCCGCATTAAATCTTGACAAAATTTCTTTTCCACCGTCAGAAACAGCACATTCAGAGAAATCGTTTCCGGCTACTTTAACCACTTTTAATTCTCCTATCTGAGATGGGTAAGGCTTACCGTCAATCAATTCGTTTTTTTCAACGATTAATTTGTCACCTTCTTTAAAACCAAATTCTTTACCACCTGAAATTAAAACAACAGCAGCTGATTCTTTTTTTACAGTCAGCACTTTACTGATTTTAGTTGTTAAAGGAAAGGTTTTGATAAAATACTCGCTCAATTTAGGCTCAATAGACTTCAAAGCTTCGTTCACAGCACTCTCAGGAGATAACATCAACGGACTAACAGAGGTTTGAAAACTTTCAGCCTCAGTAGTTTGTCCTGTCTCTACTTCGTTTACTTTTAGCGTAAAAGCAACACTTGATTTGTAACCGTTTACACTACCGTCTGTATTTTTTATCGCGTAAACACTCATTTTTAGTATATTCCCAATAATCATATTTTGGGCCGCCAAAGCAACATCTTGTTTGGCAGTGTTTTTACTATCAAGAAAAGCTTCTGTTTTTTGAAACTCCAATTCCTCTTTTACTTTGTCATAACTTGTTCTGTCAACAACGGTAAAACGTCTTGTATTAGTAACAATCTGAACTACTTTTTCGGCAACTGCTCCCGAATATTTAGAATCTACTTCAGACGTAAAAGCAGCAACACCTACAACCGGTTTCGTTGCTGCTTGTGAATAGCCCACAAGGCTATTCAAAAGCAGTACTAAAAGAAAATATAAATTTCTCATATAATTAATAGTTTCCTGATGATTTCAAAGTAGAAATTAAATTGTTTACCACTTTTAAGTTTAAGTTTAATTCCGGTAAAACCAAAGCCATTACATCTTTTGAAAAGTTTAATGATTTAGCTCCTTTTGGTGCTTGCATCATTCCAGCTCCTTTTAAATCTGTTGAAGCAGTAGCAACAGTTGCTGATGCCTCTGAAACTGTTTTGATTTGTGTAGCAATATTTAATCCTAGAGCATTAAGTTCGTCTAAAGTTGGTTTTTTAACGGTTACATCTGCAACACCGTCAACAGATTCTCCAACTGTTCTTTTGTACATTTCAGGAATCAATACATTTAATTCTTTTGAAGAAGTTAACATTTGTGATGAATTTGCTGCAAGTCCATCAACGCTTGAGATACCTGAAGGTTTTGGTGCAGATAATTTTTCCAGTTTAGCTTTACGTTCTTCAGCATCTTTTGATTTCATTTCTGATTTCAAAACTTCACGTTCTGCTTTTAATTCGTCTTTTGTTTTGGCTTGTGCAAAACAGTTTTGTTGCATTACTAAAATTAAACCTAGGCAAATTGCTGCTTTGTAAACTAATTTTGTTAACATAATTCTTTTGTTTTTTGTTTTGATTTCCTTACTCTTTAGGATTTTCAGTTACTCCCCGTTTATTTAAGTGGTGTCTGAACTCCACCCTTATTTTGGCTAAACTAGGTATTATCTTCGGAATTTTTTTACGGTTTTCCACATTCTGGCTGTTTTAAATTTTATTTTTTAATAAAACTTAACTTACCGCAACATAAACAACTTTTTTTTTGGAAATAAGTGATCACTTTTATAAAGATCTGATTATCCGAAACTACCCATAACAAAGGGGCTCGAAGAGCTATTAGTACAAGTTAATGTCTCTTAATTTTTTATTATCAACTACATTTTATATGTAAGTGATCGCTTGATAAAGAGAAGTATTCTTTTGAAAATAAAAAAGGTGGGGAAATAATCCGGATTTGGATAGCCGTTTATTTTAACCAACGGTCATCTATGTTTGAGTCAGGGGGTTTTAGCCAAAAAAACCTAAGAGTAAAGTTTTGGCTAAAGCCTTGCAGCTGTAACTTCATAATCCGTTGGTTAAAACCAACGGCAATTCAAAAAAGTACAATATTACCTAAATGTATGACGAGGTATATTAAAAAAAAGTTCCGCTTTTGGCGACGGAACTGACTGAATTAATCGGAAAAGTTGTTCTGTATTGGCAACGTCAGTTTTATAGAATTTTCCATCCGTAGCTTTCATTTTAAGTTGACTACAGTTTGTAGTCAACTCACTGCCTTCTTTTTTAAGTCTTGTTTTCAAAACGCTCCAATATTTTCGTGCATTGGGGCTTTCAGTTAATACACCAATAACATCAACGATAGAAAAATACCATTTCTCTTCCTCCTGGTTCCAAACGACTCTCACTTTCTTTTCTTCAAATAATTGAATGTTTTCTGAATGTTCCATAATCTGAATCTACTAAATTTTAAATCTCAAATTTAAGGTTATTTGCTAGCAATAACAATTAAATTGAAAGAAAAAACTTTCGTTTATTCAACAATAAAAGATTAAAAACTACTATTTACGATCGTAAATTGAATTAACAACAATCCACATACCACGATTAATAAATATATAAATCTCTTAATATCATTAATATCTCGGTCTTCTTTCAGAATTAATTTTCTGAATTTTTCTGAAACTAAAACCAAAATCGAGCTAATCAGAACCAGACCAACAGCCAGGTTCATACCTATTCCTATTGGAAGGCCTTCTGGTTTCTCTTGCAGAAAAAAAGGAACAATATCATATAAAAAAAGAAAATTCCACGTCACAACAAAAAATAGAACAGCGCCTTTTTTTATTGGAAATCCTCCCTTATTTTGTCTTTCTATAATTTCAAAATCATGTTCGCTTAGTTCTGAGTTTGTGTTTTCTAAAAACCCTGTTTTCTTAATTTCATTAAGTACCGTCTCTAGATTTTTAAAAGTCCAGAATATAACTTCTGAATTGTATTTTTCAACCCTGTGCTTAATTTTTATTCCATTTCCAATTATCGGAATCGAGGTATAGGCTTCTATAGAAATGATATCTTTTGGTAGAAAAACCAAATTCCCCACAATAGAAGCATTAATTTTTAAAACATCTTTATCAACATACAAATTAGCAAGGGGATAACTTGCGTTTGCTTTACCTATTCTTGCTCCTCCGGTAAGGGTATATTTTTCGCTCATCAATTATTATTTTTATTTATATCAATCTGTCGTTGGCGCGGGCACAATGTCATTAAGTTAAGATATTTTTTCACGCAGATTCTGCGGATTAGGCGGATTTTTTTTATTTTAATCTGCTAAAATCTGCGTGAGGCTATTTTTGATAATCCATAATATAATGACATTGGGCACGAGCATCCCGCTCTTATACCGTTTCTAGTGTCCGAAAAAATCAGTAATAAATATCTAAAACAATCTTTTTATCAGAAGCATCAATTAGCTTCTCGATTCGTTTATAAAACCTTTCATTGACCATTGGACAACCGTAACTATTGCAAATCGGGGTATCTTGTTCCTCATACGGAACCTTACTATACTTATGCAAAACAATATTTCTTAAAAAGGCATTGTCATTTGTCTTGTCTAAACCATGTAATTTGTATGCCTTTCCGAAATCTCCGTTATAACTATACCCAATGTAATATTTTCCTAATGATGTAGAAAGTGAATTATTGACATTGCTAAATTTCAATTCTCCTTCAACTTTTGTTTCAGATCCCGAACCGTGAGCCACTAAACCTTTATCAACTATTCTATTGTTTTGTAAATCATAAACAAAGAATCTGTTCTTTCCCGAACTAATTTTCATGTCGATAAAAAAGGCGGTTTTGTTACTGTATTTAGAATCACTCGCAACTAGTTTTTTTACTGCACTAACTCTTTTGGTAAATTTATCGTCAGCTTTTTTATCAAAAACTGTCTCTTCTTTAGGATTCTTTACAAATAATATTATACCAAATAGCACAATTATAAGAATTAGCAAAGAGAGGATTATTTTACGCATGATTTTATATTACAGAAGTCGAAATATACTATAAATAAACTTTATAAAAATAAAAAAATAGCCTGCATAAATATTCTTCCCTTAAAAAAAAAATGTTCTGAAATTAACTGCAAATTATTTCTTACAACTGCTTTAAAAAATCGATAAAACGAAAAAAAATCAGTCAAAAAACAAGTTATACTACTGATTTAGATATATTTGTAAACATAAGAATACCAAAAAAAATATTCAATAAAAAATGAGAATCAAAACCAATATTTCAAATTAATACTATGCAAAAAAACCTTATTGTTTTACTAGTATTAATTGTATTTTCATTTCGTGCTGCTGCGCAAAATCAAACTGTTTATATCACGGATAAAGTAAGCGACAAATATGCTTATGTTGACGTGATAAAAACATATGAAAAAATCGCTGCAAAAGGCTATAAATCAATAGACTTATTTCAGAAACTAGGAGATTCGTCTTATTCTCGCAATAAATTAGAAAAAGCTGCTGTGTGGTACGATCAATTATTTGCCATGACATCAGATTTAGAGGCTGAATATTATTACCGTTATGCAGAATCTCTAAGGTTTATTTGTCAAAATGAAAAAGCCGACGCTGTTATTAAAAAACTGCAAGGCAGATCTAAAACATCAATTAAAAAGAAGGTTTAATTTGTTTTTTGGACTTCGCGATCTGTTTTGTTTAAAATTTTGCTTTTAAATCCATTCTGTCATGAAGGATTCTTACTATTTGGATTTCAAGATTTTTAAATGTTCATTTGGATCGAAATCCTCCACTCTTCCACTATTTATTCCTTGCTGAATAGCATTTTTTAAAATTGAAAGTCTGCTTTCTTCTTCTTCCAAAAGATGTAAACCTGCCCGGACAACTTCACTGGCATTTTTAAATCTGCCATTAGAGAGGCTGTCTTCTATGAAATTTTCAAAATAACTGCCCAATGATATGGATCTGTTCTTTCTCATGAGATTAAAATTTTGAGTAAAATTAGAATCAATTCTAAAAGTTGTGGAGAAACAAAAATCTCGCGAAGTCGCAGAGTCGCAAAGCTAAAAAACAGCTTCCAAAAAAGCTGTTTTTATAAATAAATCTCAGTAGAGATTATTATTTTCCTTTTAATAATTTTTCTAAATATTCGATTTTGTCTTTTTCGGATTGAAGCAAACGTTCGTAGAGCTTTTTATTTTCTTCTACTGTCTCCATTAATTTATCTAACGGATTGAAAGTACACTGATTGTTATTCCCAAAATGACTGTTATTTACCGCTTCATTAAAACTATTGAAATAATTAATCGCAGCTTCTTCGGAAAAATTCTTAATGGCTTCAACCGTCACACCAAGCGCTTTTGCTACTTCAATAAGTTTTTCCTCATCAATCGTCTCACTATTTTCTATAGCCGATATAGCTTGTTGGTTTGTTCCTAAAGCTTGCGCCAAAGCTTCCTGTTTCATATCACGAAGTTCACGAATACGGCTTATTTTTCGCCATATATGATTTGGTTTTGTTAATGTGCTCATAATTCAAAGATAATAATTAAGTGTAATAATTGGTAAGATGTAAAAAACATATTTAGCGATGTACAATACGACCAAAAATGATTTAATACAGTAGAATCTTTTTCTTTCTTCGCCAAGTTAAACAAATGTACGATTTTTCTTTAAAAAACAATAAAGCGTTTAACAAAACTAAAAATATATGCCTTATGGAAACAAATGAAATTAAAAATTTAGAGTATCTTAAAAAATTAGCTACCGAGCATTTTCAGACCTTAAAACCTGCAAATGACCAATCCCAAACCTACACGGCACAGATTAGAGTTCTTAACTATTTCGAATTGGGTTGTGTTATTACTGATCTGCTAAAGTTATGCATTTTAGCACTTCATCATAACAGGCATAAAATTTCAGAAAATAACGAAAAGGAATCTGTTGATGTTGCACTGCTTTTAGAAACTGTACTCTCTCTGTTTCCTTTGGATGAGTTGGAGTTTTTGAGTTATGTTAGCGAGATGGTTGACGAGCATAACTAGAATGTCTTACTAGCATGAGTGATCGCTGTGCGAAGTCTCCCGACTTCGCACCCACTCCAATAACTCGTAAAGAAAATCAAAAAATAAATTTGGAACGGAATATAGCAACGGGTACGAAGTCGGGAGACTTCGCACAGCAATTGCAAACACTTCGTGGATCTAGGTACTAATTGACTATAATATTTCCCTGATTATCATAGACAAATTTCCATCCTGTTTCATTTGTTGAGACATCGTCATGGTAATAGGAAGTCTCTGTATACTTTCTAAAATTATTTTTGGAAAGTGAACGATAAAAATATTCTTCTACTAATTGCATCCTCTTAAACGGATTATAAGAGGTATCATATTCTTCAAAAGTCCTTACGATTTTTCTCCCTTCGTTCTTTCCATTATGTAACTCTGTATATTCTGTCTTCGTCAGATTGTTCTTGGCGTCGTAATAGAATTTCTCCGAAAATGTCAATATAAAATCGGTTTCATCATCCGGGTAGTAGGTCATATTTGGATAACTCGTTACGACCTCTGTAAGTTTTCCTTCTGAATATTTATAAACTAGCTTTTTGGAATTAATGGCAATACTATTTGGCACTTCTTTTTCGACAATGAGATTAGCACTGTTTAATGTATAATAGATCGTGCCTTTAGCAACTGCATAATTATCTGAATCATAAAAATTTTCAACAGTAGCCTTATTATTACTGTAAACAAAGGATGTATATACCTTATTTGAAAAAATTCTGTCAAAACCAGTATTAGGAGAAATAGCTAAATAGCCACCCACTTTTTTGGTTAATCTTTTGCTATTGTCGTATTCAAAATTAAAATTAATCTCCTGAGAATTAATCGCAAGACCAGTATTAGTAGCCCCATCAAATTTTATTTGTTTTACCAATGGATCGCTGTTAGTATTCGTTGCGTCATCTTCATTGCTGCTGCAGGAAAAAAATAAGATTCCAATAAATAAAATTGTAAATAAATGCTTCATATCAAGTCTCTTTGTTTTTGTTAATTCGTCAGTAAATATAATACCGTTTGAATTTAATGACCAAAAATTGACCGCTTAATAAATGAATGCTTTTCTAAAGTTTATTCTAATTCTTTTTCAAGGATCAGGCTTTTCATATTAATCAGCTTCAGTAATAATTTTATACAATTCTTCACAATAGGCAAACTTATCATTTTGTTGGTTTCTTTTACTTTCCTGCCCCGTTTCATAAACCGAAACCTGAAACCAATATAATACCCTAATAACCATATTCTGTAACAGAGGATTTTTGTCGTCTGACTTCATCATCTTCAAATCTTTAATTTCAGATTTCCAAAACTTAAAATTAGCCTTACTCTTAGCCGATTTTAATTCCTGATCAAAACGAAGCGAAAATTTATCTAAAAGTTCGTTTTCCAAAATATTTATCTTCTCCATTTTGTTGACTTCCTCCTTATATTCTCTGGTTTTTTTGATCTCGGCAATCTTAGCTCTTAGAAAATTGTCTTCATTGGTATTAAAAAAAGTAATGCCTTTTTCATAGGCATTCACCGAAGGGACCATTTCTTTATTGGCCTTTAAACTATCGACGATTCGCAAATTGGTATCATAAATTCTTTTAATAATGGTATCGTTCTTTGGTCTTATATTTTTTCTATAAGCCTGAATTTCCAACCAGTCAAATGCGCGAAGCATTTCAGATTGTTTGGGCCAAACGTGTTCCTCATGAGAAATAAAAAGGGTGTTCACCATCTTTGCGTTATCCAGCCATTGTTTATTTCCTATCATTTCCTGATAATTCATATCCCGATCGCCAACCATACCTACATAGGAGAATTTATTAGAAGGAGGTATAAACTTATCCATATTATTAAAAGAAGCGCCACAAGCAATAACTCCTTGAAAAGCGCCCGTAGATATCCCGAAATAACTGGCCAATCTTGCACCACCCGAAAAACCTGCTATATAAAGTTGTGAAGTATCAATAGCATAGGTTTGCAAAACATCCTCAAATAATCTATTGGCAACAGCAATATTATCCTGAATAGATCCATTTCTTAACGTATTAGAGCATACCAAAATATAATGATACGTTTCTGCAGCCAGAATAAAGGGTTCAATCCCTATTTTGCCTCTCGCATCGGGTTCAAAAATAAAAACCAAGGCCAATGGGGTTTTAGCATCGTATTTTTTAGGAAAATAGATGGCATACGATTCCGTTGGAGCAGTTGCAATTTTCACCGAATCGATAATAGCTCCCGTTGGTAACAATTGCTTATCCTGAGTGTATCCAAAAACCGTAACAAAAAGAAACAGAATAGAATAGATAGTATTTTTCATAACACTAAAATAAAAAAAACCTCTCATTTCTGAGAAGTTTTTCCAATATTAAAAAGATAATCCGTTGGATGTAATTCAGCTAAATATTATTTAACACATAGAAACATAGATTTAGAAGTTATAATTTAAGGTGTTTCAAGAAAATTACAATTTTCTCATATAGTTTTATGCGACTTATTTTAAGTAAAACGCCTTTTATAGGTTTTGTTAACTATGTTTCTATGTGTTAAAACAATTGCTCTCAACGGGTTGAAATAACTACATATTCCTTCTATACTGCCCTCCCACTTCAAACAACGCCGAAGTAATCTGACCTAAAGAACAAACTTTTGTAGCCTCCATTAAATGATCGAATTTTCGTTTTTTTATGAAAGCTTCATCTATTTCTAGTTTTTAATAATCTTTTTATTAATCAAAGTTCCATTCCTCTTTATTTGAGCGCTATAAATTCCTTTAGGTAACTTAGAAATATCAATTTGAGAAGAATTTGACAGGGTTTGAAGTAATCTCCCATTTAAGTCGAAAACACTTATATTTTCTATTTCATTACTATTCTCAACATTTAACTGCATGATATCAGATGATGGATTTGGGTAAAAACTAATTGAATGTTTTTTATCAAAATCAATTGTACTTAAATTATTAGCGTACTTCCAGAATTTAAAATTTTTAGAATAATATAAATTGTCCTTATAAACAAAAGGTTGCAGAATATTTTCTAAAGCACTAATATTTTGTACCGTTTGTGTACTAGAGTTGAAAATCCACCCTTTTCTGGCATCATTTTTATCTAGTCCTGAAAGAATAAAATATTCATTATTCTTTATTTTCATAATGGAACCAACCGCAACTTCATCAAAAAAATGAGGTGTTGTCAAATCTGTCGATGCAGCTAATTGTTTAATATTTGAAACAGTGTTATCAGTAAGATTTAACGATACTAATTCTGTACCTGCTGTTACATTTGATGTGGTAAAAACCAGAGAATTATCTATCTTGACTAAGTTTGATGCAAAAAAATAATCGTTGGTATTTTTTTCATAAACGGTAGCAATGGTTTTATCTAGTGTATTATATTTTAAAATTACTAAGTTATTACTAAAACCTGTGGCAGTAAAAAACATTAAATATAAGTCGTTATTTACCGCAATAATATCATCATATTGAACTAAATCACCCTGACTTCTTACCCTAGCAACATTTTTTGTATTTTCGAGAGTTCCATCAGTTTCAAACAAAAAATATCTGGTAGCAAAATACAATTTACCATTAGATTCAATAAATTGTGTTAGAATAGGAGTTCCCCCAGCTCCGTTATTAAAACCTGAACCATTACCATCATATTCCTCCGTTATCGGAAATGTACCCTCAGTAGTTCCATTGCTTCTCCATACTCTTGAATTATTAGTCCCAAATGGCTGAAATACAAATACAAAAGTGTTATTACAGCTTCCCTCAAAAGAAGGCCGATTCCAAATAGGTAGATTATCTTTTACTAAAACGGTCCCTATAGTTGTTCCATCTGTTTTCCAAACCTCTAATTTATCATCTTCTTTTTTCAACAAAAAATAAATTAGATTCCCGACTGTCGTTAATTTCGAAACTCTTCCATTAATAAAATTAGTTACTTTCTCTGTCCCATTTTCAGTACCGTCTGTTTTCCATATTTCACCTAATGAATTTTCATCTTTTGATAGAAAGTAAAGCTTATTATTTAAAACTGAAGAACTTTGCTTTAACACACCAACTAATCCATTACCAATACCAGGATTAATATCCTTTAGTAAATTAGTATTTGATGTCGTTCCATCACTCTGCCAAACTTCTTTACCTGTACTCTCTTGATTACCTCCAAAAAAAATCTGATCATTAAATTGTACAAATCCTCCTGGATGAGCTGAAGTAAAACTATAAATTTCTTGCTGTGCATGAGCTCCGATACACATAAAAGTTAAAAGTAGTAAGAGTAATTTTCTTTTCATTGATTTTTTGATTTTAAAAATTTGATTCTATAGTAACACTAAAAAATTAGTACGTAAATATATATTAATAATTGAAAAGCATAAAAAAATAGAGGGTTAATTAAGAAACTAACCCTCTATTTTTCTATACTCTTTAATAACTACATATTCCTTCTATACTGCCCTCCCACTTCAAACAATGCCGAAGTAATCTGACCTAAAGAACAAACTTTTGTAGCCTCCATTAAATGATCGAATAAGTTTTCGTTTTTAATGGCTGCTTCCTGTAGTTTACTTAAATGCTCGTTTACTTTTGCTTCGTGAAACTGGTGTAAATTATCCAGCATTGTGATTTGATATTGTTTCTCTTCTTCGGTGGCACGAATTACTTCTGCCGGAATAACGGTTGGTGAACCTTTTGAACTTAGGAAAGTGTTAACCCCCACAATTGGGAAATCTCCGTTGTGTTTTAAGGTTTCGTAATACAAACTTTCTTCCTGAATTTTAGAACGTTGGTACATAGTTTCCATAGCACCTAAAACGCCTCCACGTTCTGTAATACGGTCGAATTCCTGTAAAACGGCTGCTTCCACTAAATCGGTTAATTCCTCGATGATGAACGAACCTTGAATTGGGTTTTCGTTTTTCGCTAAACCTAATTCTTTATTGATAATCAGCTGAATCGCCATTGCACGACGAACAGATTCTTCTGTTGGCGTTGTAATCGCTTCATCGTACGCATTCGTATGCAACGAGTTACAGTTGTCGTAAATGGCATACAAAGCTTGCAATGTCGTACGGATATCATTGAAATCAATTTCCTGCGCGTGCAACGAACGTCCTGAAGTCTGAATGTGATATTTCAACATCTGCGCTCTTTCGTTTGCGCCGTATTTGTTTTTCATGGCTTTCGCCCAGATTTTACGCGCTACACGTCCGATTACAGCATATTCAGGATCAACTCCGTTAGAGAAGAAGAACGATAAATTTGGTCCAAAATCATTGATATTCATTCCACGGCTCAAATAATATTCCACGTAAGTGAAACCATTTGAAAGCGTAAAAGCCAATTGCGTAATTGGGTTGGCACCCGCTTCAGCAATATGATACCCCGAAATAGAAACCGAATAAAAGTTACGGACGTTTTTGGTAATAAAATATTCCTGAACGTCACCCATTAAACGCAAAGCAAATTCGGTAGAGAAAATACAGGTGTTTTGTGCCTGGTCTTCTTTTAAGATATCGGCCTGAACCGTTCCACGAACTTGTGACAGCGTTTTAACTTTGATTTCGTTGTATACTTCCAAAGGTAAAACCTGATCTCCGGTCACACCCAAAAGCATTAATCCTAAACCGTTATTTCCTTCCGGTAAATCGCCTTGGTATTTAGGACGCTCTACTCCTTTTCCTGCATATATTTTGTTGATTTTAGCTTCAACTTCTTTTTCTAAAGCATTGGCTTTGATATAATGTTCGCATTGCTGATCGATCGCCGCGTTCATAAAAAAGCCTAACAACATTGGCGCCGGTCCATTGATTGTCATACTTACCGAAGTCATCGCATGAACCAAATCGAAACCGGAATACAGTTTTTTAGCATCGTCTAAACAACAGATCGAAACTCCTGCATTACCAATTTTTCCGTAAATATCGGGACGCAAATCAGGGTCATTTCCATATAAAGTCACACTGTCAAAAGCAGTCGAAAGCCTTTTTGCAGGCAATCCCGCACTTACATAGTGAAAACGTTTG
Organism: Flavobacterium sp. FlaQc-52; assembly: GCF_044007495.1. NCBI lineage: Bacteria > Pseudomonadati > Bacteroidota > Flavobacteriia > Flavobacteriales > Flavobacteriaceae > Flavobacterium > Flavobacterium sp. FlaQc-52. The sequence goes on along the minus strand of NZ_JBIPCV010000002.1, from coordinate 35,988 downwards.
TTCGTTCTTTCCGGTCCACCCTCGCCCGCAAACATTCTTGACGGGTCTTCACCCTCACGTTTAAACGGATACAATCCTGAAGCAAAAGGAAATTCTCCCGGAACATTTTCCTGCAAACTCCAACGCAAAATATCACCCCATGCCTCATATTTAGGCAAAGCAATTTTTGGAATTTGAAGGTGTGATAAACTCTCTGTATGTGTTGCGATTTTGATTTCTTTATCACGAACTTTAAACGAGTAAACCGGATTTTTGTATTTGTTTACTTTCTCCTCCCAATTCAGGATAATTTCCCAATTGTACGGATCTAAATCCATTTTTACTTTATCAAACTGATTGAGTAAAAGATTTAAGAAAATACGGTTTTCGTCGTGTTCTGCAATTCCTGTTGGCAACACAGTACTATCGTCGATTCCCGCTTTATTGATTTGTGGAACTTTTCCTGAAACAGATTCCAGCGTCTTAAAAATTCCGTATAATTTTTGCGCTACTTTTTGTTGTGAAAGTGCCGATTCATCATAACTTCTGTTGCTTTCTGCAATTTCAGATAAATAACGGGTTCTGTGTGGTGGAATCACGAAAATTTTCTCACTCATTTCACGTGTGATTTCAAAAGTCGAATGCAACTCAGAAGCTGTTTTTTCGACAATTTTATCCATAATCGCTTTGTAAAGCGTGTTCATTCCCGGATCATTAAACTGAGAAGCAATGGTTCCGAAAACCGGCATATCATCCGGATTTTTATCCCAAAGATTATGATTGCGCTGGTATTGTTTTTTTACATCACGAATCGCATCAAGTGCACCTCTTTTGTCAAATTTGTTTAAGGCAACTAAATCTGCAAAATCAAGCATATCGATTTTCTCTAATTGTGTTGCAGCACCAAATTCAGGCGTCATCACATATAAAGAAACATCCGAATGGTCCATGATCTCGGTATCCGATTGTCCAATTCCGGAAGTTTCCAGAATAATCAAATCGTATTTTGCGGCTTTTAAAACCTGAATTGCTTCGGCTACATATTTAGACAATGCCAAATTAGACTGACGTGTCGCCAACGAACGCATATAAACACGAGGGTTATTAATGGCATTCATACGGATTCTGTCTCCTAAAAGGGCTCCTCCTGTTTTTCTTTTTGAAGGGTCAACCGATATTAATCCGATTGTTTTTTCAGGGAAATCAATTAGAAAACGACGTACTAATTCGTCAACCAAAGAGGACTTTCCTGCTCCACCCGTTCCCGTAATTCCTAAAACCGGAATCTTAGAATCGGCATTGTTTTGATGAATCTGATCAAAAACAGGTTTTGCAATTTCAGGGAAATTTTCTGCGGCAGAAATCAAACGTGCAATTGCGGTTGGATTTTTGCTTTCGATATGATCAATTTCTCCGTTTAATTTATCTCCAATCGGAAAATCTGCTTGTTGCACCAAATCATTAATCATTCCTTGTAATCCCAAAGAACGGCCATCATCCGGAGCATAGATTCTTGTAATTCCATATTCATGTAATTCTGAAATTTCACTTGGTAGAATTACACCTCCACCTCCACCAAAAATCTTAATATGTCCTGCTCCTTTTTCGTGAAGCAAATCATACATATATTTAAAATATTCATTGTGTCCACCTTGATAAGACGTCATTGCAATCGCATTGGCATCTTCCTGAATGGCGGTATTTACAACTTCTTCAACACTACGGTCGTGACCTAAATGAATCACCTCAACACCGGTTGACTGAATAATACGTCGCATAATATTGATCGCAGCGTCATGTCCGTCAAAAAGTGAAGCTGCAGTTACAATTCTTACTTTATTTTTAGGAATATATGGTATTTGTTGTTCCATTTTATGAATATGATAATTTTAGAGGAGCAATTTACAAATTATTTTAATATTTGATCACTTTGATAGCTTTATGTTAACAAAAAAAATCGTTTTTTTTTAATCGAGGGGTAACAATTTAAACTTTCTACGTATATAAGGTATATTAACCTACAGGACATGGTAATTTCGAAACATTTAAAAGGAATACAACAACTTGAAAAACAACATAATACATAATTTAGTAGTGTAGAAAAACCCCAAATTTTTACCACGACTTTTCAAACTTAAGTAGTAACGTAAAAATTTAATGCAATGAAAACAATATATCTCTTCACCATCATTCTATTCACTGGTTTAATAACTTCTTCCTTTGATTTGAAAAAAAATGACCCTACAGAAAATAAGAAATCACAGGATCTTCCTTCTGCCTTTTCAACTAATTCTGATCCTTTAGTAGATAATGAGGTACTAAATGACTTTTTTAAAAGATATACCGATTTAAAAAAATACCAAAACAAAGTGGTGGCCTTGTACAAAAACAGATCGTATGAATCGATTTGGTTTGAAGACAATAAAATCAATGAATTTGGTCAGTTGTTACACCAAAAATTAAAATCAACACATGAAGAAGGATTAGAAATTGAAATTCCTTACGAAAATGAAATTGATAAAATTTTCAACAAAAAAGTAAAAGAAAGACCTTCAAAATCTGATTCTGATCTGTTGTTAAGTGCTGCTTACATTATCTATATGAGTCAGGTTTATGAGGGACTAGACGCAGAAACGGTAAAAAAAACCGGTTGGCTTCTACCTAAAAAACAATTATCTTATGAAACTTTATTAGATTCTCTTATTGTAAATCCTGCTCTACTGGAGAAAAATGACGAACTGCTTTTTGATCAGTATTATAAATTACAAGGCGCTCTGGAAAAATACAGACAAATCGAAAAAGACGGTACATGGACACCAATCGTAACAGAAACTCCTTATAAAGATTTACGTCCTGATGCTGTTTCGAATACAATTGCTCAGGTGAGAACACGATTGATGGTTATGGGGGATTTAAAACAGGATTCTAAAAGTAATGTGTATGACAGAGAACTGATGGATGCTGTAATGAAATACAAATTAAGAAACGGTTTTAAACCTAACTACATTCTGGTCGAAGAACATATTAAAGACATGAACACGCCTATTGCCGATAAAATCAAAATATTGACGGTTAATATGGAACGTTGCCGTTGGATTTCTCCAAAATTGATCAAAGACAAAGAATACATCATGGTTAATGTTCCTTCTTTTGAATTGGTATATGTGAAAGACGGCAAGACAGCCTTAGCATCCCGCGTATTTGTGGGTTCAGCATTGACTAAAACATCAATCTTTAGTGGTAACATTGACCGAATTGTTTTCAGCCCGTATTGGACTGTACCACAAAGTATCGTTGACAACGAATTAAAATTAAAAATGGCCGCTGATAAAAATTATCTGGCCGATCATAATATGGAAATGGTAAATGGTCAGGTGAGACAAAAACCGGGTCCTGAAAACTCTCTTGGATTGGTGAAATTTATTTTCCCTAACCCTGAAGATATTTATATGCACGACACACCGGCAAAAACGTTATTCGATTTTGAAAAAAGAACCTTCAGCCATGGTTGTATTAATGTAAAAGAAGCAAAAAATCTAGCTATCGCGATGCTTAAAGACTATCCTGAATGGACTACCGACAGAATAAACAAGGCTATGGAAGGGAAAGAAGAGACTACCTTTAAATTAGCAAACAAAGTACCTATTTACATCTGTTATTTTACTTCATGGGTGAATGAATCCGGGGAAATAAGCTTCTTTAGAGATGTTTATGAGAAAGATGATGATCTGAATAAAATTATGTATCAGGAATCTGTAGCATTTAACAACTAATATTTAAATTCAAAACTAACTGATTTTTAAATTTTTTAAACGGGGTAATTTTAAGTTTGTTTAAAATTTTGGAAGAAAAAGAATATCTTTCAAGTGTTAAACTTAAATTTAAAATTACCCTATTTTATTATGGAAGAAAATTACAATGAAGTTAAAAAAAATTGGTGGGACAGAAACTGGAAATGGTTTGTACCAACCGGATGTTTAAGCCTTATCGTGCTTTTTGGTTTGTTTATTGCCGGTATTTTTTTCGGAGTTACTTCAATGATGGAAGAATCAGAGGCTTATAAAAATGCAATGAATCAGGTTCGCCATAATGAAGTAGTAATTCAAAAATTAGGAAAACCTATCGAAATGGACGGGCTAACTTCCGGCAGCATTCAAATAAATGGCAATTCTGAAAATTGTGATTTAGAAATTCCGATAAAAGGTCCAAAAGGTACGGGTACTTTGTTTGTAATTGCCCAAAAAAGAGGAACTTGGGAATACCGTGAAATGGCTGTTTATATTAAAGCTACAGACGAAAAAATCGATTTACTAAAGAAATAAAACTCAAATTTAAAACTCTTTACTAATGAACCTACGTGTCGTTTTCTCCCTGCTTCTTCTAATTTTAAGTCTTTCTGTTTTTTCTCAAACCAAAAATAAAAGTACTTCAGCCACCAATAAAGAAGCGACCAATCCAACCTCGCAAGAAGATTATGTAACAGTATTGTGGCTGGACAAAAACCGCAACCTTCAACTCAATGATGACTTTATCAAAACAATAACAAACCAACAGCGTGCAGCATTAGGCTATATTGCAACTTCTATTGGTAACGAATGTTCTTGGGACGGGGATGAAAAACCGGACAAAAGTAATCTAAAATGTAAATTTCTATGGGCTCTTAATCTGGGTTACCAATGTTCTGAGACGCATTTGTCTTATTTAAGAAAATGGTTTAAAGAAGATGCAGCTGTTTTGCAAAACCTACAATATTGCAGTAAAACGGAATCTTCAGAAAAAACTCAAGATTTCTTTATTGTATTAAAAATGGCTACTCTAAACAATACGATAAGAATTATTTATACTGCGGCAGGCTTTGACGAAAAAACACCTCAAAAATGGAGCTGGACGGAAGAATCTACCTATTCTTTTACAAAAAATGGAATTAAACAAATACACCGAAGAAATATCAATGGTGGTTTTAACTAAAATTATTTAAGAAAATAAACTTTTTTTTTCGATAAAACACCTGTAATCATTTTGCTTTACAATAGAGTCGAAAGATTTTTCCTATGATAACTCCCAATCCTGAATTGGCATAAAAACACATTCTCAAAAAAACTAAAACGTATAATATAGCCCCGATAGCAGTGAAAATCCTTTTGTGTCGGAGTTCGACACAAAAGATTGCAACGGATAGCGGGACTAGTGTTAATTCTAAAACAAATTGTTTCTGCTCCTGCAATAAAATTGTGGCTTTATTTTTGAATAAGTAGTATTTTTGAAACTTATAAAAAATAAAATTTAATGAAAAAAATTATCCTTTTAATGTTCGTCTTTTCTCTTAGTTCTAATGCCCAAGTGAAAGACATTCTAAATAAACTTCCAAAATCATCTTCAAAAGTTCTAGGGGTTGGCGGTATTGATATCGCTTCCGGGTTAAAAGAAGCACTAAACAAAGGAATTACAGAACAGGTAAGTAAATTAACAGCTGTTGATGGTTTTTATAAAAATGAAGCGGTAAAAATTTTAATGCCCGAAGAACTTCAAAAAGTAGATGCTACTTTACGCAGATTCGGTTTGGGTTCTCTTGCTGATGAAGGTGTTAAAGTATTGAATCGTGCTGCAGAAGATGCAGTTAAAGAAGCGACTCCGATATTTGTTTCCGCAGTAAAAAACATATCGATTACAGATGCTAAAAATATACTGCTTGGAAACGAAAGTGCCGCTACAACCTATCTTCAGGGAAGTACCACAAAAGACTTATACGGAAAATTTAATCCGGTGGTTAAAAGTTCATTCGAAAAGGTAGGTGCCGATTCTATCTGGACAAAAATCATTACTAAATACAACAAACTACCTTTAGTTAAAAAAGTAAATCCTGACTTAACTGATTATACAACGAATCAGGCTTTAGCCGGTGTTTTTAAAATGATTGCCGTAGAAGAAAAAGAGATCCGCGAAAATATCAAATCAAGAACAAGTCCTCTGTTACAAAAAGTTTTTGCGATGCAGGATGCTAAATAATTACTTTTAATCGCAAGGCTCTAAGTTGCTGAGTGACTAAGAGCCTAAGATTTTAATTGTTTGAGCGCATAGTATAAACCTTTACAGACTTTATATTTAAATCTAAAACCAAAAAACTATAAACAACCCGGAAAAAATGCAAAAAATAACCATTCTGATTCACTGCAAAGACCAAAAAGGAATTATCGCCGCAGTAACTACTTTTATCGCAAAAGTAGATGGAAATATTATCTATATTGATCAACATGTTGACGTGGAGCAAAATGTTTTTTTTATGCGTCTGGAGTGTGAATTTACCAATCCCAGCAGTAGTATTGAAGTCATAAAAAATGAATTCAGTCAAACGATTGCCACCGATTTTCAAATGTCGTGGGATTTGTACAATCAGGAACAAAAGCCCAGAATGGCACTCTTTGTTTCAAAGTACGATCATTGCTTGTTTGATATTTTGGGTCGTTACAGTGCAGATGAATTGAATGTTGAAATTCCCGTAATTATAAGTAATCATAATGATCTGCGATCGATAGCAGAGCGTTTTGATATTCCGTTTCATTGTGTTCCTTTCACAAAAGACAATAAGGAAGAAGGGGAAGCAAAACAAATCGAACTGTTAAACAAATATCAGATCAATTTTATTGTTTTAGCGCGTTATATGCAGATTATCACGCCTAAGCTGATTTCGCTTTATGAAAATAAAATAATCAATATCCATCATTCGTTTTTACCTGCTTTTCCGGGTGCAAAACCGTATCATTCGGCTTTTAAACGTGGTGTAAAAATTATTGGAGCAACAAGTCATTATGTAACAGAGGAGTTGGACGAGGGTCCAATTATAGAGCAGGATATTGCACCGGTATCACATATTCATTCCGTTGAAGATTTTATAATGAAAGGACGTGATCTGGAACGAATTGTTCTGGCCCGTGCGATTAAACTTCATGCAGAAAGAAAGACAATGGTTTATAGTAATAAGACAGTGGTTTTTTCTTGAAAAAGGTACTGAGGGTCTGAGTTGCTGAGGCTCTAAGTTTTCTCTCTGAACCTTTAAAATAACAAACCCGACAGGTTTTTGAAACCTGTCGGGTTTTATTTTAAATCAACTCTGAGTCTTTCCAACTAAGCTTAGAAACTCAGAAACTTAGTAACTCAGAACCTCCCAAAAAAACTAAACCAAATCAAATCGATCTAAATTCATCACTTTGGTCCAGGCGGCTACAAAGTCTTTTGCAAATTTTTCTTTCGAGTCGTTTGAACCATAAATTTCAGCTACGGCGCGAAGTTCTGAATTAGAACCAAAGATAAGATCGGCTCGGGATGCAGTCCATTTGGTTTCTCCGGTTGCACGATTACGTCCTTCGAATGTTTCTCCGGTTTCGTCTGTTGCTTTCCATGTTGTCGTTAGATCTAATAAATTAACAAAGAAATCATTGCTTAGTGTCTCTGTATTTTTTGTAAAAACACCTTTTTTAGCCCCGTCATAATTAGCATCTAAAACTCTAAGTCCACCAATCAAAACGGTCATTTCTGGAGCAGTCAGAGTCAATAATTGCGCTCTGTCCAGTAATAGTTCTTCTGTAATCGAATTATTATTGGCATTTTTATAGTTTCGGAATCCGTCTGCTTTGGGCTCTAATGCATTAAAGGAATGTACATCCGTTTGCTCTAAAGTAGCATCTCCTCTACCCGGTGCAAATGGAACTTCGAAATTAAAACCGGCGTTACCAACCGCTTTTTCAACTGCAGCAGAACCTCCCAATACAATTAAGTCCGCTAAAGAAACCGATTTTCCTGAATTTTCAAATTCATTTTGTATCCCTTCTAAAACAGTCAATACCTTTTTTAATTGATTTGGATTGTTGACTTCCCAATTAATTTGAGGCTCAAAACGGATACGTGCACCATTAGCACCTCCACGTTTATCCGAACCACGGAATGTAGAAGCAGAAGCCCAAGCAGTAGAAACTAATTGCGCTATTGAAAGTCCGCTTGAAAGGATTTTATCTTTTAATACAGCTATATCATTTTGATTCAATTCACTTTTAGCCGCCGGAATCGGATCTTGCCAAATTAGTATTTCACTAGGAACTTCAGGCCCTAAATAGCGAGCAATTGGCCCCATATCTCTATGCGTCAGCTTATACCATGCTCTGGCAAACGCATCCGCAAATTTGTCAAAATTTTCAAAGTAATCTCTTGAAATAGGCTCATAAACAGGATCCAATTTTAAGGCCATATCAGCCGTTGTCATCATTGGAGCGTGACGTTTGTTCGGATCGTGTGCATCTTCTACTGTAGTGGCAGCACTTTCATCAGAAGGTTTCCATTGGTGTGCTCCGGCAGGGCTTTTTGTTAATATCCAATCGTATTTGAATAATGTCTCGAAATAACCATTATCCCAAGTAGTAGGATTTGGTTTCCAGGCACCTTCTATACCACTTGTAATGGCATCACCTGCAATACCGGTACCGTACGTACTTTTCCAGCCCTGTCCCATTTCTTCAATACTCGCACCTTCGGGAGCTGCTCCAACTAAAGCAGCATCTCCTGCACCATGCGCTTTTCCGAAAGTATGACCACCGGCAACTAGTGCTACAGTTTCTGCGTCATCCATCGCCATACGAGCAAATGTTTCTCTGATATCTCTTCCTGAACCAAGTGGATCCGGATTACCGTCCGGGCCTTCAGGGTTTACATATATTAATCCCATTTGTACGGCAGCAAGTGGGTTCTCCAAATTTCGATCACCAGTATACCTGCTATTCGCTTTATCACTGGTAGCTAACCATTCTACTTCTGAACCCCAGTTTACATCTTTCTCAGATTCCCAAATATCTTCTCTTCCTCCTGCAAATCCAAAGGTTTTAAATCCCATGGATTCCAAAGCACAGTTTCCTGTCAAAATCATCAAATCTGCCCAGGAGATTTTATTGCCATATTTTTGTTTAATTGGCCAAAGTAAAAAACGTGCTTTATCTAAATTACCATTATCCGGCCAGCTATTTAGCGGAGCAAATCGTTGATTACCCGAACTTGCACCACCACGACCGTCTGATATACGATATGTCCCTGCACTATGCCACGCCATACGAATAAACAAAGGCCCGTAATGACCATAATCTGCAGGCCACCAGTCTTGGGAGTTTGTCATTAGATCATAAATATCCTTTTTGATTTCACTTAGATCTAAACTTTTAAACGCAGCCGCATAGTCAAAATCCTCTCCTAATGGATTTGACAAATTAGAATGCTGACGTAATATATCAACGTTTAAGCGATTTGGCCACCAATCTTTATTAGATGTTCCTGACCCGGCCGTTTCTTTCACTTGTCCATTATGAAAAGGACATTTACTTTGATTTGATTCACTCATTTTGTTTGTTTTTTTTTGAGACAGCTGCCTGTTTTTTTGTGAAATGGTAATTTTTTCACAAAACCACATTACACTGATATTTAACGTTTTATCAAATATACAAACAAAAGCTTTCGATATTCATAAACAAAATTGATTGTTATTATATTTTAATAACCAAAAGTTATTTAACGCTACAGAAAGCTCAGAACAGTGTATTAAAAAATCTTAACTTATGTTCAACAAAGTAATAACAAAACCTTAACAGCAAACGATTCATATATGTCTGATCTTTGTAATGTAATAAACTGGTTATTTATTATTTTGGTTTTGGTTAGTTAAATGATGCCGGCGTCTTCGAGATGCCGGCATTCTTTTTTTGGTAGAAGTTTGAAATGTTTCAGGTTTGAAATGTTTCAAGTTTGAATTGTTTCAGGTTTGAATTGTTTCAGGTTTCAGGTTGCTTGACTTTGCTTATTTAACCGCAAAGTACGCGAGGAGTTACGCAAAGGCCGCAAAGTATTTATTAAAATCTTTGCGGCCTTTGCGTGAAAAACTTAGCGATCCTTGCGGTTAAACTTTAAACCTGAAACTTCAAACTTGAAACTTGAAACTTGAAACTTGAAACTTTTAAGCTTCAAACAGATTAATTCTTCAACCGTTCATGAAGTAACTTAAAGTATGGAAAGGCCTTTAATAATCTACTACCATGCCACGAAAACATCTCACCGTCAACAAAAACAGTTTTGGCGTGATGGGTAAAACGTCCTATTTCGAAAGCATCTTCTTCTTTGAAAGGATAAGGTTCTGAGGAAAGAAAAACCAAATCGGGATCGCCTTCCAAACGCATTTTTTTGAGTTCGACTTCAGGATAACGTCCTTTGTCTTCGTAGATATTCTGAAAATGATTCAGTTTCAGTAATTCGTTTATATAGGTATCTTTTCCGGCCACCATGTGAGGATTCTTCCAAATAAAATAAGCCACTTTTTTTACCGGGATGTCCTCAATGTATTTTCTGAAATCGCTCAAGGCGAAAGCCAGTTTGTTATTCCATTTTTGAGCTTCGGTTCGACAATTAAAAATTTGACCGAAATCTGAAATCATCTGAAAATTGTCTTCCAAAGTAACAATATTCGTTACCCAAACCGGACAAATCTCACTTAATTGTGCTACAATTTCCGCTGTATTTTCTTCTTTATTACAAATGATAATATCGGGTTGTAATAGTTTTATTTTCTCGAAATGAATCTTCTTTGTTCCGCCAACTACTTTTTTGGTCGCTTTTAAATGATACGGATGTACACAAAACTTGGTTATCCCTATGATTTTTTCTTCTAAACCTAAATCATATAATAATTCGGTTTGAGAAGGTACCAACGAAATAATACGTTTTGGAGCCGTTTCAAAGGTGTGTAAAGTTCCTAGCTGGTCGGGGAATTGTTTCAAAGGGGAGAGATTTGTTTTTTTTGTTTCAGGTTTCAGGTTTTCTTAACCGCAAAGGGCGCAAGGGGCTACGCAAGGTTCGCAAAGGTTTTTTTATTGCGATCTTTGCTTAAAACTTTGCGAACCTTGCGGTTAAACTCACAAAGCCGATCCTACTGAGACCGAAAACCGAGACTGCAAACTTATTTATTATTAATAATCGATTCCATTTCCTGCTGTACCTTCAAAGCTTCTTCTCTTGCTTTCTCTGCAAAATCAGTTCCTTTTGAGGCGTAGATAATGGCTCTGGCAGAATTTACCAACAGACCGATTTTATCATTCATTCCGTATTTACATACTTCAGATAAACTACCGCCTTGCGCACCAATTCCGGGAACTAACAAGAAACTATCCGGAACAATTTTTCTAATGTCTGCAAAGTATTCTGCTTTTGTAGCGCCCACCACGTACATTAGGTTTTCGCTATTTTTCCATGTTTTAGACGTTTCCAAAACTTGTTTGTACAACTCTTTTCCATTTGTAGTTAACGTTTGAAAGTCGAAAGCACCTTCATTTGATGTCAAGGCTAACATAATAGTATGTTTATTTTCAAAAGCCAAAAAGGGTTCAACAGAATCTTTTCCCATATACGGTGCAACGGTCACACTGTCAAAATTTAAATCTTCGAAAAAAGCTTTGGCGTACATGCTTGATGTATTTCCGATATCACCGCGTTTTGCATCGGCAATGGTAAAAATATCCGGATAATTAGCATTGATATAATTGATCGTTTTCTGAAGCGAAAGCCATCCTTTGATTCCATACGCTTCAAAGAAAGCCGTATTGGGCTTATACCCTACCGTTAAATCGTGTGTTGCATCGATTATGGCTTTATTGAATTCGAAAATAGGATCTTCAGTTTCTAATAAATGAGGTGGAATCTTCGTTAAATCAGGATCTAATCCAACGCATAAAAATGATTTTTTCTGAAGAATTTGTTCGTGTAGTTGTTGTGTTGTCATTCTTGTTTTTTTAATCCTTCCAATTCGCAAGAAATAATTCTTTTTTAGAAGTATGCAAAAATAAAAAAAGCCACTCAATTAAGAATGGCTTTTTGGTATTATATTCAATTCAGCTTATAAATTGCCTAAATAAACAATTTCTGTTCTTCTGTTTTCAGCTCTTCCTACTGCTGTTTTATTTGATTTTACCGGTTTTGAAGATCCAAATCCCTGAGAAGTCAAATTAGCAGGATTTACTCCTTTACTAATTAAAAGATCCATAATTGCTTTGGCTCTGGCTTCCGATAATTTTTGATTGGCTTTAGCATTACCAACATTATCCGTGTGACCGTTAATCGCAAATTTAGCATTTGGATAATTTTTCAGGATTTCTTTAATCGCGTCTAATCTTCCTGATGTTTCTCCTTTTCTGGCATCATTCAACGTTGCTTTACCTGTTGTAAAAAAGATCGATTTTGCTTCTACTTTTAATTGCTCTAATGTCGCTTTAGAAACTTCCGGGCAACCTTTATTTTCTTTTGGTCCCGCAATCAATGGGCAATTATCTTCATTATCCGGAATACCGTCTTTATCTGCATCTAAAACCGGACAGCCTTTGTTTTCAACCAAACCAGGAACATCAACACAAGCATCATCTTTATCTAAAACGCCGTCTTTATCTGTATCTGGCCAAGGACATCCTTTGTTCTCTACAGGACCTGCCACTTTTGGACAAGCATCAACATTGTCTAATAAAGTATCGCCATCTGAATCTTTCCATGGACAACCTTTGTTTTCGATTGGACCTTTCACATCCGGACAAGCATCATCTTTATCAAAAACGTTATCACCATCTGTATCCGGCCAAGGGCAACCATTATTTTCTGCCGGTCCTGCTACTTTTCTACAAGCATCTTCTTTATCGATAACACCGTCTTCGTCTGTATCTTTAAATTTCTTTTGGTAAACCGGAATCTTCATACCCAAATGAAAATCGGCTCCTTTTGATTCTTTAGAAACTAAATTAGTCAACACAGATCCTGAACCAATAAAGAAAGCACCCACTCGAATTCCGGAACCAACCTGCATTCCGCTGTATTCCATCCAAGTCATCGGCATATAAAAACTAAACCATCTGCTTTCGTAACGAGGAGTTAAGCTTACTCGGTCCGCGATTCCGTAACCGTTTAGTTTATTAGCCGAAACCATATTGATATCTCCGTTCAAATTCAAATAGAATTTTCTGTACATATTCCAATCCACATCAGCATGAAGTGCAGTTGGCAAATTTGTTTTTGCTCCTTTTGAAGTTGATGTTTTCGTATAATGTTCGTTTAGAAAATCGTATAAATTACTCATATCATCGATCATCTTTTCTGTCACAACACCAGTCACATTATACGTATCCTGTTTTGCATTTCTGTAATCTATAGATCCAATATCTGTAACAGACAATCCAAAGCGAAGTTTGTATTTATTTAAATCTCTGAAATTATTGTCTGCCGGTTTTGCATTACTTAAATCATATTGCTCATAATCCGGTCTCCATTCGTAGACAAGTCCAAAATCAAAACCGAATCCTCTTGAACCGGAATCAAATTTGTAATCGTCATTGGCTTCAAAATCCTGACTTGCACCAATCGTAATTTCTCCTGTAGATGCCAGAACACCCGCCTGAGGATTCGTTGTATTTTCAACATAGGCTACTTTTACATCTTTTCCTTGTACATAACCGTTTACACCACCTTGCAAATACTTAGCTGTTAAACCTCCTTTTAAGAAATGTTGGTTCTTTTGGTATAAAACTGCTGCATACGAAATTCCTAATTCAGCCCATGAGTTTGAAGCTGCATTTACATTCCCGGCATCGAAGTTAAAATTGCCTGACATGTCCAATCCGTCCTTAACCTGATCTACAAGGTATCCGTTAATATTTCTAACATTAGATACTGATCTGGCTCTTGTAAAAACAGCCAAAGTATGCTTCGGAGCGATATTAAACATAAAAGATGGCCCCATAATATCAAAATTGGCAAGACCACTATTTGAGCCAGAAGGCGTCATTTTTGCTTGTTTATCAAAATCATAACCATCCTTGTAAACATCAAAAAGACGTACGCCGTACAAATCGTTTTGTACCGATCCGCTCACTGAGAATATATTGATATCGGTTTTAAAACGAGAATCAGCTATAGAAGCCGGGTTAAAAAGTACACTTTGTACACCAGCATAATTATCATGAAAATAACCGGAATAAGATTGGGCTTTGACTGTAAAAGAGGCGCTGAAAGTTAATAGAATAAGTATTTGTTTTTTCATTCAAATCGGGGTTTAAGTTAATTCGGCGGCAAAACTACAATAAAGGATTCATTCGGAGGTTACCAAAACATTGAATTCCTGTAACATCTTTGTCAAATTCTATAAAAAATAAAACAGCTCTTTATGTTAAATTTGGAATGAACCGAAAATCAAGCGATTATGATTCCAAATATTGGTATTACCACAAAAAATTTAAAGAAAAGCACGAATATATTAGCCACAATTTTATCTAATGAAATGACATTATATGTAAAAACCAGGAAATTTCACTGGAATATTTCAGGAAACAGCTTCATGGAATTGCATAAATTGTTTGAAGAACAGTATCGAATTTTAGAAAACAACATCGATGAAGTGGCAGAACGCATTAGTCAATTGGGTGAAAAAACAATTGGAACGATGCACGAATTTATCGAAAATTCAACCTTAAAAGAATCTCCTAAAGTATATGCTTCACAGAAACATATGTTACAGGAATTACTCGATAATCACGAACAACTGGTGACCGAATTCAGAGCTTTTATTCCGACTTTCGAAAATGACAATCACGATGTGGGCTCTGCCGATTTTATTACAGGATTATTACAACAACACGAAAAAATGGCCTGGATTCTTCGTCGTTATCAGGTTTAAAATACCATAACTGTGAATAATGTAACATTCCTAAAAATCGATGTAAGAGATAAACGATGATTAATTTGCAATTTTACAATACTATTAATCATTAAAGAAAACTATTATGAATACTACAGAAATAAAAGGAAACTGGAATGAGCTAAAAGGGAAACTGAAACAAAAATTTGCCGAACTGACAGATGATGACTTAATGTATGCTGAGGGAAAAGAAGAAGAAATGTATGGAAAACTTCAGCAAAAATTAGGCAAAACGAAGGAGGAATTTAAGCAAATGTTATCTGATTTATAAACCTTTTTTGGCCCAGAGAGAATACCGTCTGAATTTTAAACTTAGACGGTATTTTTTTCGTTACGACAAACCATAAATTTTCAAGCCCAAAATCTTAATTAAATCTATAAGCCAACAGTAAGCATGAAAAAAATAATTATCTTTAACCCTATTTTAATCCTATGAAACTATTTATAAAGTTCGATATCAATGCGATTTGTTCCCTTTTTTTACAAGAAAAGCTGGACGAACAAAATATAGACTTTAGCACCCTGGGTTTTGGTGAAATTGAACTTACTAAAATGCTTGATGCAGAAGGACTTGAAAACTTAAAAAATTCACTAAGTCCATATGGGTTTGAAGTTGTTGAGAATCAAAAAAGTGTCTTGGTTCAGAAAATCAAAGATGCAATTATTGAACTGGTTTATGTAGATGACAATAACAACCTGAAAAGTTCTGTTTTTTTGGCGGAGAAATTAAATCATAGTTACGGGTATTTATCGAATGTTTTTTCGGAAGTAACCTATTCTTCGATTGAAAATTTCATCATTATACAAAAAATAGAAAGAGCCAAACAGTTGATGTTAGTCAATGAGATGAGTCTGACCGAAATTGCTTTTTTATTGAATTATTCGAGTGTTGCCCATTTGAGTACACAATTTAAAAACACTACCGGAATTACGCCATCGGCTTTTCAGAGGATTATAAAAAAGAGACGAGAAAATTTACAATAAATACAAATACCATAAAATAGATGCAAAAAAACGCATTACACATTTTACTCGCTGATGACGATGAAGATGACAGACTTTTTTTTAAGGATGCCTTTGAAGAAGTAAGAGTTCAAACCGATGTAACCTTCGTTCATGATGGTCTTCAATTGATGGAACATTTGAAAACGCCGGACATCAAAATACCTGATATTTTATTTCTGGATTTAAATATGCCGAAAAAAACGGGTAAAGAATGTTTGAAGGAAATCAAAAAAACCGAGCATCTTAAAAACATCATTATCGCTATATATTCTACTTCGTCTTCAGAAGAAGACATCGAAGATACCTTTATTGAAGGGGCTAATATTTACATCAAAAAACCAAGTGATTTTAGTACACTGAAAAAAATTATTAATGAAGTCGTTACTTTAAATTGGCACTACCACACGTCTGGTCTTAACCGTGATAATTTTTTGTTACGCCTAAAATAATAACATTCCATGAAATGGCTACCCAAGTTTAATTCTTCAAACTCATTGAGAGTTATTTTTGTAATTGCAGTTTTCATTCTGTTATTTCTTTCCTCTATTGCATACAAACACAACCAGGATCTAAACGAATCCAGTAAGTTGGTTATGCATACGTATGAAATAAACATTCAGCTGGAGCGGTTAATGTCGGCTATAAAAGATGCCGAAACCGGACAGCGCGGTTACATCATAACGCGCAATAATCGCTTCCTGAGCCCCTATCTTTATTCCCGGGACAAGGTAAATACTTCCTTTATTACCTTAAAAAAACTCACTGCGGATAATGCGAGGCAACAACAAAACCTTCGAAAACTATTTAAATTAATTATTCAGCGTTTTACCTCGTTTGAAAATTGTTTTAAATACAGTGATCCAAAAACATACGACAAAAGAAGACTCGACAATTATATGTTCGGAGGCCGAATTCTAATGGAGAACATTCGCTTTCAGGTAGACAAAATGAATGATATCGAAAAAGAGTATCTCCAAAAACGTTTGAAAATTTACGATGAGGAAATTTCTTTGGGGCCTGTTTTTTCGATCTCTTTATTCCTGACCGCTTTAACCTTCATCATACTGGCTTACAGACAAATCAGCCGGGACATTCATCGTTTGATGGTCTACAATAAAAAACTCCTGATCTCGTCCCGTTTAATGGCAGAGTCTGAAATAACAGGTAAATTTAGCACCTGGCAATGGGACTTAGACACTCAAAAAATTGATTATTCCGACAATCAATATCGTTTACTGGGCGTTAAACCCAATTCATTTGTTCCCGAAAAAGAGACCTTTTTAGAATATGTCCATCCTGATGACAGAGACGCTATTGCAAATTCTATGGACGGTATTTTGAACAAAAAACAATTGCCGTTTATCTATTATAAAGTTTTACGTGCCGATCATGAAATCAGACATTTTAAATCGACAGGAAAATTACTGACGGATCAACAGGGTGGTAAAATTTTACTCGGAATTAATTTTGACATCACAGACGAGCATTTGCTGAATATAGAACTGCAAGAGCGAAATGACGAATTGGAAAAAAGCAACAAAGAACTGGCTTCTTTTAACCATGTAGCCAGTCACGATTTACAGGAACCGCTTCGAAAAATTCAAACGTTTATATCAAGAGTTTCAGATGCCGATAAAGCTGTTTTATCCGACAGCGCTAAAGAATACCTCAATAAAATTGAAGCCTCAGCCAAGAGAATGCGCGTTTTAATTGATGACTTACTATTGTTTTCAAGAACCAATACCACCAAAAAAGAGTTCATTAAAACCAATCTGAATGATATTTTCGAAAATGCCAAATCGGAACTAACAGAAGTTATTGACGAGAAAAAGGCAACTATAACCGTTTCTAAATTACCTAAGCTATCTGTAATTCCTTACCAGATCGAACAGCTTTTTATTAATTTAATTGGAAATTCACTAAAATACAACCGTCCGGGTATTGCGCCTGAAATTCAGGTTGAAAGTGAAAAAGTAAACTCAGCCGACTATCATAATTTGTTAGATCAGAACGTAAAAAAGTACCACAAAATCACTTTTAAGGATAACGGAATGGGATTTGACCCGCAGTTTAAAGAAACTATTTTTGTGCTCTTTCAACGTTTACACTCCAAAACAGACTATCCCGGAACCGGAATTGGCTTAGCCATCTGTAAGAAAATAGCCGACAACCATAAAGGTTATATTATAGCCGACAGTACTCCCGACGAGGGTTCTTTATTTACTGTTTTTCTACCGGATTAAAACTCAAAAAACCGACCTATGAGACGTTATATAAGCCCATTATGGGAATTATATAACGTTTCTTTTTTATGCTGTAAAATAAAATAATCATTTCGGTGGCATCTTTGTAATGTAATACTTTATGAAGTTCTAAATGAAAGCAAAACCTGACGTAAAAGCATCTATTTTAAGAGTCTTTTTTTTATTGATTATGACCCTGTGCATTTCATCATGCAAAGAAAGTGATTCAATAGAAACGACTTTAAAAAATGAAGTTTTTATTAAAAGTGACAAAGAACATACTGAAGCTTATTTTTTAATTGCGACGGCAAATATTGGTAAGTCTATTATTTCTAAAAGTCAGATTGCCGAACAAAAGAGTTCACAAAGTAGTATCCGGGAAATCAGTAAAAGAATAGAAAGTCATCAGAATCTTTTGTTAGAAGACATAAACAAAATGGCCAATAACAGGCTTGTAATCGTTACCGATATAAACGCCAACAACACGCCAGGTTTACGAGAACTAATTGATAAAAATGACGTCGATTTTGATGAAGCTTACCTGAATTCAATTGCAAAATTATTAGAACAGCAAATCAAGTTATTTGAATCCATTTCTAAAGACACAAACGACAGAGTGATTTTAAAATTTGTATTACAGTATCTACCGGAGAATTATCAGTTTTTAAGAGAAACTGCGCAAATCAGAGAACAAATAAACTAAACGCCTTTAATTAATCTATCTACTATTAACTAAATTATTTAACTATGAAAATGCAAACCAATTTTTTATACGCCTTGACCCTTTTTTTAACAGCCTCATTTGGAATGCTGCACGCTCAGAACAATAATGTAAATACAGAGTTTGGTGTAAAAGGAGGATTCAACATGTCTAACTTATACAGCAACGACGCTGACGATGAGAATATATTGTACGGCTTTAATGCCGGTCTTTATGCAACATTACCTATTTCGGACTTTATCGCTATTCAGCCCGAGATTCTGTTTACCACAAAGGGTTCAAAACTAGACTACAATAACGCTTTCGCAAGTGGAAATACGAAGTTTAAATTAAGCTATATCGAAGTTCCCTTGTTAGTACGCGTAAATATTACCAAAAATTTTAATGTTCATGCCGGTGGTTACGCTTCCTATCTGGTAAGCTCCAAAGTCAGCGGCGAAGGAGACTTCAACTTTAACCAAGACATAGACACCGATGATCTAAACAAATTTGATGCTGGTCTGTCAGCAGGTGTAGGAGTTGATTTTAACCCTCTAAGTGTCGGATTACGTTACAATTATGGTCTTACTACAATTGGTAAAGAACGAACAGTACTAGGAACAACCTATACTTTTCCTGATGCCAAAAACAGCAATTTGACTTTATACCTCTCGTATAAGTTAAATTAAAAACAATAACTGAATATTAACCCTAAATATAAAAGCCATGTCAAACTTACTATACACAGTAGCATTGATTTTAGTTATTCTTTGGGCCCTTGGATTTTTTGTTTACAGCCTGGGAAGTATTATTCATATTTTATTAGTCATTGCTATTATCGCTATTTTATTGAGGCTTATAAAAGGCCGTGAAGTTTAAAACAACACTAATTAATAATCCAATAAATCAAATATTATGAAAACGAGCACCACAGTTTTAGGAATTTTAGGAGCCGCAGCGGCGGGAGCATTTTTAGGAGTATTATTTGCACCGGATAAAGGATCAAATACAAGAAAAAAAATCTCAGATAAATCGAAAGATTACAAAGATAATTTAAAAAGCAAAGTTGATGATATCATGCACACCATCTCTTCAAACGGTAAAGAAATTATCGAAGAAGGTAAAGCAAGATTCAATGCTGCCAAAGAAGACTTCAATACCATTAAGGAGGAAGCAAAAACCGTAAAAACGAATTACTAGAAAAAGGGAATTTTTCAAACCATAAAACCAAATATAATGGAACCGAATGCAACAACAAACGAGAACCTTAATCTTTATGAAAAGGCTGAAAATTATACCAAAACGAGTTTTGAATTAATCAAACTCAAAACAGTGTCGTCGTCTGCAGACGCGCTGTCGACCTTAACATCCAGAATAGCGGTTGGCGCTGTTGTTGCATTCTTTACCTTGTTCCTGAATATTGGACTTAGTTTATGGATTGGGAGCGAACTGGGACAGTATTATTACGGTTTCTTTATCATGGCACTGGTTTATCTGATTGCGGCCATCGTATTGCATAAAATGCAACACAAACTAATCAAGACTCCGATTGGGAATATGATTATTTCCAGTATTTTAAAAGATGAAAATACAGAAATCGATCCTGATTTAAAGTAACGTTAAATCAAAAAAGACTGTTATGGAAACTTATACTATTGATACCTTAAATCAGAGGATTCGACTACTCGAAAACCGACAGGACAGAGAATGGTGTGCCATAAAAGAGGAAATCGATGAAATCAGAGACAATCTGAAACCTCTTAACCTCATTCGCAATACCGTTGAAGAAATCAACGAAACAGTTGGTTTCAAAAGCAATTTAGCACAATCTGCGGTTAGCATCGCCATTGGTTATCTCGCCAAAAAATTCGTAGTCGGAAAAAGTGATTCAAAAATCAAAAATATCTTTGGTACACTCTTACAGTTTGCCGTAACCAATATCGTTTCTAAGCCGCACGAATCATCAAAGGAGTAATTGTCTAACTTAAATTCTTATAGTATGGAAAAGTTCAATGAAGTACTTATAAAAAATGGTGTGCAACTCTACTCTAATCTATATAAATGTTTTGAATTTACGAGAGTATTTCTAGGCATCTAACACACTTTATACGTTTCTTAAACAAACGGTTAATGAGTTAATACCTTCTTTATATATTTTTAAAGATTCTAAGGTACTGAGTTACTAAGAATCTAAGAAAAAGCCTTCTGTTTTCTCATTTTGAGAAAATGTGAAGGCTTTTTCTTTGTTTTCCGCGACGTAACCACAATCTTGTCATCCTGACGAAGGAAGGATCTCCGCAAGAAACTCCGTAAAGCATTGAGGAATAGCAAACAGAAATCCGTGTTCACTTTTTTTAGCAAAAACAACCACAATCGTGTCCTTTCGACGTAAGGAGAAATCACACACGCAAAGAACGCACTGTACGGAATATTGGATGCGATTTCTCCTTACGTCGAAATGAACAAGTGAAACAATACATTTTACAGATTTTAGGTTACTAGTTTCAGGGTTGTCACAATTCTGTCATTTCAAATGAGAAATCACACAAGGCGCTCCGTTTCTATTTTCCACAATTTTGTCATACTGAGGAACGAAGTATCTTCACAAGTAATTCCGTAAAGTAAAGCGCAACGGTATCGATTCAGCAAACGAAGATCCTTCGTTCCTCAGGATGACAAACTGTACGGAGTTTCTTGTGTGATTTCTCGACTTCGCTCGAAAGAACACAAATGACCAAAAAAAAGGCCGTTTCACAAAGTGAAACAGCCTTTTCTATAAATCTTAGCATCTCAGTAACTCAGAACCTCAGTCCCTTAGAAAACCTCCGAAGCTTCCTTCAATTTCTCCATATTATTCACCAATTGCAGCTCAGCCACAATTTTCTGAATATCACCATTCATAATATTTCCTAAATCGTATAAAGTCAATCCAACTCTGTGATCCGTTACACGACCTTGTGCGTAGTTGTAAGTACGAATCTTAGCCGAACGGTCACCTGAACTTACCTGAGAAGTACGTTTTGTAGCATCCTCAGCCTCTTTCTTAGCCAATTCTTGTTCGTATAAACGAGAACGTAAAACCGTTAACGCTTTGTCTTTATTTTTATGTTGCGATTTCTGATCCTGACATTGCGCCACCAATCCCGTTGGAATGTGCGTTAAACGTACCGCAGATTTCGTAGTATTTACAGACTGTCCACCAGGTCCTGACGAGCAGAAGAAATCCACACGAACATCGTTCATATCAATCTGTACATCAAACTCTTCCGCTTCCGGTAAAACCATAACAGTAGCTGCCGAGGTATGCACACGACCCTGAGTTTCCGTTTGAGGAACACGTTGTACACGGTGTACACCAGCTTCAAACTTCAAAGTTCCGTAAACATCTTCACCCGTAACCTCAAAAATAACCTCTTTAAAACCACCAGAAGTTCCTTCGTTCATATCTACAACCGAAGTTCTCCAACCTTGATTTTCACAGTATTTTGTATACATTCTGAACAAATCCCCTGCAAAGATACTCGCTTCATCTCCACCCGTACCAGCACGAATCTCGACCATCACGTTTTTAGCATCTTCAGGATCTTTAGGAATCAACATAAATTTAATTTCTTCCTCAAGTTCAGGCAGTCTTTCTTTTGCTTCATCCAATTGCATCTTGGCCATTTCGGTCATATCTGCATCACTTCCATCAGCAATAATTTCGTTTGCCTCTTCTATATTAGCCATCAACAGCACATATTCATCACGCTTTTCAGCCAATGCTTTCAAGTTTTTGTACTCTTGATTCAATTGCACATAACGTTTCTGATCCGAAATAACATCCGGCTGGATAATCAAATCCGAAATCTCGTCAAAACGTTGTTTTACTATTTGAAGTCTATCTAACATTTTATAATCCCTTTTATTTGGAGTGCAAAATTACGAAATTTTTGTTTATAGTTGTATGTTTCATGTTTCAAGTTTTTTAGAAGCCTATTCTCACTTAACATTAGGAGACTTATATTCTTTTTCAGGAGCTATTTCCTGCTATCCGCTGTATCTTTTCAGGCAGTACTTTTATGGTTGAATTAGGCGATTTTGACTGCCTAAAAAGGATGCCGCTTCTATCAGGGCTAGGGCTAAAGAATATTTACAGTTAATAAATTTTTAAAATCAAAATCAGGTGTTTCTACTTGGTTGTTAGTAGAATTTAAAGTCGATGTTTGTTTTTTAAAGAGTGTTTATGGATTTCCGTAAAATTTTGATATTAAAAGCAGTTAGATTTGGAAATATATTAATATGCTCCAGAACTCCTTTTATACAACCAAATTAGGGTAAATTATCGAAACAAAGTCTCGTATATAAAAATTATCGGCAAGTTTAACACATAACATTAAAAACACTAGATTATGGGACATAGATGTTTTATTTCTTTTAAAACAGAAGATTACGCTTATAAAAAATATATTCAAGAAAATCTTGAAATAGATATGATTGACCATTCATTAGACGAAGCAATTAATTCAGATAATGAGGAATATATTATGCAACAAATAAGAAAATATCATCTAGCAAAAAGTACAGTAACAATCCACTTAATTGGAGCAAAAAGTTCTGAATTACTTGGTTGGGAGGAACAGAAATTCATCAAAAGAGAACTACAGGCCTCATTATATCATGGTGCAGGAAATACACAAAATGGAATCTTAGGGGTTGTTCTTCCAAGTTCTTACGAAGATGTTTATAAAGGTAGTTATGCTTGTAGCAATTGTGGTAAATCGCACACTTATATCAATCTAAATAGCACAACTGTTAGTGAATTTAGTTATAACTATTATATCCCGAATGGAAATAAATGTTCTTGGTCTGAAGATGATAGATTCTGCGTTTTAGTTAAATGGGATGATTTTGTAAAAACGCCTGAAAATTATATAGAAAAAGCATTTCAGAAAAGAGAACACCAAATTGCAGAAAAAACAAAAGTTAAACCATGATAAAAGTTGAAGATAAAGATTTACCTGGTTTGTATCAAACTTCTGACAAAGCTTCTATAAATGAGCAAAAAAAGTTTTTTAATGGAATTACTTGGTATCTAATTCTCCTAATTATTGCTGCAATATTTGCTTATTTCTCTGATGATTACCCAAACCCAATATTAAAAATTATTACAACAGTTATTTTTTTAATAACCTTATTTATTATGATTTGGTTGCGGATAAGCCGCCCTGATGACATTTGGTATAATGGAAGAGCAGTTGCTGAGTCCGTTAAAACTCGCTCTTGGAGATGGATGATGAGAGCAGAGCCTTACGTTGATTGTGAAAATATTGAAATAATGCGAAAGTATTTCATTAACGATATGAAAACTATATTAAAACAAAATGAAAGTTTGATAGGTAAACTAGGTATATCTGCTAGCATTGAAGACCCCATTTCTAATATAATGATACAAGTTAGAAGACTTAATTTAAGTGAAAGATTCAAATTTTACAGAAAAGAAAGAATAACAAATCAAGCATTATGGTATACAAAAAAGGCAAAATTTAATAAAGATAAAGCTGAATTATGGTTTTGGACAACAGTAAGTTTGCATGCATTAGCGATAATTTTACTATTATATAATATTTATGAACCAACATTAAAAATACCAATAGAAGTAATTGCAACTGCAGCTTCTTCTGTATTAACATGGTTACAATCAAAAAAACATAATGAATTATCTTCTTCCTATTCCTTGACAGCTCATGAAATTATTTTAATCAAATCTGAAATAACACGTATTGAAAATGAAGCAGATTTTTCAAACTACATTATAAATTGTGAAAATGCTTTTTCAAGAGAACATACTCAATGGTTTGCAAGAAAAAATGAATAAAAAAAGTAATCAATAAGCAGTTTGCCGTGATTTAGGTTGCGCTGAATTAAAGATAGTATCATACTAGAAAAAACTCATTTTAAATCCATACCTATCCAAAAAGCAACAGGAATTTTTAAGAGTAAAAACCAGCAAACTCTGTCAACAACTTATATATAATACATAGACAAGTAAATAGACACTTTTCTATATTTTTTTTACTAAATCTTATGTAACACTTTAAACTAGAAAATATGGCAAGATGTACAGCACCAATTCATGGACACCGGACCGCAAGCGGAGCAGATGCCTGCCCAGCATGTAGTGGTCGAAATTATCGTAGTAGCTATAATTCATATTCCTACAATTCATATTCCACTCCATCCTACTCATCCGTAGGCGGAGGAAGTAGCAGAGCTAGCAGAAGTTCAAAGCCGCGTTGGTCGCGAGCAAGTTCACCTGTTTTTTATACAGCCGCTGAAGTACTGGCATTAACTCCAATCCGCAAAACAGTTGAAGAGCGTGCAGAAGCAAAACCCGATCTTCGGGATGTCTTTCTCTGCCATGCTTGGGATGATCGCCAAGGTGCCGCAAAAGAACTTCACGATTTGCTTGTGCAAAATGGCGTTTCCGTTTGGTTCAGCGAGAAAGACGTAGGCCTCGGTGTACCTTTGATGAGGGCAATTGACAAAGGCTTGGCAAACTCTCGAATTGGATTGGTATTAGTAACTCCTGCTCTACTTTCCCGCCTCCCAAAAGAAGGTATTGCAGATAAAGAATTATCTGCATTGTTAGCGCGTGACCAATTAGTCCCAATTATTCATAATACTACTTACGAAGCTCTTCGCGAAGTCAGTCCTCTACTCGGATCACGAAGTGGTCTTAGTACTTCAGAAGAACAGATGAAAGATGTAGCAGCTAAACTAGCTGAATTGGTTATGATCGAACCGACCGCCAAGCTAAACGACTAATTATAAAAAACTAATTGTATAATTTATAAATATTACTAACAAACGATCAGCGAAATCAGGGTTTATATTGGAATTACACTTATAATTCATAAACTCGTTTAGTCGAAAAAACTAACTCTTCGAAGTGTTCTTCCAATACTGTGATCGCTGTGCGAAGTCTCCCGACTTCGCACACACTGTTATATTCCACTACAACTTTTTCGCTCATTGGAACGGGTACGAAGTCGGGAGACTTCACACAGCAGAGAATCATTTTCAAAGGAGCACATAGAATAACTACATTTCTTCTCATTATAAAATCAGGTGTTTTTACGTGGTGAACAGTTGAATTTAAAGACGATGTTTGTTTGTTTTATAAGATGATACAATTGTATTAATAAGGGTTAAAAAAGTGAATAAATCTTTTATTGAGTTTAATCCCTAGTAGACGGATTGTAAATCATCCAGATTGATTTCGAATATTAAAAATGGAACAACATCTCGAATACAAACTAATTAAAAGCGTGACAATTAAAAAAACTTAGGACATGGCTGAATTTAAATTAAATTTATTAAGTGATCTTTTAGATCTATATGAAAGATTAGAATCTTATGTGTTTTTAACCAAGGAAGAAAAAAGCGAAATTACAGAATCTGTAAGCGACGCAATTCAAATCACAGAAATAGAATTTGGAGAACGAGCTGATGGTTCTCGGAATATCGGATATAATACAATGGTTGGAGATGCTTGGCATGCATCAAGTAAAATTATTCGTAAATATTTACCTAATGACCCCTTAGGTCATTCATTACGAGTTAAAGGCGAAGCCTGGGTTAACATGCATAAATGGTCAACTGTGCAATTAGAAAATGAAAAAATAACGGTCGAAGCAATAAATAGTAGATTAGAAAAAATGACTTCAATTAAAAGAAAATTTTTAAGACCGGAAGAATAGTATCCACCTCTTCAAAATGTTTTTCCAATACTGCGATCTCCGTGCGAAGTCTCCCGACTTCGCACACACTGCTATATTCCGTTGCAGTTTTTTTCGCTCATTGTGACTGGTACAAAGTGGGGAGACTTCTAACAGTTTGAGTTAACCAAATAAACCCTAAAACAAACTTCAATTAAAAAACAAACCATTATGAAATATTTCCTTTTACTATCTTTTCTATTAATTTTCACGAAAAATTTTGCACAAGAAGCTAAAATAAAAAAGGAAAAATGGCATTGGAACAATGAGGCAAAACAAGATACCGATATTGGTTATGCTCAAGTTTTAAAAGTTGACAATGTTCTTTACATTTCCGGTGCTGTAACAACCGAATTAACTCCTGAAGGAATCACAGCTGTCTATAACGATTTAAAAGCGTCACTATCGAGTTATGGTGCCACATTTGAAAATGTTGTAAAAGAAAATTTATATACAACAGATATAGAGACAATGAAAAAATACAATAACGTTAGAAAAAAATTCTATAATGGTGACTTTCCTGCTGCTACATGGGTTCAAATAGTACAATTGTACCTACCAAATGCAAAATTAGAAGTTGAATTGATTGCACATCTACCAAAATAATTTGATTAAATTGGGATTTCAGCGAACAGATAGGTTTCGCGAAATTCAGATTGAATATGAACTTATTTTCTTTCCTCATAAACGTCCTCAGCTTTGTTTTCTACTTGTAAAACTTACTTTGTCAGTGCGCTATTGCTCGGGTATGCATAGTGGGAAAAATTCATTTTTAAGAATATAAAACAGAAACTAATTTGGTCTAATATCGAAAACCGGACACTCTTTCTAAACAATAACAATAGAAAAATAAAAGTGGAGTTCAGAAACCACATAAATAAACGAGAATTAACTAAAGATTGTAAAAATTAAAATTATGGAAACAAAAATGGAAACACCTAAAAAAACAAGTAAAGCGAAAACAATCATTTCAGCAATAATTTTTATCGGAGTTATATGGTATTTTTTTGGAGGCGGAATGGATAAACAAGTTGCTAACGATATGCAAAAAATAGAGAATCAAGTTGCTTTGGATGCTGAACAACAATATGAAATAGCAAAAAATGGAGGTGATAAAATGCAAACTTATGTACAAGCAAGTTTGGTTGCTGCAGCATATTTACAAGCAAAAGATGAAGTCAATTATAATAAATGGAAAGCTATAGAAAAAGAAGACGCTAAAAATGCGGGAATACCAACTGAATAAAACCAGTCAGCTGTGCGAAGTCTCCTGACTTCGCACACACTGCTATATTACACTACACCTTTTTTCGTTCATTGAAACGGATACGAAGTCGCGCGACTTTACAGAGCAGCGTTAAATAGCTTTATTAGTGTAACCATTCGTAAAAAGTACTTTTTAAAATTAAGATAAAAAATATGAAAAAACTTATTGGACTTTACGGAACTTCAAATGTCGGAAAATCTGAAACAATCAAATTGGTTTATAAAAAACTTCATGAAAAATTTCAAGGCTTTATCTTTCATGAAGACTTTGAACAAATAACCCACGAAAACGGAGATATTTCAGTTATCGTAAAAATAAATGGCAAAATAATTGGAATTGAAAGTCAAGGCGACCCAAATTCAAGAATATTTTTCTCACTACCAATATTTGCAAAATTAAAATGCGATATTATTTTATGCGCAACAAGAACAAGAGGCGGAACAGTTATTGAAGTTGAAAAACTAAATAATGAATATGAAATAACATGGATCAAGAAAAATTGGGAACAAGAAAAAGCAAAACATGAAATTGAAAATGAGAAAATTGCAACTGACATTTTAAAAATAATTACAGAACAATTAAAATAAAAACTAATACCTGTACCAGCTTTTCAAAATGTTCTTCCAATACTGTGATCGCTGCGCGAAGTCTCCCAACTCGCTAACACTGCTCTACAACTTTCTTCGCTCATTGGAACAGGCACGAAGCCGGGAGAATTCACACAGCAGAGGGTATTCACCGCTAGCGCATCCCGCCTCCATAAACACTACTTGTTCGGCTAGAACTTTTGTCACTGAATTAGACGTTTTGTTTCCCAAAAAAAAGGACATCCCTTCTATCAAATCTTTCGTATTTATTTTGAGTATTTACGGCTTCCCGTAAGTTTATTAGATTTCAATAAATTAGTTTTGCCTACACTAAATAATAAACAAATACCATTATGAAATTCAACAGAATATTAATTTCAATTTTATTACTCTTAATTGGATCAAAAAGTTATTCTCAAAAAGAAAAAACAAATTCTGAAACTAGAAAATTTATAGATAATGCAGAGATAACACAAATCAATAAAGATTGGAACGTAAAAGCAGAATTTAAATCCGGACTTGGTGAAATAGTTACATTCTTTCCAGTTGAAGCAATTGATTTAAAATCAAATAATAAAATCAAATCTTTGCAAATGGATATGAGCGTAATATATCAAATAGCAGGAAGAAATTTTAACTATTTTAAATCTTCATGGATCGATTTAAATGAAGTAGATGAATTTATATTATTTATCGAGCAATACGTAATCCCAAATCTTAAAGATAAAACCGAGAGAAAACAATCAATAACATATATTTTTAATTCAAGAGAAATCACATTTAGTTTTTATATTGAAAAAAGTACAAGAAGAATATCTATTTATCTGAAGGATAACGGTAATACAGATAACGAACATTATTTCTGGACAGAATCGCAAGTAAGCAAAATTCCAGAATTACTTACAATATTAAAGGAAATCAACTAAACCATTCTGCAAAATATCCTGAGAATATCTAACCCATAACTCAGTAAAAAACTATGAAAAAAAAACTATTTATATTAATTTTAATTTTGACTTTTTCTTGTAAAAAAAATGAAGTTAAACATCCGGAGACAAAGAACAATGAAGTAATTAATAAAGAAAAACTTAATGATGAACTTCAGAAAATTGGTAACTTGTATAAACCTGAAAAATTTGAATTAAAAGAAAATAAAATTGAGGCTGAATCTATAAAAGAAAACTATACAATAACATTAACCAATAGTAACTTATTAGATACAGATTTAAAAAATATAAAAACACATTGCGAGAAAATAGCAATTATTTATTATACTTTTTTAGTCAGAAGTATCAAATCATTTAACTATGATAAGATTATTGTAAAAATTGTTCATCGAAATGGCACTATTAATAGTTGTAATTATTCTGAAAAGGAAATACGAGAAATAAAAAATAAATTATAAAAAACTTATCCCGTTCCTTTCTTAAAATTGTTCTTAAATTACACTATCAGCTTTGCGAAATCTCATGACTTCGCAAAGCAGCATTTTTCCATATTATAAAAAGACAAAATCAAATAGTAAACAAAATCCTCAATAAGAATGAATCTCAATAAAGAACAAAGCCTGATTTTTGTTATCCTTTTTATTTTCTTTATGTTTTACAAACCTGCCATTTGTTTTTTGATGATAGGAATATTGCTCTTGTTTTATGCCTATTCTTCTATCTCTTTCTTAAATCAGATTAAAAAAAACGGAATCGAAAGTTTTGGAAAAATTCTATCTTATGAATCCGATAATGACGGATATAAAACTCCTTTCATTGAGTTTTTAACAACAGAAGGAAAAAATATTACGGGAAAACCCTTTTTACATACATCATCGGATTTAGACAAATTTCAGTCATATCAGGAAAATATAAATAAAACCATTACAATACGCTACAATCCGGAAGACCCTGAAAAATTTGTTATAGAAAACAATTTTAATGGTTTGGGCTCACTACTTTTGATCATTATTGGTCTATTATTTACCGGTATTTCAGTTGCAAGTTTACTAGGGTTTATTGATGCCTTTTAGAACCCGTTAAATCATCAGCTGTACGAAGTTGGGAGACTTCACAAAGCTGAGTTTTAGTCCGAATTTAAAGATGGTTTTATACTTGAATAATTTGTGCATAATTGAAAAAACCCGCATCTTTGATTCAAACCACCGCTAACGCGAACGTCCCGCTCGTGAACGCAATCTAGATAAAAACTAACACTAAAAGAATAACCAAACAACCAAAATGAAAAGAGTAACACTACTAGGACTATTAGCTTTGTTAACATTCACCACTAAAACTTTCTCCCAATCAAAACCGGATTCTTATTTAGAAAAAGCAATTGCTATAATGGAACAAAACTCGGTCAACAAAAAGAAAATTGATTGGGCAAAAATAAGAACTGAGGCCAAGCTTGAAAATAACAAATCGAATTCAATACAAGACACGTATCCAATTATCAAGAATATTTTGAATGAATTGGGTGACCAGCATTCGGGCTTTTATGAGCCTCAAGTAGTGGAATTTTATTTAAAAAGATACAAGGACAGCGGCTTGCCTTTTCCTTATGCAAAAGACAGTATAATAAACGAAAAATATGCCTACATCACCATTCCAGCCATTGGAAATCTAAACCAGGAAGATTGGGAAGAATATGTGAGTTCTTTTTACAAAAAGATTAAAAAACTAGAAAAGATAAATCCAAAAGCCTGGATAATTGATGTGAGAGAAAATGATGGAGGAATGTTTTCGCCCATGTTTAAATCCATTTATCCTTTTTTAGATGCTGTAAATGTGGTGGGTTCAATAGATAATTCGGGAGAAATTGGCTACTATAGCAACACCAATTCGAACATCAATTTTAATAAAACTGTAATTGCGACCTTTCAAACACCGGATATAAAAATCAAAAAAAAGAACAAACCTATATATATTTTAACGAGTAAAAAAACGGCGAGCTCGGGAGAATTTATTGTTGCCAGTTTCAAAGGACAAAAAAACGTAAAAATAATTGGCTGCAATACACAAGGATTAACTTCCGATAACTCAGAATTCAGACTTTCCGATAATGCAATTTTAAAAATAACAACAGGTATTCTAATGGATCGAAACAAAACAGAATATCGTGAAATTGGAAAAGGAATTGCTCCGGACATTCAGGTTGAAACAACGGGTTTAAAAAATTACATCGAAAAAATTACTAAATAATAAAATTCGTGTTCCGCTCGTGAATACAATTTAAATAAAGGCTAACATTAAAAAAAGTCACATGCAGATTTTAGCGGGATAGAATAAAAAAAATCCGCATAATCCGCATAATCTGCGTGAAAAAATTTTAAAACTTAATGACATTGCCCAAGATCTAGCCGGAAGAAATCTTATTGACTCACTTTACACAATACCATAGAAGAAATATGTTCGCAAAAATCCAAATGTTGAATATTTTTCAAACAGAATAAATTTAGAAGAAAAATATCTCGCAAAACAAAAAACAGTCCATAACAGCCGTTACAACTCAGCTGTGTTTTGTACTTACAAAATTTGTGCATAATGGAAAAAACTCGCATCTTTGATTCCAAACCTCGTCTAGCGTCAGAACGTTAGCGGCTATTAATACCTCAACAACCAAAAAAACAACCAAAACAGAATAAAATCTATGAAACTATTACCGTTAATTTTTGCTTTAAATTTTGGACTTATCACATTCGGACAAACTCAGAAAACAAAAATTTTATTAATTGGAACTATCCATTTTGAAACCCCACATAAAGATAGTTTTGAACTAAAAGTGGACGATTTTTTTAATGCTAAGCGACAAAATGAATTAGAAGACTTAACAAATGTTCTATCTCAGACAAAAGCGACTAAAGTGATGATTGAAAGACCATTTGAAAATCAACGTTCCAGCGACAGTTTGTATCATTTATATTTAACCGATCATTATAAACTTACCGTTTCAGAAAGAGAACAAATTGGCTTTAGGTTAGCGAAAAAATTAAAACTAAATCAAGTAAACTGTATAGACAAATTTTATGGGCTACACGATAGCTTAATGGCTGCGACCGCAAAAGAAAATAATCAACTTTATATACTAAAAGATTTAGGGTCCCAGGCAAATGCAATGCTAAATGATTATAATAATAAAGTAAAAAAAAGCACCATAACCGAAGTCATAAAATACGTAAATAAACCCGAAGAGTTAAAAAGAAATTTATCCATTTATCTAAAGTTTTTAGCAAAGATTGGTGGAGGTAAAAATTATGCAGGAGCACAATATGTATCAGAATGGTATTTAAGAAATCTTGCTATTTATTCAAATATTATAAATCAAGTTGAACCTTCGGACAAATATGTCATTTTAATTTTTGGGCAAGGACACATTCCAATAATAAAACACTTTTTAGAAAACAACGATAACTTTGATGTTGTGGAACTTAAGGACGTATTAAAATAAAGTCGCGAACAGCCCTTTTAAGCGAGTTACAATTTAGTGGAATTACTGTTTCTTATCCAATTTTCGTTCAGCCGAAAACGGAGCGTATACGAATTCTCAGTCGTTTCAAAGTGGCAAAATGTTGTGCGTCACTTTATAGCAACAGAATAACGAATAAACATTTAAAATTACAAAACTACAAAGATGCAAGACGAAATAATAAAACACACAAAAAAAATATACTCAGAGATGAACAATAAAAAACATTCCTTCAAAGAAAAAGTAAAAGAAATACTTACTGAAATTTTAATTATTGTATTTGCGGTTTCACTTTCAATATGGCTTCACTCTTGGAGCGAAGAAAAGCATCAACAGAAAGATGCACAAAAATTTTTAATGGGGTTGAAAGGAGATTTACAAAATGACATTTCGAATCTGGAAAACACAAAAAAGTTATTAAGTAAAACGCAAAAACAAATAGATTTTGTTTTATATCTTACACCAAAAAAAATAGACAGTATTGAAGCGAATCATAAAGAGATTAATTCAGGTACAAATTTCATTAATACCTTAATAAATAATGGTAGCTATGAAGGCTTTAAATCTAGTGGAAAAATAAATACTATAGAAAATCAAAAGGTAAGAAATAAGATTTTGAGTTATTACCAGCAAACTATTCCACAAATAGCAATTGTTGAAGTTTCATACGAAAGACTTATTTCAAGATATGTAGATTTATTAATATCCGGAAAAGAAGATGAAGATATTAATACAACTGTATTGAAAAAGAAGACAAAAATTGTTTTATCGGGACTTAGTAAATTCACCCAATATAGTCAAGAACCTTATCAAAACGCAATTAAGGAAGCAAGAGAAATTATAAAAGAAATTGAAGCAGAAGAGGCTAAATAAAAAATGATATCTTGTAGTCTTTTATGCTATTTTTATTAAAATCATGCAGCAGCGGTCTAGTTTTATAAGACATATATACTAGTTAGCATCAATTGTAAAACGACAAATAAATGGACATAGTAAAACATAATAAATTAGCTTGGGACAATTACGTTGACAAAAAAGACCGTTGGACAATTCCTGTTTCAGACCAAGAATTGGAAAACGTAAAAAACGGAAATTGGAGTATCGTTTTGACACCTAAAAAAGCGGTACCTAAAAATTGGTTTCCTACTTTAAAAGGTTTAAAAATATTAGGACTTGCCTCCGGTGGTGGACAGCAAGGTCCAATCCTTGCGACTTTGGGTGCGGACGTAACCATTTTTGACAATTCCGAAAAGCAATTACTACAAGACAAAACGCTAAGCGACAAATTTGACCTTGATATAAAAACTGTTCAAGGAGATATGAAAGACCTTTCTGTGTTTGCAGACAACTCATTTGACTTAATTTTTAATCCTTGCTCCATACTCTTCGTTGAAGATATTTTGCCCGTTTGGAAAGAATGTTTTCGAGTTTTAAAACCCAACGGAATTTTAATGACGGGTTTGATGAATCCAATTTCACTTCAGCTTGACGAAAAAAACTTGACGTTAATTTACAAGCAACCCTTTTCAGACCTGCATTCATTGCCGACAGAAGAATTAGAAGAGTTGAAAAAAAACAAGGAAGCATTGCTGTTTGGACACAGTTTGACAGACCAAATTGGCGGACAATTAGACGCTGGTTTTACAATAACTGCAATGTTTGAAGACTCTTGGGGCGGAGAAAATAAAATGGACGAATTTTTACCTGCATTCATCGCGACAAGAGCTATAAAACCACAAGAGTAACAAAACAACTGCTGCTAACGGGCGTTCGACAAAAAAGCGGGTTATTGAATGAATTGTATAAAAATGCCCCGCTAGTAAACCAACGGAAACCGGCTGTAAGACAAGGAATTGGCAAACAGCTACGTTGCAACGAAAAAAAGTTTTCTAAAAATTGAAATAAAAAACAGAAACGATATGAATAGAAAAATCATAGCCTACTTTTTAATATTTGCAAGTTTAATTCTGCTCATTTTCAACATAAGTGAATTGAACTTTGACAACTTAAAAGAAAATCGATACGCAAGTATTGTTTCAAATTTGTTATTAATACTAGCAATGATTTTCACAATTCGGGATATAAATAAAAAGAAAAATGTATAAAATTTCAAGTCCTGTATTTGATAGTGCATGTGCTTGAAAAATTTATGCCTCGGGAAAAGACTTGCATATTTAATCCTCAGTTCTTCGAAGTGTTCTTCCAATACTACGATCGTTGTGCGAAGTCGGGAGACTTCACATAGTATCAACTACAAATGACGTTTATTTAACTCATCCAACAACTCCATCTCATCCTCCGGTAGAAGCTGCAAAGCAAGTTCAAGTAAAGATATGACATCTATATCAGAACTGTTTGACAAACATTCACCATCATTTTTAAGCATAAAGATACTTGCTTTAAGAAGATTTGAAGCTATTAGATTTAATTCCTCATAACCAGACACTTTTAGTGGTACGCTAAAGGAATTGTTAATCGTATTCTCTTTTAACTTCGTGAAATAATTTGTCTTATTCATCAATTCTGAAAATTCTGCAACTGGCTTATTATTTTGTACTTCCATGATTAAATTAAATTATATTTCTACTAATTGAAAAACAAATATACAAAAAATCGGTTACAAACAACCGATTCTTTACAATCCCATAAAAACAATCTATTACTTGTAATTTCATTTCCATGAAAAGAACAAGAAAAACTGAAATTCCGGAAGTTGTAAAACAGCTCGGAATCAGAATAAAGGATATAATAGAAGACAATCAATTAAAACAAAGAGAGGTTGCTCATGAAGCTGAAATGGATGTAGAAAATCTAAGGAAATACATTAAAGGCTCACAAGAAATGAAGATAAGTACTCTATTTAAAATTGCTCAAGCTTTAAAAATAAGTCCAAGTGATTTCATTAAAGATTTATAAAAGACAAATAATTTCAATTCACCACCAGCGTCAGCATACCACTCGTAAACACAATAAAACATTAAAAATAGTCACGAGCGGGACGCTCGCGCTCAATGTCATTAAGTTAAGAGTTTTTTCACGCAGATTTTGCGGATTTTGCGGATTTTTTTATTTGATTCTGCTAAAATCTGCGTGAGACTTTTTTTTAAGCAATCTGTCTTGTCCTGAAATAGGTTTACACAAAAGTGTAACAAAATGGAACGATATACAAAAATATCAACCTCAAAATGGCAATCTAAATACAGTGAAGAATTTAAGCGATTTGTCTGTAATGATTTTTTA